>CAJONC010000014.1 GCA_905235675.1 uncultured Bacteroidales bacterium | reverse complement strand
TCGCAAATTTTCATTTGTGCTTGTACCACGGATGGTCCAAATGTGGTACAAAAATAAACAAAAAATCGATAAACAACAAAAAGATGAAAAAAGTTCAGCATCTTGTTTAAGTCGCTGAAAATCAAAGAAATATGTTTTTGAATCTTTGTGGACTTTTTAGCTCTGGGAGGGCCGTCACTTTCCGATGCAAAAATCCCGAAAAATGCTTCCGAGCACCTCGTCGGTGGTGATTTCGCCGAAGATGGAGCCGAGCTCGCGGATGGCGGAGCGGAGGTCTTCGGCGAGGAGGTCGGTGGAAAGGCCGCTGTCGAGGCCGGTGCGGACGGCGGCGAGGTCGCCGGAGGCGCGGGTGAGGGCCTCGTAGTGGCGGAGGTTGGTGACTAGGTTTTCGTCGGCGCCGGGTGCGCCTGAAGAATATTCGGCGGCGATGAGGTTCCTGAGGGCGCCGAGCCCTTCGCCTGTCTTTGCTGAAATCTCAATGTCGCACTCGGGGAATCCTGCCGGCAAAGACGGAACCAAATCTCTTTTGTTGCGCACAAGTATCAGTTTCTGGGCGGGGGAGAGTTTCGCGGCTATCTCATCCTTCGAAGCGGCGGCATCTTCGGCAGAGCTGCAGGAATCCAGCACGGCAAGCACCACTTCGGCCCTGGCTATGCTCTGCATGGACCGTTCGATTCCCACCTTCTCTATGGCATCGGAGGCCTTGCGTATGCCTGCGGTGTCGATAAAGCGGAACTGCAGGCCGTTTATCACCATCACTTCCTCCACCGTGTCGCGAGTCGTGCCCGGGATGTCGGAAACTATGGCCCTGTCTTCGCCGAGAAGGGCGTTCAGAAGCGTGCTCTTGCCGGAATTCACCGCACCTGCGATAGCCACGGGAATTCCTTTCCGGATAGCGTTGCCAAGACGGAAACTGTCCATTAGACGCGCTATGTGGGCGCCGGTTCCGTCCAGAAGGCTGCGCAGTTTGTCCCGTCCGGCGAATTCCACTTCCTCTTCGCTGAAATCAAGCTCCAGTTCAAGCAGGGCGGCAAGTTCCACGAGCTGGTCGCGAAGGTCCCTGAGTTCGGACGAGTACCTGCCCTTGAGCTGGTTCATCGCAACCCTGTGGGCGGCTTCGGAGGATGCGGCTATCACGTCTGTGACCGCTTCCGCCTGGGCGAGGTCCATCTTGCCGTTGACAAAGGCCCTGCGGGTGAATTCTCCGGGTTCGGCCATGCGCGCGCCGGCTTCTACCATAAGGCGCAGGATGGTCTCTACTATGTAGGAAGAGGCGTGGCAGCCAATCTCGACCGAATCTTCCCCCGTATAAGAATGCGGGGCGCGGAAGATGCTCACGAGAACATCATCCACGTCAGCTATGCTTCCGTATTTTATCGTGTACCCCGTAGCTTCGGCGGCGGTTCCGCGGCGGAAAGAAACTATGCTGTCACA
Organism: uncultured Bacteroidales bacterium; assembly: GCA_905235675.1. Taxonomy (GTDB): domain Bacteria; phylum Bacteroidota; class Bacteroidia; order Bacteroidales; family UBA932; genus Cryptobacteroides. The sequence goes on along the minus strand of CAJONC010000014.1, from coordinate 43,725 downwards.
GATCCGGAAAGAATCGGGCCCGCTGATCCGTATAAGCGCCACAGCGCCACCAGAGGAGCTTGCAGGAGCGCAGATGCTGTCTTCAAAGGTCTTCATCTTCCAGGGTCCTGTTAATCTTGTCGTAGCGCTTGTCGCGGAAGATAACCCATTCATTCAGCGCGAAATTCACGCCGCCGGAGATGCAGAGTGCAAGCAGGTTGCACAGCAGCACGTCCAGGCTCGGGAAGGTGAAGTGTATGGCCTGTATTATACCCAGCTTGAAAAGGAACACCCCGAACGAAGACAGGTTGTAGGCGCCCAGATGCCGGAAGAAGGACCGGCTTGTGTGGGTTGTCACCCTTTCGCGCCAGATGAAGAAATATGCTACGCAGAAGTTGGCGAGCACCGAGAATTCAAACGAGATGAAAGGCGAAACGATGTACTCCCACACATATCCTTTATAGATGTAATGGGAGCATATCCACAGGACGAACATATCCACGGCAGTCCCGAGGAGACTGCTCGTGGAAAATGCAATCAGCTTGCGCAATAACTCTTTAACCCGTTTGAACAAGATTCAGGATATCAATAAGTATCGTAATACTTGGCCTCGCGGGGGGAGACCTTGTTCATGTTGTCGAGAAGTTCGTCGTTGGTCTTGTATTCGTCCATCAGCTGAAGCATGAAATTCATGGCCTCGAGGGAATTCATCTCGGCAAGCAGTTTGCGGAGTATCCAGATGCGCTGGGCTTTTTCCTTGGGAAGGAGAAGGTCGTCGCGGCGGGTGCCGGAGAGTATCACATTGACCGAAGGGAAGATACGGCGGTTGCTGAGGTTGCGGTCGAGCTGGAGCTCCATGTTGCCTGTGCCTTTGAATTCCTCGAAAATCACGTCATCCATCTTGGAACCGGTCTCGGTGAGGGCGGTGGCAAGTATGGTGAGGGATCCGCCGCCTTCGATGTTTCGGGCGGCACCGAAAAAGCGCTTGGGCTTCTGGAGTGCATTGGCGTCGACACCACCGGTGAGAACCTTTCCGGATGCAGGCTGGACTGTATTGTAGGCGCGGGCGAGCCTGGTGATGGAATCCAGGAGTATTACGACGTCATGGCCGCATTCCACCAGGCGGCGGGCTTTTTCAAGCACCATGTTGGCAACTTTCACATGCCTTTCCGCAGGCTCGTCGAAGGTGGAGGCCACGACTTCGGCCTTGACGCTGCGCTGCATGTCGGTGACTTCCTCGGGACGTTCGTCGATAAGGAGCACGATCTCGTAAACTTCGGGGTGATTGTCTGCAATGGCGTTGGCTATGCTCTTGAGCAGCATGGTCTTGCCCGTCTTGGGCTGGGCGACGATAAGTCCGCGCTGGCCCTTTCCTATGGGCGAGAAGAGGTCCACGATGCGGCAGGAGACATCCTGTCCGTGGCCATGGCCGAGAAGGTTGAATTTCTGGTCGGGGAAGAGGGGAGTGAGGAAGTCGAAGGGTACCCTGTCGCGGATGAACTGGGGTGAACGGCCGTTCACGAGCTTGATGCGGACGAGAGGGAAGTATTTGTCGCCTTCGCGCGGAGGACGAATCTCTCCTGTAACCGTATCGCCGTTCTTGAGGGCGTTCTGCTTTATCTGCTGCTGCGACACGTAGATGTCGTCGGGGGAGTTCAGGTAGTTGTAGTCGGATGAGCGCAGGAAGCCGTATCCGTCGGGCATGATTTCCAGGACTCCGGTAGCCTCCACGGTACCTTCATATTCGGGAATCTTCACCTTAGGCTGCTGGTTGGGCTGCTGAGCCTGTGCCTGGCCCGCCTGATTGGGCTGCTTGTGAGGCTTGAGATATTCGGCGCGGGCCTGGTCAAGGCTTTCCTTTGCAAGTTCCCTGGCCTGTTCCTTGAGATTGTCCTTGCCCTGGGCAGGCTGCTTCTCCTGAACGGGTTCGGCCTTGGGCTCGGCGTTTTCCGCGACGGCTGCCGCATTCTTGGGCTTGCGGCCGCGCTTCTTGGGTGCGGGAGCCTCGTCTGCAGGCTTGGTTTCAGCGACAGGCGCCGGCTCTGCTGCAGGGGCCTGAGTCTCAGCCTTGGGGGCATTCTCCTGTTTGGCTGCGGTATTCCCGGGCTTGCGGCCGGGTTTTCCCTTGGCTACTTGGAAGCCTGCTGTGCGGGGGCCTGAGCAGCAGGAGCGGCAGCGGCCGCCGGTGCCGGCTGTTCTTTTTTCGCAGGTTTTTCGGCTTTGGCGCTTTCCGTCTTCTTTTCTGCGGGCTGTGCCTTGGAAGCATCCTTGCGGGGGCGTCCCCTGCGGGCCTTGGGTTTATCGGCATCGGGCTGGTGGGATGCCTCGGTGGCCTGTGCATCGAGGATGGCGAAAGCCAGGTCGACATCTTCCATTCCCTTGATTTTCTTGATGTTGAATTGATTTGCAATTGTCTCGAGCTGCTCTCTGTTCATACTGTTGAGCTCGAAAAGAGTGTGTGGCATATAAATTAAAATATGTAAATACTATTGTTCGCCGGAAAAGAACTCCGGACGGAGGACAATGCAAATATAGCAAATAAAAACAATAATGCAAAAAATCAGTTGTCCCAGTAACTGCTGCTCTTCCTGAAACGGAGAAGGTCGGCAAGGGCCGCAGCATTCGCCTGTATGCGGAAACTGTAGGACTCCCAGTTGCCGGTAGGCACCCACGAAACCGATATGTTGAAGCAGTGCAGGTCGTATGTGGCGCTTATCTGAGTAGTAGTCAGTTTCTTCGCCTGGAAGTCATATCCGGAGGAAGCATTGATATTGGCCCTCGGAGTCAGTTTGATATTGCCGTTGAACCTCAGCGTCTGGGTAATCGTGTTCTTCATTTTCATCTCCTTGGAATCAAACGAATTGTTGCAGCTCAGGGAATAGCTGAAATTCATCGACCAGGGTACGTTCGGATTGGTGTAGTACAGCCAGCCTCCCGGGATATATTCACCGGTGTAGGGATGGACATAGATTCTCTGGTAATAATCGGCGGGACTGCTGTTGCTCTCCCTTCCGTCATTGCCCTTTATGGTTCCTTTCCCCGACAGGGAATAGGATAGCGATGCGGAAGCGTTCGTGAAACGCAGGAGCCCCTGTCCGTGATTGATGGCCCAGTCGCCATAGCGGCGTCCGTTTTTCTGCAGGTCGACCGCATAGGGATCGAAGTTGGCGCTTGCGCTGATGCTGACCTTGCCGAAAAGGGATGTGGACATGCTCATGCTGACGGTGTTCATCCGAAGGGAGTCGGCAAGGAAATTATAGCCGGAGCGTATGCTCAGCTGGTCTATCAGCTTAACCTTCTTCGTGCCCGTCCCCGTGGTGTCGGCATAATCCTTGACCTTGGCTTCGAGGTTGTTTCCGATTGAAAAAGATGCAGTGGCGGATTTGCCGCTGCCGGGCACGCCATAAATCTGGCCGCTGTAAATGTTGTATTTGTAGCTTTGCAGCTCGCCTTTGGAATCGGTATATTCAAGGGTTCTGTATCCGTTGGCATAAGTGGCGAGGTCCGGACTCAACGACAGGGACATCTGCGGCGACACCACATGGCGTATCGCCTGCACCTTCGAGTATCTCCCGAAGTTGAACATACCGTAGAGCCTGGTGCTTGCGGAGAGGGATCCGGAATAGGTCTGAGTGATGCCCAGATGCGAGAACGGCTTTCCCGTAACTGTCTCCACCTTGCCGGTTTCTTCGTTGTAGAAAGCCTCCGACGCCTTGAAGAACCAGTTCTGCCCATAACTCACGGAAGGGGAGACGTTGATATACTTGAACACGCTGAAACTCGGCAGGCCTATGCTGAAATTGTGCGTCATGCCGTTCTGCATCTTTCCGACCAGGGTGTCGGCGGTCTTCCCGAGATCCTGGAAACTCACTTCGGAAGCCTTGAAATTGAACTTGTTCTGGAAGGAAGTGTTGTATCCGAGAGAGAATTTCTCGTAGAATTTTTCCTTGCCCACCCTGTGCTTGCGCTTGAACGGATAAAAGGTTGGCACCGAGAACGTCATGTTGGGCAGGGTGAAGGTGTAGGAACTGTCCCTGGAGTTCTGGGAGTGCAGCATGTTGAGCGAAAGGGTTGCCTTGCCGTTGAAGCTCTTGGAATATGAGATTGAGGATGACGCCTGGTTCTGCAGGGCCTCGTTGACCGAACGGGAATTGTACCTGCTGTTGCTCGGGCTGGAGAAGTTGACCGATGCGGTGAACGAAGTACCGGGATGGGCCTTAGGGTCCTGGGAGTGGGTCCAGCGGAGTCCGAAGTTGGTGGTCTGCATAAAGTCCGCGGCGCCTTTCTCTCCCGTACGGTCGTCGGAATAGTTCATCGAGAAAGTACCGTTGAACTTGTAGTTCACCTTGTAGCGCGAATTCAGGTCCACGCCCCATGAACCTAGGGTGAAGTAGTCGAAGGTGGCGGAAAAGTCGAAGTAGTCGCCGAATACGAAGTACATGCCGGCATCCCTCATGTAAAAACCGCGTGCCTGTTCCTCCCCGAAGGTCGGGAAAAGTATGCCCGTAGCCCTCTTCGGCCTCTCGGGAACGAATCCGAACGGCAGCATCAGGGGATAGACTTTCACATCTTCCACCACGACGTAAGCGGGTCCGAAGACTATCTTCTGGTTAGGCTCCGTAACCACTTTGGCCGCGGTGAGCTGCAGATAATAATGGGGATGTTCCGCATCGCAGACAGTGTACTTGCCCTGGGTGATATTGATTGACTTGTCGGGCATCATCTTTATGCTCCGGCCGTGGAGTATGCCCTGGTCGTCGTTGGTTATCATGTTGACGATGCGGGCCTTGCGGGTGTTGAAGTTATATCGCAGCTCCTCCATATTGTATACCTTCCCCGCATCCGTCATCACTGGCCGTCCCTTCCATTCCGCCGACAGCGAATCATATACGCCATAGGCATGCACGGTTCCGGTGTTCATGTCGTAGTCCATCCTTTCGGCCTTGAGCTCCATGTTCTGGTACTTGACCGTCACGTCGCCGTAATAACTCATTATCCTGCTGCCGTCGTCGAGTATGGTAAGCTTGGTGGAGTCGCGTCCGTTGGAAAAGACCGGAGCTTCAAGGGAACTCTGCGACATCAGCGCGGCGGAATCCGCCCTGAAGAGGGAGTCGGCCCTGCGTATGGAGTCCCTTCGTGCGAGTTGCAGCGAGTCGGGGGGAACGACCTTCTTTTCGGCCACCTGCGAGGAAAATGAAGGGTTCGTGCCGCGCCGCTGACGTTGTGCGGCGGCATCGGGCATGAACGACACCAGCATCACTGACAGAATTATCAGATATTTATATTTCCTCAATCGCAATTTTTGCTAAATTTGCAAAGTACAAAAGTAAGATTTATTTCTGAAACACGCAATTTACATATTCCTTTCTCTGTTGCTGGGAGCACAAATGCTCGCAGCGCAGGACCTTGGCCTCAGGACCGTGGTGATTGATGCTGGGCATGGCGGAAAAGATTCGGGGGCGGTCAGCAAAGACAAAAAATCTTACGAAAAAAACTTTACGCTGTCCATCGCCACCCAGCTTGCCGAAAAGATAAGGGAAGCCTATCCCGATGTGAAAGTCGTACTTACGCGCAGTACCGACAAATTCGTGGAACTTCGCGACAGGGCTGCAATCGCCAACAAGGCGGGGGCCAATCTTTTTATCTCCATTCATATCAACTCGTCGGCAGGTACTTCCGCCAATGGATATTCAGTGCATATTCTGGGCCAGTCTTCCGACAAAAACAGAGATTTGTTCGCATACAACCGCGACGTGGTGCAAAGGGAGAATGCCGTGATAATGCTTGAAGACGACTACAGCACCAAATATGCCGATTTCAATTCCATGGACGACGAGTCCAATATTTTCGTGCAGCTGATGCAGAATGCCTTCCTTGAGCAGAGCCTCTCCTTCGCCGACATCGTATCCAGGCATCTCAAGGGCGGCCCCATCAAGGCGGACAGGGGGATATGGCAGAATCCCTTCTATGTTTTGTGGAAGACGAGCATGCCTTCAGTCCTGGTGGAACTGGGATTCATTTCCAATTCCACGGATTTGAACGCCCTCCGCGAGGCGAAGAACCGCAGCGACCTGGCGGAAAGGCTCTTCCAGGCATTCGCGGAATACAAAACCCAATACGACAAGAGCGTTAACGTAAAATCCGACGCCGAATCAGAAAAGCAGAGTCCCGCGACGGAAACTGCGGCGCCGAAGCAGGAGGCCCCCCTGTACGGAACGCAGATTTTTGCAAGCAGCCGGCTCCTCGAGGAATCAGACGCCATGTTCATGGGATACAAACCTGAGATTGTCAGGGCGGGATCACTTTATAAATATATAATCGGGGTGTCGGAATCCGAACAGGATGCAAGGGAAAAGAACAAGGATATCAAGGCAAAATACCCCTCATCCTTCATGGTCAGAATCGAGTCCGGAACTACTGTCCGAATTAAGTAACAATTAGTTATACAAATTATAATTTATCTAAATTGGCAATTTGCCTGTAGGTATAAGAATTAGTTTTCTTTACTTGTAATTGGTTGATTTTTAGTTATTTCTAATTCAATCGCAAATTGAGGTGCTTTTCTTTTATATAGCACTTAAAATTTCAAAATCCAATAGTAAATTAAATTTTTTTTATGTTTTTTTTAACCATTTTTGCACGGTTAAAAAATCATGGAAGAAAACGGAAAGCATATTGTCTGTTGGAACAACTGTCTGCAAATCATCTCGCAGATAGTCGAACCCCAGCAATTTGACGTTTGGTTCAAAAGAATCAAACCCGTTTCCCTCGTCGATTCCACCCTTACGGTCGAAGTTCCTTCCGACTTCTTCCGCGAATATCTGGAGGAAGCTTACCTTGACGTTATCAAGAAAACCCTGAAGAGGGTGATAGGGGCCGACGCCCGCCTGAATTATCTGGTACATCCGGTAAACGGACAGCAGACCATGCGCCTGCCCGAAGGGCCCGGCAATCCTCCGGTAAACAAGTCCATCTCGGTAAATACCTGGCAGCCGGCCGCCAATCCCGGCCCGTTCGTGTTCCCCGGACTGCAGAAGATCCAGGTGAATCCCCATCTCAATCCGGTCTACAGTTTCAGCAACTTCATCGAAAGCGACTGCAACCGCCTTGCGGTTTCGGCGGGAACCGACATTTCCGTCAATCCCGGAAAGACACCCTTCAATCCTCTTTTCATATTCGGAGGCCCCGGCCTGGGCAAAACCCATCTGGCAAATGCCATAGGCCTGGCAATCAAGGAAAAGCATCCCGATCTCGTGGTGCTTTATGTCACCGGTAGCGAATTCAAGACCCAGTACATGGATGCGGTGTATGTCCGTAACAAGCTCACCGATTTCCTTGCGTATTACATGAAGATAGACGTTCTCATCATCGACGACATCCAGGATCTTGCAGGGCAGGGCAACCAGAACGCCTTCTTCAGCATCTTCAATCATCTGCACCAGAACGGCAAGCAGCTGATACTCACATCCGACAGGGCTCCGGTCGACCTGCAGAACTTCGAAGAGCGCCTGCTGTCGCGTTTCAAGTGGGGCCTCTCCGTAGAGCTCATGCACCCCGACTACGACACCCGCCTCGCCATGCTCAAGTCGCGTGCCTTCCGCGAGGGCATGAACATAGGCGACGACGTCCTTGAATACCTTGCTGCGAACATACGCACCAACTTCCGCGAGCTGGAGGGCGCCCTGATTTCGGTAGCCGCCCATTCCACCTACGCCCATCAGGAGAATACGGTGGACCTGGCCGCAAGGGTTACGCGCAAGCTCGTGAACGACGAAGTCGGAACGCTCACCGTCGAAAAGGTTCAGAAAACCGTGTGCGACTACTTCGGCATCACGCGCGACGCCATGCTTTCGAGCTCCCGCAAGAGGCAGATAGTACAGGCAAGGCAGATATCCATGTTCCTCAGCCGCAACCTCATCAGCAACTGCTCACTTTCCACCATCGGCTCCGAAACCGGCGGCAAAGACCATGCAACGGTGCTGCACGCATGCAATACCGTAACCGATCTCATGGCTACGGACAGGTCGTTCCGCAAGTACGTGACCGACCTCGAGCACCTGCTCTCCCGTCAGCAATAACATTTAACGCTATAATAATATGACTCCTGAATCCGTTCTTGAAATATTCAAGGAGATTACACGCATCCCCCGTGAGTCCGGCCATGAAGGGCCGATGACCGAATATCTCTGCAACTGGGCAAAGGCCCGTTCCCTCGAATGCAAGGTGGACGCCACCGGCAATGTCTGCATTGCAAAAGCCGCTTCCGCAGGCAAGGAAAAAGTCCCCACGATCGTTCTCCAGGCCCATCAGGACATGGTTTGCGAGAAGACTCCGGGATTTGAGATGGACTTCCGCAAGGATCCGATACCTTACGAAATTGAAGACGGATGGATGGTCTCCAAAAACACCACCCTCGGCGCCGACGACGGAATCGGGATTGCGGCCTGCCTTGCACTCCTTGACAGCGACGCTTCAATGGGCAGGGTGGAATGCGTTTTCACCATTTCCGAAGAAACCGGAATGGACGGCGCCTTCGCGATGGAAAGCGGATTCTTCGAAGGCAAAACCCTTATAAACCTCGATTCCGAGGATGAGGGACAGCTTTTCATAGGCTGCGCCGGAGGGGAACACAGCGATGCTTATTTCAAATTCGAAAAAGTCCCCGTCGCCGAAGGGGCGAAGGCCGTTGAACTGACGGTTTCCGGAGGAATAGGCGGCCACAGCGGCGACGACATCAACAAGCACAGGGCCAATGCGGTGAAGATTCTTGCGGACTTCCTTGCAAGCCAGGAGGATTACCAGCTGGTAAGCTTCGCAGGAGGCGGCAAGCCCAATGCCATAGCACGTGACTGCAGCGCAGTGGTTGCAGGACTGCATGCCGATGTGATAGCGGCGAATTTCGAGGCATACGGAAAAATTGTCTGCGCCGCATATTCTTCCACCGAACCCGCGCTGAAATTCAGCTCTTCGGCTGTGAAGGCCGACAGTGCGATTGACGACGACAGCGCGTATAATTTCATTTCGGCTTTGTCCACAGTGCCCCACGGAGTGGTGTGGATGAGCCCCGACATCGCCGGCCTGGTGCAGACTTCCACCAATCTTGCTGCCGTAAAGCTCGTTGAGCCGGATACAATCAAGGTGCTCACCAGCCAGAGAAGCAGCGTGGTTGAAGAGCTTGACATAATCGTGGACGAAGTCAGCTCGATCTTCCGCGAGGCCGGCGCCGAAGTGGACAACAACAACCGCTACCCCGGATGGACGCCGAACCTCAAGTCTCCCATACTGGAAAAGAGCGTGGCTTCGTACCGGAAACTCTTTGGCGAAGATCCCCTTGTGCTTGCTATCCACGCAGGCCTCGAGTGCGGGCTCTTCCTCGAGAAGTTCCCCGATCTCGACATGATTTCCTTCGGTCCCACACTTAGGGGCGTGCATGCCCCGGGCGAAAAACTCGAACTCGCTTCCATGGAACGCTTTGTTAAACTTTTGGACGATATAGTATGCAACTTCGAATAGCACCTTCGATACTTTCCGCCGACTTCGGCAATCTTGCACGCGACATACGCATGCTGAACGCTTCCGCCGACATTATCCATCTGGATATCATGGACGGCAGTTTCGTGCCCAATCTTTCATTCGGGTTCCCCGTAATCGAGTCCGTGGCGAAAGAAGCGGCCATCCCCATGGACGCCCATTTCATGGTGGTCCATCCCGAAAGATGGGTGGAGCGTACTGCGGCCCTCGGCGTGCAGATGATGAGCTTCCATCTCGAGGCGGCAAGGAACGAGGCGGAGGATATACTCGCCGACATCAGGGCCAAGGGCATGAAAGCGGGGCTGGTGATAAATCCCGATATTCCGGTGGAGGATCTGTATCCGTTCATCGGAAAGGCGGATTACTTCCTTATCATGTCGGTGTTCGCGGGATTCGGAGGCCAGAAATTCATCGAGGACAGCATTCCGCGCATCGCAGCCCTCAAGGCTGAACTTGACAAGGCGGGGAACGACGCTCCCATAGAAGTTGACGGGGGAGTGGGCACCGCAAACGCCGCCCGCCTCCGCGACGCCGGAGCAAGCATTCTCGTAGCCGGAAGTTCGGTGTTCAAGGCCGAAAATCCGGCCGAAGCTATTTCTGCGCTTCGAAACCCTCGATAGCCTTGCTCAGCTGTTCCTGACTGCTTCTGTCAAGATGGAACAGATGTTCATTGAATCTTTTTTCCAACTCGCATCTGCCGTCGGTGCTGTCCAAAAGGGCAGCCTGGCGGCAAATAATTTCGTGGAGCCTTTCGAGTGAGGACGGAACGTCGTATTCCTTTCCGGTAAGCAGGCTCAATGATGTCGGATTGGGCAGGGCGGGATCGAATTCTTTCTGGTTAAGGTTGAATCCTATGCCTACTATGCTTTCCGACAGCATCGCTCCGTCCAGGATGTTCTCTATAAGCATTCCGCAGATTTTGCGGTCTCCGACCCAGATGTCGTTGGGCCATTTTATGCGTGCAGCTATACCTTCTTCCGCCAGGAAATCGAACACCGCGAGCGTTGCCGTCTGGGTGATTCGAACGGCCTCAGTGGCGGGCAGGGGAGAGACGCCTTCGGGACCGAAACGCAGCAGCACGGTGAAGGTCAGGTTCTCGCATGCGGGGGAAAGCCAGGTGTGGGTGCCCTGTCCTCGGCCCGCAGTCTGGAACTTTGATGCAATTACTGACAGATTGTCAAGTTCCGAAAGGCGCCTGCGTACTTCCAGATTGGTGGAATCAAGGCAATCGTACCATTGTATGCATGATTTATAGCGGCTTGGTTTCATTTTTGTTGTATATTTGTAAACTGATGCAAATTTACAACTAATCTCGAGAATGGCAGACAAAAAGAATAAGACAAAGGTGTTCCGCCTGAACCTTTCCTGGATATACATACTGCTTGTCGTCGGCATAGGAATAATGCTTATGCGCAACTCCGACCCTGGCCCCCAGAAGATAGAGTGGGCCCAGTTGAAGGAGATGATACTGGAAGGCGACGTCAAACAGGTAGATTTTACCCGCAACGACTATAAAGGGAGCGTTACGATGAAGCCGGAAGCGCTTGCAAAGTATTCCGACCTTTATCCCGGAAAACAGATTCCGTCCAAATCCCCGCATTTCAACTTCCTCGTTTCCGACAAATTCGACGTGGAGGCGGAAATGGAGAATCTGAATTCCGAACTTGCACTCTCCAAGCCCGGCTCAAGCCCTGTCAAGCTGGTCATAGTAAATGACTCCAAGATGTGGCGCAACGTGCTGGACTGGCTGATCTGGCCGCTGCTGCTGATACTGATGTGGGTGTGGATGTTCCGCGGCATGAACAATGCGATGGGAAAGGGCCAGGGAGGTGCCGGAGGCGGCATCTTCAGCGTGGGCAAATCCACGGGGAAACTTGCGGACAAGAACAGCGTGAAGGTAACCTTCAAGGATGTTGCAGGCCTGTACGGGGCCAAGGAAGAGGTGATGGAGATCGTTGACTTCCTGAAGAATCCGGCCAAATATACCGCCCTCGGAGGCAAGATTCCCAAGGGAGCCCTGCTGGTAGGCCCTCCCGGTACAGGCAAAACCCTGCTTGCAAAGGCTGTAGCAGGCGAAGCCGACGTGCCTTTCTTCTCCATCAGCGGTTCCGACTTCGTGGAGATGTTCGTAGGCGTGGGCGCAAGCCGTGTACGCGACCTTTTCGCCCAGGCCAAGGAGAAGGCCCCCTGCATAGTGTTCATCGACGAGATTGACGCCGTCGGCCGCGCCCGCGGAAAGAATGTGGGCTGGTCTTCGAATGACGAGCGCGAAAACACCCTGAACCAGCTGCTTACGGAGATGGACGGGTTCGGCACCAACAGCGGAGTGATAGTTCTTGCCGCCACCAACAGGGCCGACATACTCGACGGTGCACTGATGCGCGCAGGGCGTTTCGACAGGCAGATTCACGTTGAACTTCCCGAACTCAAGGAGAGGGAGGAGATATTCAAGGTCCACCTCCGCGGTCTCAAGGTCGCTCCCGATTTCGATGTGGAATTCATGGCCAAGCACACTCCCGGATTCTCCGGAGCCGATATTGCCAACGTATGCAACGAGGCTGCGCTTACCGCCGCCCGCCGCAACAAGCAGTCCATAGAGAAGCAGGATTTCCTGGATGCCGTCGACAGGATAGTGGGCGGCCTGGAGCGCAAGGAATCCACCATCATGACTCCTGCCGAAAAACGCACCACGGCATACCACGAGGCAGGTCATGCGATAGTAGGCTGGCTGCTTCCTTATGCGGATCCCGTATTCAAGGTCAGCCTCATACCCCGCGGACAGGCGCTCGGCCTTACCTGGAGCCTGCCTACCGAACGCAAGATTCTGTCCAAGTCCTGGATGATGGACGAGATGTGCACCCTGATGGGAGGTCGAGTGGCCGAAGAGATAATCAACGGCGAGCCCGCTTCAGGTGCCCTGAACGATCTTGAGCGCCTTACCAAGATGGCCTACAGCATGGTCCAGTATTATGGAATGAGCGACAAGGTAGGCGAGATATCCTTCTATGATTCAACCGGTTCCCGCGGATATGACCTCTCGAAGCCTTATTCGGAAAAGACAGCCGAACTGATGGACCAGGAGGTGAAGGACCTTGTGTCCGAGGTTCACCGCCGCACCCTGTCCATACTTACCGAGCATCGCGCAGCCTTCGAGCAGATAGCCGGACTCCTGCTGGACAAGGAAGTCATTTTCGCGGAGGACATCGAAAGGATACTCGGTCCCAAGGTTAAAGCGGAAGAATAATGAACAAGGTTCTTGTAAGAAGCATATCGGGAGTGGTTTTCGTGGCAGTGATGCTGGCGGGGCTGCTCGTGAATGAATACCTGTTCGGACTTCTTGCAGGATTCATGCTTGCAGGCATACTTGCCGAGTTCCTGACAATAAGCCTTAAAGGCAAAAAGGATTTTTATGTCTGGATTGCAGTTTTCGGCACCCTGTACATACTGAGTTCGCTTGCCGAATTCATACACCTCGGTTTTCCCCGTGGCTCCTTCGACGGACGTCTGCTGCTCTGTTTCTTCATAATCATCTGGTCTTCCGACGTCGGTGCTTTCTGCGTGGGGTGCACCCTTGGAAAGAAATGGAACAGGAAGATGGCTCCGACTATATCTCCGAACAAATCCTGGGCGGGATTCTGGGGCGGAATGGCATTCAGTGTAATCGCCGCCCTGATACTCAGGAACTTCGTCTCCCTTCCTACCCTGCACATCGTAGCTGTCGCCATGCTCATGCATTGTGCCGGAGTCTGCGGCGACCTGCTCGAATCAAAGTGGAAACGTTATTTCGGAGTCAAGGATTCGGGCAAACTCCTTCCAGGGCACGGAGGCCTGCTCGACCGCTTCGACAGTTCGCTGCTTGCAATTCCGGTCGGAGCCTTGTATCTCAGCATTTTCAAGTTTATTTAAGCGATGTTCAAGATAGACAGGGATTCATACGGAACGCTGGCGGTAGTGTTTGCAATCGTCGCCGTCATTATGGTGCTTATTTATGAATTCATAAGCATCGCATGGATAAAATGGCCTCTGCTCGCATTCTTCTGGCTTTTCTGTATCTGGCAGGTTTACTTCTTCAGAGTTCCCGAGCGTGAAGCAGCCGGAAGTTCCACAGTAGTCAGTTCCGCCGCCGACGGCAAAGTGGTGATAATAGACGAGTTTGAAGAAAACGAATATCTTCACTGCAAATGCAGGAGGGTATGCGTCTATATGAATTTTTTCGACGTCCATGCCAATTTCTACCCTGTCAGCGGAGAAGTCAGCTATTACAAATACCACCCCGGGGAGCATTTCCTCGCATTCAAGCCCAAGGCCTCGGAAGAGAATGAACATGCAACCGTATGCATACGTACGGAGCACGGTGACGAAGTGCTTTTCCGCCAGCTGGCAGGAACCTTCGCCCGCAGGATAGTGAATCACTCCAAACCGGGGGACAAGGCCGAGGCCGGCATACAGTATGGCATTATCAAGTTCGGATCAAGGATGGACATTTTCCTTCCCCTCGATGCAGAAATTGAAGTGAAAATCGGAGACAGGGTAAAGGCCTGCGAAAGCGTTATCGCGCGTCTTCCCCGATAAGTTCCAGAAGCCTGTCGACAGCTTCATCTTCAGGAATGTGCCTCAGTACGGGCACATTTTTTTTGTATATGCTTACCTTGCCGTTACCTTCCCCCACATATCCCCAGTCGGCATCGGCCATCTCTCCGGGGCCGTTCACTATGCAGCCCATCACGGCTATCACCATGCCCTGCAGATGCGAAGTGCGTGCCTTCACCTTCTCAAAGGCATCCTGAAGATTGTACATGGTCCTGCCGCAACCGGGGCAGGCTATGTATTCAGGCTTGTAGAAACGGCGCCTGGCCGCCTGCAGGAGTTCATCTTCAAGATAGTCTCCGAATCCTCCGGCGGAGATGTCCACAGGCTGTCCGTCCGCACCGGCATAAGTGCCGGATATCTTTACATCGTCTATCTCCCTGTCGAGAAGCATGCGTCCGAAATCGCAGGACATGTCCATCAGCAGGCGTTCCCTCGACGGGGAGTCATACAGCGCATAAGCCACGCGGTCGCGGACTTCGCACGACACAATGGACGAAGGGAGGCCGTCTCCGTAACGCTCCGACAGATACTTTGCAACAGGCAGTTCCATGACGGGATCTTCCGTAAGCGACACACGGACAGTATCACCTATTCCCTGCGAGAGCAGGGAGGAGATTCCCACGCAGGACTTGATACGTCCGCTGTCCCCGTTGCCCGCCTCGGTCACGCCTACATGCAGGGGGAATATCACGCCGGCTTCCTGCATCATGCCATAGAGGATCCTGTAGGCCTCCACCATGGTAAGGGTATTGCTCGATTTGAGGGACACGACCACATTGTAGAAATCGTTGTCGATACAGAGCCGTAGCCATTCCATGGCAGCCTTCGCCATTGCAAGGGGAGTGTTGCCGTACAGGTCGGTAATGTATTTGCCGAGAGACCCGTGGTTGAGTCCTATGCGTATGGCAGTACGATGCTCCCTGCATACTGCAATCAGCTCCGCGAACCTGGCTTTGGCCTGCGCGTGGTCCGGATGGAAATTGCCGGGATTGATTCGCACCTTCTCCACCACTTTGGCAACCTCTATGGCGGTGTCGGCGGAGAAATGAATGTCGGCCACAAGCGGTACGTTCACGCCTTCCTTTTCAAGCCTGTCGTGAATTTCTGCGATGCAGGGGACGTCTTTAAGCGAGGGTACGGTGATGCGGACAAGCTCGGCTCCCGCGGCGGCAAGCTCGCGGCATTGGGCTACGGTGGCGTCGACATCGGAGGTGTGGGTGTTGCACATGGTCTGGACGACTATGTGCCCGCCGTCACCTATCGTCAGCCCCTTCTTCAGTTGTACTTTCAATATCCCATCCATTTTTCACAATCTCCCACGCCTGCTTCCTGAGGTCGGCATTGGTGCGTCCGGTGCGCTTGGAAAGCTGGATATGCACCCCTGCCATAATGGTAACGTCAAGAGGGTAGGCGAAACGATAATAATATTGGTTGTAAATGCTCGGAGACGAATCCGGCTGATATATGCTCGACCAGGAATAACGCACCATGGCCTCGATATGGAATTCAACAGGGCTGAAAATGAAGCCAATGCCTGCACCGCCCTGCAATCCGTATTCGGGCCTTCGGTCGGTGGAGGAGAAATTGAAACGCAAATCGTCCGTCACGTTGGGCCCCACCCTTTGGATGCTGCGCCTGTACCCCCCGTACATTCCGGCATCAACCATGATTTTGAAATGAAGGTCGTCGTAATGGAAATGGGCCATAAAAGGGACTTCGAATATGTCTATGGTCGCCTGTGTGGCTCCGTCGACCTGGGTTATCCTGCCAGTCTCCTTGTTTTCCTTGAATTTGAAACCTTCCTTTCCATACGCAAGCCCTATCTTGTAACCGAAATACGGCAGGTAGCCGAACATCTTCAGGTAATGCGTATAGGTCAGCGACACGTACATGGGATTGAAGAGCCAGGCCTGGTTGGAGGCGGAAGGGTTGAACATCATCTGCGAGAACGTGACGCCATAGTTCAGTCCTATCAGGGAATAGTCGTTTATGTCCGCATAGTTGCGCACATAGGTGGTAGTGTCGGCGATATAGCGGACATAATCGTTTCCTCCCGTTACCGTGGGCGATTCGAAGGTGCCGGAAACCTGTGCATGCAGCGACACGCACAGCAGGAAAGAAAGCAATGTCGGGAAACTTCTTTTCATCATTCGGCAAATAATTCTTTAAGATCCACGGTCTGGTCTATTTCGGCTGACTTGGGTATTTCCAGATACTCGCTTTCGCCGAATTTCACGAAGACCATTTTCTCCGGCTGCCTGTGCTCCAGAAGGCTGCCGGTATCGACCATGGAGTTGCGGTTGCCGTCATCGGCTATTCGTATGCAGTATCTTCCTTCCCTGAGATAGGGGAAGTCCAGTGTGCGGTCGGAATCCAAAATATAAGTCCTCAGGACATTGCTGCGTTTTTCGTCGAGGAGGTTCACTATGAATTTGCGGTCAGCCCCGGTGAAGTTGACGTGCAGCACCGACAGATCCTCGTTGGTGGGAAGAGTTATCTTTACCTCGGTGCTGTCCGACCAGTAACCGTTGATGTCGCGGAAGGCCCTGTGGGGAATCTTCAGGAAGTAATCGTAACCTGTCTGGAACTTGGTTTTCGGGCGTATTATGTAGCGCCTCAGGTTAAGGCTGTCCTGTTCTATGTCCAGTTTGTCGGTAAACTCCTTCTGCTTGGGATTGACGTAGCGGAAAGACAGGGAATCGAAGTGCTCGTAGATTATGGGATATTTGAATTCGAGTATGAATCCGTCCTGTTCCACTTTGTCCGGCTCTGCCTTCAGGGTGTATACGCAGATGGTGTCCTCGTGCTTTATGTCGCGGCGACGGCTGCGGGTGTACTGTTTCTTTACCTCGGGATCCATCACCATCCTGATATGTTCAAGTTCCGGCCTGAGCACTCCGGTGGAATCTGTCTTCCTGTAATTTACGAAGAGGTGCATGGTGTCGGGGGCGGGCCTCCGGTCGTTCAGCCATATTTCAAGGCTGTCCTGCTGTATGTTGAACTGGCTTATCACCTGGTTGGCATTGTAGCCGCCTATCCAGAGGGAATCTATCCATGCGTCGTGGGCCATGAAAGTGATATAGGCGGCTTTGGGAGCCGTACGGACCTTGTTCACTATGTACTGTTTGGACGGATGTTCGCGGAACAGCTTGAGTTCATGCTCGCTACGGCGTTCGCGGCAGCCGAGGGTATCGGTCATGTCGTATTTGAGAAGTTCGGGAACGGAGTCTGCCACGGCCAGTTTCGGCCTGATAAGCGAGTCGATGAATGCAACCCTGTCCTCGTCGGGATCATAGATGCTGTTGTTGTTGGCATCCTTGATTGCATAAAGCCTGTACAGGGTATCCTGGATGAAGGGTATCACGAAATATCCCCAGTCGTCCGTCCTTGCCGCAGCATAGGGCCTCTTCAGGAAAACCGCGGAATCCCGGTGGTCCTTGTAGAGCATAACCGTCGCCCCCTTGACAGGTGCAAGGGTGTTGCAGTCGAGCACTGTCCCCGTCACGAACATGGAATCTATGTTTTCGCCGGTGCTGAACACATAGGTAAAGCCGGGAAAGACATTGGATTCGTTGTTGTCGACTATCGCCGAATTGAGATTGAGGGTATAGGTGGTGTTGGCTTCGAGATCGTCTTCAAAAGTGACAAGGAGTTTCTTGCCGGACATTCTCGCCTTCGGCCTCTTTTCCTGGGGAGGGGAAAGGAATATCTCGGAAGGTGTCTTGATGTTCACATATTCGTTGAACTCAAATACGATGCGGCCGCCCTTTACGGGAAAACCGGTCTGCCCCGGCAGGGGAATGATATTGGTGATGTAAGGGGGAATCGTATCCTTGGGACCGCCTGAAGGCGCTTCGGTCGTGTTCGCACAACCGTTTCCGAAGGCAAGGGACAGCACTGCGGCCACCGCTATTATGAGAGGAATGTATCTTTTCATGTTCAAATGTCCGTTCTGACTACATCCTGAATTCCTTCTATTCGGGAAAGGCCCGAAAGCATGGTTTCAAGTTTGCTCCTGTCCTGCACCATCATCTCCAGATATCCTTCCATCACCCCATCCTTGCTGCCGAGGTATATCTCCCGCATGTTGACTCCCATGGTAAGCGAAACGTACTGCGTGATACGGTTCAGCAGGCCCTGCGAGTCTATGCCCCTGATTGAAATTTTTACAGGGAATTCAGCCAGGCCCGCATTGAAGTCGTCCACCACGACGAAGCGCGAACTGCCGTATTCGGTGGACAGCTTTTCGAGCTGGGGACAGGATTTCTTGTGGACAATCACCGTGCCGTCATCGGAGCGGAAGCCAATCACAGGGTCTCCCGGGATAGGATTGCAGCAGGGCGCGAGCTGGTATCCGGCCCTTTCGGCCGGCTTTGCCACGGTAAAGGCCTCACGGAATTCTTCAGGCCCTATCAGTCCGATACCTATGCGGAAATACAATTCGGCAGTATCATTGAGGGTTGTATGCCTGAGGAATTTTTTTAGATTGGTCTTGTTCGGCTCCAGTCCCATGGCTGTCAGCCTTTCGGCGAAAATGGTCTTTCCCTTCTCCGAGATTGCCTTGCGGTCGGAACGGAAATATTCCACGACCAGATTGCGGGCATGCCTGGTCTGGAGGAACTGCAGCCATTCCACCTTGGGCTTTCCGCTCTCGGCGGTAATTATCTCCACCTGGTCACCGGGCTTGAGCACCTGCGAGAGGGGCACGAGTTTCATGTTGACCTTGGCGGCAATGGCCTTGTTTCCTATATGGGTGTGGATAAGGTATGCGAAGTCGAGAACCGTGGCCCCGTTCTGGATTGTACGCTGCTCCCCCTTGGGAGTGAAAACCACTATGTCGGTGGTTACCAGGTCTTTGTGAATTATGTCGAGCAGCTCTATCGCGTTCACGTCCTCGCTTACGAGTATCTCCTGCACCTTCTTCAGCCAGCGGTCCATCTCGCTGTCCATTTCGGAGATATAACCGTCGTTCTTGTATGCCCAGTGCGCGGCTATGCCTTTTTCGGCGATGTCGTCCATACGGCGGGAACGTATCTGCACCTCTATCCAGAATCCGGCCTGACTCATCAGGGTGCAGTGAAGGGCCTCGTATCCATTGCTCTTGGGCGAGGTAATCCAGTCGCGGAAGCGGCTCTGCTGCGACTGGTACAGGCCTATCAGGATGGAATATATCAGATATGCCTGCCGGCGCTCGACTTCAGGGTCGGAGGAAGAGGGGTCGAAGACAATCCTTACTGCGTAGAGGTCGTAAATCTGCTCGAAAGGAACATTCTTCGTCCGCATCTTGAACCATATCGAGTACGGAGTCTTGATTCGTTTTTTGATGGTAAAGGCAATGTCGGCCTGCTTCAGCGCGGTCTCGATAGGGGCAATGAACTCGTCTATTTCCTTGTCCCGCACGGCGACATTCAGGCTAATCCTTTCCGAAATCTCCCTGTAGGCGTCGGGCTCCTTGAATTTCAGCCAGATATTCTCCATCTCGCTCTTCACCCCGTAAAGGCCGAGCCTGTGGGCGAGGGGGATGAAGATGAACATGGTTTCGCTGAGTATCTTGTCGCGCTTGTGTTCGGGCATGAATTCTATCGTGCGGCAGTTGTGCAGGCGGTCGGCAAGCTTGATAAGGACCACGCGCACATCGTCGTTCAGCGTCAGGAGTATGCGTTTGAGATTCTCCGCCTGTATGCTTTCGGACGAAGTCATGGGGCCGCGTTTGCGGTCTTCATTGTCGAGCACCGTCTTTATTTTGGTAAGCCCGTCCACCAGAAGGGCCACATTGTCGCCGAACAGGTTCCTGATATCTTCGATGGTATAGTCGGTATCTTCCACCACGTCGTGCAGCAGGGCGGCGGAAATAGACTTGCATCCCAGGCCTATCTCCTTGATTACAATTTCGGCAACCTGGAGGGGATGGATTATGTAAGGCTCTCCCGAACGCCTGCGGACGTTCCTGTGCGCAGCGTTGGCGAATTCGAAAGCCTTGGTGACGGTGGCAAGTTCCTCCTCGCTGCGGCAGCGTTCCGCAGCCATGTCGTGCAGAATGCCCCACTCCTTCTTGATAAGGTTGTAATCCTTTATTGTAAAGCGCGATACACTACTCATAACTTATACTCATCGACATTCTGGAGCGCATAGGTGAGCTCCGCACCGTAAATAATGATCTGGAAACTGTATTTCAGCCAGATGAGGAAGAGGGGAATGGCCGCTATCACTCCGTAGACGGCATTTAGCTTGGTAACGAACATCTGGGTTTCGAGATAGAGATACTGGAATACCACGAACACGAGTCCCGTGAAAGCTGCGGAAGAAAGGGCATGCCTGACGTAGACCTTGCATGCGGGGATGTATTCGTAGGCGGCGAACAGGGTAAGCACGGTGAATCCGTAGAACATCACCCATCCGAAAAATCTATGGAGAAGGGTAAGGTCCAGTCCTACCAGCGAAGGCGCGTTGGAATAGAGCACTATGCCATAGCTCAGCATCACTACAATGAAAGGCAGCAGGATAAGCAGCCCGATGTAAAAACCGAAACGTTTGAAGATATTGCGGGGGATATGGCTGATTCCCCACACATTGTTGAAAATTTTTTCCGTCTGGAACATCAACCAGAGCAAACTCCATACGAACATCAGCGTGGATACGAAGCCTACGGTGCCCGACTGGGCGATATGGATGATGTTGTTTGCTTTTTCTATGGCGAGGTTGACGAGTTCGAGATGCCCAGGGAAGGCGTTGAGCAGCAGCTCCGCAACCTTGTCCGCAACATTCAGGCCGTTGGAGACAAAGAAGATGAAGGCGATGAAGGGAACGATTGCAAGCGTTACCATATAGCTCAGTGCAAGGCACTGGTAACCCATTTTATTCTGGGCGAAGCTGTCTATGGTAAGCCGGACAAGCTTGAAGAAATGGACAAATCTCTTCCAGGCCTTGGAAGCAAAGTCGAGGTCCATCGCCCACAGCTTGTCGGTAAACAGCGCTTTCCAGTCGCTGAGTTTCACCTTTTGCACATCTTTCTTCTCCTCTGCCATATCCTAAAACAGCGAAAGTTGTTCGTATTTATCATGTTCCGCCTCATCCCCGGAGGAAGGTATCATGGCCATGAATTCGGCTTCTCCGATTACCGGTATGCCGAGGGACTCGCATTTGCGGAGCTTTTCAGGGCCCGGTTTTTCGCCTGCGAGCAGGAAAGAGGTTCTGGCGCTTACGCTGCCGGAATTTTTGCCGCCATGCTTTTCTATAAGCGCCTTCATGTCATCGCGGGAGATGCTGAAAGTGCCGGAAATGACTATGGTCTTGCCTTCAAGGGCGTCGGAAGATACTGCATCCCCTCCGTTTTCGACGGTGAAATGCAGGCCGTGGGCCTTGAGGCGTTCAATCTCAATGAGATGGCGCTCGTCGCGGAAGAAGGCGAAGATGCTGTCTGCAATCACTTCACCCACGTCGGGGACTGCAAGAAGATCCTCCCTGCCGGCGGAAGCGATGGCATCTATGCTCCCGAAATGTCTTGCCAGCTCCTTGGCGGTGGTTTCGCCCACATAACGTATGCCGAGTGCAAACAGCACCCTCTCGAATGGCACGTCCCTGGAGGCGTCCAGACTGCTGCGGAAACGCATTGCGCTCTTTTCCTTCCATCCGTCGAGGGCGAGAAGCTGCAGGGGAGTGAGGTCGTACAGGTCGGCGGGAGTACGGGCGAGCTTGAGATTGAACAGCTGTTCCACAGTGGCGTCGCCTGCAAGTATATCCATGGCCTTGCGGCTTGTGAAATGCAGGAGCCTGCCCTTTATCTGCATGGGGCATCCGTCGCTGTTGGGACAGAACCACTTCGCCTCAGCTTCGGCACGGACGAGGGGAGTGCCGCAGTCGGGGCAGACTTCGGGGAATTTCGGCCGGACGGCATCTTTCTTCCTGAGCGAAGGTTCCACACCGGTGATTTTGGGAATAATCTCCCCGCCTTTCTCCACATATACAGAATCACCCTCATGGATGTCGAGTGCACGCATCTGGTCTTCGTTCACCAGCGTGGCCCTCTTCACTATTGTGCCGGAAAGCAGCACCGGTTCAAGGTTGGCGACAGGCGTTACGGCTCCGGTACGGCCCACCTGGTAATCTATCGAGACTATGGGTGTAAGGGCCTGCTCGGCCTTGAACTTGTACGCAACCTCCCAGCGGGGGGACTTTGCCGTGGATCCCAGAATGCGCTGGTAGGCCATCTCGTTTATCTTGATTACAATGCCGTCGGTGGCGAAGGGGAGTTCCTTGCGCTTGATGTCCCAGTACTCTATGTATTGCTTGATTTCGTCGATATTGTGGCAGATGCGGCGCTCGTCGGATACAGGAAGGCCCCAGCTTTGCGCTGCCCTGAGGGCCTGGTCGTGCGATTCAAAACTGAGGCTTTCCGCGGGGATGTGATACAGGGTACACATGAGCCCGCGATGCGCTACGGCTTCGGGGTCGATAAGCTTGAGCGAACCCGAGGCGGCATTGCGCGGATTGGCGAAAGGCGCCTCTTCGTTGCGCTCGCGTTCCCCGTTCAGCTTGTCGAACGAATCGTAGGGCATCAGTATCTCGCCCCTTATCTCGAATTCTTCGGGATAGTCGCCCCTGAGCCTGTGGGGAATGTTGGAGATGCGAAGGGCATTCTCGGTGACATCGTCACCCATTACGCCGTCGCCCCTCGTAAGGGCCTGGACAAGCACACCATTGCGATATGTAAGGCAGATGGCGGTACCGTCGAATTTCAGTTCACAGCAATAGGTGAAAGAGTTTCCGAGGGTTTTGTCGGCCCTGGCGCTGAATTCTTCCACTTCCGAAATGGAATAGGTGTTGCCGAGCGAGAGCATGGGATAGCGATGCGGACGCTGCACGAATTCGCGCCTTACGGCAGGCTCGGCATTTACGCCCATGCCCTGGGATTCCAGGTCGCTTCCGACTTTCTGGGTGGGGGAGTCGGGGGTAAGGAACTCCGGATATTCGGCTTCGAGGGCTTCCAGTTCATGCATCAGCTGGTCGTACTCGTAGTCGGACATGACCGGAGCGTTGTCGACATAGTACAGCCGGCTGTTTTCGCGGAGAATGTCACGAAGCTCCAGAATTCTTTTGTTTGCGGCCTGTTTGTCCATAATCGACAAATATAATAAAAAAAGCGGTTCCCCGTAGGGGAAACCGCCTAAAATGAGTGTCCGGTATGCTTACCAGCCGAGAATCTTGCGGAAATCGTATTCCTCGGGATTGGGCAGGTATGCTTTTGCAGCCTCGTAATCGGCAGGAGTGATGTACTGGCAGATGTTGGCATAATAGTTCTGCGCGGTACCGCCTTCGATGTTCACGCGGCGCGGAGGAATTTTTCCTTCCGCATTCTGGAGGTCCTTGAGATAGAGGGGATGGGCCTCTCCGTCGGAATCGACATATACCATGCAGCCGGTCTCGCCCTTGGCGAAGAGCTCGTACGCTCCCATAGCGAGTTCGGTGCAGTAGGTGAGGTCGTAGGCGATGGGATCCTGGCAGCGGACGTCGTAGCCTATCTCCACGGGACGTGTTTTCATCTTGATGCCGAGCTTCTTGAATTCCTTTTCGAGGATGTCGTTGAAGAGGACGGCCTTGCTTATCTTGCCGAGTTCGGGATGTCCGTGCTCGTCGTAGGTCATGTTGACGCCTGCATCCTTGATTTCCTGAGGGTCAAGGTCGTGGAATACGCCCTCGGCCACTACCACGGTGCCGTAAGGGATGCCGGTGATCTTGCGCTTGATTATGGTGGAAACCGCGAGCTTCACAATCTTGTCGAGGCTGATGGCGGTCTTGTTGAACATTTCGGGAATGATGGTCATGGGGCAGTGCGTAGCTTCGCCGATTCCGAGTGCGAGATGGCCTGCGCTGCGGCCCATGGCGCTTATCAGGAGCCAGGTGCCGGAGGTACGGGCATCTTCATAGACGGTGCGTGCCAGATGGGCGCCTTCGTCCTTTGCGGAGTTGAATCCGAAGGTGGGAGCGTTTCCGGGAAGGGGAAGGTCGTTGTCGATGGTCTTGGGCACATGGATGTTGTGGATGGGATACTTCTTGGCCTCGAGGAACTTGGCGATGCGGTTGGCAGTGGAAGCGGTATCATCTCCGCCGACGGTAACCAGGAGCTTGATGTTGTTGTCCTTGAAGAGGTCGAGGTTGAAGTTCTTCTCGAAATCTTCGTCAGTGGGCTTGAAACGGCTCATCTGCAGATAGGAACCGCCCCTGTTGAAGTATGCGTCGGCCTTGAAGAAGTCGATGTCTTCGGTACGGGGGTTCTTGCTGAAAAGACCGGAATATCCGCCATGGAGGCCAATTACGCGGTATCCGTTGTTAAGGAAGGTTTTTGCAACAGAGCAAACGACGGTGTTCATGCCCGGAGCAGGGCCGCCGCCGCAAAGAATGATGATTGAATCTTTCATGATATGATATAAGATGTTTCCTGCTTCTTAAAGCAGCGCAAAGTTAACAAAAATAACCATTACTTCAACTCCCTGATGCATATCTCCATGGGCGGAACGGATATTCCCCAGTTTACCGGCAGCCAGCCGAGCTCCGGCTTCGAACGCAGATCATCCGGAATCCTGAGCCTTACGCTCGCATGCGAGGCGGAGAAGTTGCAGAAAACCAGCACCGCCCTTGCCTTTCGCCTGCGGGGTTCCCTGTAATAGCGCAGGAAGGCGAAATGCTGTTCGGGATCGAATCCTCCGGCAGGGGAGTTGCACCAGCAGAGGTCGTAGTTGTATCCTTCGGAAAACACGGGATCCGACAGGTGGCCGAGTATTTCCCTGTATCTCTCCAGAAGCTTCAGTTCATCAGCGTCAAGTCCTTTGCCGCTGCGTACATGGCGGTGCAGATGTTTCATCTGCTCAGGGCCGGTCCAGTTGAAGATGGAAGTCCTGCCTTCGGCCCCCTCGGCGGCATCCGTCCCCACTTCCTGTCCGGCATAAACCATAAACGACGCGCCATTGAAAAGGGCCCCGACAGCAAGGGCGGGGAAGGCCTTCAGGGCGTCGCCCGCAAAATAAGTGGAAGCGAATCGCTGCTCGTCGTGATTCTCGAGGAAGTTCAGCATATCCGGCTGCAGATCCTGCAGGAACTGCCAGTTGCGAGTCAGGTTCCGCGCGGAGGCCCCGTTCCGGATTATAGCCCTTACGTTGTCGTAGAAGCCGGACTTGTCGTACAGAAGATCGAAGCCCAGGTCTTCAATATAGCGGCGGTAATTGTTCCTGTCGTATGCCTCTCCTATGAAAAGCATCTCGGGGTAGCGCCGGCGGACCTCCGCGATAAGCCATTTCAGGAACTCAGGGGGCACCATCTCCACCATATCGCAACGGAATCCGTCCACGCCTTTGTCCGCCCAGAACAGGAGGATTTCCAGCATCTTGCCGTAAGTGTCAGGGTGGGAATAATCCACCTTGAGGGTATCAGTCCAGTCGTAGTCGCAGTAAGGGCATTTGGGCAGGTCCAGGCAGTCCGGACTGACATGGTTGGGGACATAGTCGATTATCACTTTCAGCCCCGCCCTGTGCGTCCTTTTTACAAGATTGCGGAATTCCTCCATCCGCCTTTCGGGCATGTCGGCAAGATAGGGATTGACATCGAAATAATCCTCTATGGAATAAGGTGAGCCGGGGTTACCTTTCACGAAGGGCTTGCCGCTTGCGTGGCGGATTACGCCCGTATACCATACGGCCGTGACATTCAAGGACTTGAGATATGCGAATGCTTTCGCATCCCACTCCGAAAACTTGCCTTTGCCCCAGATTCTGGGCAGCACCTGATATATTACTTCCATCTGCGCCTGAATTCAGAAATGGTAATGGCGGTCGCAACGGAAACGTTCAGCGATTCCGAACCGCCTCCGAAAGAGGGAATGGTGAGCCGGCCGTCGCACTCCGCAGCAACAGCCCTGCTGATGCCGTTGGCCTCGTTGCCCATCACTATAAGCCCCTCGCGGGGAAGATCGGATGCATAGATGTCGCTGCCGTCCAGGAATGTGCCGAACACGCGAAGGCCGGCTGCTCGGAATTCCCTGCATTTTTCCGCTATATCACAGTATATCAATTTCTTGCGGAAGATGGCGCCCATCGATGCCTGGACCGCTTTCGGGTTGTAGACTTCGACGCTGTCAGGGGATGCGAAGATGCAGTCCGCACCGAACCAGTCGGCGATGCGGAGAATAGTTCCCATATTGCCGGGGTCGCGCACGGAATCAAGGGCAAGGCAGAGTCCGCCGGGATTATGCTCCGCAGGAGCAGGCTTCCGTACCACAGCGACGACGGGGGAGGGAGAAGTCATGGAACTGATGCGTTTCATGGTCTCTTCTCCAAGCTCTTCGCTCCTGTATACCTTCACGACTTCAAAGTCCGAGTCCAACGCCTCCGCAACCATCTTTTCTCCTTCAACCGTAAAAAGTCCGAGTTCCTCGCGGAATTTCTTTTCCCTAAGGGAGCGTATTTGCTTTATTTCGCTGTTGCTGATAGTTGCCATAGTGCAAAAATAAGCATATTTTCGTATATTTGTCAGTTTTATGAAGCGCTTGTTACCCATCCTCGCAATGTTTCTGCTGGCTGTGTCCTGCAGCACTACCCGCGTCCTTGAAGAGGGGCAGTACAGGCTTACTTCCACCAAAATAACGGTTACGGACGAAGTTCCGCCCGATTTCAATGAGAAAGAAGTCCGGAATTACATAAGGCAGGACGCCGGAAACGGAGGAATCCTGAGTTTCAATCCCTTTCTCTATGTCTACAACTGGTCGAAAAAAGACGGAGTCCTCCACAAGTTGGGCACGCCTCCCCTGATCCTGGACGAAAACGCAGTGGAGCCATCCATAGAAAACATGCAGCAGAGGCTCATCTATATGGGATATTACGACTCCCGCGTCGACAGCAGGATACACCACAAAGGCAAGAAAGCCAGCGTGGAATATCTCCTCACCCTCGGCAAGCGTTATCCTATAGAGAAAGTGGTTTTCGAAGTACCGGAATACGACAGTTTCCACTCCGATTTCATGGCGGATTCCAGCGAGGTCATTTCCAGGCTCGAAGGGAATTACCTTTCGGAAAAGCTGCTTGAGAGCGAAAGCGTCATTTCATCGTCGAGAATGCGCAATCTCGGCTATTATTCCCTGAACAAAAGCAATTACACTTTCGAGGCGGATACG
This sequence comes from uncultured Bacteroidales bacterium, assembly GCA_905235675.1. Taxonomy (GTDB): domain Bacteria; phylum Bacteroidota; class Bacteroidia; order Bacteroidales; family UBA932; genus Cryptobacteroides. The sequence continues at coordinate 16,466 of CAJONC010000014.1, read as the reverse complement.
CTCGGAGGCGGCACCTTGCTGTACTACAGGGTGGGCGAATATGGAAGGGAGCTGTCGGCCAACAATGCCAAACCCCTGAACAAGTATAACATAGGCGACGTTTCCATCACCCTCCCTTCCGACCTGCGCTTCCGCGAAACCCTGCTGAAAGAAATCACGACCGTCCGCCCGGGGCAGCCATACAACGAAACCGAAATCAACACCACATACTCCAGGCTGTCGTCCCTGAAAACCTTCAGCAATGTCCGCATCGAAATGACCGAGGCCGACAGCACCACCGTAGACTGCAGCATAAACCTCTCCCGTTCGCCCGCCCAGGGCTTCAAGGTCAATCTGGAAGGTTCCACGAACTCCAACGGCCTGTTCAGCGTCTCTCCCGAGTTCAGTTTCTTCCACAAAAACATATTCCACGGTGGAGAATGGCTGAGCCTCGGTTTCAACGGCGATTTCCAGTTCATGCTCAACAGCGATGTGCGTGCCACCGAATTCGGCGTATCCGCAGGTTTGAGTTTCCCCCGTTTCCTCGGCATTCCTATCAGCCATTTCAAGGGAGTCGCCATTCCAAGGACGGATTTGAACGCATCATTCAACAGGCAGAGCAGGCCGGAATATACCAGAAACATTTTCTCGCTCTCCTTCGGATATACGGGGCTTTATCGCAAGCGTCTGTCATATCAGTTCTCACCCCTCAGAATCAATTTCGTGAGACTTTACAACCTCGACAACGACTTCATAAAAAGCCTCTACAGAAATCCATACCTCTATTATTCCTACTCCAATCACCTCGACGCCGGAGTCAGCCTTACAACTTATTATAACTCCAGCACCGACATAATCCCGCAGTCGTCATATTACTTCCACCGCTTCAACCTCGACCTTTCCGGAAACGTTATCGCACTGTTCACTCCCTTGATGAAAGCGAATGACGGAATTTACAACATAGCCGGTTCACCTTTCGCCCAGTACATAAAAGGGGAGTATTCCCTTGGAGGTACGCTTCGCTTCGGCAAGGACGAGAACCAGGGGCTTGCGGCACGCCTGCTCATAGGCGCGGGCTTTGCCTATGGCAATTCCACTGCAATGCCTTTCGAAAAGCAGTTCTATGCGGGCGGGGCGAGCAGCATGAGAGGATGGCAGGCACGCGACCTCGGACCGGGCTATTCCCAGAAGGACGAGGCATTTTCAATTCCGAGCCAGACCGGTGACATGAAACTGGAAATGAACCTTGAATACAGGTTCAGGCTTTTCTGGAAGCTGGAAGGCGCCCTGTTCGCCGACGTGGGCAATGTCTGGAACCTGAAATATCCCGATACCGAAGAAGGACTGCAGAGCGCATTCCTTATCAACGATTTTTACAACAGCCTTGCGAGCGACTGGGGCGCCGGAGTCCGACTGAACATGAACTTCATTCTGGTACGCATTGACTTCGGCATGAAACTGCGCGACCCGTCCCTGCCGGAGGGCGGCAGGATAATAGGTCCCGACCAGTGGCTGAAACGGGGCAACAATGCCGTACACTTCGGTATAGGCTATCCTTTCTGATCTTTGGTGTAGTATTTCGGCCAGCAGGCCTCCAGATAGGCGCGCAGCACATCCTCGTGCCTGTTTTGCGCGGGGTGATAAAAGACAGTGCCTTCCAGGCCGGCGGGCATGAATTCCTGATCCACGAAATGCCCCGGAAAATCGTGGGCATACTTGTAGCCGTCGGAATACCCGAGTTCTTCCATCAACTTGGTGGGAGCATTGCGAAGGTGCAGGGGAACCGCCTTGGTCTTGTCATCCTTCACGAGGGCCAGGGCGGATTCCAGGGCCATGTAGGAAGCGTTGCTCTTGGGCGAGGATGCGAGGTATACCGTACATTCGGCAAGGGGAATCCTCGCTTCCGGCATCCCTATCTGGTTCACCACCTGGAATGTGGCGTTTGCAAGCAGGAGGGCGTTTGGATTGGCAAGGCCCACGTCCTCGGAGGCGCTGAGGCAGAGCCTGCGGGCGATGAAAAGGGGGTCCTCCCCGCCGTCCAGCATCCTTGCAAGATAGTAGATGGCGGCATTGGGATCGGATCCGCGTATGCTCTTGATGAAGGCGGAGATGATGTCGTAGTGCATCTCCCCGTCCTTGTCGTAGATGGCTACATTCTCCTGCAGGCACTCGGTTACCGTCCTGTTGTCGATGATTATTTTTTTATCGCCGGCACGGGAGGCGACCACGAGTTCAAGTATGTTGAGCAGTTTGCGTCCGTCTCCTCCGCTCTGGCGGAACAGGGCTTCGGTCTCCCTGACTTCTATATTCCTTTCCTTCAGCTCGGTATCAGTATTTATGGCCCTGTCCAGCAGTGTCTGCAGGTCGGCGGCGTCCAGGCTTTTCAGCACATACACCTGGCAGCGGGACAGGAGGGGAGTGATAACCTCGAACGAAGGATTTTCGGTGGTCGCACCTATCAGGATCACTGTACCCGCTTCAACCGCGCCGAGAAGAGCGTCCTGCTGGGCTTTGTTGAAACGGTGGATTTCATCTATGAAGAGTACGGGGGCCGCCTGCTGCGAGAAAATGCCTCCGGATTTGGCGGCGTCTATCACCTCGCGCACTTCTTTAACCCCTGCGCTGACCGCGCTGAGGGTAAAGAATTCCCTTTTGCATGTGTCTGCTATTATCCGTGCGAGAGTGGTCTTGCCCACGCCTGGAGGGCCCCACAGTATGAACGACGAGAGATTGCCGCTCTCTATCATGTTGCGCAGTATGCATCCTTCTCCCACAAGGTGCTTTTGGCCTACATAGTCGTCGAGACTGTGCGGGCGAAGCCTTTCCGGCAGGGGAGGAAGCATACCTGTCATCATTCAATGGCTTTCTTATAGGCGCGGCGGCGCTTGTTCTGTACGCGTTCGAAGGGTTCGAAGGTGTTCCTGATGCCGAAATTGTCTTCAAGCTCTGCATTGGTTTCCGACCATTTGACTCCGAGTTTGTTGTACTTCTCGAACATGTCGGCGACGACAAGGGCTGTTACGCCGGTATTCCGGACGTCGGGCCTTGCACCCATCAGCAGAAGTTCGCTGCCCTCGCTGTGCTTGATGAACAGAGCCTTGCACAAATGCCACCAGCCGAAGGGGAAAAGACGGCCGCGGGACTTCTTGAGGGCTGCTGCGAGGGAAGGCATGGTAATGCCGAAGGCCACGATTTCGTTGTCGGAATTTTCCACCACGGACACGTACCTGAGGTCGAGCACCTTGAGGTAGAAGCCTATGTACTTGTCGGCAAGATTGTCCGGCAGTACAGTATATTCATAAAGGTCCTTGTAGCATTCGGTAATCAGCGAGAATATCTTGGTGGCATAATCTTCCTCGCGTATGAGTTTCCTCGTGACCGGACGTATGTGGAAATTGTTGCGCTGGGCCACTATCTTCGCTACGCGTTCGAATTTCTCGGGCACTTTCTCGGGAATGAATATCCTGTACTCCAGCCAGTCGGCATCTTTCTCGAATCCAAGCCCTTCAATATGTTCAACATAATAAGGATGGTTGTAGATCAGGGGCATGGTGCTTTCCTGGTCGAAGCCTTCCACCAGCATTCCTTCAGGGTCGAAATCAGTGAATCCGAGGGGACCGATGATGTGCGTCATGCCATGGGCCTTGCCGAATTCCTCCACCTTTGCGATGAGGGCGGACGACACTTCCTTGTCGTCGATGGTATCGAACCATCCGAAACGCACTTCGTCATGCTTCCACTGCTCGTTTGCCTTGTAATTGATGATTGCGGCGATTCTTCCAACCGCTTTGCCGTCCTTGTAAGCCATGTACAGCTCATGGATGCAAAAATCCGAAGCAGGATTCTTCTTTGGATTCAGCGTGTCCATCTCGTCGAATACGAGGCAGGGGACATAGTAAGGATTGTCGCGGTAAAGCGTTTCGGGGAACAGCACGAATTGACGCAGTTGCTTCCGGTTTGTAGCGTCCAGTTTGCGGATTTCAACAGACATTTTTCAGGTCATTTAGTACACATATCCCGCGAATTTAAGATTTTAGTTCGAAAAAACAAAGAATATTGCTAACTTCGTGCATTGCTGAAACCATGAAACCGAATCTCAAAATAATTGCAGCCCTGTCTGTAATGTTTTTCTGCCTTCCTGCCGCGGGAGGAGGGTTCAGCGTGGGGACATATAATTCCCTCAAGGGATTCGGAATCTGCATGAATGCCAATACGGAAAGCGGGATACGCAACAGTTATACCCTTTATGCCGACACCTTCGATGTGCTGAACGGAAAATACAACACTCCCGGCATCAAGGCCGTATTCCTTCATTACAACCGTCTGGCAGGATTTTCAACCGAGAAAGCCCGCATAGACCTGCTGCTCGCTCCCGGCGCCACGGTGGGATATGTCCGCGATTACAACAGCGGCGGTCATTACGGAATCTGTTCCTGCGTCGATTTCTCCACCTGCTGCCTTGCAAGTTTCGACCGCGGCATCGAGATTGAATTCGGTTTTGACATCGAACTTGGAGTTCTCGGCCGGCGTCTTGGCGACGGTATTGAACTGGGGCTTTACCGCAACGGCGTATCCAGAGGCTATTTTCCGCATGTCAAGATATCCTACAGATTCCGATGAAAAAAAGGCTTCTCATAACCGTCGCAGCCCTTTGCTGCTGCCTTTCCGCCTCCGCAGGGAACGGGTTGTTCTCCCGCCTGCATGCAGGGCTGGAATGGGGAGGAAGCTTCACGGTGCTGAACCACTACCATTACAACTATCTTGACGATGCCGTAGGCTTCAGAATCAACGAAGAAGCGGTCAGGGGCATGTTCAACTTAAACGGATATTTTGCCGGATACGCAGGTATGGATGTGGCTAAGGAACTGAACCTGTCGCTGCTTCTTGGTTATGAAAGCATTTACGACGGCCGCGAAGTGATGCCCCTGTCCATAAGGCTGAACTGGTATCCCTCCGGCTGCCACAGCGACGGTCTGCTTTTCTTTGCCGATACAGGGTCGGGAATACGGAAATCCGATTCAATGGTGAAACGTGCACAGATAGGCACAGGATACCGCCTTTCCCTGAGCGATTACAGTTCCCTCGACCTGAGGCTCGGCATAAGGATATGCCACGACAATCCGGATGTTTGGGATCCGGTGGAAGAGGAATATATATCAAGGCGCAATATATTGCGCAACGACGCTCATTATTTCGCCTTGAATTTCGGGCTTGTGATTGAGTTCTGAAAGCCTACAGGGCTATGAACATTTTTACCATGTAGGCGACGAAAAGCGTCAGCATTATGCCCGCGTCGAAGCGGTCGAGCACATTCTTCTTTCCGGTATAGATACCCGTCCATACAAGCACTATGCTCAGTATCAGCACGCTGATGTCGTAGATGTCTATTTTTGCGAAGCTCATGGGCCAGATTGCGGCGGACACGCCCAGAATCAGCAGCAGGTTGAAGACATTGGAACCGAGTATGTTGCCCAGAGCCATCTGGCTGTGATTCTTGGACAGCGCCACGATGCTCGTAACCAGCTCGGGAAGGGATGTTCCCATTGCAAGTATCGTGACTGCTATAAACTTGTCGCTGACGCCGAGAAGACGGGCAATCTGCTCCGCGGAATTCACGAAAAGACGGCCGCCCAGCACAAGGCAGGCAAGTCCGCCGAGAATCAGCACGGACGCCATCCAGCCTGTATACAGCTTGCCGGCTTCGCCCTCCCCGCTTTCTTCCTCCTTTCCGAATTTGAATCCGTAAATGATATAGCAAATAAAGAGAACGATCAGTATCCAGCCTTCCGCACGGGACAATCCGCCGTTCATGCCAAGGAAGGCGACGAGGAAGGTGACAAGTATTGTTACAGGGAGGTCGCGGAACCTGTTGGAGCGGGTAATCTCGACAGGAACTATCATAGCTGAAATGCCGAGAATCAGCAGGGTGTTGAAGATATTGGATCCGACTACGTTGCCTATGGCTATGTCGGAATTGCGGGTAAGGGCTCCTGTGACGCTCACGACCAGTTCGGGAAGGGAAGTGCCGAAGCCGACGATGAGCATACCTATCACAAATTCGTTCACGCCCCAGCGGCGGGCCAGGGACGACGCTCCGTCCACAAGGGCGTTGGCACCGCCGATAACCATTGCAAGGCCGAGAATGAGGGCGACAATCTGAAGTATCATTTCAATTCAAGTTTACATACGTTTTCAACATGCTGCGTATGCGGGAACATGTCAACCGGCTGAACGTCGACGATTGAATATTTCTCCGCCATGAGCGCCAGGTCACGGGCCTGGGAAGCGGGATTGCAACTGACATAGACTATCCTGGACGGTGCAGCGTCAAGAATGACTTTAACCACGTCGGGATGCATTCCGGCCCTCGGGGGATCGACTATCATGACATCGGGCCTGCCGTGTTCCGCAATGAAGGCGGGCGTAAGGATATCTTTCATGTCGCCCGCGAAGAAACTGCAATTTTCAATTCCGTTCGCACGGGCATTCTCCCTGGCATCTTCGATAGCTTCCGCTACATATTCTATGCCTATCACCCTCGAGGCCTGCCTGCTCACGAACTGGGCTATGGTTCCCGTGCCCGTATAAAGGTCGTATACGAGCTCGCTTCCCGTCAGTCCGGCGAATTCACGGGCCACCTTGTAGAGATTGTACGCCTGGAGGGTATTGGTCTGGTAGAAAGATTTGGGCCCTATGCGGAAGCGCAGGCCTTCCATCTCTTCATAAATTGCGGCTTCGCCCCTGTAGAGTATGCATTCCTGGTCGGATATGCTGTCGTTGACCTTGGAGTTGAGCACATAATAAAGGGATGTGACCTCAGGAAAGCGTTCCGCAATCGCATCGAGCATAGCCTTCCTTCCGCTGAATTCTTCGGCGAAGCATACTATCACCATTGTGCCGCCCGACTCGGTGGTGCGGACGAAAATCGTGCGGAATATGCCCCTGTTCTCACGAATGTTGTAAAATGGAATGCCGTGGCTCACGGTATATTCCTTAACGAAGAGCCTTATGGAATTGGAGGGTTCAGGCTGCAGGTAGCAGTTGTTCAGGTCCAGCACCTTGTCGAAGAATTTCCCGACATGGAAACCAAGCCCCTGTTTTTCTGCAGAAGAAAGAACTTCCGCATCTTCGCCGTCCAGTATCCATCTTTTTTCAGAGGCGGAAAACTCAAGTTTGTTGCGGTAGAAGCGGGTTCTTTCGGAAGGAAGGGTGGGACATATTTCCGGAACGTCAAGATGTCCGATGCGGACAAGCTGGTCGTAAACCTGCATACGCTTCGCCTCGAGCTGCATCGAATAGGGGAGAGGCTGCCACTTGCATCCGCCGCACACTCCGAAATGCTCACAGAACGGCTCCTGCCTGTTGGGAGACGGCTGCCTGAGCGCAGTTATCACCCCCTCCATATAGTTTTTCTTTTTCTTGAGTATACGCACGTCGGCGACGTCGCCGGGAACGCCGAAAGGCACGAATACCACAATCCCGTCTTCGGTATGGAAAAGTGCCTTTCCTTCCGCCGCAACGGCTTCGATTGTAACCCCGCTTAGTAGGATGTCCACTTTCTTCCTTGACATTCGGCAGGTCTGCGCGAATCAGTCTTCTATCTGGAACAAATTGAGGAAGCCCGTCATCATGAAGACATTGCGTATTTCAGGGCAGATGCTGCGGACTATCACCCTGCCGCCTTTGTCCGATGCGGACTTGCGCAGCGTAAGGAAAAGGCGAAGGCCGGAAGATGAGATGTATTCCAGCTTGGAGCAATCGATAACGACGGTACCTGAAGCCTTTTCATACAGGCTTTCGAAAGCAGGTGCAATCTCGAGTGATGCAGGAGTGTCCAGACGGCCGACAAGTTCCGCGACCGTAGAATCTGGCAAAGTTTTGATATTGATTTCCATTATCTTATAGGTTTTTTGTCATGCTTAAAATATTCTTTCCGTCCTTGCGCTCATACTGTACGGTATCCATAATGTTGCGGACAAGGAAGATTCCAAGGCCTCCGACGGGGCGCTCTTCCACTCCGAGGGTGATGTCGGCATCCTCCGTTTTCGTGGGATCAAAGGGCCGGCCGCTGTCGCTCACGATGAATGAAAGGGATTTTTCGCGCATGATTGCTTCAATGTCGACGAGCCCGTCAGTCCCTTCGGGGTAGGAATACATGATAACGTTTGTGACCGCCTCTTCGAGTGCAAGGTTCAGGCTCATGCTCAGGGCATGGTCAAGATTCATCTCTTCAGCGATGATTCCGATGAAATCAGCAAGTTGGGGAATCTGCTGTATATCGTTGTGTATCAGAAGATGGCGCTCAGTGCTATCGGGCTTTTCCTCATTCATGTAACGGATGAAGAGCATGGTAAGGTCATCGCTCTGGGGAGCTTCTCCGACAAAGTCGGACACGGCCTTCACCATGGTTTCCATGTGGTTCCTGGAACCCTTCAGCCCGGTAAAGGCATTCAGCATGCGCTCTTCGCCGAACAGTTCGTGGTTTATGTTTTCGGCTTCAGTTACTCCGTCGGTATACAGGAACAGCGCATCCTGATATTTCAAATCCGTCTCCTGCTCCTTGAAAACCATTCCGGGCATCACGCCAAGGGGCAGATTGGGCACGACCGGCAGCATCTGCTTGCTGTCGTTCAGCAGAACAGGAGCGTTGTGTCCGGCGTTGCAATAGCGGAGATGGCCGTTCTTGAGGTCGAGCACGCCGCAGAACATGGTGATGAACATATTGTTTTCGTTCATCTCCGACATGCTGTCATTCATCATCGTAACTATACGTGCAGGACTCATTTCGTGGGAGGAAATGGTGCGGAAGAGACTGCGTGCGACGGCCATTACGAGCGAAGCGGGCACTCCTTTTCCGCTGACGTCCCCTATGCAGAAAAACATCTTGTCGTCGCGCATATAGAAGTCATAAAGGTCGCCTCCGACTTCCTTGGCCGGAACTATGCAGGCATAGATGTCAATATCGTCGCGGTCGGGATAGGGCGGGAAAGTCTTGGGAAGCATGGACATCTGTATGCCGCGGGCAATCTCAAGCTCCCTTTCCATCTTTTCATTGACGCTGGCTATCTTCTTGAGTTTGCTCATGTTCCTCCGGAAGCCGAGCATCAGAAGGAAAATCAGCACGAAACTCACTGCCATCAGCACCACGAAAACAGGGCCGGCAAGAGGATCGGAATTTTCCTTCATAAAGTAGAAATACTGCATCAGTCCTCCTGCAGCTATCACCATCGCAAGCACGATGAAAAGTATCAGGCTGAGCCTGACCCTTATGGCTCCCCTGAATTTTTTTATCAGTTTTTCTTCTTTCTGTCCCATAATCAAGTATTTATTTGCAGAATACACGGTTTACCAACTGTTCAAATTCCCTGAAGGCGAAAGTGCCGTCAAGTTCGCGGAGGGCTTCAACCAATCCTTTGTAATGCCAGGCGTGCTCGGCGGGGTCGGAGATATGGAAGCGATTCCACAGTTTGTCGCCGAGGAGTTCATAATCCCTTGCTATAGCGCGCATGTTGGAGAGTTTGTCGCCAAGGGCGACCATTTTTGCATCGCGCGAGGCTGCGGCAAGACGGTCGATCGCGGCCTGTTTGCGCTGATGCCAGCTGTCTTCCTCGCTGACTTCCGGAACGGTTTCCTCACTTTCGGAAGCTACGAGATCCGCCACCCTGTCGCCAAATTCTTCACGAATCTGCCCTATGGTGACATCGGTATCTTCCACGGTGTCGTGCAAGGCTGCGGCGGCGAGCAACTCCTGGTCGGGAGTCATGGTGGCAACGATTTCCACAGCCTCCATGGGATGGACTATGTACGGAAAGCCTTTTCCCCTGCGTTCAGTCCCTGAATGGGCCCTGACCGCAAAAAGGATGGCCCTGTCAAGGATGTCGGTATTGATTGGAGCGTTTGCCATTGCTACTGGTTCATGAAAGGAAGGTCACCCGCCTGTTCCATAAGCATCTCCGCTATGGTTTCATTTGCTTCGGACTCACCGTTTATAATATCGAACATGTATTTGATTCCGGCCTTGCCTCCGCCGTTCTTCATTATGAAGGCTATGCAAAGATTCTGAGGGGCGATTGAGGCAGAAATGATGTCAAGGTCGGTAAGGCCGATCTGGTAGCATGCTATCTGGTAGGCCGCATCGCCGTAATTCTTTATCAGGGAATCGATATCCCCGAGAGTCTTGAATCCGAGCCCTTTGAAGACGCTTAGCCAGGGCATCATCGAGTTTTCGTGCACCTCCGCCTGGTTCACCGCGGCTATCCGCCTGGTAAGGGCGCCGAAAGGATTGAGTTTCAGGTAACTGCGGTACGAATCTCCGTCGAGGGGCACTTCTCCGAGGTCGCCCGAAGCCACGAGGTTCTGTATCTTCCGGCGGTACTCGGTCAGCTCGCTCCGGATGGTGCTGAACTGCTCGTCAATAAGTTCCAGCATGCCTGCAAGGCGGCTGAGGTTGCGAAGATACTTTTTGGGCACTTCGACTCCGCTCTTGTATCCGGTATCATGGTTCATGTTGGCCCACGCATGCTGGAGAACGGTGCGCATCTGCACCTCGAAGCGTATTTTGTTGATTTCGGGATGCTCGGGGGAGTAATATGCGCTTTCGGGAATACGGCAGATATAATGCAGGGAAAGATATCCGAAACTGTCTATCTCATGGGCCTTGCGCTTGTCTACGGAATTATCCCAGTCAATATCGAAAAGGCGTTCGAGCACCGAGGCCACTTTGTCGACATCGTCTATGTAGAAGGTTATAACGCGCAGGCCGAGAATATCGGTAAGGTCGAAAAGGTCGCGGTATTTGGCTCCCTTGAGTTCCAGTTTGCCCGCGAGGGACTCTTCCGTCTTCACCCTCTGTTCCATTGCGGCGACTATGATTCCAGCCTCTTCAAAGAAAGAGCGAATCTGCACAGGGATAATTTCGGACATGCGCGTGAGAACGGGAAGCATTTCACGGTATTGCCCTATGATTGCCTGACAATGGGGGTCCAGTCTTTCGATATCCATAATTTCCAAATAATTACTCAATGCAAATCTGCATTTTCAGAATACAAAAATAAGCAAAATTATTGTTCAAAAGGAATAATTTAATTGCCGATAGTATCTTTTTGGTATAATTTACAGGGTTGAAAGGTATAATTTGATTATATTTATCAGTTGTAAAACTGAAACCTATTTTTTTAATTCATTATCTATGGCCAAAAAAATCAAAGTATTTCTCGCATGCTCGGGTATCATGCTGATTATTCTCGGTATCATCTGCCTGGCATCCCCCGCAAGCGCACTCATTTCATATGGGTTTTCGGTCTCATGACCCTGATTTCCGGTGTATCTGAACTGGTAGCCGTGCTGAATGCACAGGAAAACATCCCCAACAGCGGCACCCGCGTACTTTCCGCAATCCTGCAGATTGTAGTCGGCTGCATCCTGCTTGCACATCCTGTCATCACCGCCGTTTCAATCACCTTCGTATTCGCCTTCTGGGTACTCTTTGAAGGCATCATCGTGATTGTCAAGTCATTCGACTACAAGAAGGTCGGTTACAAGGCATGGTGGCTGATTCTCCTCCTCGGTGTCTGCGGAACAGTCCTCGGCGTCGCAGCCGTCTGCAATCCCGTCGCCGCTGGCAAGACCCTCACCGTCCTCGTCGGCCTCGCCGTCATTGCCGAAGGTGTTTCCTACCTCGTTGCCCTCGGAGGCATCAACCGCTTCCAGAAGAAGGTCAAGGGCGTAGTAAAGAACCTCACCGCAGAAGAGCAGTAACAGATTTTACGGATATGAAAAACGCCCTTGCATTGCGCGGGGGCGTTATTCATTTATGGCACTCAATTAGCGGAAAATTCATATATTTGTAAACGTTATGCAGCGTGTTGTCCAATCCGTTTATGATATTGTCTGGAATCCCGGGCTTGTAATCCTCCTTCTGGCGGCAGGACTTTATTTCTCGTTCCGGACAGGGTTCGTTCAGGTGCGGCGTTTCAGGCTGATGTTCCGGTCGCTCTTCTCCAAAAAGGCCGAAGCTAAAGGCATCTCTTCCTTCCAGGCGTTCAGCATAGCACTCTCGGGCCGTGTAGGAACCGGAAATATCGTAGGGGTTGCGACCGCCATTGCTTTCGGAGGGCCTGGGGCGGTGTTCTGGATGTGGGTGGTGGCTTTCTTCGGAGCGTCCACCGCTTTCGTGGAATCCACGCTGGCACAAAAGTATAAATTCGGGCACCGCTCAGGATACAGGGGCGGACCATTCTCAATAATCGAAGACGGTCTGCACCAGAAGTGGCTCGCCGTCACCTTTGCAATAGTCACAATCCTGAGCTGCGGCTTCTTTCTTACGACGGTTCAGGCCAACGGGGTTTCCACTGCAATGCAGAACGCTTTTCCGGTCCCGAAACTTGCAAGCGGACTGTTTGTCGCAGCCGTCCTCGCGCTGGTAGTGTTCGGCGGGCTAAGTCGCATCGCCAATGTCGCATCAGTCATCACTCCTCTTATGGCCGTACTCTACCTGATTCTGGCCCTCGTAGTAATCTGTTTCCACTGGCGTGACGTTCCTGCCGCTTTTTCAGCCATATTCAGGGGGGCTTTCGGGATGCAGCCGGCACTTGGCGGTATCCTTGGGACTACAATCGCCATGGGAGTGAAACGCGGCATTTTCTCCAATGAGGCGGGGCAGGGTACAGGAGCGATGGCATCCGCATCGGCGTCGGTTTCCCATCCTGCACAGCAGGGACTTGCCCAGGCTTTCTCCGTATATGTGGACACCCTTCTGGTGTGTACCGCCACCGCACTAATGATTATCACTTCCGGCACATACAACATTATCGACGCAAATACCGGAGATCTGCTTTATGCCGGCGCTCCGGAATTGGCAAACAACTATGTAAATTACACGCAGAGCGCCGTGGATACCGTTTTTCCCGGATTCGGCAGCCAGTTCATATCCATTGCCATGGTGTTCTTCGCATTCACCACCATAATTGCTTACTTCTTTTACACCGAATCAAGCCTCTGCTACCTGTTCCGCGGCAAGGGCAAACTCGGAGATTCGATTTCCCTGGTCACACGTATCCTTATGCTTTGCGCCGTAGTGTTCGGTGCAGTGAAGGAGGCCGACACGGTATGGATGCTCGGAGACATAGGCGTCGGCGCCATGGCCTGGATAACGATAATATGCCTGCTGATCCTGTGCCCCAAGGCAATTAAGCAACTGCGTGATTACGAGAATATTATGCGTGAATCAGCTTCTGATAGGCGAGACGCTCGTCACCGGAAGCAAGATAAATGATTCCGCAATAGCTGAAACCATGCTTCTGCAGGTTATGCTGCATTATGGCGTTGTCGCGATGCGTATCGATGCGGATGTTGCAATCATTCGCAAAAGCATATTCCATTATCCTGCTGAAGATTCCGTGCACTTCCGGCACGCTGGCGATGCGGTGAATCACGTGATACGGCAGGGTGTCGTCGAGCCATGCGCCGCCTTCTATCGTTGAATAAGTCGGGTCGGGAGAGGGGAGGAAGGCGAAGTATCCTACTATCCTGCCATCCTGCTCAATCACCTTTCCGCCGCCGGCGGCTATATCCTTTTCAAGTATCTCCGCCGAAGGATAATTCCCAGTCCACTGCTTGGGATTGCCGGAAGAACGCATAATCTCCCTTGCGGCCTCCGTCACCCGCAGTATTGCAGGAATATCGGCCTTCGTTGCGGAACGGATCTCACTCATTGCCCAGCACAAGCCTTCTGACATTGCATCCGGCATAATTGCCAAGGACGATAATGGGGTAGTACCAAAGCACTTCCGGCGTCCAGGCCTTCGCCGCCACCAGATATACCACGTCGGCAATGCTGTGGTAGAAACCGCAAAGTATGAACAGAGGAACTCCGAACAGCACGGGAAGGACATTCTTTGTATTCCGGTAGAGCCAAACGGCTATATCTATAATCAGTCCGCATCCCACAGCCCTCAGGAAACTCCTCCACGGCCCCTGCGCGAGTCTTCCCGCAACGACGGACTGTGCCCTCTGAACAGGTTCCCCGCCGATTGAAAGCACCAGCAGGCCAAGCAGGACGCAGCCGAGGGCATTGAAGAGCCAAATCATTGCAAGGCCCTTTATATCAGTCATTACGCCTGCCCGCCCAGTGTATAGGGGGCATCCGGAGAGGACTACTCCGATCAGGCCGAAAGCGAAGATAATTGCACCGGGAATGCCCCCGAGGGCCAGGAATCCATAGGCTCCGAGACCTATCAGTATTCCTGCAAAGAGAGATTGTCTGTTTGTCATATCTGTTCTGAAACCAACTTTCAAATATAAGAAGTATTTTACATAAGTTTGTGAAAATGAAGTTTATTTGGCTTAAAAAACTGCAAACAAATGAAAATCAGAAAGAGATTTTACGAGATAATCTTCTCCTTGCTTAAACGCTGGGACCTACGGCACTTTTGCGGGATTTCTGCTGTAGGTCCCCCTTGAAATGAAAGGACCTACGGCACTTTTCCGGGATTTCCGCTGTAGGTCCCCCTTGAATCGCAGGGACCTACGACACTTTTCCAGACTTTCCGCTGTAGGTCCCTCTTGAAACGCAAGGACCTACAGCACTTTTCCGGGATTTCCGCTGTAGGTCCTCCTCGAATCGCAGGGACCTACAGCACTTTTCCAGGGTTTCCGCCATAGGTCCCCCATGAAATGCTGGGACCTACTGCAGTTTCCTGGGGTTTCCGCTGTAGGTCCTCCTTGAATCGCAGGAACCTACGACACTTTTGCGGGATTTCTGCTGTAGGTCCTCCTTGAAATGAAAGGACCTATGGCAGTATTGTAGCCACCGCTTTTGCCACCGGAGACGATATCTGTCTTCAATGGAAGTACGACATTTATACTAAAAACATATATTTTTTGGTAGGTCTAATTTCATTTTATATGTTTTATGAGTTTCTTTTAATTGAACTCTGCTTATCTTGTCGGCATGAAAGGATATTATCATTGTTGCTCAAAAGGTTTCAACCATGAGATCTTATTTAAAACGGATGATGAATTCATCGCCGGAATCAATCGCATCGCAGTATGTATAACATTGTGTTTCAAAACTGGCGGTGAAGTATCCGTCCTGGCATTTTGCCTCATGGACAATCATTTTCACTTTATTCTTTCGGGAGAAGAAGCGGATTGCGAGGCTTTTGTCGCAAATTATAAGAAACTTACCGGAATGTGGACTTCCAAATATCGCGGCACTCCTCTTACGGAGAAGATTGAGACCGGCCAATGGTTTGTTCCACAGTATAAACTGGAAGAAAAGATAATCTATGTTCTCAGGAACCCTGTTGCTGCTGGAATGCGCGTTACTGCTCAAGGTTATCGATGGTCATCAGCAGGGTATATGTTCAGTAACTGGAAACCGGAATCTTTAGTAAAGGTTTCAGATATGAGTTCCCGTGCATTGATGAAGATCCTTTGTTCAAATGAGCAGATTCCGGATAATTGGATAATCGCAGGCAGGATGGTATGGCCTCCGTCTTTTTTCGATTTACGTACAGCTGAGGCGCAGTTCAAAAGTATAGGAAGTTTCATGTTTTCTCTGAACAATGCCAATGTTGACAAAGAAACCGAAAAAGAAATGATGGAGGGAAATTATTCTCTGCCTGATTCGGAAGTCCATATCCGCGCCGTTCAATACGCAATAGCCAATTTCCGCAAGGGCAGCATCTCGAAGTGCTCGGCAGAAGAACGTTTGATAATTGCGCGCTTGTTGAAATCTGAATTAAAGTGCAATGATAAACAGTTGGGAAGGGTACTGCGTTTAAGTCAGGAAGATATTCAACTTCTGACATAGCAATCTATTACAAAGTAAAGGCCAGTGGCAGGTTAATGACGCTTTTTAGGGATTTCCGCTGTAGGTCCCAATTGAAACGCAGGGACCTACGGCACTTTTGCGGGATTTCCGCTGTAGGTCCTCCTTGAACCGCAGGGACCTACGGCACTTTTCCAGGCTTTCCGCCATAGGTCCCCATTGAAACGCAGGGACCTACGGCACTTTTCTGGGATTTCCGTTGTAGGTCCTCCTTGAATCGCAGGGACCTACGGCACTTTTCCAGGCTTTCCGCTGTAGGTCCTCCTTGAATCGCTGGGACCTACGACACTTTTCCGGGATTTCCGCTGTAGGTCCCCCTTGAATCGCAGGGACCTACGACACTTTTCCAGACTTTCCGCTGTAGGTCCTCCTTGAAATGAAAGTGGGCTGGCTGACCTTGACCGCTTTTATATCGGCATACTCATCCCTTCAACTGCGAATTGGGTTCCCATCGGCCATTATCAATAAAAACACCGCCCTATTGAGCGGTGTAATCGTTTCATAATCTGGATTTAGAATGCTCCGAGATTATACATGTATCCAGTTTGTATTTGTCTGGAAGATGATGAGTTTTTTGTGGCCAGCACAGTTCCCTTATTGTCATAGAGAGTTGCCTTGAAGCCTCCTCCCAGCGTCTGAGGAAACATTACGAACT
>CAJONC010000013.1 GCA_905235675.1 uncultured Bacteroidales bacterium | reverse complement strand
AGCATCTTGCCAGTAGGAACAGCAAGATCCTGGTCATCGACGGGGCCCGTCAGATCGGGAAGTCATACATCATACGAGACGTAGCCACGTCTCTCTTCCGGAACTATGTGGAGATTAACTTCGCAGAGGACAAGAACGGCCCCAGACTGTTCGAGGCGGCAACAACCAAAGAGGAATTCTATTTCCGGCTGAGCACAGTTGCCGGAGAGAAATTAATGGGAACGAAGGATGATACGATCATCTTCCTGGACGAGATTCAGGCTTATCCCCATCTCCTTACGCTGCTGAAATTCTTGAAGGAAGACGGGCGATATACGTATATTGCCAGCGGGTCCCTACTCGGTGTAACGCTTAGTCATACGACATCCGTGCCTGCCGGAAGCGTCATCATCAAGCACATGTATCAACTCGACTTTGAAGAATTCCTCTGGGCGAATGGATTTACCGAAGAGGCCGTATCTGTCTTGGATCAGAAGTTCTTGCGGAGGGAGCCTCTGGACGAGTCCATGCACGGGAGGATGATGGATCTCTTCAAGAAGTACCTTCTCGTAGGTGGTCTGCCCGATGCCGTAAATGAGTACCTGAGTTCCAGAAATCTCGTGGCTGTCCGCGACATTCATGAGGCCATTCATACCCTTTACGGGGTTGATGCCTCCCAGTACGATGAGGAGCACAAACTAAAAATTGCAAGAATCTACAATATGATTCCTTCCTTGATGGGCAACAAGAAAAAGCGTGTGGTGTATCGTGACATCGAGGATAAGAATAGCAAGCGGAATGACGATTATCGGGATGAATTCGACTATATCGCAGGAGCAGGCATTGCCATCGAAGTAAAAGCGGTTTCTTCTCCTGTCTTTCCGCTTAAGGAGTCCGAGAGCAAGAACCTGCTGAAGTTCTACATGAACGACGTCGGGCTTCTTACCAATGAGCTGTATAAGTACAACATCGACGCTATTATGAACGACCGCCTGAGTGTGAATCTCGGAAGCGTATATGAAAGCGTAGTCGCCTCTGAACTGAGGGCTCACTGCTTAGGACCGCTCTACTACTACGACAACAAGGCCCATGGTGAAGTGGAGTTCCTTCTGAATGACTACGACCATGCTGCCATCCTGCCGGTGGAGGTGAAATCAGGGAAAGACTATACGATCCATAGGGCGCTCAATGCTTTCCTGGCAAATCCTGACTACCACGTCCATGACGCTTACGTCCTGTCCAATGAACGGCTCATAAAAAAAGACGGATTCATTACCTATCTCCCCATTTATTTTGCACCCTTTATCCGGAGCAATCATCCGGACGTTGTGATTCTGGGCCACAGGTCTTAGCTCGACTTTATTCTGAAACGGGACGGACTGAGAATCCGTAGCGGCGACAGTATGTGTCTACGGTACCGTACACTTGGACGTGATCGACGTGCATGTACATCGCAGCGCCGTTCAAAAAGAAGGAAGAAGACCAGTAGTAGCCCACCCCGTCATAGCTGAGCACGTTGTCATACCGGTAGCCGGCGGCAGGAAGGAAGATGGAGTTATTGTTTACAAGATATGTCACCAGCCAACCATCGTGACCATTCAGAGACTTCAACTCCCACTGGTAACTTGAATTGTCCCATGTAGATATAAGTTCATACATCTCACCGGAGGTAGGTATCCTCCATTTCCCGGCAAGTTTTACGTGGGCGACGTCGTCTTCCAGGTCCAATACAAGATTATTGTCGACAATACCATAATGACTATAGACATTGTACTTTGTGAGGCTATCGTATGAGCCGTTGCACCACTTGTAAGTGGACCAACTGTAATTCTCCTTAGGCTCTGTCTCGCCCCAGGCGTAATAATCGCCATATCCCTCGGGTGCAGTGGCACCCAGATTTGCATTCGCCCATTTGACAGACAGCCCCATATCGATTGCTGCAAAGGCAAACTCCTTGGTGGTAAAACTCTTCACCTCTCCCACAAGGATGGTAGTCCCTGTGCTCAAGAAAGCTAAATAGTAATATGTGCAGGAAGAAGTAAGGCCGGAAACCTGAACTAAATACTTCCCGTTTTTGTCCACTTCCTGGGAAACAACCTTCCAGCCATTATCCAGAGAAGGTGTGGAGGAGGTAGAAACAATGAACCCGCTTTCCCCTCCCAACAACAAATATTCTGTGTTGACATACCCGTAAAGAATGGCAGAGCTCATAGTAATCTCCGTGGCCTCGGCCGTGACAACCCGACGCTCTTGTGCATTATCTCCACTGTCCTTTCCACAGGCTACAAGCAACAAAGCCGCTGCGGTCAGATAAGCAATTTGTTTCATGGCTAAATACGTTAAAGGCGCACCACCCCTAAGGGTGATACGCCGACATTATATGTTAACTTATTGTATACTAAAGAATTATCCCCAGTGGTGAGGAGGTGCAGAGAATCAATATGAACGATTTCAATCATCTTGACAAAAGTAAAAAACTACCTTACTTCCTTAACTATTGCCAGTGCATCCGCGCAGAGCTCGGAGATTTTGCTCCACTGCCCCGCAGCGATGACGTCTTTCGGGAAGAGGTTGCTGCCCATTCCGACGCAGAAGACTCCGGCCTTGAACCAGCCTTCGAGGTTCTCGCGGGTGGGTTTGACACCGCCCGTTACCATGAGTTTGCTCCAGGGCATGGGGGCGCGGAGGCCCTTGACGAACGCAGGGCCGAGGACGTCGCCGGGGAAGACCTTGCAGAGGTCGCAGCCGGCTTCCTGGGCGGCACCCACCTCGCTGACGCTGCCGCAGCCGGGGGCGTAGGGGATGTTCCTGCGGTTGCAGATAGGGGCGATTGCGGGATTGAAGAGAGGCCCCACCACGAAGTTGGCTCCGAGCTGGATATAGAGGGCGGCGGTGCCGGGATCAACCACGGAACCTATTCCGACTATCATTCCTGGTAGTTCCTTGTTTGCATATTTTACGAGTTCGCCGAAAACTTCCTGGGCGAAGTCGCCGCGGTTTGCGAATTCAAAGGCGCGGATGCCGCCTTCGTAACAGGCTTTCAGCACGTTCTTGCTGATTTCGAGGTCGCCATTGTAGAATACCGGCACTATGCCGGTGTCGCGGATGGCTGTCAGGACTTGTAATTTATCGTATTTTGCCATAATAAATGATTAGATTTCAACTGGTTTGTAACTTGGAACAAGGGCTTTCATTATTACCCACGACAAAAGATATGCTATGCCGCAATAACAGAAAATTATGAAATATCCCGCAGGCTTTCCTTCAAATCCAAGGAAAGTGAAGGCGGCGCCGGCATTCTCCGCATAGGTAAAGAGATTCCCCGCTATCTTCTGCAGGGCCATTGTGGAAATACCTCCGGCAAGGGTGCAAAGCCCGGTCATGGTAGCGATGGTATTCTTGGGGAAGAGATCCCCTATATAGCTGTACACATTCGCGGCCCATGCGGAGTGTCCTGCGGCTGCAAGGCCTATCAGGACCGCCGGCCACCAGGGAGAATTGAAATATCCCCCGAGAGGCTGGGCAAGTATCGCAAACAATGGAAACATCGCGAATATGAGCATAGCACGCATCCTCGCATCGAAGGGATGCATACCCTTCTTTTCCACGAAGTATTTGGGCACATAGCCCCCGAAGATGGAAAGCACCGCACAGATGGCATAGAGGGTGATAAGCAGCATCTTTCCTTCGACGGAACTGGCCTTGGCCCCGAACTGGGTATCGAAATAAGACGGCGCCCAGAACAGGAAAAACCACCACACGCAGTCGGAGATGAATTTCCCGAATATGGCCGCCCAGGTCTGCCTGTATTTCAGGCACTTGCCGAGAGGGATGCTCTTTGAGGCATCTTCCCCGCCGTCCGCGCCTTCCGGGCCGGAATCCTGATTTATATACTCCAGTTCGGCGGCATTCACCTTCCTGTTCTCCTCCGGCTTATCGTACATGAATTCCCAGAAGAAAACCCAGATGAAACCCAGACCGCCAACTATTATGAAAGCCATCTCCCAGCCCAGATGCTTCGCTAGCGTCGGCACGCATAAAGGAGCGACTATCGCGCCTACGGAGGCCCCTGCATTGAAGATTGAGGTGGCGAAAGCCCTGTCTTTCTTGGGGAAGTACTCAGCGGTAACCTTTATGGCAGACGGGAAATTGCCCGCCTCGCCCAAAGCCAGGACTCCCCTGCACAGCATGAACAGATAAACCGAGGTGGTGGAAACCGCAAGGGCAATGTTGCTCCCTGCGTCCAGGGCCCTCAGGGCGGACACCGAATCGAGACCGGTGAGCCTTGCAGTGGCCCAGGCGGTGCCCGCGTGCATGCACGCACCCACGGACCATACCACTATGGAGATGATGTAACCGCGCTTCACTCCTATCCAGTCGATGAACTTGCCTGCAAAAAGGCACGCGACAGCATAGAAGATGGAGAAGAAACCGGTAATTGTCCCGTACTCGGCATCGGTCCAGCGGAACTCGGGCTTTATGAACTCCTCATAAGTGAGGGACAGCACCTGACGGTCCATGTAGTTGATGGTCGTGGCGAAGAAAAGCATCGCGCACATCCACCAACGGAAAGAGCTCATCCCCGACGCTAAGCCGTCCTTCTTTTGTAACAACCCGGGTTCCTGCATATCTCACAATGATATGGTTGTTTCACAAGGGTTTCTCCGAGGGCGTAGAAGCCGCTGACGGATTTTTCGGGACTCATCAGCGAGGAATCCGAAAGGACGATTCCGCACGGATTCACGGGGAAAAGGGAAAAGAGTATCTGCTGTTCGCGTATGTCCCAGTCGCAGTAGCCGGGGCTGTAGGGAAGGGATATTCCGTATTTCCCTTCATAATCTTCCTCAATGGCCGAAACGGCATATTCCGCAAGCACCGTCCCGATGGCGTCGGCAATGAAATCCTGCACTATGTCCCCCTGCGCGTTCATCTCCTTCACGGCCGCATCGTACTCCCTGCCCGCAGTGGCAACGAAGACAAGAGCATGCGTCATTCCCTGCAGATAGGAGCATATAATCCCTTCCGGGCGGAAGCGTTTTCCGGCAACGAGCATTTCGCGGGGAGATATCTTCTCCGCCTCGAACTCCCCGTACATATATTTCAGGACCGCCTTCGGAACCAGCAGATCCTTCACTTCGTTCACCATGTCACGGATGCGGGGCTCAGGGACGGAATCCCTGTAGCCCATCGCAAACCAGACATCTTTTTCGGGTATGATGTCCGGACTTATGGAAAAAGCCCGTTCCTTCATCATGAAAGCAGTTGTTTTGCAAGGGCTACCGCATCGTTCGCATTGGAACTGTATCCGTCAGCACCTATCTGCTCGGCGAATTCCGCTGTCACGGGAGCGCCGCCTATCATGACCTTGGCCCTGAGGCCGGCCCCGTGCACCGCATCCACCACGTCCTTCATATAGCCCATGGTGGTGGTGAGCAGGGCGGACAGGCAGACAAGGTCGGCATCATTCGCCGCAGCCTCCTCCACGAAACGCTCCTTGGATACATCGTTGCCGAGGTTTATCACCTTGAATCCGCGGCCTTCGAGCATCGAAGCCACCAGGTTCTTGCCTATATCGTGCAGGTCTCCCTTCACGGTGCCGATTACCACGGTGCCGAGGGAAGCGGACTGCTCCGCGACCATCAGCGGCTTGAGAATATCCAGGGAAACCTTCATTGCGCGGGCGCTCAGAAGCAGGTTCGGAACGAACACCCGTCCGGCTTCGAATTCCGCTCCTATGGCTTCCATTGCAGGAATCATTGAAGAATCGATGATTTCCTGGGGCGTCCTGGATGCGTTCAGGGCTTCCTGCACCGAAACTTTGGCCGCAGGGGCGTTCCCTTTGAAAATTGCTTCGTAAAGATTATCCATACTATGACCTGACTTCTTTTATTGCCTCCATCAAGGCAACGACATTTTCAACCGGAACGTTCGCCTGGATGTTGTGTATCGAATTGAACACGAAACCTCCGTCTTTCGAGAATATGTCGCAAAGGCGGAAGACCTCTTCGCGGATTTCGGCCGGAGTGCCGAACGGGAGGGTTTTCTGGGTATTGATTCCCCCGCCCCAGAAAGTAATCCGGCTGCCGAATTCATCCTTCAGCTTCTGCGGGTCCATTACGGCGGCGGCAATCTGCACTGGGTTGATGATGTCGAATCCGGCATCGATGAAACTGTCCATCAGGGGATATACCGCGCCGCAGCTGTGTTTGAAAGTTTTCCAGGTGGTATTCCCGTGAATCCAGTCGTTCATCCTCTTGTAATAGGGAAGATACAGTTCGCGGAAAGTGTCCACCGAAAGGAACTGGCTGGTCTGTGTGCCGAAATCGGCGCCGCAGACATAGACCACGTCCACCTTCTCGCCCACCACATCGTGAATTTTTTCGAGATTCCTGACTGCAAGCGCGGAAATGCGGTCGAACATCTCTTTTATGTAATCCGGACGGCATACCGTCGACATGTACCACTCTGCAACGCTGCGTATGCCCCTCGGCTCGCGTATTGCCATTGAAATTATCCTCGCCACATCGCCGAGGGCCATTCCGCCGAATCCGGCAACCACTGCCCTTCCGCTTTCCGCGGCCCTGTCCACCGTGGTTTTCCAGTATTCGAGGGTGGCGTCGTCCACCTCGCCGAACTCCTGCAGATTGTCCTCGACATTGAGATTGTCATCGTCAATCTCCCCGTTCTGGCGTTCTATCGAATCGAAGAAATATCCTCCTTCGGGCATGTAGCCGGAGGGAGGAAGTGTATTGTCCCCTTCGGGATAGGTGTAGAGTCCGCCGTTTTTTTCAGTGAAGGAATCCGCCATGCGGGCAGGAAGCATAACAACCTGCCCCCAGGGCATCCTGTATTCTTTCCAGTCCCGGTTGGGAACCCCGATGGCATTGTTCGGGGAAAAGCATCCTATGGTATCGATGCCGAGCGCCTCGGCGAGGTCGTCCTCGATGTAGCCGAGCATCTGCCCCGCTTCGTGGACATAGACCGGATGGTCGTCCAGCCCGTAGTGGCGGCGCAGAGCCTCGACAATCCTGCAATGCATGCCGGACACCGGCGTGGAACCAAAGTCCATGGCCACCCTGTCGGCTTCCTTATGGTCAAGGACCGTACGAATTCTCTCTTTTCCTGTCATATATTGCAAATATAGTTTTTTGTCGCCTAAAAACCAATAAAAAACTTTATCTTTGCCTCGGATTACGGTGCTCTTAAAGGGGATTAACCGGCGAGCTCAAAAGGGAATCCGGTGTAAGTCCGGAACTGTGCCCGCAACTGTGAAAACAAGCCAGGAACCTGCCGCAGTCAAGTTATGCTAAGGAGCTCGGGGACAAGCTCCGGCAAAAACGTAAATCTATTTTCAATGAAAAAGACAACAGTTTTACTGCTGTGCGGCGTGCTGGGCCTGTGTGCATGCCGTAAAGATCCCGAAACCATCGTTTACAAAGACGCTGAACTAAGCGGAGAGGCCGTGGATGTTTCGGGTTTTGACAAGGGCCTCAAAAAAATTTTCGTGCTTAATGAAGGCGGGATGGGTTCCAACAACGCCACCCTCGACTTTCTGCGTATTTCCGACGGCAACTATGTCACTTCCGCATTCAGGAAGATGAATCCTTCCGAATCCGCGGGCCTCGGCGACACCGGAAACGACATCGCCATTCACGGCGACGAAGTCTGGATTGCGGTGAACAATTCCGGCATAGTGGAAGTGCTCTCAGCAAAGGACGAGACCGAAATCGCCGCCATCGCCGTTCCCACTCCCCGCTGCATCGCCTTCGACGACCGGTATGCCTATGTAACATCCTGGGCCGGAGCTTACGCCACAGGCTCGTACGACAGCGGCTATTATTCCGTTACCGACTACAAGAATCCCAAGGGGCAGGTTTACCGTATCAGCTTGAGTACCAAGAAGGTGGAAGGATCGGTGGAAGTCGGCTACCAGCCGGAAGGCATAGCCTGCTTCAACGGGAAACTCTATGTTGCCAACTCCGGAGGCATCTCCAGCCAGCTTCCGCCGGCATATTCCTACGACAACACCGTAAGCATCATAGATACCGAAAGTTTCAAGCTTGCCGGCACGCAGGAGGTGGAGGTGAACCTCAAGCAGGTTTTCTCCGACGGCAAGGGCACAATATACGTGACAAACCTCGGCAATTTCTGGGACGTACATACTGCGTTGTACGCCTTCCCCGCCTCCGACCCCTCACACGTCCAAAGGGTGGGAGAAGGAACGATTATCAAGGAAGAAGCCCTGCACGTAAGCTGTGCCTTCCTGTTGGAGGACACGGTCTATTGCATTGGCACGGAGAATGAATTCGACTGGAGCGCCACTCACAAATATAACGTCTGGTCCGTGCATACAGAAGATGTCTCGACCGGCAAAGGTAAAATAGAGCTGTATCCGCTGGAGCTCGACGGCACACCCTATGGCATGGCTGTAGTGAAAGGCCCTGGAACGCTGGACACGCATTACGCAATCGTTGGCGATGCCGGCGACTATTTCAATCCCGGAAGCGTTTCCTGCTATCAGCTGGATTTCAATGAAAACGCCCGCATCTGGAGCGTGACCTCAGGTGTCTGCCCCGGACATTTCGCCGTCTGGCAGTGACCGGAAGGCATTTCATAGCAATAATTTTTGCATCCGTTTCCTGCCTGGCAAACGCACAGGAAGCGGATACCCTCGTCGCGGCAAGCGTGCTGTCGGCAAGGGAAAGGCCGGTGGTGCGCGCCTCGGAGGAACTGTTCATCCCTTCGCAGGTAGCCATCCCCATGCAGGTTGCGGACGTGCTGAGGCATTTCACGGGGGTGCAGCTGAAGGATTACGGCGGAGTGGGAGGACTCAAGACGGTGAACGTGCGCAGCCTCGGAAGCGAGCACGTGGGCATTTTCCTGGACGGAGTCCAGATTGACAATGCCCAGAACATGCAGGTGGATCTGGGCAGATTCTCCACCGAAGGAATATCTTCCGTAAGCCTTTTCAACGCCATGAGTTCCAATCGGCTGCAAAGCGCGAGGGAATATGCTTCGGGGGCTGCGGTGCATCTGGAGGCCTCCCGTCCGGAGCACGATGCGCTCAAATTCAGGCTTCGCGGGGGTTCATCCGGCACCTTCAATCCCTCCGTGAAATGGGACAAACTGCATGGAAAGAACCTGGCCCTCAGGACGGAAGCGGAGTTCCTGACAAGCAACGGAAGGTATCGCTATCCCTGCTTCGACACCACCCTCGTGAGGGAGAACGGCGACATTGGCGCACTGCGGCTGGAAGGGCGCCTCTACGGGAACATCGCCGGAGGAGAATGGGACCTGCACGCCTGCGGCTATGCTTCGGAGAGGGGCTACCCGGGGCCGGTGATACGCAGGGCGGCCGGCTTTCCCTTCAGCGCCGAACGCCAGGAGGACATGGACGCCTTCATCCGGGGAGGATGGAACAGGGACTGGACCACCCGCTATTCCACCGCGCTGAAGTTCAAATTTTCCGACAGCTACATGCACTACGCCACGCATCCGGAGAAGAATCCCATGGCCATACCATGCGACCTCCACTACCGTCAGAAATCGGCGTATCTGTCACTCGCACAATCTTATACAATTTCGCAGCCTTGGTCGGTGGACTTCAGCACCGACCTGCTGGAGAACGCCCTCGATTCGGACGTGGGGCAGTTCGTGACTCCCCGCCGGACCAGCATCTGGGCGGCTCTTGCCTGTCGCATGATCTACGATAAAGTCCGCGCTTCCGCAAGCATGGTCTGCCTCGGGGCATGGGACAGGCTGAAAACTCCACAGGCCGGAGGATGGAGCGGCGAAGACGGTTTTAGAAACGCATGGATGCCCTCCGCAAGCCTGTACTGGACTCCAGCCGACTGGCTGGAACTTGATATCTACGCAAAGAAGACTTACCGCCTCCCCTCCTTCAACGACCTCTACTACAGCCAGATGGGGAATTCGTCCCTGCAGCCGGAAAGCGCTTCGCAGGCAGGGGCGGACATAAGGCTCGAAAGGCAGCACGGAGCCTGGCACACGCTCGCGAGGATATCTCCATACTATAACCGCGTCACCAACAAAATAGTTGCCATCCCCACTTCCTCGCAGTTCCGCTGGACCATGCTCAACATAGGCAGGGCCGACATCACGGGGGCGGACCTGAAACTTGAGGAGGAATATCTCCGCGAAGGGCTTTCCCTCAGCCTCTGCCTCAGGTACTCCCTGCAAAGGGCGCTGGACCACAGTACGGAGGGGAGCCTCACCTGGGGAAACCAGCTGCCGTACATCCCCCTGCACAGCGGAAGCATCTCATTCACGGCCTCGTGGGAGAGATGGGCCCTTGCGTGGGACACCGGCCTCACAGGGGAAAGATGGTCGCGCTCCGCGAACACCGCCGACTACCGCATCGCACCCTGGAGCTCCAGCGACCTCTCGATTCGCCGCAGCATACCCCTGCCCCGTGCGGGGCTCTCGGTCGGACTCAGCTGCAACAATGTCTTCAACCGGCGCTACGAGATAGTACAGGGCTATCCCATGCCGGGCACAAACGCAATGATAAACCTGGAATTAAATTGGTAAGAATATGATACTCAGTCTTTTATATGTAATTCTGTCGGGGATTGCCCTGCCGGTGGGAGGTATACAGATGCAGTATCTCTGGCGCAACCAGCTGGGGGACGTCTACAGCCTCGGACTCGGCAGCGCGGCCTGCCTCGGAGCCGCCGCAGCAACCATGAGCGGGTGGTGCAGCCTCACGGTGGGAAGTTTCATCTGCACCCTGATATGCACGCTGATATGCTTCTTCGTCACCCTGAAGGTGAGCACCCAGCAGCTGATAACTTTCGGAATACTGTTCGGCACTTTCATAGGCTCGCTCGGAACCATAGTGGTTACCAATGCACCCAACGGGGATCTGCTGAAGAAATACTACCTCTGGGGGGCGGCGAATTTCAGGCTTGAAGGCGTCACCACGTCAGATATCATTTTCTCCCTCTGCCTGTTTGCGGTGGGGCTGGCCGCGGCTCTCACCCAGGCCCGCAGGCTGAGCGCCCATTTCTGCGGCGAATGCGAAATCCCGAACAGGGACAAGGCCCTGATGCTGCTTGCAATAATGTGCCTGGTAACGAGTTGCGTAAGCATCTGCGGGCCCATAGGCTTCATTTCCCTCGGCATCCCCAACCTCAGCAGGCTGATCTGCAGTAGCACGGACATACGCAAGCACTACCTGATAAGCGCTGCGATGGGGGTGGGCCTGCTGCTTGTCACCTTCCTGGTGGTGCAGTACGCCAACTTCGGAATCTATCTGCCGATAAGCGCCACCATGGCAATACTGGCATTACCGCTGATGGCGCTCATCTTTATGAAAACAAATGACAAGGCGTTATCTTGATACCCTTCCTGAGCCGTCGCCCTTCATAAGGTTCTCCACCTCCGCTACGGTGACGAGATTATAGTCGCCGTAGATGGTGTGCTTGAGGCAGGATGCGGCGACTGCAAAGTCGAGGGCTTTCTGGTCGTCGAAGTTGAGGAGGCCATATATCAGGCCGCCCATGAAGGAGTCGCCCCCGCCTACGCGGTCGACTATGTGGGTAATATCGTAACGTTTTGACTCGTAGAGGGTTTTACCATCCCAGAGCACACCTCCCCAGGTATTGTGGTTGGCATTGATGCTGCCGCGCAGCGTGATGATGACCTTCTTTGCGCGGGGGAATTTAGCCATAAGCTGCTCGCCTACGCTCTGGAAGCGCTGCTGGTCTACCTGGCCGCCGGTGGCGGTTACATCGAAGCCCTCGGGCTTGATTCCGAAGACCTTTTCAGCGTCTTCCTCATTGCCGAGGATGATGTCGGAGCAGGACACGAGTTCGGGCATCACTTCGGAGGCCTTCTTGCCGTATTTCCAGAGATTCTTGCGGTAGTTTAGGTCGCAAGACACGGTGACGCCGAGACGGTTGGCGGCCTTTACGGCTTCCAGGCACACGTCGGCAGCGCCCTGGCTGATTGCAGGGGTGATGCCGGTCCAATGGAACCAGTCGGCGCCTT
Organism: uncultured Bacteroidales bacterium; assembly: GCA_905235675.1. GTDB lineage: Bacteria > Bacteroidota > Bacteroidia > Bacteroidales > UBA932 > Cryptobacteroides. The sequence goes on along the minus strand of CAJONC010000013.1, from coordinate 53,109 downwards.
CGAGGACCTTGTCCCAGTCTATCATGCCGGGCTGAATCTCGGAGATGGCGGAATGGGCGCGGTCGTAAACCACTTTGCTGGGGCGTGCAACTGCGCCTGTTTCAAGGAAATAGATTCCGAGGCGCTCGCCTCCGAAGACGCAGTTCCCTGTGCCGACTCCGTGCTTGTGGAGGTCGGCGATGCAGGCTTTGGCTATATCGTTGTCAGGGAAACGTGTAACGAATTCAGCATCGCAGCCGTAATTTGCAAGGGATACCGCGACATTGGCTTCACCTCCGCCGAAAGTGGCGTTCAAAGTGTCTGCCTGGGAGAAACGGAGATAACCCGGCGTCGCAAGCCGGAGCATTATCTCACCGAAAGTAACGATTCTTGGCATAGTTGTTTTGTTGTATATCAATAATATTCAGCATTATAGCGGGTAAGGATGTCCATGGACATGAAGTTGTCGTTACGGGCGGGGACCTTGCCGAAGACGAGCAGATCGGTCAGTGCTTCGATGGCGTGCTGTACCTGAAGCCCGGGCCGCTGGGCGATAAGTGCAGTCACTACGCCCTTGTTCAGACCGGCGAGATTGGCGGAGAGGTTGTCGAAACCGACCACCCTGAACTGCCTTTCGGGATGTCTTTCCAGGAATGGAGTGATTAGGTAAATCCTGGAATTGAACATTGCGATGTGCGATACGTCGGGATGCGCGGCGAAGAATTCCTCGAGTATGCCGTCTATCTCTTCCGGCTTCTTAGGATCTATGAAGACACTGCTGATCCGGCACTGCGGCCAGCGTTCGGAGATATAATCCTCAAATCCTTCCCTGCGGTTGATTGTAGGGTCGGACTGGCCCTGCTTGTCGCGCTGTATACGCACCGCGGCCACCTCCTTGGGGCATTGCCTGTCCGTTAGTATGGCCGCGCAGAGATATCCGCTCTGGTACAGCGGAATACCGTAATAAGCCAGATAGTTGTTGCTCTCCAGTTTGGTATCCACATACACATAGGGAATCTCCATGGAATGCAGTTTTTCCACGAAAACGAAGGTTTCCTTCTTGAACATCGGAGCGAGGATAACCCCTGCAGGGTCCATCTCAAGAACTTCTTCGCAGGCCTTGCGGAAAGATCCCAGATTGTACTGGTTGTAACCTACCCTGCGGATTTCGATTCCGAAAGGCTTTCCGATTTCAGCGCCCTTCGCGATGCCCTGCTCGCACAGTTCCCAGTACTCCCCTTTCCTGTAATTCGGCAGAAGAACGGCAATCTGGCGCTTTTTGTTCTGTGCAAGCAGAGATGCATAGATGTTGGGCTCGTAACCGAGGTCTTTTATCACCTGCATCACCTTGGCGTAACTCTTTTTGGAGACGCCTTCGCGGTTGTGCAGCACACGGTCGACCGTTCCTTTGGAAAGTCCGGTCAGGCGGGCTATATCCTTGATTGTAACGTTTTGTCCGATGTCCATCAGCCGTTGGTTTTAAAGTGTGACTCCTGTCTTGAAAATGGCGATTTCGCGTATCGAGTGCTTTTCGTTGTTGACGGGTTCCCCGCTTGCGACGGCGAGCACATAGTCGCGGAAGCGCAGCGCAAGTTCGTCCATCGTGGCATCTTCCACGAGAACTCCGGCGTTGAAATCTATCCAGCCTGGCTTGAGGGCCGCAATCTGCGAATTCGTGGATATTTTCATTGTGGGCACGAAACTGCCGAAGGGGGTGCCGCGGCCGGTGGTAAAGAGAACGATCTGGCATCCCGAGGCCGCAAGGGCGGTGGAAGCCACAAGGTCGTTCCCGGGGGCGCTTAGGAGGTTCAAGCCCTTCCTGTCCAGCCTCTCTCCGTATTTCAGGACGCCGCGCACTATGGAAGATCCGCATTTCTGGGTGCATCCCAGGGACTTTTCTTCGAGGGTGGAGATGCCTCCGGCCTTGTTGCCGGGGGAAGGATTCTCGTACACGGGCATGCCCTGCTTCATGAAATAATCCTTGAAGTCATTTATCAGATCCACTGTCCGGGCGAAGGTTTCCTCATCCTGGCAGCGGTTCATCAGTATTGTTTCAGCACCGAACATTTCGGGAACCTCGGTCAGCACGGTAGTGCCTCCCTGTGCCACGAGCCAGTCGGAGAATACGCCCAGAAGAGGGTTGGCGGTGATGCCGGAAAGGCCGTCGGATCCTCCGCATTTGAGGCCGACGCGAAGTTCGCTCACGGGAACTTCTTCGCGCACGTCGTCCCTGCAGGCAGCATAGATTTCGCGAAGGCACTGCACGCCGTATCCGACTTCGTCCTCAACTTTCTGGCATACAAACATTTTTACACGGTCACCGTCGACGGGGCCCACCAGTTCGCGGAAGGCGTCCAGCTGGTTGTTTTCGCAGCCGAGGCTGACTACCAGCACACCTCCGGCGTTGGGATGGTGCACCATGTCGGCAAGTATCTGCCTGGTGTTTTCGTGGTCGCCGCCGAGCTGGGAGCAGCCGTAGTTGTGGGGGAAGCAGACGATGGCGTCGACGTTGCCGGCCTGCTGTTCTGCAAGTTCTTCCTTGAATCTGCCGACTATCTGTTCGCAGATGCCGTTGACGCAGCCTACGGTGGGGATTACCCATATCTGGTTGCGAATGCCTACCTGGCCGTCGGCACGGCGGAAACCTCGGAATGTTGCGGGGGCTGCGCCGGATAATGCCGCCTGCTCGCAGGAAAAATGCTCGCCGGTCGGTATTTCCGGCTCCTTTTCAACTTCAGGGACAGGGTTGTAGGTGTACTCCAGGAGGCCGGAGAGCTTGGTCTTGATGCAGGAGTGGTCTATCCAGGTGCCGGCGGGGACGTCTTTCGTAACATGCCCTATCGGATATCCGTACTTTATCACGTCATCGCCTTCGGCAAGAGCCTTCAGGGTAAACTTGTGCCCCTGCGGCACGTCGCACAGGAGTGTCACGCCCAGAGCAGCCATCCCCTTAGGGAGGGGATGGAGCGCTACGGCAACATTGTCGGCCGGGTTTATCTTTATAAAATCCGCCATGCTACAGTATGGATTTCACTGCGGCACGCATGCCTTCCTTCTGCACGAGGGCAAGGTCGTCGGTGAGCATTGCGGTAAGTCCGGGGATGGCGTTCAGGTCTTCGTCCCAGATGAATTCCGCAGCGAGCACGCCCTTCGCGACGGCGGCCACATCGCCCGTCGCCCAGAGGTCGAGCAGGAGCTTCTTGATGGCTTCGTCGTCGTTCACCACTATCTCATCCTCTCCCCTCTTTCCGCCCTTGTAGTAGGTGCAGATGGCCGCCAGGCCGAGCACTATGCCCTTGGGCAGCTCTCCCTTGCGCTCGAGGTAGGTCTTGAGGCCGGGAAGGTCGCGCGTTTTGAACTTGGGGAAGGAGTTCAGCATGATGCTGGTGACAAAGTGCTTCACGAAGGGGTTGCGGAAGCGCTCGAGAACGTCGCCCGCGAACTTCAGCAGCTCTTCTTCGGGGAGGTTCAGGGTGGGAAGGAGCTCGTCGTACATCACCTTCTTCACGAAGGCGCCGATAAGTTCATCCTCGCAGCATTCGCGCACGGTATTCAGCCCGCTGAGGTATCCCACGGGCGACAGCACGGTATGGGGGCCGTTCAGCAGGGTGACCTTCCTTTCGTGGTAGGGCGCCTCGCTGGGCACGAAGAGCACGTTCAGGCCAGCCTTGTCGGCAGGGAACTCCTCGGCAACCTCCTTCGGGGCCTCGATCACCCAGAGGTGGAAGATTTCCGCCTTGTCGAGCAGATGGTCTTCGTATCCCACGCGCTCGCAGAGTTCCGCGGCATTGTCGCGGGGATATCCGGGCACGATGCGGTCCACCAGGGTGCAGTAGACTCCGCAGGCGGTCTCGAACCAGCTGCGGAAGCCTTCCCCGAGGTTCCAGAGGTCGATGTACTGGTAGATGCACTCCTTCAAGTGCTTGCCGTTCAGGAAGATAAGTTCACAGGGGAAGATGATGAATCCCTTGGTGACGTCTCCCTTGAAGTATTCATAGCGATGGTAAAGCAGCTGGACGAGCTTGCCCGGATAGGAGCTCGCGGGTGCGTCGGTGAACTTGCAGGAGGGGTCGAATGCGATGCCCGCCTCGGTGGTGTTGGAGATGATGAAACGCATCTCGGGCTGTTCCGCGAGCCTGAGGTAGTCCTGGAAGTCGCGGTAGGGATTGATGCCGCGGGAAATCACGTCAATCAGGTCGATGCTGTCGACGGGCCTGCCGTCCTGCAGCCCCTGCAGATTGAGATGATAGAGGCCGTCCTGCTCGTTGAGCATGTCCACCATGCCCTTGTCAATGGGCTGGACAACCACTACGGATGCGTTGAAATCGGTTTTCTGGTTAGTCTTCCAGATTATCCATTCTATGAATGCGCGGAGGAAGTTGCCTTCTCCGAACTGAATCACCTTTTCGGTATATTGCTTGGCCTGGGGGGCGCTTGTACGGTTTAATCTTTCCATATTGCAGATTTGTTAGAATCCAAAATAGCGGTCGGCATTGTTGTAGCTGATGTCTTCCACCATCTTCCCTATGAAGTCGAGCTCCGAAGCGGGCAGGCGGCCTTCTTCGACATCTTTTCCTATCACGTCGCAGAGGATGCGGCGGAAGTACTCGTGGCGGGGATAACTGATGAAGGACCGGCTGTCGGTGAGCATTCCCACGAAGCGGCTGAGAAGTCCGAGGGCGGAGAGAGCGTTGAGCTGCTTGCGCATACCGTCTTCCTGGTCGAGGAACCACCAGCCGGAGCCGAACTGCATCTTGCCGGGGAAACTGCCGTCGTTGAAGGTGTAGGCCATCACCGTCATCACCTCGTTATCCTTGGGATTGAGGCAGTAGAGTATGGTCTTGGCGAGCTTGCCTTCGGCTTCGAGACGGTCGAAGAACCTGTGGCCCGCGGCCGCGGTAGGAAGGTCGTGGATGGCGTCGTAGCCTGTGTCGGGGCCTACCAGCTTGAACATCTTGGAGTTGTTGTTGCGTATGGCTCCCACATGGAACTGCTGTGCCCAGCCTGCCTCGGCGTCCATTACCGCCATATCGTGCAGGAAGGCGCTGCGGAACTTCTCCAGCTCGCCTTCCGAAGGGCGCTTGCCGAGGAGCACCATCTTGAAGATGGCCTCAACTTCGAGCTGCTTGTAGTCGGCGGAGTAGAAGGTTTCGAGCCCGTGGTCGGAGAGGCGGCAGCCGTTGGCTGCAAAGAAATCGTGCCTCTTCTGCAGGGCTTCGATGAGGTCAGTATAGGAGTCTATCTCCATCCCCGCAGCTTCGCCGAGTTTGGCGAGATACTCCTTGTAGGCCTTGGGATCCTCGATAGCCATAGCCTTGTCGGGCCTCCAGGCGGGAACGACCTTGGTGCCGAAGGGATGCTCCGCTATCATCCTGTGCCAGCGGAGGTCGTCGGCAGGGTCGTCGGTGGTGCAGACCACCTTGACGTTGAATTTGCTGATAAGGGCCTGTCCGCGGTATTCAGGAGTCGCGAGCTTGGCGTTGCATTCGTCGAAGATTTCACGCGCGGTGGCGGGGCACAGGAGTTTGTCTATGCCGAAGACGCGGCTCAGCTCCAGATGTGTCCAGTGATAGAGGGGGTTGCGCATGGTGTAGGGCACGGTTTCGGCCCATTTCCCGAAGGTTTCCCAGGCCGTGTGCTTCCCTCCGGTGAGATAGTCTTCGCTCACGCCGTTGGCACGCATCGCGCGCCACTTGTAATGGTCGCCATAGTGTCCGTCCACCAGCCAGAGCTGGGTGATGTCGCGGAACTGTATGTTCTCGGCAATCTGCTGGGGAACAAGATGGCAGTGGTAGTCGATGATGGGCATGTGCTCCGCATGCTCATGGTACAGCTGCTTCGCAGTGTCGGTCTGCAGCATGAAATCTTCGTTGATAAAGCTCATATTCTTATTGTTAAAGTCGGAGGGAGCCGGGCGGTCAGGCCCGGATCCCCAAAAAGTCATTACTGGTTTGTATAGTAAATATGATAGAAGCGCAGGCCGTTTCCGGTAGGATATATCTTAACCTCGCCGGCATTCACGCTGAACTCCACTTCCGTAGGAGTATTGCTCGAATATCCGCCGGGAAGCGACTGCACGTCTCCGTCCACGTCGACCGTCACCATTCGGGTAAGGTCCTCGGAACTGCCGGTGTTGGACGCCCATACTTTCAGCGTTCCCTGCTCGGGTGCAGTAAAGCTGACATAGCGGTCAGTACCGGAGCTCTTGCCTCCCCACTGCAGGAAGGTAGTGTTGTACTTGCTCTTGTTGGACCAGAATACATGCAGGCCGTCGTAAGTGAAGTCTGCGGTAGCTATATCCGTGTTGGAGGCACCGAGTTTCGCAAATTCAGCCTGCCAGTCGGAAGTGCTGAAGTCCCAGTCATATTCAACGGGGGTACTGCCGCCTTTCATATAGCTGTAGGTGAATTCCACTTTGTAGAAGCGCAGGCCGTTTCCGGTAGGATATATCTTAACCTCGCCGGCATTCACGCTGAACTCCACTTCCGTAGGAGTATTGCTCGAATACCCGCCGGGAAGCGACTGCACGTCTCCGTCCACGTCGACCGTCACCATTCGGGTAAGGTCCTCGGAGCTGCCGGTGTTGGACGCCCATACTTTCAGCGTTCCCTGCTCGGGTGCAGTAAAGCTGATGTAACGGTCAGTACCGGAGCTCTTGCCTCCCCACTGCAGGAAGGTGGTGTTGTACTTGCTCTTGTTGGACCAGAATACATGCAGGCCGTTCAACGTAAAGTCTGCGGTAGCTATATCCGTGTTGGAAGCTCCCAGTTTCGCGAACTCAGTCTGCCAATCGGCGTCGGAGAAGTCCCAGGTGAGGGTTACTTCGACAAGTTCCCCTGCCTGGCCCTTGGGCTGAATCGCAAAGGAAGCGCCGCCCTGCTCGGACTTCTGATAGTAGATATCGTCTTCGCGCGGGAACGCCTGCACCGTGAAGCTGTACAGGCCGGCTTTCAGCTCGGCGATGTCTTCGGCGGGAACGGTGAAACTCAGTTCGGTCTGGGGTTCCTGGGCGCGCTTGTTGAAGACGACGACGTAGTTGGCGGCATTGTCGATGGCTTCCCAGGTCACGGTAACGGCCGTTTCATCCCCTTCGGTGAGGGTAACGGGCTCCACGACGGGTTTCGGGGTTTCCAGCACGCGGTTGCCTGCGAGCACATCCTCGCTCCAGGCAAGTTTGGTGATGGATACTGCGCCTGACGAATAAAGGTATATCGTGCCTTCACCGTTCACTTCGGGGACAACAATCTTCTGTACCCCCGGATTGGCGGATGATGCCACTGCACCGCCCTGTACGCTGAATCCGTTGTCGTCGTAGAGGGCTGCAACCACGCTGGCTCCGGTCTTGTCGGGGTCGCTCAGGAGCATGTCCACGGAACCGGCCTTGTTCACCTTGAAAGAGGCATAGCCCTCGGTGGGGACACCCTTGCGGGAAAGGACGGATGCCGTGGTGAAGTTGATGCCGCCGTCGGCATTCAGGGGAGTCGCCTCGGTGCCCACAAGCATCAGTTCGTCACGCACGCGGCTGTTCTTTACATTGCCTGCGAAAAGGCTGGCATCCTGCAGGTTCCACACATGTGCCGCAGTTATGACTCCCTGGGTGAGGTCTTCGGGTTTCTCCACGTAGGGAATCCACCACTTGGACGCACCCACCTGATTTTCAATCAGATCCTGTGCTGCAAGCTGGAAGAAGTTGCCCTTGGAATTATAGCAGGGATCCACGTTCATGGAAATGAAACCGGCAGTCTGGGCAGATACCTGGGTGAAGAAATCCTTGCCCTGGGCGTAGCTGTAGTTGCCTGCAGCCGTGCGGAAGGTGGGAACCACTGTATTGGCATTCACCTGGAAGAGCTGGCAGCGGTCGGTGTCGTCGGTCTTTCCGCCGTCTTCCCAGAGGAAGAGGTTGTTCTTAAGTGTCATTTCGTGGGCCACGCGCACGGCGAAGATGCCGCGGTTGTTGCCGTCGTCCATTGTGGAGACGTTCTTCACGGTGTTGTTCTCGAAATCGATATGGCCGATCTTGATGGCATCGGAGGCATCGATGCGGAACAGTGTGCGGATACCGTCGGAGATGGTATTGTTCACGAATGCTATCTCGTCGATTTCAGTGGTCTGACGGATGTCGAAGGCATCGCCGCCACTTCCGAGAATCCCGTACATGTCGCAGGAATCGAAGATAAACTGTCCTATCTTCACCACATTGGCGTTGTTGCCATAGAAGAAGCCGGACATGAAGTTGGTGATTTCGCAGTTCACGAATTCGACTTTGCCCACCACGGGAGATCCTCCGGTATGTTCCACTATACGGGAACCGGCGGCACCGTCGAACTTTATGTTCTCGAAATGCAGGTCATCCCCCTGCGTGGCGAGGTCGGCGGTCAGTTCAATCTTTCCGCTTACCACAGGCTTGGATCCGTCGGATGAGAGTTCACCCACGATGGAGATTCCGGCCACAGGCTTCGCAGTTCCCATGGAATAGCCTTCTTCGCTGTAGCTCAGGTAGTATTCGCCACCCGTCAGGAAGGCGGTCTTGAGTTCATCGGAAGTGGAAATTACGATAGCGTTGCCCTTGGCGGCCTTGGTGAAGGTATCCACGGTTCCGCGGGAAGCGCTCATGTAGAACAGCGTAATCTGATATTCGGTGGAAGCTTCAAGTCCCGGAACAGTCGCGGCAGCAGCCTTCCTGTCGGCATCGCTCAGAGTGTACTTCACAGTCTTTCCGCCTTTGACGGGAACCGCACTGATTTCAGTGACTTCTTCGAAATCGGCGACTTCCTTGCTCCAGGAAAGGGATACGGAAGTCTCGCTGCGTCCTGTTACCTCGAGGAAGAGGTTGTCCTTTACGGCATAGGTCTTCACATTGCCGTCGTAAACCGCAAGATTGGACGAAGTGCTTTCCACTTTCACGCCGTCCTTGTCCACTTTGTAGGCCCTGACGGTGAACCAGTATTTCTGATCCGCAGTCAGTCGGACGGTGAAGGGAACTTCGGAGGGAGACAGTGTCCAGATTTTTTCAAGTACGGTCATCTCCTCATCGGTATATACGCTGAGTTCAAACTCTCCGGCATCCTTGTTGACATCCCAGCCGAAGGTAACGTTGTCACCGGTGGCGGCATCAACCCTTGCCGAAAGGTTCTGGGGCTCAAGGCAGCGTTTCAACGTGAGTTCGGTATTCTCCACGAACTCTTCCCGGGCGCAGCCGGCAAACAGGGCTGCGGAAGCCAGGGCCGCCAGCACGGTTTTGATTATATTCTTGTAATTCATAGCGCGTCGGTATTAAATGCTTTCGTAGCCATAGTCGTTCTTGATCATCCCCTGACTGTTGGTCATGGTATCGTTGTAGATGGGCCAGAACATGTACTGGACAGGGTCGCGGTCGTAAATACCTTCAATGAGGTCGTCATAGAGGCCGGTGTCGGCACCCTTGCTGTCCACCACCTTTGTAAAGTATTCAGCCTTCTTCTCCCAGGCGCCTGCGGGTTTCACCGCCTCGCCGGAGAAGCCGTATATCACCAGACGGTTCCCGTCCAGCTGATAGTAGACATCTCCGCCCAGATGGTTAACGTCGGCGAAAATGCCGGTGAGGCCGCGCAGCTGCTTCATTTCAGCCTTGGCCTGATCCATCTTCTCCTTGAGCATGCCCCAGCGGATCAGGTCGAACTTGCGGGTCATCTCGCCGCAGAACTCGAACGCACGCTCGTCCACTATGGCATTGAACATCGCTTCCTTGCCGCCTATGGCATTCACGTAATCCTCCGCCATCTGCTCGTTGCCCTTGAAGGCACGCTCGCGCACGGGGAGAAGATAGCCCTTCGCAGCGTCAAGGTCGCCCTGCTCGTTGGCAATCTCCGCAGCCATCAGCAGGATGTCCGCATAGCGGAGAACAACCGGCTTTACACCGTCGTCGTTGCCGCCCTTGTAGGGATTCTTCGTCATCCATTCCCAGCGGTATTTTCCGAAATACCACCTCTGGATTCCGGGCATCTCCTGCTCGTCGTTGGCATTCCAGCGCCAGTTCACGCAGGTAATGTCGCGGCGGACATCCCTGGGATCGTATTTGAACCACATGGTAGGTACGGGGCCTGCATCACCTCCGCGGGTGACAGTGGCGCCGCCTGCATAGCTCGCACCTTCGGAACGGACCGCGAAAGTATAGTTCCAGCGTCCGCGTCCGTCGGAGAAGGGAATGACGAACAGGGGTTCGTGTCCGGGACCGGCCACGAGGTTGTCCTGGTTGCTCTGGTTCTTCCAAAGCGTTTCGAAATCCTCGAGGGAAGCCGAATTCGAAGCGATGGCTTCCTCCAGATACTTGAGGGCCTTGGGATACAGGACGCTCTTCTGGAGCTCGGGATCGTCGGAAAGGCGGTTGGTGCCGATGTCGCCGGTTCCAACCATGCCTTCGTCGGGACGCTGGGCGTAGCCGGAGGCCATCAGGGCGACACGTGCATACAGGCCCTGGGCGAACATCTTGTTCACGCGGTCGGTACGGGATGTGGCGGAAGTGGCTCCTGGATAGGGCAGATAAGGAATAGCCTCATCCAGATCGGCAAGAAGCTGCTTGAATATCACATCCCTGCTGTCCTTGCTCCTGTAGATGGTTTCGCTGGTAGTTGATTCGAAACGTGCAGGGACATCGCCCCAGGCACGCACGAGGTCGTAGTAAATCATCGCACGGAGGGTAAGAACTTCGCCCAGAAGATATGCCATGTCGGCATTTTCCTCAGGATTGCCATATTCACGTATTCCTTCGATGCACAGGTTTGCGCGCTCGATGGCTTCGTACATCTTGGCGAACGGTCCGTTGTTCAGGTTCAGCTGGCTGTTGTTGGGCAGCTGGGAATAGCCTGCAATCTGGTATTTTTCGTCGGTGGGCTTGAATGTGTTGTACCACTCTATATCGCTGTTAAGGCCTATCCAGGAAAGATAACGGCCGCGATAGTTGTTGGTCTCGCCGAACGACTGGGAGATTGAGAAGATTGTATTCTCAGTCAGGGAATAGTTGCTGTAAACCGTGGCAGCGTCGAAGGTGGACGGTGAGCTCGAATCCAGGAATTTCTCACAGGAGACCAGGCTCAGTCCTGACAGAACTGCAACGAGGATGTATTTCATGGTATTTTTCATATCACTTTCCTCCTATTGATTATTTGGAACGCTTGCCGAAGGTGATGTTGACGCCTGCGACGCAGCCTATGGACTTGGGATATGCGGAATAATCCACACCGGGAGTCAGAGGAGTGGCACGGCGGGTGTCAACTTCGGGATCGTAGCCGGAATACTTGGTAAGGCAGAAGAGGTTGGTTCCCGTGACATAGAAGCGGACCTTCTTGAGATTCACTTTTTCGGTCAGGTTCTCGGGCAGGGTATAACCGAGGGTTACGCTCTGCAGACGGAGGAAGGAGCCGTCCTCGACAGCCCAGTCGCTGAAGATTGCGTTGCCGACGGCGGGATTCCACATGGTCTTGCCGGAATTCACTCTCCTGAGTTCGTCGGCATCGGTGATGAGTTCTCCTGTTTCCCAGTTCACGTTGGTCCAGCGCTTGTCCACATCCATCATGCTGAGAAGGTTGCGGTTGTAGTACTTGCGGGATGAAGTGAACTCAATCTTGTTGGCATTGTAAACGTCGTTGCCAATCATATAGTTGAAGTTGGCGCTGAAGTCAAATCCTTTGAAGTAGCTGCTCAGGCTGAAACCTCCGGTAAAGTCGGGAGATGCGTTGCCGATGACGTCGCGGTCTGCCACGGTGACTTTGCCGTCGCCGGAGTTATCTTTGTATTTGGGTGCGCCGGGACGCATGTAAGCGGCGCCCAGGATGGAAGAGCAGTCCACCACGCCATCATTGAGCGTCCATTTTGCGCCGTCCCAGGTGAAGTCGTTCACGGAATACATTCCGTCGCTCTGATAGCCGTACATGTTGCCGAGGGGCTGGCCTACCTGCACTATGTAATCGTCGCCGATTTCGGTGGAAGCCCAGTAGGACTGTGCCATTATGCTTTCCAGTCCGCCGAGGTCGGTCACCCTGTTGATGTTGTAGGCGATATTGCCGCTGAGATTGAGGGAGAAGTCCTTGGTGGCGATTATAGGCATGTTCAGGCTGAGTTCCACGCCGCGGTTGCGGGTGGATCCTACATTCTGGTACTGGCTGTCATATCCCGAACCGGGGATGGGGAAGTTGATAAGCAGATTCTTGGTATCGTTCTGGTAAACTTCCACACTACCGCTCAGGCGGCTCTGGAACATGCTGAAATCCAAACCTATGTTATGGGTATAAGTGGTTTCCCAGGTAAGGTCGGGGTTGTTCAGTATCTTGCCTGCGGTGAAGATGTTGTTGGCCATCGACAGCCATGAGGTGGTGGAAGATGCGTACTCTTTGGTAAGCTGGCCGGAAGGGATGTTGTTGTTGCCGGCGGTACCGAAGCTGTAACGCAGTTTCAACTGGTCGAGCCAGCCGCGGGTGCCTTCCATCCAGGACTCGTTGGAGATTGTCCAGGAAGCCGCAGCCGAAGGGAAGAATCCCCAGCGGTTGCCGCGGGAGAACTTGGAGGAACCGTCCGCGCGGAGGGTGACACCTACCGAATAACGACGGTCATAATCGTAATTGACGCGACCGAAGAACGACAGGAGCTTGTTGTCGGGGGAATAGTAGTTATTGGCTACGGAAGGTACTCCGGATGCCATGAAGGCCCAGGCCATCTTCGAGTCGTAGAACAAGGGAAGACCGTCTATCATGTTGGTGAGCGTATTGCTCTTGGTGATGGTCATTTCCTCGCCGAGCAGGGCGTTGACGCTGTGCCTGCTGTCCCTGATAAGATTGGAGAAATCGTAATTGAGGGTGTTAGTGTTGCGGTAACGCGTGTGGAACGCTTCTACATGCTGGGTGGAAGGGGTATTCTTCACCGTGGAGTTGTTTGCCACATAATAGGTAGTGAGGCCGTAGAAACGGTCGTCCGCCTGACGGTAATCCTCCAGACCACCTTCTATCTTGAGGCGGAGATTCTCGATTATCTCCCAGTTGAAGGCAGCATTGGCGTTCCAGGTGGTACGCAGACGCTTTGAATCGTTGTCGGCAACCGACTGGAGCGGCGGGGCGTTGTCGCCATAGTCCTGCTCGAGGTCGGAATCCGAAGAAGTGGCCGCAACAGGTATGGGAGCATAGGAAACCGCATGTTTCAGGCGTCCGTTGCCGGAGGTGGTGCCGGTGTCGTTGATGCCGTTGGCACCGCTGCCGTTCACGTTGATGTTGGAGAAGCGGATGTTGGCATCGATGCTGGTATGCTCGGATGTCTTGAAGTTGCCCTTGAAATTCAGGTTGTCGCGGACATAATTGGAACCGGTCATTATGGCATTGTCTCCCATGTGGGCATAGCCTATGGTCCAGTTGACATTGTCGCTGCTGCCCGATACGGAAAAGTCGGTGCTGAACGAAGAACCGGTGTTGCCGAACACTGCGTCGACCCAGTTGTTCACAGGCACTCCCCTGTAAAGGTCGATGTCGCTGAAAGAACCGAAGTAAGGCAGATAGTTGCTGCTGACATTGTCCCTGATGGAGGCAAGTTCATACTGGAACTTCACGAAGTTCTCGGCATCCATGGCGACTATGGCGTTCTTGTTCGCCATGGTCTTGAGGCCGTAGTAGGAATTGAACTTCACGGAGAGTTTCTGGCCTTTCTCCGCGCTCTTGGTGGTGACGATGACTACACCGTTGGCTCCGCGGGAACCGTAGATGGCGGTGGAGAAAGCGTCTTTCAGGACGTCGATGGAGGCAATCTCCGAGGAAGATATGTCATTGATGGATTCTACAGGAAAACCGTCCACTATATAAAGAGGGCTGTTGTCCTGGGTAATCGAACTTCCTCCGCGGACGCGGATCTTGATGTCGGCGTCAGGATCGCCTTCGGTGGTTACCACGGAGACACCGGCCATCTTGCCCGAAAGGGCCTGCGATACCGATGTAACCGGCTGTTCCACAAGTTTGTCGGCTCCTACTGACGAAACGGAACCAAGGAGGTCACGACGTTTGACGGTGGCATAACCTACCACCACCACTTCGTCGAGGAAGGTCTGGTCTGCCGTCAGGATCACGTTGATTTCGGTCTTGCCGGCAATCGCCACGGTCTGGTCCGCCAGGCCGATGAACGAGAACACCAGATTCCTGGCATCTGCCGGAACTACGATTTCGTAGTTTCCATCAAAATCGGTAACCACGCCTATGGTGGTTCCCTCAACCACAACTCCGGCGCCCATCAGGGCTTCACCGGTCTCGTCGGACACATTGCCACGGATGGTGGTCTGCGCCGAAAGCGAGAATGCGGTCCCAAGGCAGAGAAGCAGGAAAATTGATTTCTTTGCTAGACTTTTCATTGAGTTATTGTTTAGTGTAATAAAAGTATCTTTGCTGCAAATATATGCAACTTTTTTGAATTTCCGTGCCCGTGCACGGAAATTTTACAATTCTTTGTATTCACCCTCCGAATTCTGGGCTGCAAGCAGCTCACGCACGAGATAATGCAGGTACATTTCCAGATTGGTGTACCTGCCGTTTTTGTCAAGCAGTATCTGCGCGCCGTCGGATGCGTCGGACTTTTTCAGGCCGAACTGTTCCTCGAACCAGTCGGGCATACCGTCGGCGTCGGAATCCCTTACCGCATTCTTCTGCTCCTCGGTGGCATTGTAAGCCGGCCAGGCGCTGCCGTAAGCCGTCTTTACATCGGAAATATCGTTGATGATACGGCCCGTACCGTTCTTGATATCATTACCGATACGGGTATCGACAGCATCCCTCGCAAGCGAGGCGCCCGCATATACGCTTACAAGTTCACATGCCTGTGCTGCGGTATGGGTGGTGGCGTATGCCTTACTGCCCTCCCTGCCGAGAATGGCAAGGGGAGACGAAGCCGTGACATTGTAATTGGCGTGTCCGCCGCCGTTGTGCCAGTAAACCCCGGCGGGGCCGTTATCCATTGACGCATACTGCGCGTACATATTCCCGTCGAGATAGAGTTCAGGATAACCGTCATCTATATTGGAAGCATTGCAGGTGGAGCATTTGCTGGTGTACACGCCATAGGCATCGACAAAATACTTCCTGTCCTTGGACGAAGGACCTTTCTTGTAATAGTTGTTCACGAGATTGAAGTGACCGCCTTCACCGCCGTAGGTGCTGTTGTCGCCCCAGTCATAAATTACATTGTTGCGCAGGTCAACATTGCCGCGGCGGGCCGGATTCTTATGGTCTTCATAGATATGAGGATGGTCTATGCGCGCATTGCGGCTGTCGTGATGGGCAAGGACATTATGATGGAAGGAAGCGTTCTTTCCGCCCCAGAGGCCACCGTATCCATGATTTCCCTTTGTGTGAAGCTTGCAGTTCTTCATCGATTCGGCAATCATGCACCACTGCATCGTGAAGTTTTCATTGCCATAGAAGGAGGCGCATTCATCCACGCTCCAGCTCATCGAACAATGGTCAAGGATGATATTGTCGTGATAGCGTCCCCAGATGGCGTCTTCACCATCGGCACTTCCGGCCTCAATCTGGGCGGAGGTCCATGGCGCCTCGTCTCCCAGACGGAAGCGCATGTAACGGATTATCACATTGTCCGCGGCGACGTTTGTAGTATAATTCTTCAGGCAGATACCGTCTCCGGGAGCCGTCTGGCCTGCGATGGTAAGGTCGCCCCTCTGGATACGCAGGTCGGACTGAAGTTCAATTATGCCCGCTACGTCGAAGACTATAGTCCTCGCACCGCTCTGGTTTACGGCCCAGCGAAGCGTACCTTCGGAACCGTCATCTTTCAGATTCGTAACATGCAGCACCTTGCCTCCCCTGCCGCCGGTGGTGTACATTCCGCCGCCTTCCGCTCCCGGGAATGCCCGCGCTACACCGTCCTCCTCGACCGAAGGAATCATGAATTCTGCATACACCGCATCTGAAACGGGAGTTCCGGGGTCCTCCGGAGTGTCTGGATCGTCGGGTGTTTCGGGATCTGCGGTACCGGAAGTCCGGCCTGTCACCGCATAACTGTAACCCGATACTATTTCTCCCGCTTTCGCGCGGACGAAGAAATTGTATTCCGTTCCCTTCGACAGGCTGCTCACCGTAACGCTTGTACTGCCGCTTGTTCCGGTTATTGCTTCCGCGGAACCGGTCTTCAGCCTCCATTCATAGCTTTCGGCTCCGTTGACGTCATCCCATTTGAAACTCAGCGAAGTTTCGCCTGCAGCCGTCATCTCCACCCCCGTGGGGACGTCGAGTTTTGTAACGGTCGAAGGTCCGTCGTTTTTGCCATTGCACGCCACCAGCCCCGCCAGGGCCAGTATGGCAGGTATTATTTTCAAATGTTTCATAATTTTTCGTATATAAGTGACGCCCGGATGAAGGGACCTACGCCCTTGGGATCGTTCTCGGTTATTTTTTCGTGGATGTAATAGTCATAGTCACCGCTGCGATTCTCTTTTCCGCCCAGCCCCGCGACCGCACAGCACTGCGTAAGGGTGATGGTTCCGTCGGGGTCTTCCCGGATAAAAGTCTTCACCAGGCTGCGGTAGAGTCTGCGGGCGTATTTAGAGTATTCGGGGGTATATCCCTTCTCAACGGCCTTCAGGTAGGTATAAGTGAACATGGCGGAGCAGGTGGACTCTATGTAGTTGCCCTCGCGGCCGGGGCAGTCGAGCACCTGGTACCACATCCCAGTCTTTTCGTCGGCGTACTTAGGAAGAGTTTCCAGAATGCCGCGCAGTATGCCAAGCATATCGGGGCGTGCGGGATGATTCTCCGGCATCCGGTCGAGAACATCCACCAGCGCCATCAGGTACCAGCCCATAGCACGGCCCCAGGCATGGGCTGACCTCCCCGTGTAAGGGTCGGACCAGAACATACTGCCGGTCTCATCCCAGGCATGGCGCAGCAGACCTGTGGAATAGTCATAGCATTTGGAATATGCTATGCGGAACTGGTCGGCTATGTCGTCGAAGTTGACGTATCTTTCGTGGGTGCTTTTCAAACGGGTGGCGCTATACTGTGCATAGAATGGCTCCGCCATGTAGAGGCCGTCGAGCCAGACCTGGTTCGGATATATCTTCTTGTGCCAGAAGGCTCCCGCCCCGGTGCGGGGCTGCTGTTGCAGCTGAATGTAGATGCTGTCCATGCAGGAGAGATATTTCTCCCTGCCGGTAAGTTCGTAAAGGTCGAAAAGGGTGCGGGCGGGGCAGACATGGTCCAGACTGTAGTTGGATTTTTTATAGTTGGCACCCACGCCGCCATCTTCGCGGATTATCGCGTCATACCACGCGTCAATGTATTGCAGCACATTATCTTGCTGCTTATACGCCATGGAAGCATCCAGAAACGCCTGCAACTCCAGGCCGGTGGTATAATTCCACTTCAGTTTGCCGCCCATTCCGTCAAGCTCTGCCGCAGTCGGGCAGCGCCTCATTTCGGACTCCATCATACGAAGGGACATCGGCTCCTGCTGTTTGCAGGCCGCCACCAGAAACAAAAGCGCAATTATTCTACTTGTTTTCATAAGGATTCCATACAATCCCGTCCTGCGCCTGGAACATCACTTTCTCGAAGGAGTACTCCGCAGCCTGACGTTCGCTGAGTTGATACGACCACTTCACGCGCTCCTTCTTGCCGGCAGCGCCGGGTCCATAATTATGATATTCAGCATAATAGGAGTTCTTTTTCGTATCCGGCTTGCCGGGCTTCTCCCAATCGTGCCAGCCCTCCGCGACGATATGCGGTCCAAGTTCACATTCTATGAACACCGTCCTGGCATAAGCACCCCAGGGACGTCCGAGATAGCATTTGTCAATTCCGGGAGCGGCCGTAAGCCTGCAGTTTTTGAAAACATATCCGTACTTCTGCCCCTCGAAGGTGGAGGCGGCGGTTACATAGCTGTTCTTCTTGCTATGTATTGTGCAGTTCTCGAAATAGGCGACGGACGGCCCGAATATGAAGTCGGTAGTACCCTCTATATAGCAGTCCAGAAAATAGTTGCGCTTGATTCCCCCGTCCTTGCCGTAACGGCCGTAGGTATAAACCGTATCCTGGTTGCCTATGAAGCGGCACCTGTGGAAGAATAGGAAGTCGCCGTCGGTGAAGAGTGCCACAGCCTGGGCTATATCCTTGCCTTCTCCCGCCGAATTCTCGATGGTGAGGTCTTCCATAGTGACGTAGCTGGAATGGATATAGACGCTGGCGCTGCCGGAAGTGCCGACGGGGAAGCCGGAGGGCCATAACTGTTTTGCGTATTTGCCGTAGGTGATGATGGTGTTTTCGGCCCCTTCGCCGCTGATACGGATGCGGAATTTGTTGTGGGGAATCGTCACCATCTCCTTATAGATGCCTGCACGTATGCGTATGTGCGTAATAACATCGTGGCTGTAGTCGGGTACGGCATTTATTGCTTCCTGCACGGTCATATAGTCGCCATGACCGTCCGCAGACACCACAATGTCGTATCTTACAAGATGTTCCGCAAGTTCAGGAAGCTGTTCCTTTATCTTTTCGCAGACTATTTCCGTCACCTTTCTCGCTCCGCAGGCCACGGTATGGGTGTTGTCGTTCTTGCCTGTGCTTATCATGAAATAGGGTTTGGAGCCCTCGTCGCCAAGTGCCTCAAGCCAGTCGAGTGTGGCCGTGGTGATGTCCAGCAGAGGGACGTTCTCTTCTTCCGCCACCTGCTTCATTGCGGCAGGATAGTCGGTGTGGCAGTTGCGGTCGAGGCCGTCGGCCTTGAACCAGCGGCGGGCGACGGGGGTAAGCAGCACGGGATGGGCGCCTTTCTCCTTTGCAGTGCGGACGAAAAGGCGGAGATTGTCCTGATATGCCCCGTAGGGAGCGGTATAGCGGGCGGGGTCGTCCTGTTTGGCGTCATTGTGACCGAACTGGACAAATACATAGTCGCCGGACTTAATGTTGTCTTTCACTTTGTCCCACAGGCCCAAATCTATGAAACTTTTGGTGCTGCGGCCGTTCTGCGCATAGTTCACAACCGTCGCACCGTCGTCCAGAAAGTTCTGGAACATCATTCCCCAGCCCCTTTCAGGCCCAGCCTTCTGCAGATCCTTCTCCGCCATGGTGGAATCCCCCATCAGATGAACGGTGAAAGAGCTGCAAAGCAGCCAGACTATCGCCAAAATACCTATCTTTTTCATCGCTGCGAGTTTATATCTGATTATCAATCTTTTACTCATATTCGTCTGGTACATTTTCACCAGACGATTTTACGTAACTATCTGTCATTCAGTAGGGGTATTCGCAACGGACTCACCGTTAATCAGGACGTTGTCGAAGGTGATGCCGGTGGCGAAGTGGATTTCTGCGGGTTTGCCGGCGGTGAAGTTGGAGTTCGCGAAGGAGATATTGCTGACCGGAAGTTCGGGAAGACCGTTGATATAGATGGCCTGCCCCGCTCCGGCGCAGAGTATGTCCGAAAAATTAATATCGCGCATTTCCGGCGTAGTTTCATCCACCTCCACCACGGGCTCCAGCTGCCCTTCCGCCATATCGGTGGCAGCCACGCCTGCATAGTAAAGATTGAAGATAACTCCGTATGCCACAATATCTTTCATGTAGATATGGTCGCACCAGATATCCTTCACCAGGCCTCCCCTGCCGCGGGTGCTCTTGAAACGCAGTCCCACGTCGGTACCTATGAAACGGCAGCCGCTCACCTTGATATTCTCCACTCCGCCGGACATCTCGCTCCCTATGACGAAACCGCCATGCCCGTGATAGACGGTGCAGTCGCTGATAATAAGATTGCGGCACTTGCGTGCATGACGCCTGCCGTCGGCATCCTTGCCGGACTTGATGCAGATTGCGTCATCGCCCACATCGAAGGAAGATCCTGTCAGAATCACATTCTCGCAGGCATCGATGTCTATACCGTCGCCGTTGGCGGAATAATGCGGATTACGTACCGTTATATCTTTAATTATCAAATCTTTGCAATAAAGAGGATGAAGATTCCAGCAGGGACTGTTCTGAAAGGTGCAGTCCTGTAGAAGGATTCGCTCGCAATTGCGCAGCGACACCATGACGGGGCGCAGGAAAGTCTTGATCTCGTTTTCATCCAAAGAAGGATCGGGATAATTCAGGCTGCCTGCCGTGGCACGGGCCTTCTTGTAGCCCTCGTCAGGGAACCATACCTTGCCGTCGTCACTGAGGACTCCGCCGCGCTTCAATATTTCCTTCCACCGGTCGTCGGAGACCTTGCGCTTCTTCACCTCGCGCCAGTATTCGCCGCTGCCGTCGATTATGCCGCCTCCGGTAATCGCAATGTCAGTGGCGCCTTCGGCGTGAATGGGTGAAAGGCAGCGGCGGACATCAAGTCCTTCGAAGTTGGTGTCGATTATGGGGTAGAGGCTTTGGTCGGGGTCGAAAACTATGACTGCATCCTTGCAGACATTGAGTTCAATATGGCTCTGCAGGCCGATAGGGCCGGTGCGCCACACCCCTGCGGGCACTTCGAGACGGCCTCCCCCCTTCTGAACGAGGGCGTCGATTGCATCGGCGAAAGCCTTGGTATTCAAAGTTTTGCCATCCGGCACGCCCCCAAAGTCAAGCAGGTTGACGCTACGGGAAGGAATGTCCGGGGCCTGTACCCTCGGCATGTCGAAGGGAAGCCCTTCGTATAGGGCGTCCATGGTTTTACCGGAATTGCAGCAGGCCGCCATGAGGGCGGCAGATGCCATAAGAATTGCGCTTCTCAGTATTTTCATCGGTCATCAGTCAAGTGTTCTATCTGCAAAGATAGAAACAATTTTCAAATTTCCGTGCACGGGCACGGAAATAATACGAAATTATGACGGCGAAGCGGAAAAAGCAATTACAGAAGAGGCTCAAGAACAGGGCGGAGAGCTTCGGCATAGCGCATAGCGCCAAGGTCGGTCTGGTGGACATAATCCACCGTCGCCTCACCATCGGAGCCAATGAGGGAGTCACCTTCGACGAAATACAGATTCTTCTCCCCCGCCGCAACCAGCCTTTCGAACACGATACGCTGGGCTCCATTCTTCCCACGGACTTTTTCCGCGGAAGACGCGCAAATTGCATCGTTTGCATAGGGGGCCTGCTCCACGAACACTATCGGCACCGAAGGATGGGCAGCGCGAAGTATCCTCACAAAGGCTTCCCCTTTCTCCAATATAAGATCTGCAGTGCAGTTGGGCACATTGTCCAGCACGAACACAGCCGGATTCTCCACCATCGCCATCAGCTGCGCAATTTCAGCATCCAGCCTCGCGTTGCCGCTGAATCCGAGGTTCACCACCTCGCGGTCCAGCCATCTCCCGAGGATATTTGTCGCCGCCATTCCTGGGCGTGACACGCAGCCTCCCTGCAGTATGCTGGTACCGTACATCACCACAGGCGCCTCCCGCCTGCCGGCAGATTCCGGAATGAACTCATAACCCGGCTCCGTGCCTATCTCAAGCTTTCCTATGCCGTCGTAAAGCGACAGATACATCCTGTACTCGCGATAGCCTGCATCCACATCTTTCACTATGCAGCGGGTGGTCTCGTTGTAATCGAGGGCCGGACGGGCACTTCCCACGAAACGCCAGCCCTCATCCATCTTCGCATAGAGGTCAACGCCCCTCGAACCCACCGACGCCATGTGCGACATGGTAAGCTTCTTCACCGAGGTCCAGCGCACATGCACCGCAGGCGAATCCGTGCGGAACTGCACATAAAGGCCGGCGGCATCCTGCCCGAGATACTGCAGGTCCTTGCGGGCTATTTCGTTGATGTCGGCGGGGAAACGCACATAATGCGAGTAGGTGTCATCTACGGCCTTGCCATAAACGTGCATGGTCTCGGCATCGTGCCAGACCTGGGCGGACGCGCAGACACACAAAAAGGTGGACACAACAAAAACCAGCAACTTTTTCATATTATGAATTTGATTATGTAAAACATCATTATCCCGCTGACTATCAGCTTCAGGCCTGTGCCGAGGATGAAGCCGAGAAATGCGCCGATAGCTGCCTTCACTGAATTCGCCGCATCGTTTTTCGCAAAGAAATACTCTCCCACGAAGGCCCCGATGAACGAACCGGCAACCATCCCCACGGGAGTCAGGAACATTCCTGCAAAAAGCCCTATCACAGCCCCCCATGATGCGGCCTTGTGTCCTCCGGTAGCCTTGGCAGTCCATGCAGGAACAACGTAGTCGAGCACGGTAACAAGAGTGGTTATGCCAAGCCAGACCAGGAGAAAGGTGGTGCTAACGGTATCACACTCTCCCCTCGTGCCGGCAAAATACACCAGGAGCAGACCCAGCCAGCTGAGGGGAGGGCCGGGAAGCCCGGGAACTATGCTGCCGACAATTCCCAGTATCGCACAGATGATTGCAAAAATTTCAAGAGCGCTCATATATAAGATATTTCAGTGTTCTACAAATGCCAGGGTGGCAACCGAAACCCTGCATGCAGGGAAGTTATCGTGCAGGGCCTGCTCGCAGGCGAGGGTGGTGGCTCCGGTGGTATATACGTCGTCCACCAGCAGTATGTGGCGGAAGCCGGTTTTGCAGCGGCGCTTCACCGCGAAGGCTCCCCGCGTGTTGGCCGCACGCCTTCCGGAGTCGAGGGTGGTCTGGGAGCGGGTGCGGCGCCTTCGGCACAGCAGCCCGGACTGCAGCGGCACGCCAAGGGCGGAGGCTATCTCCCTTGCGATGATACGGGCCTGGTTGTATCCCCTGCTCCAGGCGCGGGTCCAGTGCAGGGGGACGGGTACCACGGCGTCCACGTCGGAATATAAAGGAGAAGAGACTATCCTCCCTGCAAGCTGCCTGGAAAACGCCTTTCCGACGGAAAACCCGCGATGATATTTTAGGCTTCTGCTTATTTCACGGTAAGCGCCGCGATAATAAAACAGGGCCGTGGCATATCCGAAAGCTATGAAACGCGAGCCCGACTCCCTTTGAATCAAAGAGTTGAAGGCTTCCGACATGGAGTTGTCGCGAAGCCTTGCAAAATGAGTTTCGGGAAGGTCGGCCCTGCAGCACACACAGATATCCCTTTCCTGCAAAAGGAGATGCCTGCCGCAACAGACGCATCTGCGCGGCATGGCAAGGTCGGCTACCGACAGAAGCACATCAGCAGTAGAGGCCACCGTTGACGGCGATTACCTGGCCGGTGACATACGAAGAGAGATCGCTTGCGAGGAACAGCGCGGCATTGGCTATGTCCTCGGGGGTACCGCCGCGGCGGAGGGGAATCTGCTTGATGTATTCCTCGCGCACGGCTTCGGGAAGTGCGTTGGTCATGTCGGAGACTATGAATCCGGGGGCGATGCTGTTGGCTCGTATGCCGCGCGATCCCATCTCCTTCGCAACCGACTTTGCCATGGCGATGAGGCCGGCCTTGGTGGCGGCGTAGTTGATCTGCCCGGGATTTCCCATCTGTCCGGCTATGGATGCCATGTTGATGATGCTGCCGCTCTTGGCGCGGGCCATTGCGGGGAGCACTGCGTGGATGAAGTTGAAGGCCGATTTCATGTTGACTGCTATAACCGCATCCCACTGCTGCTCGGTCATGCGCATTGCAAGCCCGTCCTTGGTGATGCCGGCGTTATTTACCAGTATGTCGATCTTTCCGAAATCAGCCATAATCTGATCCACGACCTGCTGTGTCTGCTCAAAATCGGCGGCGTTGCTCTCATAAGCCTTTACCTTATGGCCGAGGGCGGCGATCTCAGTTACTGTTTCCTGGTTTACTACAAGGTCGGTGAAGGCCACGTCTGCTCCTTCAGCCGCGTATTTGAGGGCGATAGCTTTGCCTATTCCCCTCGATGCGCCCGTAATGAGGGCGACTTTTCCGTCCAAAAGTCCCATAGTTTCGTTTTTTACTGTTTTATCATTTGGTTTAAAGGTTTTAATATTCTACGCGCGGTCGGCCGCCATTGCAGCTTCTATTTCGTCGGGGGATGCGGGCAGGCGGGTGCCTCCGAGCCTGCGGGCTCCGTCTCCGGTTACCAGCACGTCGTCTTCGAGGCGTATACCTCCGAAATCATAGTACCCTTCCGCAAGGGCGGCATAGTTCACGAACGGCCGGCCTTCCTTCTTCCAGAGTTCGACAAGGTCGGGTATGAAATAGATGCCGGGTTCGTCGGTAATGACATTTCCGGCAACAAGCCTGCGTGCCATGCGGAGCGATCCCAGCCCGAGCTGCTTCGACCTGAGCTGATCCGTATCATATCCCACGAGATCTTCGCCCAGATCCTCCATGTCGTGCACGTCCAGGCCCATATTGTGCCCGAGGCCGTGGGGCATGAAGAGCCCTGCGACTCCGGCGGCCACCATCTCGTCCAGGTCTCCTTTCACGAGACCGAGCTGCCCGAGGCGGTCGAGCATCAGGCGGGCGACGGCAAGGTGAACGTCGCTGTAGCGGACACCCGGCCGGATAAGGGAGAATGCCAGTTCGTGGCAGTCATAAACTATCTGATAGATATCCCTCTGCCTGGGGCTGTACTTCCCTCCGGTGGGATAGGTACGGGTGAAGTCGGAAGCATAGTGCGAGTTCGTCTCCGCGCCGGCATCCACCACCATCAGCTTTCCCGGCTCTATCACTCCGGCGTGGCCATGGTTGTGGAACACTTCCCCGTGCTGCGTCAGGATGGTGGGGAAGGACACCCCCCAGCCTTCGGAGAGCGTAACTCCCTCCATTTCACCCACTATCTCCTGCTCCACGCGGCCGGGGCGTATGCCCTTGCGGGCGACGGTGTGCATCTTCTGCCCGAGCACTCCGGCAGCGTCAAGTTCCGCGATTTCTTCGGGAGTCTTGACGAGGCGCATGGCGATAATGGCGCGGATCAGGGCTTCGGAAGGCTGCCCGTCTATGCCCAGCTCCTTGAGTTTGAGCGTGTTGTAGTACCTCGAAGGGGGGATGGTGTGCACGGGACGGCCCTGTGCGAGAGCCTTTCCGACCGCGGAGCCGAGGCCGGAATACGCTGCGGAATGCGCCACCCCTGCTTCCGCAGCCTGCTGCGCGACGGAAGGCTGGGGCCCCATCCAGATTATGTCATCTATCGAGACGTCGTCGGCGAAGATGGTTTCGGTGCCGTCTTCAAGGTCAATCACCGAAGCGAAGCGCGGTTCGTCTATCCCGAAATAATACAGCCAGGTGCTGTCCTGACGGAATTTGTAACAATTGTCCCTGTATTGCGCCGGAGCTTCGGCATTGCCGATGAACACGGCTATGCCTTTCTCTCCCTGGAGAAGTTTTCGCAGGGCGGCGCGGCGGGAAGTATAAGTTTCTTTACTGAACATATCTTGTAATTTTCACAAATATAGTCATAAAAAATGCAATATATGTGTACGCCTGCATTGCAAGTTGAGGCGCTTTTTTATATTTTTGTAATTCACATTTCAGTTTTTATGGAAAAAGAGCTACTGTACACCATCATAACCGCCTCCACGGCGCAGGAAGGTTCCACCCTTACCCTGAGGCAGAACACGCGTCTTCTTGACGAGGGAATCAGCAGCGAAGGGAAAACCATCTCCGAGCAGATGAACAACCTGAACCTGCGCGACGCCTACCTTGCCGCCTTCGAGGATGCGGGGCAGCACCAGAGATGGAGCAGCTACAGGATAAAGAGGCTTGCATCCATAGCGCTGAAAGACAGGGGATTCGATGCCGGCGCCGTATCGTCGGAGGCCGCCCTGCAGAAGATTTGCAACGATGCCAACGAGACAAGGATGCACGCCAACCGGCTCGGGAAGGACGGCCTGAGGGAGGCAGCCGGAAAACTTTGCTCCGAAATTGCAGAAGCATCGCTCTGGCCTTCGGGAAACGGCCTGATGGCAAGCCTGCTGGCCAATATGATGCTGGTGGAATTCGATACCGAACCGGAGGCCCCCGCCATCCCGAGGAACCTGATGGAAGATAAGCCGAAGAACAGCCGCATCATCCTCGAAACCCTGTCCGCCCATCCCCGTTATACCACGAACGATCTCGCCGCACTTCTCGGCATCTCCGCCAAAGGTGTGGAAAAGCACCTCGCCAATCTCAAGCACAGCGGCAAGCTTCGCCGCATCGGGCCCGACAAGGGCGGATACTGGCAGGTGGTGAATCAATAAGCGTCAACTGATGAAAAAATTTCTCGTCCCCGCACTCACCCTGGCCTGTACCATATTCGCCGCATGCAACAAGAACGAAGAACAAGCGCCTGCTGTTCCCGGCAATGAAGAGGAAATACAAAGTTCAAGAATCCGCGGAGTCGCCATCATAGAAGTCACTCCGGAACTTGCCGAAATGCTCGAAGCGGCAAACGGGAACAACACCCTCCATACCAAATCCGCGGCGATGGATTCCGCAATTGATGAACTGGCAATCGAATCTTATGAAAGGGTTTTCCCCGATGCCGGCGAGTATGAGGAACGCACCCGGCGGGAAGGGCTGAACCTCTTCTACAGGGTAAGGCTGAATGACGACATCCCCGCCACAAAGGCCGGAGCCGCCCTCTCCGCAGTCGACGGCATCACCGGCGTCGAGTTCCCCCGCAAAACCAGACGGTGCAGCGCCGTCCCCAACGACCCGTATTTCAAATGGCAGTGGGACCTGTACAACGACAAATCCCTCAACATAGCCTGCACCAGGGCCAATTCCGCATGGGGAATAGATACTTACAAAAATGACGGGACCGACATTGGCCTGATTTCGGTATGGGAAAATTACACCACTGGCAATCCCGATGTGATAGTCGCCGTGATGGACGGAGGCATAGACCTGAACCATCCCGACCTTGCCGCCAACTGCATCCCCGCAGGACCTGAGGGCAGCAGGAATTTCGTTGACAGGAATTATACCATAACTCCGGATTCCCACGGGACGCACGTGGCCGGAGTCATCTCCGCCGTACGCAACAACGGAATCGGGGTTGCAGGCATTGCAGGAGGGGATTTCGCCTCCGGAAAAGGAGGTGTCCGGCTGTTGAGCTGCCAGATTTTCACGAAAGAAAAAGGCGCCAGCGACAGTGAAACGGCCAACGCCATAAAATGGGGGGCGGACCATGGGGCGGTCATTTCCCAGAACAGCTGGGGTTATTACGCCGACGAAAACGAAGACGGCAAGGTATCTGCCAAAGAACTGGAGTTACAAAAAGGGAAGCATCCCGAATTACCTGCGCTCAGCCATCGATTACTTTATCAAATATGCCGGCTGCGACAACAGCGGAAACCAGAAAGCGGACTCACCCATGAAGGGTGGAGTGGTGATATTCGCCGCAGGAAATGAAGCCATCGATTACGATGTGATATGCGCATACGAGCCTGTGATTTCCGTAAGCGCCGGCACCGCCGGACATACCAGGGCATATTATTCAAATTACGGTCCCTGGGTGGACATCTGCGCCCCCGGAGGAGATGGTTTGTATAATAATGATTCCATAACATCCTACGACGGCGAAGGATACAGCCGCGGCCAGATATTCAATACATACGCAACTGAAAAGCAGTCCGACTACGACTACACAAACTATGGCTACATGTCGGGCACATCCATGGCCTGTCCGCACATAAGCGGCGCCGCCGCACTGATAGTATCTTTCTTCGGCGGCCCGGGATTTACAAACGACGAGCTCACGCACCTGCTGATTGACGGCGCCGACAATTTACTTGCCAGCGGCTCCAAATATATAGGCCCGTGGGTAAATGTCGCAGCTTCCTTCAAACTCGGCAATGTATCTGTCACAGCTCCCGAGAAAGTCAGCGAGTATTCTTTGGACGCCGCGCACAGGGCCATTGAGGTTAGCTACACGGTACCTTCCGATGTCGACGACGGGAAAGCGTCGGGGGCCGTCTGCCTGATAAGCAAGGACCGCAATGCCCTGGCATACGCCACGCCCGAGAACCCGGGGCAGAATGTCAGCATGGCAACAATAAGCGCCAACGGCGCTGCGGCAGGGGAAAAAGTATCCGGAACAGTTTCCGAGCTGAATAGCGCCACCACTTATTATACAGTGCTTTATGCCTACGACGGGAGCAGGAATTTTTCCGAAGTCTCGGAAATAAAATCCGCCACAACCCCCGAAGACAATGCCCCTGTACTCAAATCTCAGCCCGAGGGCATACTGCTGTATGACTATGGAGCCAGCACTTTCAGGAATCTGGACGAACTGTTCAGCGATCCCGACGGAGATGAGCTCAGTTACATGGTTTCCGTTGACAACCGCGATGCCGTCACACCGGTACCCAATGGCAACATATTGAGAATCAACGCCAGGAATCCGGGATATGCCCGAATCACACTGATTGCAAGCGATGGAGAAAAGAGCTGCGAGTCTTTCATTCCCATACTGGTGAAATCTTCCGAAGACCCCGCGGAAACCTACCCCGTGCAAGTGGAGGACGTGCTCAACATACGCACCGAAGAAGGTGCCGAGACCTATGTGCTGATTGTCAGTTCCACCGGAAAGACAGTTTACGAGGATAGCTGCTTCGTCAGCGCCTTCCAGCCTCTCGCGGTCGACATGTCATCCCTCGCTCCGGGCAGATACAATGTCACAATCAAATACAACGGCAAAACATACTATAAAAACATAGTCAAGAAATGAAAAAGGCATTCACCATATTATTGCTTTCCCTTGCATCTACGGCAGCCATGGCCGGAGGCCCCGGCACGGAAGTACTTCCCTTCCTGCAGCAGGACTTCAACCCTTCTTCCCTTGCAATGGGCGGCACTTCGGTCGGCTCAGCCGCCACCGTCCCGTTCATGGACTGCAGATTCGCGGCCGGCGTAAGTTATCTGGACTATCTCCCGAAATACGATGAATGCAAGTATTTCGGAGGAGGAGCCGCAGGCAGGCTCGGCAATCTCGGCCTCAGCCTGGACTTCACCCGCGGAAGCGGCGAACCCGCCTTCGGGGACAGTTTCAGTCCTTACCGGCTCCTGGCGGATGCAGGTATCAGCTACAAATTCGTCGACTTCCTGTCGGTAGGCGTCAATGCCAAGTATGCCAAAGAGCAGTTGCTGGAAGATTATGGCATCAGCTCCACGGCAGCCGACATCTTCCTCGCGGGAAAAGTCCGCGGCTTCGCCTATGAGGCAGGGGTGTCCAACCTCGGCCCCGCAGTCAAATCGGGTACCGGAAGCTGGTCACTGCCTTCCGCATTCACGGTGGCGGGGTCGTATGTAAATGTAGTATCGGGGCTGCACAGGCTCGAAGCGAAGTTCAAGATCGATTATTACTTCAGCGGATGCAGCGGAGTGTCCGCAGGGGCACAGTACGGATTTGCGGATCTGGTTTTCGTGCGCGGCGGCTACCACTATGGGGGAGAAACAATAATCCCGTCCTACGCTTCCGCGGGACTGGGATTAAAGTTCTTCAATGTAACCCTGGATGCGGTCTGCCTTTTCGCGTCCGACACCCTTCAGGACAGTTTCGGATTCAGCCTCGGAGTAAGCTTCTAAATAGTGAAGCTGTTGAAGCCTCCGTCCACTGCGACGATGGTTCCGGTGACACCCTTCGAGGCGTCGCTCGCGAGATAATGCAGAGCACCCACGAGTTCATCGGGTTCGAGGAAGCGCCCGAACGGGGTGTGGCCTATAATCTTGTGTGAACGGTCGGTAAGGCTCCCGTCCGGATTCGTCAGCAGGGTACGGTTCTGGTTGGTGAGCAGGAAGCCGGGGGCGATGGCGTTCACGCGGAGACCTTCACCGAACTTGATTGCAAGTTCACCTGCAAGCCATTGTGTCCAGCTGGCCATGCCCGCCTTCGCGATGCCGTATCCGGCGACGCGGGTGAGCGGACGGAACGAGGACATGCTGCAGAAGTTGATGATGCTTCCCTTCTTCTGGTCGACCATTGCCTTGGCGAAAACCTTGGTAGGAATAATGGTGCCGAAAGTATTCAGGTCTATAACCTTGCGGGTGGCGTCGATGTCGAGGTCGAAGATGGTCTGCTCCGGAGTCACGTTCGCAGGGCCCATGTTGCCTCCGGCCGCGTTCAGAAGGATGTCCACGCTGCCGTAAGCGGCGAGTATGTCGGCAAGGTTCTGTTCGAGGACGGCCTGGTCGAGCACATTGGTGGGAAGGAACATAGCCTCTCCGCCGTCAGCCTTGATTTCCGCCACGAGCTGGTTGCCCTTTTCGGCAGCCCTGTCGAGGTCCAGCAATACAACCTTGCAACCCTGGGCTGCAAAGTATTTGACGATGGTGGCGCCCAGCACGCCGCAGGCGCCCGTCATCACCACCACACGTCCTTTGATATCAAATAAATCTGCCATAGTCTATCGTTTTGACGTGACTTCCTTCTCGTATTTCTCTATGCTTGCTATATATTCCTCGCCTACGGGAACTCCGTTCTTGTAGTTGAAGTAATCGTAAACCGCTCCGAAAGGCAGGGTCTTGGCCTCTTCGAGGAGGGCGAGCTTCTGGAAGCCCTTGCCTTCGGCTTCGAGCTTGCGAAGGGTGTCGAGGGGTTCGAGCAGTGCGCTGAGTATGCACTTCTGGGTGGCGCGGGTTCCGATGATGTAGGCGCCGATGCGGTTGATGGATGCATCGAAGTAGTCGAGGCCCACGTGTGCGCGGTCGAGGGCGTCGGAACGGACGAGTTCCTTGAAGAAGTCGAGTGTCATGTCGTTCATGACGGTGACGTGGTCGGAATCCCAGCGGACGGGACGGCTGACGTGCAGCATCAGTTCAGGGACGTAGAGCAGCAGGGCGGACACCTTGTCGGCGACATTCTCGGTGGGCTCGTAGTGGCCGGTATCGAGGGTGTATATCACCTTGCGGGTGGCGCAGTATCCTTCGTAGAAGTCCATGGACCCGACGGTGTAGCTTTCGAGGCCGATTCCGAAAAGCTTGGCTTCCACGCAGCTCTTCATTCCGGGGAGATCCTCCTTGAGGATTTCATCCAGGGATTCGGCGAGTATCTCGCGGTACTTTTTGCGGTTGACAGTGTAGTCCTTCTGTCCGTCGTGCACCCAGATATTCATGATACAGGGGTCGTTCTGGGCCTTGCCCATGGCATCGGCGATACGGCGGCAGCGCTTGGTGTGCTCAATCCAGAAATCACGTATTTCCTTGTCGGGATTGGCGAGGGAAAGGTCGCCGCTCT
The DNA here is from genome assembly GCA_905235675.1 of uncultured Bacteroidales bacterium. Classification (GTDB taxonomy): domain Bacteria; phylum Bacteroidota; class Bacteroidia; order Bacteroidales; family UBA932; genus Cryptobacteroides. The sequence goes on along the minus strand of CAJONC010000013.1, from coordinate 22,069 downwards.
TGGGGTGCGAGAAGGATGTGGAATTGAAGTCGAGCTTGAAGTTGTTGTCCTTTGCCCAGTCGATCCAGCTCTGGAAATGCTCCACGCCCACCTGGTCGCGGTCGACGAACTTGCCGCCGAAATCGCCGTAGATTTCGTGGATGTTCACGCGGTGGTTGCCTGCGAGCAGTGTCTTTACAAATTCAAGGTCGGCACGGACTTCGTCGATGTTGCGGGCGCGTCCGGGATAGTTTCCGGTTGCCTGTATGCCTCCGGTAAGCGAACTGTCGTTCTCGAAACCGGACACGTCGTCGGTCTGCCAGCAATGCAGGGAAATCTGCTGTTTTTCAAGTAATTCGATTGCCTTGTCGGTATCTACGCCAAGGGCGGCATAACGCTCTTTTGCATTTGCGTATGCATTCAGGATATTTGATTCTTTCATGCTTTGAAGGTTTTTACTTTAAATTCTCTTGATATTATTTCGCGCATCTCCCAGCGGTCTTTCACCAGGCCGGCGGCCTTGGCCTGCATCATCAGGTTGCCGATTGCAGTGGCTTCCACGGGGCCCGCTATCACTTTGACGCCTGTAGCCTGGGCGGTGAGGCGGCTCATGGTGTCGTTGGCGGAACCGCCGCCGATCACGTGCAGGGTGTCAATGGTGAAGGATGCCTGGTTGCGCAGGATTTCGAGCACTTCCCTGTATTTGGCCGCGAGGCTGCAGTAGATGCAGCGCACCACCTCCGCGTCGTTGACGGGGATGGGCTGGTTGGAGTTCCAGAGCAGCTGGCTGATGGCTTCGACCATGTCGGCGGGATTGGCGAGTTCGGGGGCGTCGGGATCTATGATGCCGGCGTAGCTTTCCGCAGCGTTCGCCATGGCCTCGATTTCGGGATATGTATAGGTGCGGCCCTGTTTTGCCCAGACCTTGCGGCTCTGCTCGAGCAGCCACATTCCGGTGATGTTCTTGAGGAAGCGGGTGGTACCCTCGATGCCGCCTTCGTTGGTAAAGTTAAGGCTGCAGGTCTCCCTGGAGATGAGGGGCTTGGGAGATTCGATTCCCATCAGGCTCCATGTGCCGCTGCTGAGATATGCAAAATGCGGGTTGGACGCAGGTACGGCTGCAATTGCCGATGCCGTGTCATGCCCTGCGACCGCAATTACGGGCACCTGTCCTATGCCTGTCTCTGCCGCGATTTCAGGCTTGAGCAGGCCCACCTTCGTGCCGGGCTGGACTATTGCGGGAAGTATGCCGGGGTTGATGCCGAGGCGTTCCAGCAGGGTTTTCTCGAACTGTCTGGTGGACTGGTTCATCATCCCCGAAGTGGAGGCGTCGGTATATTCGCATACCATGTTTCCGGTGAGCAGATAAGAGAGCAGGTCGGGCATGAACAGAATCTTGTCCGCATCCAGCAGGGGTTCATAGCCCGCCTTCTTCTGCGCGTACAGCTGGAAGATGGTGTTGAAATTCATTATCTGGATTCCGGTGACTCCGTAGAGCTCCTCGCGCGGAATAGTGCGGAAGACCTCCTCGGGGATGCCTTCGGTGTAAGGGTCGCGATAGGCCCTCGGGAATGCCAGAAGGTTTCCGTCGGCACCTATGCAGCCGAAGTCGACTCCCCAGGTGTCGATACCTATGGAATCTATCTTGTATCCGAGCCTGGCAGCGGTGCGGAGCCCTTCCTTGAGGTGACCGAAGAGTTCGTCGGTATTCCAATGGAAGCGTCCGGAGATTTCCTGGACACCATTGGGGAAACGGTAAATTTCTTCCATTCCGAAACGGCCGTCTTCAAATCCTCCCACGATGGCGCGGCCGCTGGTGGCACCAAGGTCGAAGGCGAGAAATTTGTGAGATGTTGCCATAATGTGTTATTATTCGTGTTTTCAAAGTTATTTATTCCCTAAGTTTTTTAACTTTGCGGAGCGATAACAAGACTTTGAAAAATGACCTCAATTCACTTAAAGTATCTCGCGGTAAATCCCATGGACCTCGAATGGGGGCTGGCGGTAAATTCAGTAGGACATCAGGAAATCGGCCCCGGGGCCGATTATCCCCCATCCAACCATCCTACAAGATACCTCTTCTCTCCCGAAAGGGGAAGGATACTGAGCGAATACCAGCTTCTGTACATCACCGAAGGCAGCGGTGTGTTCTCCTGCGAGACTTTCGGCCGTGACCGCAAGCTTCCCATACATGCGGGGAACATGATTCTGCTCTTTCCTGGTGAATGGCACAACTACCGCCCCAACAGGGAAAGCGGCTGGAAGGAATACTGGATAGGTTTCGACGGGCCGATGATGGACACAAGGGTGTCCCACGGTTTCTTCAACCGCAGCAGGCCGATTCTGGATGTTTCTTTCCACGATGAACTCACCGCCCTTTACCTGCGCGCGACAGAAATAGCGGAAATGCAGCAGTCCGGCTTCCAGCAGGCTCTCGGAGGCATAGTGAGCGCCCTCCTCGGCCTCGCGTACCACTACGACCGCAACGAAAACTTCATCGAATCCAACACCGCCAAGATGGTGGTCCGCGCAAAGATGCTGGTGAACGAAAACCTTGTGACCGTCACCCCCACGAGCCTCGCTGACGAGCTATGCGTGAGTTATTCGTCTTTCCGCAGGATATTCAAGGAATACACGGGCTTCTCCCCCGCAAAATATATACTCAACATGAAGATAAACAAGGCGAAGGAGATGCTCACGAACAGCCCTGCCGAAATAAAGGAGATTGCCTACAATCTCGGTTTCGACAACAGCGACTATTTCTTTACGGTGTTCCGCCGCCTCACTGGGCAGACTCCCCTGGCTTACCGCACCAGGACTCAGGGAAAGCGTATTTGAAAAGAAGTGATCCCGTTGGGATTCGAACCCAAGACCCACAGCTTAGAAGGCTGTTGCTCTATCCAACTGAGCTACGGGACCATCCGTTTATTCTTCCTTGTCAGCCTCTCCGGCTTCTTCGAACTTCTTCTTTAAGTTGGGGATGAAGCCCTTCAGGAAAACGGCTCCGCATCCGAGTATGAATCCGAAGAACGTCCATATTATCAAAGTCTTGGCCTTGCTGTTCGAAGGCTTTGAAGGCAGGGTGACCGGCTGCACTATGGCAAGCACCGGTGTGTCCCTCTTCACCTGCATCCTGGCCTGTTCCAGCTGCTTGGACATGTCGGTATAGATGGCGTTGGCAAGGCTGTATTTCTGCTGTATCCTCTCCCGCTGGATGTTGGAACGCGACCCTATTACATCCTGCGACCTGTCATTGATGGCGGCAAGCTGGTTCTGATACTTCTCCGCCTCGGCCTTTGTCTCATTGTAACGGTCCTGGATGTATTCCAGATCCTGCTCGGCCTTCTCGGTACGGAAGCGGGTAACTTCGCGCTGCAGCATCTCCTGCGCCTTCAGGGCAAGCTCCGCCGTCTGCAAAGGCTCCGATCCCACAACGTTCAGGGTGATGAGACCTTCCTTCTTGTCTATGGCGAGCGAAACGCACTCAGCTATTACTGGAAGCATCTTGCCCTCGTCCTTTGTATAGGTTACAGGCCTGGGGGCATCGGCATCGTTGCCTGCAGGAAGGGTAATTTCCTCCTTCTTATCCGAACCCGAGATCGCGCCGAGAATCACAAAAGGCAGTCCTATGGTATATTTCTTCACCTTGGACATAAACGAAGGCTTGTTGTATTCCTTCGCATAGGTCAGCATGCTGACTGCAGTGTCGGCTTTCGCGTAATGCAGGGGGGTGTTCATCAGCTCCAGGCGGAAAGGCACGCTGCTCACTATCTGGGGATAGACCAGGGGGGAGATGTCGGTGCCGGAAGTATTCATTCCCAGGTCCACGCCGGCAAGTGCGGCAAGGCTGCTGAGATTGGAATTGTTCTTGGAAGCCATCTGCGGCACCATCACGCTGCTCACGGAATACGTGCGTTTCATCGTGAGCGCCGAAACGAGGCCGAGGAGCATGAACACCACGGTCCATATTATGATGGCCTTGCGTCCGTCCCACAGCCTGCGGAAAAGGGCCATGAAATCCAGGCCTTCTTCCTCCTCGTAAGGGTTGTTATAATTGTTGTTCTCGTCCATATCCGGCAAATTATAACCTTTCGAGAAGCAATATGATGGATACCACGGAAGTCAGTGCGGACAAGGTGCTGCGCATTTCCGCGCTCCAGTCTATCTTTTCCTTGGGCTGCTCGAGCTTCTCCTGCTTCTTGGTGTCCATGCTTACGGTTATCACGCTGCCCGGTTCCACCTTGGGATACCTGCGTATGCCCAGGATTTTCTTGGTTCCGACATTGGTATTGTTGGGCAGGGTGACTATCACGCTGTTGTAGTCGGCAGCCTTCTGGAATCCGCCTGCGAACTGGTTTATATACCAGTCGGCCCTGTGGTCGCCCTGATATATAAACGTAGTCTGGAGCGAAGAGAATCCTTCAGGAACATACTGGGCCATGCGGGTACCTGTCTCACGTATGGTAACGGTGTTTTCCTGACGCACTATGTTAATCACGTCGCCTTCCATAAGGATGGGGTCGCTGTTGACCTTGCCCTTGTTGCTCCTGGCTTTCTTGAGGTCGACACCGATGTTGCCGCGGTTGTTGTAGGTACGGAAAAGGGTTACGTACGGGTCGGCATCGTCAAGCAGGCCTCCGGCCCTCTGGACAAGTTCCCAAAGCTGGGTGCGGTTGTCGTCGAGCACATATACCCCGGGGTATTTCACGCGGCCGTTGATTTCGACCTGGCGGCCCATGGTAAAGTTCGGGGTCATGCGCACCACTATGTTGTCGTAGGGCTGAAGCTGGAAGTCGCCGCCCACGAGGTTGTACTCTTCGTCCACTTTGAGGGTAATGAGGTCGAGCTTGGCCTCGTCGGAACTGTCAATGTTCACGCGGAACACCTCAACCCTGTCGAAAGCGGCCCCCACGGTGAAACCGCCGGCCATTGCCAGAAGGTCATGCACCGTAAGCGAAGGATCATAGGCCGTGGCGACGGTTTCCTTCACGGCGCCGTTTACGCGGACCTCGCCTATATTGGTATATTTGGCATTGTCATATACATTGAGCTGGTCGCCGGGCTGCAGCAGGGTGTCACCGTCGGTGTCGAGGTTGACGCGGATGTATTCCATCTTGTCGGCATTGGTAAGGTCGCGGCGGAAGATGTATGCCACGGGGAATACGCTGGGCTTGAGGCCGTTGGCATATTCGATTGCCTGGCTTACGGTCATGCGGTCGTTGAGCCCGAAGTCGCGGGTGAAAGGTGCACGCACCTGACCTTTGACCGAAATTGAATCGACGTCGCGGAAGGATGCCTGATCAAGCACACGGACTGCGTCGCGGGCCTGCAGGGTGAAATCGGGATTGCCGTTCACGCCGGGGAAGGGAACGGTCAGCACCTCAACGGTCTCGTCGGGACGGGTACGCTCCACATAGACATATTCCGTACGGGCGGTGTAAGTAGGTTTCGCATTGTCGAGGAGGGCCTTGAGGCTTGAATTCCCTTCAAGTGCATAGTTGCCTCCGTAGTAAACGTCGCCGGAAACCGACACATACTGGTCGAGAGGCTCCGCGGAGTTGCGCAGGCGCACAATGTCACCTGCTTCGAGGGCCACTTTGGATCCTCCGGACATTACCGACCTGAGGTTGTATTCGAGATACTTCTTGCTGCCTCCGTCGTAGCGTTCGATCTGCACATATTCGGGATATGCATCGTCGGTCAGGCCGCCTGCATATTCGATAAGCTCCCTGAGTCCTTCGGAATCCACCAGCTCATAACGCATGGGGCGCTTTACCGTTCCCTCGATGCTGACTACTTTTTCAGCAACGGGGACGAAAATCACATCGTTGTTGCGAAGGTCGTAAGGCGTGCCCACGTTGGGTGTAGTCATGAATTTGTAAAGATCGAGCTTGCTGGCCTTGCCGGCGCGGAAAAGCTGGATGTTGCGGACAGATCCCATTGCGGTGGGGCCTCCGGCAGCGGCAAGGGCGTTGAAGGAAGTATTCAGGGCACTGAGGGTGAATCCTCCCTGTACGCCGACCTCGCCGTAGATGCTGACCGTGACGGTGCGGGCGGTGGTGATAGTGACCGCAATCTGGTCGGGGCCGAAGGAGTAGTATGCGGCGAGTTTGTTCCTTATTGCCGTGCGTCCCTGCGCGAGTGTCATTCCCTTGAGGAAGATCTTCGTGGAACCGGCTGGCTGTATGGAACCGTCGGCTGCAATGCGCTGGTGAATCTCGGTCTGGGAAGATCCGAAAATGGAGATATGCACCTCGTCGCCTTCGGCAAGCACATAGGTGTCGGGAGCCTGGGCTCCGTCGGTCGTGCGGAAGACATCAAGGCTCTGTCCCGTGAAGAAGGAGTGGCCGTAAATGTCATTGCCTGCAGTAGGAGATACTCCATTTTCCGCCAGAGCCTCTTGAAGGGCGGCTTCGGCACGGGCCTCGCCCGTGGTGGTCTGGGGAGTTTCCGACGCGGTGGTGGCGGCACCGGATGCAGCAGCGGCTGCGCCAGATGCAGCGGCGGCTGTTCCGGAGCCCTCGCCTGCGGCAGCCTTCTTTTCCGCCTCCATCTGGTTGATGATGGCCATCACGCGGTCCTGATATGCAGGGTACTCGGAGGGAGGGATATTGTCAACATCGATGCCGCTTCCCAGCAGCCTGGCCCTGACTTCAGTCTCGTCAAGGTTCCTTTTCTGGAGTTCCGCCCTTGCCATGGACATCATGTCCGCAGTCTGGGCCAGGACAGCCACTGCGAGCAGGGAGCAAAATACGGTCAGAAAAAACTTCTTCATATACCTAAAATTTAAACAATTCGAATAAGCCTGCGAATTTACGAATAAATCTTCAATTTATCAAAGGAACGGGAGATATAAGATGCCACACCGAGCAGCAGCACCGCCACGGCGTGCAGCTCGTGGCACAGCATCGCGAACAGCAGGCCTGTCTCCTCGGTAATGCCGTACAGGGCCGATAGCGACACTTTCAGCACATAGTGGTAAGCTCCGATTCCCCCCGGAACCGGCACCAGTGTGGCGAGGTTCCCCACGGTCGTGATGAACAGGGCGTCCGCAAGCGTAAGCGACGAAAGTTCGGGGATGGCCTTCAGCGTCAGCCAGCTCATAAGCATATACATGGCCCAGATTCCCAATGTGTTGAGGAGGAAGTAAAGCTTGTTCTCCACCCTGGCGAAAGACTTGATTCCATCCACGAATCCTTCCAGATAATAGTTCAGCTTCGCAAAGAATGAATTTCTGCCGCGCAGCAGGCGTATGGCCGCAACCAGCAGCACCGCCAGCACGACCAGGGCCACAAACCCCCATACTATGATTTTGTGCGAGGTTACAGGATGCCAGATATTGTCGACGAAAAAGCCTCCGAACCTCCCCCACCCCACGAACAGGGTGAGTATGCACATTACTCCTATCGCCACGAAATCCCAGGCCCTTTCCACGAGTATGGTGCCCAGCACGGTCTGGAAAGAAGCCCCCTTGCGGGAGATAATGCCGCAGCGCACGATTTCGCTCGAACCGGGGACAACGATGCTGGCCATAGCCCCTATGTTGGTGGCATCGAAAACCCTGCGGAAAGTTACATGCTCATCGACGGGGCGCAGCAACTGCACCCAGCGCAGGCAGCGGAACACGATTGCGAGCACCGCCGCAACGAAAAAGAGCGCTATCCAGCCCCATCTGGTGGCCTTCAGGCCGGCCAGGAACTCAGCCCAGTCTATGCCGCTGCACGCCAGCCAGATCAGCAGCGCCGCCAGGCTGAACGAGAGGATATATTTGAGGGCATTTCCGAGCTTTTTGTTCATAACTGGCAAATTTAGTCATAATCCCGATTATTTTGCCTATTTTTGTCTTTCAATTGGAACTTTATGAAGTCAATTTTAGGAATAGGCAACGCACTTACCGACATTCTGGCAGTCCTGCCGGATGACACCCTCCTCAAAGAATACCATCTCCCACTCGGGAGCATGCAGCATGTGGACATGGAAACCGGAGACCAGATCTGGTCGGCCCTCAAGCAGGTCGGCGTCAAGTATGTCCCCGGCGGATCCGCCGCCAACACCATCACCTGTACCTCGATTTTCGGAATGCCCTCCGGCTACATAGGGAAGATAGGCGACGACGAACTCGGCCATCTTTTCAAGAGCACCATGGAGCAGTTCGGGGTAAAGACCACCATGCTCCACAGCGACAAGTCGTCCGGACGCTGCATGGTCTTCATCACCGGAGCTAATGCGGAACGCACCTTCGCCGACTACATGGGCGCCGCCCTCGAAATGGGCCCCGAGGACCTCAGGCCCGAGTATTTCGAAGGCTACGATTACTTTCATATCGAAGGATATCTGGTTCAGAACCAGGAACTTATAGCAAAGGCTGTGCAGATGGCCAAGGAGGCAGGGTGCATCATCTCAATAGACATGGCTTCGTACAATGTAGTGGAGAGCAACAACGCCTTCCTGCACAATCTCGTGGAGAAATATGTCGACATAGTATTCGCCAACGAAAGCGAAAGCAGGGCGTTCACCAAACTGGGCGACCCGCACGACGCCCTCTCGGAAATTTCAGGGCTGTGCAAGATCGCCGTGGTGAAAGTGGGCAAGGACGGCAGCTGGGTGCGCAGCGGCGATGAAGAATATTTCGTCAACGCCTGGCCGGCGGTCTCGATTGACGCCACAGGCGCAGGCGACACCTATGCGGCAGGTTTCCTCTATGCCCATTCCCTCGGAATGCCCCTCAAGGAATGCGGGGAGATAGGTTCCATCATCGCCGCCAAGGTGGTGGAAGTGGTGGGCACCAAGATAGACGTCCCCCGCTGGAGGGAGGCGAAACTCGAGATAAACGAACTGATTTCCAAGGTAAATGGCTAATTTTTTCGTCAGGCTCCTCTATCGTGTCACCGGCAGCAAGCTTCCCACTTCGCTGCTGCACTGGAGCGACATCGACGCCGTCACCGTAATGATAGACGCCGACGCCCCCGATGCCGGCCTGGCCGAGGAGGCGGTGCACAAGGCCTTCGGGAAGTCCGTGAAAGCCATAGTGAAAGTCAATGCGCGCAAACACTACCGTGTGCGAAGGGACACCCAGGTGCTGCTCTCGCTGCTGCCCTACAACAACTGGAAGTCGGAATATTTCCTGAGGCGCAGCAAGGCGGTTTTCAAGATAGGGAGGATTCCCCTGCCGGTGCTTGACCTCGTGGTGTCCGATCCCGAAGGACAGAGTTTTCCCCAGACCGAAGTGCTGGACAGGATGGTGGAGATAATAAAAGGCCTGAAATGAAAAAATATCTTATAGTATTCCTTATATCGATGGTGCCGCTGATAGAGCTTCGCGGAGCCATTCCCTATGCAGTGGCGCTGGACGTCCCCCTCGTGCCCGCATTCATCCTCGCGGTCATCGGGAACATGATCCCCGTCCCATTCATCTTCCTATTCGCCAGGAAGATACTCGAATGGGGGAAGGACCGCAAGTTTATCGGAGGCTTCTGCAGATGGTGCCTCGAAAAGGGCGAAAAAGGCCGCGTCAAGCTTGAATCCAAGGCCGGAAACGGGCTCTACATCGCACTGCTGCTATTCGTGGGCATCCCCCTCCCCGGCACTGGCGCCTGGACAGGCACCCTCGCCGCAAGCTTCCTCGACATGGACTTCAAGAAAAGCGTACTCTACGTCATGCTCGGAGTCCTGCTCGCCGGAGTGATAATGCTGCTCGCCTCCCTCGGCGTCTTCGGCGCGCTGTCGTACTTCATCGCGCCGGCATAGCCGCCCCACCCACTGACACAATGTCATTCGCCCGAAATTTGCAGAATACCGGCAAAAACGAAAGTTATGACCATAAATCTCGAAGATAAGCAGATCCCCGTCCTTCTGGTGACGGGCTACCTCGGAAGCGGGAAGACCACCCTTCTCAACCGCATCCTCAACAATAAGAAAGGAATACGCTTCGCAGTGATAGTGAACGACATAGGCGAAGTGAACATAGACGCCGACCTTATCCAGAAAGGCGGCATAGTGGGATCCACCGACGACAGTCTCGTCGCCCTTCAGAACGGCTGCATCTGCTGCACGCTCAAGATGGACCTCGTCGCCCAGCTGAACGAACTCTGCCGCATGGATAAGTTCGACTACATAGTAATCGAGGCCAGCGGCATCTGCGAGCCCGCGCCGATCGCACAGACCATAGTCTCCGTACCACAGCTTGCACAGCACGGCCGCATAACCCCCAGGCTCGACTGCATCGTGACAGTGGTGGACGCCCTGCGCATGCAGAGCGAATTCGCCTGCGGCGACGCCCTCGAAAGGGAAGATCTCGACGACGAAGACCTCGAGCGCCTGGTGATAGAGCAGATAGAATTCTGCAACATTGTGCTGCTCAACAAGGCTTCGGAAGTGACTCCGGAAGAGCTCGGCCGCGTCCGCAGCATAATCAAAACCCTGAATCCGGGGGTGGAAATCATCGAGTGCGACTACTGCGACACCGATCTCGACGCCCTGCTGGATACCGGCCGCTTCGATTTCGAGAAAGTCGCCACCTCGGCAACCTGGATTGCGGAAATCGAGGGCCATCACGACGAAGACGACGACGATGATGATGATGACGGGCACGAAGAGCACGGCCACGGCGGGCACCATCACCACCACCACGAAGGCGGAGAGGTGGAAGAATACAATATCGGAACCTATGTATATAATGTGCGCCCCGCCCTCGACCTCAACAAGTTCGACTACGCGGTCGGCCGCCTCTGGCCTTCGAACATCATCCGCGCCAAAGGCCTCTGCTACTTCGCCGACGAACCCGACAAATGCTATCTCTTCGAGCAGGCGGGAGTGCAGAAATCGCTTCGCGAAGCGGGCCTGTGGTACGCCGCGATGCCTAAGGACCGGCTTGCAGAAGTACTGCTCAGGGACGAGGCTCTCCGGCGCGACTGGGATCCCGAATATGGAGACAGGATGCAGAAGATAGTCTTCATAGGACAGGATCTCGACAAGGAACTTATCAGGGAAATAATGGATAGTTGCATAGCAGAATGATTACTTTCGGATACCGCAGCAAGACATCTTGCACAGTCAGGGCCCTCCTCGCGATAGCGCTGGGAGTGCTGCTGCTCTTCGACGCCCACATAGGCCTGGCTATCGTGAAGATAGCGGCCGGACTGCTGATTGCCATAGGAGTGGGCCAACTGCTCGTATTCGGCAGCATCAAGGCCATCGCAGGGCTGAACACCGCATCCGTCTTTACCTCGGCGCTGGTGCTGATACTGGCGGTAGTGCTGATATTCAACAACTTCAGCCTTCACCTGATGCGGCTGGCGGCAGGCGTCTGCCTGCTTGTTTTCGGAGTGAATGAGCTGCTCAGCACCCCCAGGGTAAACAAGGCCATCACCGACAACTACGGCCCCGTAGGCGAAGACCGAGGGGTGGACGAGCAGTAATCAGAAGGCTGTTTGGAAGGCGGGGATATGCTCCTTCAGGGGCGGGTCAGCCTCAAAGCCGGCCTGCGGGTTGTCAATATCCTTGAATCCGGGGTTCTCCGTGGTCTTCCAGTTGTCCGTCATACGCGAAAAGAAGTTGTCCGTCCCTTCGCAGCGGTCGTTGTAATCGCGTGAGCTCCATTCCACCTTTTCGAAAATCCAACGCACATTGTAGAAGACGTTCCTCTCCAGGACGTTGCGCGAAGGTTCCGAGGTATCACCTTCAAGGTAAGAGGCGAACTCGGGATAATGCTCCCTGAACTCCGGTCCGTCCACCTGGGCGATGTAGGCGAAATGGGCCGGCAGCCGGTCTTTACCCCAGGTCTTGAGCCGCCGGTCTGTCTTGATGGCGGCGCAGTCCAGATTCATGAAAATGTTGTCGTGATAGACGATGTCGCTCCCGCCTCCGATCTGGACGGGCGGGGAGGATATGCGGTTGAAAACGTTTCCGTACACTTCACAGGCACAGGCGCCGTCGTCGTGGTAAATCGCGCGGACATTACGGGGAACGATGATGTCATGGAAATAATTCCAACGTATCACGCTTCCGCGTTCGGAAGGATTCCTGCCATAGTAGATGGCGCCGCAGTCATCTACCTTCTGGCAGACGTGATGGATGTCGCAGCGTTCAATCAGCTGGTCGTTGCCGTGCATCAGGATGGCCTGTGTGTCGGAGTTATAGAACTCGCAGCCGGATACACGGTTGCCAAGGCCCCGCATCGTGACACCGGGGCGCATGGACTTCTCCAGCCTGTTGTAGTCGTGGAAGACGCAATCCTCCACGTAATTGTCTCCCCTAATAATCCTGCGCCTGTCTCCGCCGTCCAGGACCACTCCTCCGGCTCCGGTATCGTACACCCTGCAAAGGCTCAGCCCGCAATTCCGGCAGTCCGCTTCTATGGTAACGGCCCTTTCCCCCAGGTTGTAAAAGTCGCAGTCATCGATACTTATCCCGAACGAGCCGGAAATCCCTATACCGTCTCCCCGTGAACAGGAAAAGCGTATGCCTTCGATGGTGATTTCCCTGCAGCCGGAAATGCGGATCAGGGGATCTTCCAGAAGGCTGATCTCAATCCGTTTCGCCGATTTCGGGGGAATCATATAGAGTATGCGCCGCTCGGAATCCAGGGCGTATTCTCCCGCCTCATTTACCTCTTCGGGCATGTTGAAGACGCACCAATGCTGAAAATTCTCCCCCGGCCGGACACCAAAACCGTAAAAGGTCGTATCCCTGACTTCCAGGGTATGGTCGGCGTTGACTGACAGTATTCTCACCATCTCGTCGGACCAGCCGTAACGGAAACATCCCGACAGTATACCCATCTCAGGACAGGCCCAGCCAAGCGGATGTTCGTCGCGGAAGTATATTATTCCGAATGAACCGTCCCTTGAAGCGCCTTCGTCGCCGGCGACACCGGAAATGGTGGGATCGGCCGACGGGCTGGACATCTGGAGTATAGGGTCTCCCGGATAGCCGGCTCCGTCGAAACGAACGGAGATGCCTGTCCGCACAACCGAATCCAGCGGCATCCACCCCTCGTCCGGCCAGCGGGACAGGCGCATGATAGTCCCGTCGGCGAAGATTTCAGACCAGGAAGGGCTATTCAGCCTGCCATGTCCTTTTTGAATGAAATCGACGACAGGCAGGTTGGAGATATCGATACGGCAAAGTTTCCGGCCCCGCCGTCCGGCACGCCACGCTTTGCGCGGGATCTCAACCCCGCCCTTGATTTCTACTCGTTTCCGAGCATTGGCAGGACCCATATATATACCTTCCTTCTGCTTGATATCCAGCGGTTCCGTAAGCCGGTATTCTCCGCCCTTGAGCAGGATACGGTCCCCGGGCTCAGAAGATTCCAGGGCCTTGCGAAGACCCGTGACATTCCTGACCTTCCAATCCCTTGCCGAAGCGGGGAAAAAGATGATGCCACAAAGGAAAAGTGACAGAACAGCGACAACTTTTTTCATACAAATCTTTCAATGCAGGCACAAGATACGAATAATTCATGTCCGCATGGCAAAATCCGGCCAAAAACAGGAAAAAAATTGTATTTTTACCGGCAAATGTTTTAAAAATGGAAGCTATCAAAATCTCCCTCGACGACTATGTCCTGAGCGGTGGCGGGTTCAACGGCGAAAGCTACGACCACCGCAGCGATCCTTCAATAATGCTCAAACTCTATTTCCCGGGGAAGATTCAGCAGCCGCTCGACGAAATGCTGCTGTCCCGGAAAGTGTACGACCTGGGCATTCCTACGCCCGAACCAGGCGATTACGTAGTTACGGAAGACGGCCGCTACGGCATACGTTTCCACCGCATAGTGGGAAAGACATCCTATTCCCGCGCGACAGGCGACAATCCTGCCGAAGTGGAACGCTACGCCACGGAATTTGCCCGGATGTGCCTGCAGCTGCACGACGTCCATGTCAATCCCGCCGAGTTCGAGAACGTGAAGGACAGGTACTTCCGGCTTCTGGAAGCGAACCCGTTCTTCACCACCGCCGAAAAAGACAAACTTTGCCGTTTCATCTCCGACGTCCCCGACGAGGACACGGCAATCCACGGAGACCTGCAGTTCAGCAACGCCATTTTTGCGGGTGACAAACGATATTTCATCGACCTGGGCGACTTCTGTTACGGCAACCACCTATTTGACGTCGGCATGGTCTATCTGTGCTCCAACCTCAGCAGCGAAGAATTCATTTCCGAGACCTTCCACATGCCCAAATCGCTGGCCATTGAATTCTGGCGCCATTTCGCCAGGGAGTATTTCGGGCCCGACCGGCCACTGAAGGAAATCGACGAGGAAATCCGGCCCTTCGCAGGGCTCAAGACACTGATTGTTGAACGGGACTCCAACACCCCGATGCCGGAGTTCCGGGCAGCACTGGCATCCGTACTGAAGTAAAGCAGTTCCAGGCTCCCCGGAAGCCTACTTCACCGGCCGGATGCTCGCGCCCAATGCACGGCCGTCCACTCCTACCGAAGCATCATATCCTCCGGCTACGTCGGTTGAGTTGGTGCTATAGTAATAGGCACTGGCTTGGTAAGGGGTAGGGTCGTAAGGACGGAAACCCGTATCGCTCCACAATATCAGAACTTGTCCCGCGCTCTTCAATTCCGCCATGCTGATATAGCCGGCATAAGGGACAAAGATGCTGTTGCCGCTTGGCCCGGTGATACGGACGCCGTCCACTCCGTTCAGCCTTTCATTCTGACGGGTGCATTTTTCCTTCAGTTCGTTAATCTCATCCTTGGTGGGCATCCTCCAGCCGCTTCCCCAATGGACGCGGGCGGCGTCATCAGAGTTTTCAAGATGGTCTTCCTGACCAAGGTACTTCGTGGGCCTGCTGGTATAGGGGCCGTTGGCAGAGGGGTTGCCGTTACGGTCAAATCTGCCTTCTTCAGCATATTTATAAGTCCCATAGTACTTGATGTCCGTTTCGGCCCAGGCGTAGTATCCGCCGTAGTCTTCGGGAGCGGTGGCGCCGACGTTGTACGGCGCCCATTTCACGCTGAGCCCGAGATCCACTGCTTCGGAGGGCGCGTTATAGACGGCCGGCTTGACGACGGTAACGTTCGCCCTCGACCATGCGCCGTCGGCATAGGCCACGATGTCGGTGGCACCGGTACAGACGGCCGTTATAAGCCCTGAAGCATCCACTGTCGCCACGGCAGGGTCGGTGGAGTACCATTCAAGGTGCGAAGGGTCGGCCGTTTCCGGAGCGAGGGTGGCCGTGGCCTGGAGAGTTTTCCCTTCCTCCAGGATGGAAATCTGGCTGGTACCAGCGATGATTTCGTTGATTTTCACGCCGGTCGCGACGCCGGAGGCCTTTGTCATCACCAGCGGGAAGTCGGGGAGATTGTTGTATATCGTTTTGGCGACGACATAGTACAATTCGGGGTCGAGGTTCATGTAGCCCATCGCAGTGGCCCTGGTAGCGCCGTCAGGAGAAACGACGGATACCGTCCCGTCAGACAGTTTCCTGAACTGGGCGATCTGGTTCCCGCTGGTGGGATTGGTGAAGCCGTGGCTGCCGACTTCGCCGCGGGATACGCTCAGGACGATGGTTTCCGTCTTTCTGGAATTGATGTACCTGATCTGGGGAAGAAGATACATATACCCTTCTTCGTCATCGTATCCTGCGTCGAGCGACATATCGACACCTGCGAGGTAATAATATCCGGTATGGCCGAAATAAGAATATACGTCGTCGAGCCACAGCCCGTTTTTGTCTTTATGCAGGCAGCTGTAGTAGGCGTTCTGCGCATCCTTGATGGTGGCCGGTGTTTCCCAGCGGGTGATGCGGTAGCCCGTTCCTTCGGCGTCCGGAGCGACGTTGATGCAGTATTTCATATCGTACGGTCCTATCTCATGCCACTGCTGGAAGTACACGCCCAGCGTGCCGGAGACATACCAGTCGCCGAGATAATCTTCATAATTGGCTTTTTCATACACAGGTGCCGGAGCGGGTGTAGCAACCGACGCCGTAATGCTGTCGGACTTGCCGCCACAGGAAACGACTATTCGGGCCGAACCTTCCGCAAGGGGATAGACCGTAC
The DNA here is from genome assembly GCA_905235675.1 of uncultured Bacteroidales bacterium. Classification (GTDB taxonomy): domain Bacteria; phylum Bacteroidota; class Bacteroidia; order Bacteroidales; family UBA932; genus Cryptobacteroides. Next base: position 6,070 of record CAJONC010000013.1, on the reverse strand, counting down.
ATTCCAGGGTGTTGGCCGACGGCTCAAGCCTGACGACGTCGGAATCAGCCGTCCACTCTACGACAGGGTCGGGATAATCGGGGGGAGCAATAGCCACGCCCAGCGTCATGGGGTCTCCGCCTGCCTCCAGGTTTATGGTCGTGTAACGAGACTGAATGGTTATGCTTTCCAGCTGAATTTCGGTTTTCGGTTCGTCAGGTTCCGGCACATCGGGATTCTGTGTATCGGTGCAGCCGGACAGCAAAGCGGACAAAAAAACGCAGAGAACTGATGTCAAAGCAGCTTTGACGCGGATCATGTAGCTTTTTTTCATAGCGCTAATATTTTTATGTTCAGTTAATTACGATTGGAGTATCTCAAATAATCCCTATCTTTTCGGAGACGGCGAGGAGTTCGGAGACGGAACGCACATCCAGTTTGGCGAAGATGCGCTGTTTGTGGTTCTTGACCGTGTTGACGCTCAGGAACATCCTGTCGGCAATCTCGCTGTTGGAGAGACCTTCGCGGCAGCAGCGTATCACTTCCATTTCGCGATCCGTAAGGCCCGTCTCCATGGCCTTTTGCCGACGCTTGCGCTGCAGGGAGACCAGATATTCGCCCACTTCCGCAGCCACTTCCTCCTTGCCGGCGAAGGCATCCCTGCACCATTCGCGGATCTGCTCATCGTCCATCCGGGATATTTTATCGGCAAAGTCCTGCATTTTTTCGAAGGAAGCCTTGTCTGTGAATTCCCTGGCTATCAAATGCATCAGGCTGTCCTTCACTTCTGCGGCCAGGGCAATTTCGCGGGATTGCCGGACAACCCTGCGGTTGAGCAGGATGATGTAGACGATGGCGGCGACAAGGAGGAGCAGGAGGACGGCGAGCAGCAGAATGCCACCTTTCAGGGTGGAAATACGGCTTTTCATCTCCCTGGTGTGATAGCTTGTCTCCATTTCCTGAAGCAGCTGGTCGGACTTCTGCTGCATGTAGAACTGCTGGGCATTCATGCAGCGCTGATGGGCGTCCACGGCCTTGTCCATGTCCCCGCCCATCGCATACAGCGCCACCAGATGGTCATAAATCTGGCTCTGCATCAGATAATTGTCGTCGGCGGTCAGTTCCAGTGTCTGCAGGCAGGCTTCGATGCCGCCTTCGTAGTTCCCGCCCTGCTGATAATACCTTATCTTATACGCAAAAGCCTGTGTCTGTGCAGGTGTAAGGCCCGCTTTCTTCGCGATGGAATCACCCCTTTCGATGGCTTTCCCGGCCAGGGCGTAGATTTGCCGGTCGATGGGATTGTTGAGCCGGTTCATCCCGATGTAGGCCTGGGCGATGTTGTACTGGATTTCCACCTGACGGGCTGTGCTGGAGGCGCTGTACCGCCAGGCTTCCTGCAGATGGGCCAGGCCTTCCTCGTCGCGATAGATGCCCTCCCCGTCGATATTCTGGTAGATGCAGATTTTGCCTTTGTTGATGAGGGCGTCTGCAAGGAGGGTATCATTTTTCACCTCCCTGGCAAGGTCCTCCGCCTGGCAGGCGTGCTCCCAGGCCTGCGCGTCGCGCCAGGTGCGGAAATCGATGGTGGAAAGCAGGCAGAGCGCCTCGGCCTGCAGGGTTTTGTCACCGTCCTTGCGGGCGTCGTCGATGACTCCGATGACGAGCTCCGTGGCCCTGTCCATATCCTGACGTTCCAAGACCTGCTTTGCCTGCGCAAGCGGGTCGTCTTTCAGGGTTAGTACCAGGGCAATTATGAGCGTGGCAATGGTCATAAGCTATGCTTTGTGACAAAAATAGATATTTTTCACTGAATTACACGCGTATCGCATTGGTACTAAAGTACTAATTTGCATCAGATAGGCATTTTGGCCACATAGTACTACAAAATTGTTACCCTGAAGAGCGACATTTGGCAGAGAAACGTTCAACCATCAAACTCAAAAATCGTCAATGTGAATATGAAAGAAAAAGAATTGTATCTCCCGCCACAGTGCGAGGAAATCACGGTCCGCCTCGAAGGCGTGATTGCGTTAAGTGGTGATCTTTTGCCGACCTTTATCGAACCGTTTAACCCTGAAGAACCCTGGTAGCCTTATGAAAAAAATTACACTAATCACTATCGCCGGCGTAGCGCTCATCGCTCTCGCCGCTTGTAACAAAATTGAGGAAGTTTCCGCCCCACAGCAGACGCTTAAACTGGACCTCAACATCATCACCTCCACGGACACCAAGGCCGTCAAGACCGGATGGGAGACTGGTGACAAGGTTTATGTATTCTTCGGAAAACCGGAGGATCATACCACCCCTGCATATCTGACCCTGACTTATGCCGGCGGCAAATGGAACGCCGCCTGGACGGGCAGTCTGGAGTCCGAGATTGCAGCCACGTCCAGCGGCACCCTAAGTGCGGTTTATACTCAGGGTTCGTTCTCTGAAATACAATACAACTCCTATTTCAAGTGGTATGTTTTCATTGATTCGACATGTGGTTACTATATGAAATGTAACAGTGTTCCATATACTGTTTCAGCTGGAGTTTTGACTGCCACACTCAATATGGCCGTTCCGACCAATGGATATGTCCAATTCTTTCTGGCCGGAGAATCTGCCAATGTGGACAACCTGCAGTTCGCATGTGATGATATTCTTAAAACCAGACTTGGCCTGGTTGATGAAGAGGGTGAAATCGGCCAGTCAAACTCTTCTCCCGGAGATGCATTCAATGGAATAGTATATAAAGGAGGCATCATATTTTCCGGTATACTAATTATAACGGCATTTCTCATCCTTATACCTTGACAATCACTGACACCAAAGGAACAGCAGATACTTCGGATGACGTTACATACACGACAACGAAGACGAGAACAATCAATTATGGAGATGCTCTTGTACTTCCTGCACTTGACGATCCCGCATGGACTGTTACTCCTTAACCGTTCACACGAACCCCGAAAGTTTTTTGTCTAACTTTCGGGGTTCATGTCAAGAAGAAATTGCTTTCATCGCGTCGATGATACGACAGATAAAATAGAAAATATAAACAGCGCTCTTTGAAAAGATTGGAAACTTTCTTACTTTTGCGAAAAGCCATATGATATGGACGCAAAGGTAAAGGGAATACTCAGTAACTATTTCAAATCCAAACCTGTTGAGAAGGCTTGGGTGTTCGGCTCATTCTCCCGTGGAGAAGAGAGTGGGAACAGTGATGTGGATATTCTAGTCACTCTTACGCCTGACTCCCATATGGGCCTGCAGTTTTTCGGTATGATTGTCGATTTGGAGCAGCTTTTGGGGCGACCTATTGATTTAGTCGTGGAAGGCAATCTTCTTCCTTTTGCCCGTGAAAGCGCAGAAAAAGATAAAATCTTAGTCTATGAGAGAGCCAGTTAGAGATAGTGGACGACTACAGCATATCCTTGAAGCCATAGGCTACATTGAGGATTTTACCGAGGGACTCTCCTACGATGAACTACTTAGTGATGTCCTGCATCTGCACGCTGTCGTTCACAATGTTCAAGTCATCGGTGAAGCTGTATATAAACTTTCTCCCGAGTTCAAGTCATCCCATCCCGAGACACTATGGGCCGTTATTGAGAAAATGCGCCACGTACTGGTTCACGATTATTACCAGATAGATTTTGATATTCTATGGGATGTGATTCAGCAGGATCTTCCGGTTCTGAAATCCCAGATTCTGAGTTACCTTAAGTAGCGCTGGCGCTTAACTATTTGTAGCACAGGAACTTGACGCATTCTCTCCCCTTCGGTTTTCGAGGGGAGAGATTTGTTTAATCTGTTGATTTACAGCAACTTGAGCGCCAGTATTTTGACCGCTACGGAGCATCGGACTTCGGTAGCGTCCCAATTTGTGTGTTCTTGTGAACAAAAAACAAAATAATCAAAATGTTGTACATGATGAAAGATACAAGGCCAAAAGTTTGAATTTCAGGGAATTTTGACTAATTTTGTAAGATTTTTTACATTCCATGTGAAATGGTGGAAAAACTGAGAAGCCCATATATGACGCCCCTGTGCGACATTCTTTGCCTTGAGGCAGGAAATGTGCTGATGGACATGTCCCTTACGCTTGTTATTTTGGCGACCGACCCGTTCGGGAATACCACGGAATCTTTGAGATATGAAGATTTATAAGTTCATATTTGCACTTTTCGTTCTGTTTACGGCCTGCCAGCGGGCCGAAACGCCCGACCCGGTTACCGGTCTGGTGAAACAAACCCTGCGCGCCTCCATGCCGAATGGGGACGGGACCAAGACGGTGGTCGACGGCAACGATGACACGAAAATCTTGTGGGTGGCCGAAGAACAAGTTTCCATCTATTCCAGTATAGACAATTATGGGACGAGATACCCGTTCACAAAAGAAGGATCGAGCCAGCCAGTAGCGTCTGCAAATTTTAAAGGCGAAGCCCCTGCCGGTTTGACCTCCAATGAGTTCATTACGCTCTATCCCGCTTCAACGGCAACAATCTCGTCGGATGGTACTACTGTAGCAGGAATGAATCTTCCTGCCACACAGACCGCCGTGGCGGGTTCTTTCGCAAACAATCTACTGATTACTGCGGCCAAAGCCACTGGAGCTAATGTGGCGCTGAAACACGTTTGCAGCGGCCTTCGCTTCAAAGTGAGCGGAGACAGAAACATCAAGTCCGTCAGCATCCGTGGCAACAACGGAGAGAAGATAGCCGGCGATTTCAGTTTCAGTTTTGATGGTAGCGGGAACCCGATAGCCGGGGCGGGAACGGAGGAAATCGTGACACTGACGGCGCCGGATGGCGGATATTTCGCAGCAAATACGTATTATTACATCGTCATCCTGCCTACCACTTTCAGCAAGGGGCTGACCATCTATGCGGAAACTGACAGTCAAAATGGGGAATTAGTTTTAGTCGATCCCGATAATCCCAGTGATCCCAGTGTAACTTTCTCCCGTGGAGTATTCAAGGATTTATCAAAAACGCAGTCCTTGGCCTTGGATAAACGCATGAGCATGACTTGGCGTGACAACTGCACCCAAGCCTACTATGGCCCGCAGAATACCTTCTGCCTAAGGACCGAGGGGGCTGAGAGTTCTGTCTCCTTCGACGTGAGTCCGCGCAAGATTGCCGGTGCCTGGCATCGAAGCGGTCTGCCGGCCAATGCTGCTGAGGCGAATTCGGTCGATGTGCTTTGGGGGCCGGGCATCAATGGTGCTTCCGGCAGTCCTATTACTGCCAGTCTTTTCGACAACACGCTTACCGTCACAGCTTCCAGCACGCCCGGCAGCAGCCTGGTGGCCATTAAGGACCGCGATGAAAACATCCTCTGGTCCTACCTGATCTGGGTGACGGCAGAGGAGCCCGCCGGGAATGTCCTTCCGCCGCTGGGCGGGCAGCTGTACTTCCAGTGGGGCAGGAAAGACCCTCTCACGGAAGAATTATCGGTCTATGCTGCAAACCAAGGCACAAACGGGCTGAGTTATTCCATTTCCCATCCCTGCGATTTCATAGAAGGCATCGACAGCGGATTTGACTGGTTCACGGGAAGTGCTTCCGGTCAGGATGACACTTTGTGGGGAGAAGGCGGCAGCAAGACGGTTTGGGATCCCTGCCCTTCCGGGTACAGGGTTCCGTCAATCACCGACAATATTCCCGGTACTTCCTGTAATTACGGATATCTCACCAATATGGGCAACTCGTTGTATGTTTACGATGGCGATACGTATTGGACCAGGGATGCGAATAAGGATATTACGCCGCATCGGTCATATTGTTCTCCGGGGACATCTGATTATGAATACCGATATATCGCCCTTCCTGTCCGCTGCGTCAAAGAATAGTTAAAGAATAATAATTGATATAAGATATGAAAAAAAGCGTTTTCACTTTTGTATTCCTTTTGCTGGGTACACTTGCATTTGTGTCCTGCCAGAAGGACAACGCCGAAGACGGCACCTTCGTCAGGCCTGATGAGCTGGCCTATCTGCAGGGGCATTTTGCCGCTTACGATGACGAAGGCGTACTTCAGTGCTGGGCCGGCTGGCAGCTGAACGAAGCCGACCCCGGTGAACTTAGTATGATGGCCGACAGTT
>CAJONC010000012.1 GCA_905235675.1 uncultured Bacteroidales bacterium | reverse complement strand
CTGTCATCAAAGTGGACGAAGAAGGGACAGAAGCCGCAGTCGTCTCTTCAGCCGGAATGTATGCAACTTCTGTCGGCCCCGGAGAGCATATTGTTTTCCATGCCGACCATCCCTTCCTTTATCTCATCACCGAATCCGGTACCGGCGCCATACTGTTTGCCGGCAGATATTCCGGAGAATGAGACAGGCGCATACTGACAACATGACTTTACATCCGTGATATTATTTCGAGGCAGCCGGTGAGCAGGGAGGCCAGGAAGTCCGTGGCCCTGACGGCTATCTCCGGACAGAGGCCGATTGCGCTCAGCAGCAGGGTAGTGCAGGCGCAGAACATCAGCAGGGTGGTAATCGGAAGGGCAAGCAGGTTCGTGAGCAGGAAGTATTTGGGGAAGGTGCCGAAACGCAGCCATACGAGCGGGGCGGTGAGGGCCTGGCACGAAATCGACATCGCCATCGACGACCATATCTTCCGCACCGGACCCTTTCCGGGAGGGTAAATGCCGTCGAGGACAGGGTAGAGGGTGAAAATCCCGAGCATGGCGAGATAGCTCAGCTGGAAACTGATGCTCCGTATGGCTGCGGGTGTTATGCAAAGCTGGATCAGCAGTGCCGTGCTCCAGATATTCACGGCGTTTCTCTCCCTTTGCGGGAAGTGTTTCAGGACTTCGTTCAGGCTGATGAAAAGGCATGCCCTGATTATTGAGGGAGATGCTCCTGTGAAGAGGGCGTAGTACCAGCAGCAGAGTATGATGAGTATGCTGCGGAGGGCGTACGCCTTCCTTCCCCTGCCCATCAGCCCCGAGGCTTTCTCCAGCAGGAGATAAATTATGCCGAGATGCATTCCGCTAAGCGCCAGTATGTGCGATGCTCCGCTTCTGCGGAAGGCTGCCACCGTTTCCCCCATAAGCCTGTCCCTCTGCCCTGTGAGAAGGGCGCGCAGCAACGCACCCGTACCTTCGCGGGCAAAGGGGATGGAATCGATAAGGTTTTCAGTGGCGTCCAGTCCGGACCGGACAAATCCCGGGGAGCTTGCGCCGCAGCCGGGGAGGGATGAAAGGCAGGCGCAGAATACTCCAAGGAAGAAATAACACGGCATAGCCATGAATCTTCCGCACCGTAAGCCGCTGCACAACAGCAACAGTGTGGCGGAAACGGCAAACAGCGATACCTGCAGCGAGCCCGATGGCAGGGGAGCGAACTCCGCCAGCGCAACACCTGCGGCGAAAGGGAATGACAGCGGCACCGTAGAGTGCAGTCTGTCCATAAGCCATTCGCTTTCAGCGCTTGCTAAAATAGCCAAAATTTCTTAATTTTGTAAGCTGTTGAAAACACATAACAATCAAATATGATCATTCTTGTCATCAATTGCGGAAGCTCGTCGATCAAGTATCAGCTTTTCGACATGAAGAGTGCTTCCGATTATCAGGTAAAAGCCAAGGGGCTTGTAGAAAAAATAGGACTTCCGGAAGGCAACATCACCCATAAGCCCAAAGGAAAGGAAGGCTTCGAAAAGGCCATGCCCATTCCCGACCATGCGCTTGGCATGAAGCTCGTGATGGACGCCCTCGTGGATCCCGTTTACGGAGTGCTGAATTCTTTCGACGATGTGGATGCCGTAGGCCACCGCATAGTGCAGGGTGCCGATTTCTTCGACGGCAGCTGCCTTGTCGACGACGACGTGCTGCGCAAGATAGAAATCTGCTGCGACTTCGCACCTCTGCACAATCCCGCCCATCTCCTCGGAATCCATGCCATCTCCAAGGTCCTTCCCAAGACTCCCCAGGTGGTGGTTTTCGACACGGCCTTCCATCAGACCATGCCTGATTACGCGTACATGTACGCGCTTCCTTATAAGTACTACACCGATTACCACGTGCGCCGCTATGGAGCCCACGGCACTTCCCACCAGTATGTTTCCCGCAGGGGCGCCGAGTTCGCCGGCCTGGACATCAACAATTCCAAAATAATCACCTGCCACATAGGCAACGGGTCTTCCATCACTGCGGTCAGGAACGGCAAGTGCGTGGATACCTCTATGGGATTCACCCCGCTGGAAGGCATGATTATGGGTACCCGCTGCGGAAATGTCGACTGCAACGTGATTCCTTACCTCATGAAGAAGGACAATATCTCCCCCGACGAGATGACTACCATCATGAACAAGAAGAGCGGTCTCATCGGCCTTACCGGAATCAGCTCCGACATGCGCGAAACCGAAAATGCAGCCGCCTCTGGCAACGACCGCGCCCGCCTTGCGATAGACAAGCTCACTTACGATATCATCAAACTTATCGGCGCCTACACCGTGGTGCTCGACGGGGTGGACCTCATAGTCTTCACCGCCGGCATAGGAGAGCACAACTATAAAGTGCGCCAGCGCGTATGCGACAGGCTCGGCAGCATAGGCGTCAAACTCGACCACGAAGCCAACCGGAAGGCCTTCGGCGAGGAAGCCCTCATCAGCGCTCCCGACTCAAGGGTGAAGGTCGCCCTCATCCCCACGGAAGAGGAACTCATGATAGCCCTCGACACAATGAACATAGTATCAAAATAGAATATGGCACTCATAGATCAGATTATCGCGCGCGCAAAAAGCAACAAGCAGCGCATCGTGCTCCCCGAATCGCTCGAGGAACGTACCCTTACCGCGGCCGACAGGGCCCTCGCGGATGACCTCGCCGACATCATCCTTATCGGCAATCCCGACGAAATCTTCGCCCTCGCGGGCAAGCTCGGCCTCACGCACATCGACAAGGCCACCATCATCGACCCCGCGACTTCCGAAAAGACGGAGGAATACGCCCAGCTGCTGTTCCAGCTCCGCCAGAAGAAGGGCATGACTATCGAGGTGGCCCGCCAGACCGTGCTGAATCCCCTTTATTTCGGCTGCCTCATCATCAAGAGCGGCGATGCCGACGGCCAGATAAGCGGAGCTCTCTCCACCACCGGAGACACCCTGCGTCCCGCGCTCCAGATTATCAAATGCTCTCCCGGAATCACTTGCGTGAGCGGCGCCATGCTGATGATTACCCAGGCTCCCGAATATGGCGAAGACGGCGTGCTGGTGATAGGCGACGTGGCGGTTACTCCCGCGCCGGACGCGAACCAGCTTGCCCAGATAGCTGTCTGCACCGCCCGTACCGCAAAGAGCGTGGCCGGATTCGAAGATCCCCGCGTGGCTATGCTTTCCTTCTCGACCAAGGGTTCGGCAAAGCACGAAGTGGTGGACAAAGTGGTTGAGGCCACGGCACTTGCGAAGGAACTCGACCCGAACTTGAAGATTGACGGGGAACTGCAGGCGGACGCCGCCCTCGTGCCTTCGGTGGGTGCAAAGAAAGCTCCCGGTTCCGAGATTGCGGGCAAGGCCAACGTACTGGTATTTCCCAACCTGGAAGTCGGCAACATCGGATACAAGCTCGTGCAGAGGCTCGGCCATGCCGATGCCATAGGCCCCATACTCCAGGGTATTGCCAAGCCGGTGAACGACCTCAGCCGCGGATGCTCCGTGGATGACATCTACAAGATGATAGCCATCACCGCCTGCCAGGCGATGGATGCTTAATACAGTTCGGAAAGGATATAGGTTTTGAAGTCGTCGCGAAGGATGTCGCTGGTGCGGAACCAGATATGGCCCTTCACATACCAGGCCTCGCGGCACAGTTCGAGCTCCTTTTTGAATTCTCCGATCGAAAGATAGGGGGCGTCAGGACCTTTCGTGATGCCCCCTGCGTATTTGTAGGCGGCAAGTCCGACATAAACCGGAACCCCTTTGCTGAAGAACTGCCAGGATTCCAGCACTTTCTCGAAGGCTGCATCGTCGTCGCGGCCTATGGCCCAGTAAATCTGGGGAGCAAGATAGTCGACGGTGCCTTCGTTCACCCACATCCTCGGGTCGGCGTAAAGCCTGCAGGTATTCACCAGGCGTCCTGAAGGGGACACTCCGAACACGGCTGTACTCCGTGCCGCGTGGGTGGCGTCGTATAGGACTTTCACGACATTGTTTATGGTTTCGAAGCGCCAGGCGTCCAGTTTCATGCCTTTGCCGTACTTTCTGTAACTGTCCATTTTCCAGCCTTTTGCATTCTTTGCAAGGCCGTCGGGATAGAAGTAATCGTCGATATGCAGCCCGTCCACTTCGTAGCTGCCAACTATCTCTGAAGCAATCGCGGACAGCATCTCCGGGACTTCCGGGAAACCGGGGTCGAGGTAGAGCCTGTGGTCGTATCTCTGCACCAATTCAGGATGGGTTCTGCTTATATGCGAGCTGCAATGGGGGTCTTTGTCGCTGCGGCTCACCCTGAGGGGATTTATCCAGGCATGGATCTGCATCCCGCATTCGTGGGCGGCCTTTACCGCAAGCTCCAGGGGGTCATAGCCGGGGTCGCGTCCTTCCTCGCCGGTGAGAACTGCGCTCCAGGGCAGCAGCTCCGAAGGGTAGAGGGCGTCCATGTTGCTCACAACCTGGAAGAAAACCGTGTTGCATCCCAGTTCGCGAAGTCCGCGTATCTGCTCTATCAGCTTCAGCTGCTGTACTATTGCATCGTCCCTGCTGTCTGGCCAGTCGAGCCCTCCCACGGTGGCTATCCATGCCCCGCGCATCTCGGTCCATCCTTCTTCACCTGCCGCAGTACGGGCAGGGCAGGAGAGGGCGAAGATGCAGAAAACGAGCAGTATGAACGGAAGCTTCTTCATTTGACCAGGTCGAAGAGATTGCGTGCGGGAATGGATGCGCTGTAGCGGTCTTTGCACTGCTTCACGAAGCTGCGCAGGGTGCGGGAAAAGCGCGGGCCTTTCCAATTGTGGGTGTTGGATATGAGAATCCAGCATTCTCCGTCGGGATAATACATTACATAAGCACTGGTGCCGGAAAGGGTTCCAGTGCGCAGCCAGCCCTTGAAGGGGTCGGTGTCGTTCCAGCCAAGGGAGTATTTATGCTCGGGGATGTATGCGGTCATTGCGCGAACGCTGCTTTTCGACAGTATGTCCGGCACCTGCGGTCTCCCGTCTATCGACGCCACGAAACGGGCGAGTTCCGCTGCCGAGCACACCCATGCTCCGGCGCCCTTGAGGGCCCTGATGTCGTTGCCTCCGTAGCAGCGTACCACCGAGTCGGCGCTGTTGTTGTATTCGGGCACCCTGGGGTCGTTGTCCTGCATGTGGTAGCGGGTTTCGTTGGGGTATTTCTGCTCGAAGTAATTGTATGCCAGGTGCATGTCATAGCATCCGGCAGGATGGAGCACGTTTTCCTGCATCCATTCTTCATAATCCTTTCCGGTGACACTCTCAATCACCATGCTGAGCAGCAGGTATCCGAAATTGGAATACTCGTTTCCGTTGCCCGGTCGGAAAGCCAGCCTGCGCCTCACTGCGAGCGAGGTGAGGGTTTTGGAATCGGGGGCCTCGTCGAGATGGTAAATGTTCATGATGTCGCGGGTGGTGAACATCGGATCGCCCCTGCGGATGGAAAGCCCGCTTTCGTGACGGAGCAGGTCTTCGACCGTTATGTCGTAATATGCCTTGTCGGTGATGTGGTTGGTGTAGAGCGTGTCTGCAAGCGGCCCTCCCGGGGCGAACACCTTTGAAGACAGCGACAGCCTGCCTTCTTCCACAAGCTTCATGATGCCGGCGGCGGTGATAAGCTTGCTCACGGAAGCGACTCTCATGATATGCCCCGGAGTCATCTCTTCGCCGCTGAACTGGTCGGCAAGCCCGTAGCCTTTGGCATAAACCAGCGAATCGTTGCGCATTATGCTGAGTTCGAGCCCGCGTATCTGCCATTGCTGCATGAATCTTTTCATGTCGCGGTCGAGTTTGGCGAGCGAAGCGGTGTCGGACATCTCGTTGGTTATCACCGAGTTGATGCTCTTGCTGCCGGGCCCGTTCTTCTCTTTCCCGCCTTTGTGGACGGGCAGGATGATCGCAATTACAAGCAGCAGCACCGCCGCTGCGGCGAGAATGGTTTTATATTTGATTTTCAAGTGCATCCCTGTCGAGCTGGCGGGTAAGACGTATTATGAGAATTATGGTAAGGATGGACGATATGGCGTCCGAAACAGGATAGCTTGCCCATATTCCCTCTATTCCGTAGAACAGGGGCAGGATATAAAGCGCGGGGAGCAGGAAGAGCAGCTGGCGGCTGAGCGACAGGAAAATGCTCTTCTTCACCATTCCGAGGCACTGGAACAGGTTGGTGCTGACTATCTGGAACCCGATTATCGGAAACATGCAGTTCATTATCCTCATTCCGTGCTCCGCATTGGCTTTGAGCTCCGGATCGTTGGTGAAAATTGAAACTGCCGGCCCGGGGAAGAACTCGCAGATTATGAAACCGAGCATGCACGCGGCGGTGGCCCAGGCGACGGTAAGCCTGTATACTTCCCTCACTCTCTTGGGTTTGCCGGCCCCGAAGTTGTAACTTGCTATTGGCTGCATGCCCTGATTCAGGCCCATCACTACCATCAGAAATAGGAAGGAGAAGCGGTTTATAATGCCGTAGGCACCGATTGCAAAGTCCCCTCCGTAATTTCGCAGCTGCTGGTTGATGAACATTGCAACCAGGCAGGCGGCTGTGTTCATCAGGAAGGGCCCCATGCCTATGGAAAGGGATCTGCGGGCAATCTTTGCATCGTAGGCAAAGATGCGCCTGCCGAAGTGAACGACGTTCTTTTCCGAGGAGAAGTATATCAGGCAGTAGGCGAGGGATATGGTCTGGCATAGCACCGTGGCTATGGCCGCACCCCTTATCCCCATTCCGAAGGTGAAGATGAAGAGAGGATCCAGTACCGCGTTGAATATTACGGTGAACAGCGTCAGGTTCATCGCAAGCCGGGGGTTGCCGGTGGATCGTATCATGCTGTTCAGGCAGAAATACAGGTGCGAGATGATGAATCCTATGAGGATTACCACCATGTAGTCGCGCGCAAAGGGATATATCGCTTCGCTGGCGCCGAAGAAGAACAGTACCGGCTTCAGGAAAAGAAGTATGAGTATGGAATAGATGGCTCCCAGCACCACGTTCAGCGTGACCACGTTGGGAAGTACTTTCTGCGCGTTTTCATAGTCTTTGCGCCCGAGGAGTATGGACACGAGCGTGGAGGCGCCGACGCCTATCAGGGTGCCTATGGCGGTGCCGAGGTTCATCAGCGGAAAGCATACGGACACTCCGGAAATGGCAAGCGCTCCGGAACCCGGGATATGCCCGATGAAAATGCTGTCCACCATGTTATACAAAGAACTCGCGGTCATGGCAATAATGCCCGGGACCGCGTATTCCTTGAGAAGTGTGCCAATCTTTTTGGTCTCCAGATCAATGGGGGACCTGCGTGTATCGTTCATCAGGGTTCAGTCGTCATTTCAATTTCGAAACTGAGGGGGCAGTAGGCGGGAATTGAGGATCCGCTGCCGCTTGCAGAGTATCCCAGCCCCGACCAGAAGAAGCAGATTCCCTTCTCCATCCGGTGCATCCTGCTGAGGGCGAATGCAAAACCTTCTATGATCGATGATTCGTCGCTCCCCATGGTGATGGATTTGTAATCCTGGTCCGAGGAGTACCATTTGATTTTGGAGGGCGCGTATTCCTTGGAATCCGAATACAGTCCCCACACCTTGGCGGTATCGGCGATGTTGGTGTCGAACACGGCACCGTCCAGCCTGCGCCCTATATAATTGATGTAAACCGTGGAATCTTTGGTGATGCTCTTGTCTGATCCCGAGTCGAGGCGCTGGTACCAGAAGCCGTCCAGAGAATCCAGACGGGCTCCGGGCCAGTTATTTCTTACAAATCTGGTGAGGGAATCCTTCTCCCAGCTCTCTATGTCGAAGATGGGCTCCACGAGCTCGAGATCGTAGATGAGGTCGGTGCCGGAGCAGTTCTTGATGTATTCCTCGGGGGTGTCGTATCGGTCGGAGGTGCTGAGCCATCCTGGAATGGCAACCTTGCATCTGCCGCCTCCGTTCATCATGGAAAGAATCTCTTCGAGGCCCGACGACATTGCATCATAGTTCTCTCCGCGGTATCCGAACATGGGGCCGTAGAAAGTCGTTTTGCTGTAGATGTTGTTCTGTCTTGCCACGGATTCGACGGTGGTGCCGGAAAGCTCTCCGTCGAGAGTGTATGAACTGTAGTTGATGCGGAAATACGGGAATATGCTCATGGGGGTGCCGCTTCCGGTTTCTTCGCTGATAATGTAGGATCCGAGAGGCGTTTTGGTCGCGGTTGGATAGTTCTGGCTGATCCACGATTCGAAGTAGAGTACCGCTGCATCGTTCAGGCCCGTTTCGGCGGGACGTGCACATGAATGCAGCAGCATCATTGCCGTGAGCGGCAGTATTGTATATATGGTCTTTTTCATGTTCATTGTAGTACGGCTTTGTAGTTTGGCAGAAATCGTGCCGCAATCGATTCTATATATGCCGCCGCGCAGTCGGGGGAAGCTATGTCCTCCGGCCAGCGGAGTTTTCCTCCGGAAGCCATTTCGTGGCCGCCTCCGTGAAAATGGTCTTCGGCGATTCTTCTCGCCGACCAGCCTCTCTTGCTTCTGATGCTGACTCGGAACAATCCGTTCTCTTCGTGGAGGAAGATGCTGACAACCACTTCTTTGACGCTCAGCGGCAGGTTTACCAGCCCGTCGGTCTCGCCGGGAAGGAGCCCGTAGGCCTTGCTCATTTCTTCGGTCAGGATAATGTAGGCCAGGCCGCAGGGGAGTATGGTGAGATGGTTGGCTGCAAGGTCGCAGTTGGCCCTGAGGCGTTCGGGGCGGTCTTCGTGGTAGAGATGGCCGAGTATGTCATCGCGGTCGACTCCGGCGCCGATGAGTTCCCCCGCAACCTGCAGGGTGCTGTCTCCGACGGAATTTGCGAAGTTGTTGGTGTCGGTGGTGAGGCCCGTCATCAGGTTGTAAAGCGCCTTCGCGGGAATTCTTTCCATGCTGCCGTTTTCGAGGGCCTTGAGCACGAAGAAAAGTATTTCGCAGGTGGAAGATGCATCCGGACGGGAGATGGCAAGGTCGAAACCTTCGGTGCAGGGCTTTGCGTGATGGTCTATCAGAAGCCTCGGGGCGTCCGATTTTTCGACAAATGGCAGCGCGGCTTCGCAGCGGTGCATCTCGTTGAGGTCGAGAAAGGCTATCAGACCGCTTTCCGAAATCGCCCTTGAGGCCCGTTCCGTTTCGGTTTCAGCATTGATGATATCTTCGCCGGATGTAAGGAACGAGAGGGTGGACGGCGCTTCGTCGGGAATTACAAGGCAGGCGTCTTTCCCCTGTACTTCGCGCAGGTAGTGCATGAAAGCCAGACCGCTGCCTATGGCGTCGCCGTCGGGGTGCGTGTGCACCACGATGCAAACTTTCCGTGCGGTGGAGAGCAACTCTGAAAGTGCCTGAATGATATTTTGTGTCAGACCCTGCATTCCGGAAGGAAATTTCATCGCAAATTTAATAAGATTATTGCATTTCAGAAATGAAATTTCTAACTTTGTGCGGATATAGTCGAAATTAAGTAAAACAGACAATATGAAAAAAGCAGTCAAGATTATCATCGAAATTGTACTTTTGGTTGTTATCGTCTTTCTTGTCGATGCAATCGTGAAGAGCGTCATGAAGCCCGTTAACTTCAACAAGGAGAAGGCTGTCCGCGAAACCGTGGCAATCCAGCGTCTCAAGGACATCCGCACCCTTCAGGTTGCTTTCAAGAGCGTGAACGGCAGGTTTACGTCTTCCATCGACTCCCTCAAGGATTTCTACAACAATGGCGAAATGGGAATCGTGATGCAGGTGGGTTCAATGGACGATTCAGTAGCCGTCGCACATACCGAGAAGATCAAGAAGGCTTCGCGCAAGAAGATGACAGGAGAGGACTTCCTCAAACTTTATGAGGCCGGCGACAAAAACCTCGTGTTCTCCGTCGAGACCAAAATCCCCGTCAAGGATACCCTCTTCCTCCGCAGGGACAATTTCAATGTGGACTCCCTTTCCACCATTCCTTATTCAGGAGGCGCTCCCGTGCTCATGGAGGCCGTCGTGAAGACTGTTTCCGGTGTCCAGGTTCCCCTGTTCGAGGCCAAGATGCCTTACAAACTCCTGCTGAAGGGCATGGACAACCAGCTCCGTATCAATCTGGATTGCGAGAGGCGTGACCAGAACCGTTACGAAGGCCTGCAGGTTGGTTCCATCACCGCACCTAACAACAACGCCGGTAACTGGGAGTAACAGTGGAGGAGATTTCCATTCCCACTTCTTCGTGCACCCTGGTGCCGATGCATTTCTTCAATCCGACTTCTGCTGGAGAAATCCTCGCAGAAGTCGTGTGTTTGAAGGAAGGGGCTTGCGTCAAATGGACCGAGGTGCCGCAGTATGATGCGGTGCTTGTCTATGATGCGGGCAGTGAGGATGTTACAGCTCTTCCGGAACTTTATTACGTGCTGCGCGACCTCCCGTCGTGCCCCGATTACAACAAGATAGTCGCTTCCCACAGGGACGGATATCTGTTTCTGGGAATAGCCCAGGGCGGGAGCCTGCTGCTCGCCAATGTCTTCGAGGCGCCCGACTTTACCACTGCCGAGTATTATATCTTCCTTGCGCTCAAACAGTTGCAGCTCAATCCCGAAGTTTCCACCATCTGCATGCGCAGCCTGGTGGGGCCGGAGGAGGAGATGTCGCTGTACCGTTATTTCAAGGCTGTGGACCAGCTATGAGAATCATCGGTGGAAGGCTGAAGGGGAAAACCCTTGACCTGCCTGCGCGTTATTCCGCCAGGCCTACGACGGATTTTGCAAAGGAAGGCCTTTTCAATGTGCTTGGCAACGAGTACGAGTTCGAGGATCTGAAGGTGCTCGATCTTTTCGGAGGGACCGGATCGATAAGTTTCGAATTTGCATCGCGCGGCGCTTCCCGCGTCTATTGCGTGGAGATGGCCCGCGAAAATGCCTCTTTCATTAAAAAGGAGGCTGCAAGGCTTGGCCTGGACAATGTCGTTATGGTGCGCGACAATGTGTTCGACTTCCTTCCCATCTGCAACGAGAAATTCGACATCGTCTTCGCCGATCCGCCTTATGCCCTCGATGGCCTGGAAACCATTCCCGACAAGGTTCTCTCCCGCGGAATCCTCCATCCCGGTTGCTATTTCATACTCGAACATGGCGATGAGCATTCTTTCACCGCCCATCCCTGCTTTGTGAAGGAGAAAACTTACGGCAGGGTGCATTTCTCATTCTTTGAACCAAAAAACGACGCCTGATGTATTCGTTCATTATATGTCTCGTGGCCCTGGTGCTGGGCTATTTCCTCTATGGCCGTTTCGTGGAGAAAGTGTTCGGACCCGACCCCAATCGCGTTACGCCGGCTGTCTCCAAAGCTGACGGCATCGACTACGTGCCTATGCCGGCTTGGAAGATTTACATGATTCAGTTCCTCAACATAGCGGGAACGGGGCCTATCTTCGGAGCCATAATGGGAGCGAAATTCGGCCCTTCGAGCTACCTCTGGATAGTTTTCGGTTGCATTTTCGCAGGGGCGGTGCACGATTATTTCACCGGCATGCTGTCCATACGTCATGGAGGCGCCGGACTGCCGGAAATCGTCAGGCAGTACTTCGGCAGGGGTACCCATGCCGTTATGCTGGTATTTTCCCTCGTGCTGCTGTTGCTTGTGGGAACGGTCTTCGTGTTCAGCCCTGCCATCATACTCGACGACATGGTAAAGATAGGCTCCTGGGATAAAAGCATAATGATATGGATTGCCATAATATTCATATATTATATTATCGCGACCATGCTGCCGATAAGCAAGGTTATAGGGCGCCTGTATCCTTTTTTTGCATTCTCCATGCTTTTCATGGCAGCCGCGCTGTGCGTATGCCTCTTCGTGAAGTGGCCTTCCATCCCTGAAATCTGGGACGGGCTCGGCAACCGCGGACCTTCCGTGGGGCTGAATGGCCAGCCTATATTCCCTTGCCTCTTCATTACCATAGCCTGCGGGGCTGTTTCCGGCTTCCATGCCACCCAGAGCCCTCTTATGGCAAGATGCGTGCAGAACGAAAAACTCGGCCGCCCCGCTTTCTACGGAGCAATGATTACCGAAGGAATAGTCGCCCTTGTCTGGGCCGCCGTTTCGTCGTATTTCTTCTTCGACGGGGGAGCCGCCGCCGTGGGTTCCGACCTGAGCGCTTCTGCTCCTACGGTGGTAACCAAGGTCTGCAGGAGCTGGCTCGGCATTACCGGCAGCGTACTTGCGATACTCGGCGTGGTCGCGGCTCCCATCACCAGCGGCGACACCGCGTTCCGCAGCGCCCGTCTGATATTGGCGGATTTCTTCAGGCTCGACCAGAAAAAACATGCGAACAGGCTCGTGATTGCAATCCCCCTGTTCGGTGTCGCAGCCTTGCTGCTCTGGTTCAACATTGCCGATGAAAACGGTTTCAACACCATCTGGCGTTATTTCGGCTGGGCCAACCAGACTCTTGCATGCTTCACGCTCTGGACGGCAACCGCATGGCTGACGATTAACAAGGGCAGGAAGCCTTATTACCTGATAACCCTGCTGCCCGCCTGCTTCATGACCTCGGTGTGCACTACCTATATCTGCGTGGACAAAATAGGCTTCAACCTCCCGTCAAGCTGGATTCCTTACATCGGAACGGGAATGTTCGTGATTTCTATGGCGATGTATTATGTCCTGAGAGGCAGGAAACTGCCGTCATAGGCCCCTGGCCTTGCCTTCATCCCATATCGCATCCATCTCTGCAAGTGTCATCTGCTTGAGGTCCAGGCCTTTGGCAAGTGTTTGGGATTCCAGGTAGCCGAAACGTCTGCTGAATTTCTCGCAGGCCTTGTCGAGCGCGACCGAAGGGTCCGTGCCGTATAGCCTGGATGCGTTCACCACGGCGAATAGAAGGTCGCCGAATTCCTCCTCCATGTGTGCGGGATCTTCTTCGTCGACGGCCTCGAGCACTTCGCCGAGTTCTTCGCGCACCTTTTCCCAGACCTGCTGCTTTTCTTCCCAGTCGAAGCCCACCGACTTGGCTTTGTCCTGCATGGCATAGGCCTTGAGCAGGGGAGGGAAGCTCTTGGGCACGCCCCCGAGTATGGTGCGGTTGCCGCCTTTTTCCCTGGTTTTGATAAGTTCCCAGTTCTTTGCGACATCCTCTTCGGTCATGCCCTCCGAGGCCCCGTCGCCGAAAACGTGGGGATGGCGGAAAATCATCTTGTTGCACAGGCCTTCGAGCACGTCGGCGATGTCCCAGCGGCCTTCTTCTTCCGCGATGCGGGAATAAAAGATGACATGCAGCAGCACGTCCCCGAGTTCCTTGCGCAGGTCGGCATCGTCGCCGCGCAGCACGGCATCGCTGAGTTCATATACTTCTTCCACGGTAAGCGGCCTCAGGCTTTCGTTGGTCTGGGAGGCGTTCCACGGGCATTTGGCCCTCAGGGTTTCCATTATGTCGAGTGCTTTTGCAAAGGCTTCGAGCTTTTCTTCTCTTGTGTGCATCGGAATATTTCTTAAATTTGTAGATTGTTGCAAAATTAAAAATATTCATCGATGAAAGCAATAAAATATGTATCTGCCGACGAGGCGGTAAGCCATATTCCGAGCGGCAGCCACATCCACCTGAGCAGTGTCGCAAGCGTTCCCCACTGCCTCATTCAGGCGCTCTGCCGCAGGGCCGATGCGGGCGACGTGCGTGACCTTCACTTCCATCATTTCCATACGGAGGGCCCCGCCCCCTACAGCGAGCCGCGCTACGAGGGCATATTCTTCGACCAGGGTTTCTTCCTCGGACCCAACGTGCGCGCAAACGTGAATGCGGGATATGCCGACTATCTTCCCGTACATCTCGGCGAAAGCCAGAAACTGTACCGCAGCGGTGCGATTCATCTCGGGGCCGCGCTGGTGCAGGTGTCGCTTCCCGATGCGGAGGGACGCGTATCGCTCGGTACTTCTGTGGACTGCTCCGTGGCGGCCGTGGAAAGCGCAGACCTGGTGATAGGCGTGGTGAATCCCAACGTCCCCTATGCCTACGGCGACCTCCTCAGCCTGGATCGCTTCGATTATCTGGTGCAGGACGACACCCCCCTGGTGACTTCCGATTTCGCTGAACCCACTCCCACCGAGGTGCTGATAGGGAAGAACTGCGCCGCTCTGGTTGATGACGGCGACTGTATACAGATGGGAATAGGTGCGCTGCCCAACGCCCTTGCCGCCCAGCTGGTGAACCACAGGAATCTCGGCCTGCATACCGAAATGTTCGCCGACGGCCTGCTGAAGCTGATAAAGGCGGGAGTAATCAACGGACAGCACAAAAAGATAGACCAGGGTAAGATTGTGGCGTCTTTCCTGCTTGGATCCAATGACGTGTATTCATTCATAGACCATAATCCGGACGTGCTGATGCGCGATATCAAGTATGTCAACGACCCCTTCGTGATTCGTCAGAATCCCAATATGAAAGCCATAAATTCGGCCACCGAAGTCGACCTGACGGGGCAGATAAGTGCGGACAGCATAGGGGAACGTATCTTCTCGGGTACCGGCGGACAGCTGGAATTCGTGCGCGGAGCGTCCATGAGCGAAGGCGGAAAGAGCATAACGGCCTTTGCGTCTCGCACCAACAAGGGAAAGGGCAAGATAGTGGCCCGCCTCAATCCAGGCTCCGGCGTGGTGACTCCGAGGGCGGACGCCCACTGGATAGTGACCGAATACGGTGCCGTGGACCTTTACGGAAAATCACTCCAGGAAAGGGCCAGGCTGATGATAAGCATAGCCCATCCCGACGACCGCGAGGAACTCGAGCGCGCTGCCTTCGAGCGCTTCGGCCCGCACCTTCATGTGGTAAAATAAAAAAGAGTTATATTTGCAAACTATGGCAGACAGCAAATTACTGGAAAAGGTTCTCTCGCTGCAGGACAAGTTCGCATCGCTTCAGGAGCAGCTCGCAAGCCCCGATGTGATGTCGGACATGAAGAAGTTCGTGCAGCTGAACAAGGACTATAAAGAATTGGAACCCATCATCAAGGCGGGGCTGGACTACAAGAAGAAGCTGGAGAATCTGGCTTCGGCGAAAGATATGCTGATGACCGAGAGCGATGCAGAGCTCAAGGAACTGGCACGTGAGGAAATCAACGAAATAGAGTCGCAGATACCCGATATCGAGCAGAATATCAAATTGTTGCTGATACCGGCAGATCCCGATGACGGCAAGAACGCGCTTGTGGAAATACGCGGAGGCACCGGCGGCGACGAAGCCGCCATCTTCGCAGGCGACCTTTTCCGCATGTATCAGCACTTTGCGGAGTCCAAGGGATGGAAGCTGGAGGTCACCGACCAGACTCCCGGCACCTCGGGAGGTTTCAAGCAGGTGGTGTTCAAGCTTTCGGGAAGTGACGGAGTATATGGCGTGATGAAGTATGAATCCGGCGTGCACCGTGTGCAGCGCGTTCCCCAGACCGAGGCCCAGGGCCGCATCCAGACTTCCGCGGCGTCCGTGGCGGTATTTCCCGAGGCAGGGGAGTTCGATATCGAGATCAATCCCGCCGACATCCGCAAGGACCTCTTCTGCGCCTCCGGCCCCGGAGGACAGGGCGTCAATACCACCTATTCCGCCGTGCGCCTCACCCACATCCCCTCCGGAATAGTGGTGCAATGCCAGGAGGAGCGCTCGCAGATCAAGAATGCGGAGCGTGCCATGGAGGAGCTCCGCACCCGTCTCTACAACATGGAGCACCAGAAATATCTCGACGGAATCGCCGCCAAGCGCAAGACCATGGTCTCCACCGGCGACCGTTCCGCTAAGATACGCACCTACAACTACCCCCAGTCGCGCGTTACCGACCATCGCATCAACTGGACGATGTACAATCTCTCCGCATTCATGGACGGCGACATCCAGGAATGCATAGACCAGCTGCAGATAGCCGAGAACGCGGAGCGCCTGAAGGAAGCAGGGGAGCAGCAGTAAGGACAGATGAACGAAAAGCAGATACGGAAGATGCCGGAAATCTCCGGTCTGGTTGCGGCGGCGCTCGTGGCCGCCGTATCGCTTGCAGTCCTGCTTTTCAGCAGTCTCTCCGGAGATATCTGGCATCTGGTTAAAAGTGATTCCCTGACAAGGATAGCTTACGTGCTTCTGGTAGCCTCGATGGCGGTGTCCGCAGTGAATGCGGTACGTATCCTGCTGAAGAAGAAGGAAGAAGACGAGACTCTGCGCCTTACCAACATGGGAACGGTGGTGAGCGACACCCTCACTCCTCAGGCGGACGAGAAGATTATAACCCTTTTCGACAACGAGGGCAACATGAAGCTCAGCCTGAGGCAGAGGAGCATCTGGCTCTTCGAGTCGGATGACAATTACATCAAAGTATGGTATGAGGACCATGCCGGGGCCATGCGCCAGTATATGCTCCGCTGCCGCCTGAAGACGGTGGAGGACAGTTTCTCGGGCAGCGAACTGGTGCGTTGCCATCGAAAATACATAATAAACATATCCAAAGTACAGGTGCTCCGCAAGGACAAGGACGGATATGTCATGGAACTTGACGCATCCGGCCTGCCCGAGATACCCGTGTCCAGGACCTACGAGCAGAATGTGCTTTCACGTTTCAATTCCCGTTAAAACATGTGGCAGAGAATACAGACTTTGTATCTTTTGATAGCATCCGGACTTCTGGCTGCTATGCTGTTTGAACCCTACGGGGTTTATCTTATCCTGGTGGGCATAGCGCTCGCCGCCCAGCTGCTGGCAATAGTCTGCTTCAAGTCAAGGGCGTTGCAGCTGCGTCTCTCCAACCTTGCCGCCCTGCTGCTGGTGGGGCTCCAGATATGGATGGCGACGGTGTATTTCCTCACTGACCCCCATCCCGCAACCCGCATTACTTTCGTGTTCCCCATAGTCGCGGCTATTTTCGACTTCCTTGCAGCGCGGGGCATTATTTCCGACGAACTTCTGGTACGCAGCGCCAACCGTCTGCGCTCTTCCGGAAAAAAATAATATCAGCCATGAAAATTCCTGAATCAGAACTTATAATAAATGCCGACGGATCGGCATTCCACATTCACATCAAGCCCGAAGAGCTTGCCGACACCGTTGTGATTTTCGGCGACCCCGGCCGCGTGAAGATGTTCGAAAAGCTTTTCGACACCATCGAAGCCAAGGGCCAGTCCCGCGAATTCGCCTTTGCCACAGGTACTTACCATGGCAGGAGGATTACCGCCCTTTCGCATGGCATAGGCTGCGACAACATCGACATAGTGATGACTGAACTCGACGCCCTCGCAAACATCGACTTCAAGACACGCGAGCTCAGGCCGGAGCACAGGACGCTCACTATTGTCCGCATCGGCACCTGTGGCGCCATCCAGCCTGAAATTCCACTCGGATCCTTCATCCTCAGCCATATTTCGGTGGGCTGCGACGGACTCATGAACTGGTACGAGGGCCGCGACAGCATCGCCCTCCCCGATTTCGAGGAGGCATTCAAGGAATTCGTGCACTGGGACAGGCACCTGCCCGACCCGTACTTCGTCCGCGCATCCGACCGTCTGATCGACCTCTTCGCCGACAGCACGGTTAAGGGGATGACCGTTTCCGCATCCGGCTTCTACGGGCCCCAGGGACGTGTGGTGCGCCAGGGCCTCGCCATGCCCAATATGCTTGAAGATTTCGAGCGCTTCGAATACAAGGGATACAAGATCACCAACTTCGAAATGGAGAGTTCTGCCCTTGCCGGAATGGCGGCCAAACTCGGGCACGACGCCATCACGGTGTGCTGTGCAATAGCCCACCGCTATCTGAAGGATGCGAACACCGACTACAAACCGCGTGTGAACGAGCTTGTGAAACTGGTGCTCGACAAGCTTAGCGCTTAGTTGGAGTAGAGCTTCTTCAGGTTGAAATCAAAAACCTTTATGGAAGGGTCGCTGACCGTTGCGTCGACGATCCTTTTCTGTTTTCCGAGCACGTTGCATTCGAGGAAGCGCATTTGCTCGTCGTAGGTCTGCAGGAAGCAGGAGGCGATTTCGTGCTGGTTGCCGAGGAAGCGGTAGATGTTGTAGTTGTAGCCGCGTTTGGCGAAGATGTCGCTGAGCGTGGCCGACCCTGTGAACCAGTTCTTGATAGCCCTGATCTTGTTGTAATTCACCACTTTGTCCTTGGTGCCGTGGAAGAAAAGAACCGGGGAGGGTTCCCTTTTGAAGGAAGGTTTCCCTTCCTGAGAGAAGATGGCTCCTGCGAAGGACATGACTCCTGCGTAGCGGAAATCTTCGGGGAGAGCCTGCGCCTCTTTGCTGCGGTTGCAGAGATGCCATTCGGCCTGGAGGGAGATTATGGCTCCGGCGGATGAGCCTGCAAGCACTATCCTGTCGGGCTCCACCCCGAGGGCTTCGGCGTTCTGCAGAATGTAGCCGGTGGCCTCATATAAATCCTCGACACCCACTTCCACTGCTTCGTGAATCATGTTTATGGCTTTGACGCCGGAAACATCCTTGCCTTTCAGCGCCAGCCTGTAATCTATAGTAATCACACGGAAACCGTCTTCGCCGAGGCGCTTGAACCAGGGAAGATATGCTTCCGCATTGCGGCTCCCCATTATGAATCCGCCGCCGAAAGAGAACAGTACGGTGGCCCTGGCCTTTTCAAAGTCCCCTGAAGGCTCATAGACGCTCATGTAAAGGTCGCAGGTGTCGCGCTGGGCGAACAGGAATTCCGCGTCCGGTTCGAGTACGAAGGCGGCGCGCTTCTGCGCATGGCACGCAAGGGCGCACAGCAGCAGCAGCGCTGCAAGTGTCAGGGTTCTTTTCATCAGCTGACTATTTTGGTGTTGATACGTATGGTGGACAGCAGTTTTCCGAGAAGTTCGGGGCTGGGAGCCGCAGTGGCCTCCGCCCTTTCCTTCTTAGGCGCCTTTTGTCCGGAAGGCATGAAACCCTTGCTGTGGAGATAATCCGACGAAACGCTGCCGCCCTGCTTGTATATTGCTTTCAGGAGGTGCAGGGCTCCTGCCTGCTCCGATCCTTCGGACATGGCTTCGGCGATGGCGAGATTCACCGCGGAACTGCCGTCGCGACCGAGGCGTATGCTGTCTTCGTCGTCGAAGGGGATGCAGTGTTCGTGGAAAACGAGGGAGTCCACCCTGCGCTTCATTTCATCGGGATCCAGCCCCTGGTCCCTGAGCATTTCCACCGCTTCGTTGTCCCTGTGGCGCAGTATTCCGAGCAACAGATGGTCCGCTTCTATGCTGTAACTGCCGGTGCGCATCGCCTCTTCGCGGGCAAATCCTACTATAGTATCGAATTCTGTCGAAATCTTCATTCCGTAAGGGTAATAATTACTTGCAAAAGTAATAAATTAATCGAATTATTTTGTTAAATTTGCATACTTATATACAAATGGAAATTTAATACTTTTTATGGATAAGGAGGGAAATATCGCAGAGGTCAATCACGGCTATATCGAACCGGTTGAGATTGACCACGAAATGAGGAGCGCATACATCGACTATTCCATGTCGGTGATAGTGTCGCGTGCTCTGCCCGATGTGCGTGACGGCCTGAAACCCGTGCAGCGCAGGGTACTTTTCGGAATGGACGGCCTTGGCCTTTCCTATGGCGGGCAGACCAAGAAATCCGCACGTATCGTAGGTGAGGTGCTGGGTAAGTTCCACCCGCACGGCGACAGCTCCGTGTACGATGCCATGGCAAGGCTGGCGCAACCCTGGAACCAGCGCTATCCTCTGGTCAAGGGCCAGGGCAACTTCGGCAGCATGGACGGCGACCCCGTAGCGGCAATGCGTTACACCGAGGCCAAGCTTGAGAAAATGTCGGAAGACGTGCTCGGCGACCTTGAAAAGAATACCGTCGACATGACGCTTAACTTCGACGACTCCATAGAGGAGCCGACGGTGCTTCCCACCAAGCTGCCGCTGCTTCTGCTGAACGGGTCGTCCGGTATCGCCGTGGGTATGGCTACCAACATGGCGCCCCACAATCTCGGCGAATGCTGCGATGCCATCTGCGCATACATCGACAACCCCGACATCGACGTGGAAGGGCTGATGGAGCACATCAAGGGCCCCGACTTCCCTACGGGAGGCATCATCATGGGGCGCCAGGGCATCATCGACGCCTATACCACCGGCAGGGGCAAGGTAGTGGTCCGTTCCAAGACCGAAATCGAGGTGAACGACCGCGGTCAGGAAACCATTGTGGTGACCGAAATCCCCTACATGGTGAACAAGAAGGAGATGCTGGAGCGAATAGCCCAGATGGTGGAGGACAAGAAGATAGAGGGAATCTCCTACATGAACGACGAATCGTCCCGCGAGGGCGTACGTGTAATCTTCCGCGTAAAGCAGGGGGCCAACACCAACGTGGTGCTGAACACCCTCTTCAAGTATACGCCTCTCCAGTCGAGCTTCGCCATCAACAACGTGGCCCTCGTGAACGGGCGTCCGCGCACCCTCACCCTCAAGGAAATCATCGCCAACTTCGTGGATTTCCGTCATGAAGTCGTGGTGCGCCGCACAAAGTTCGAACTCGACAAGGCCCAGAAGAGGGCCCACATACTCGAAGGCCTGCTCAAGGCGATAGACATTATAGACGAGATAATCGCCCACATCCGCGCCTCCAAAAACGTCGACGAGGCCCGCGAAGGGCTCATCACCAAGTTCGGTTTCACCGAAGCCCAGGCCCAGGCAATCGTGGAGATGCGTCTGCGCCAGCTCACCGGACTGGAACGCGAAAAGCTTCAGGCGGAATACGACGAACTCGAGAAGTTCATCGCCCGCTGCATCGAGATTCTCGGCAGCGAGGCTCTCCAGCTTCAGATAGTCAAGGACGAATGCGCGGAGATGAAGGCCAAGTACGGCGACGCCCGCCGCAGCGAGATTACCTTCAGCGCCGACGAATTCAACCCCGAGGACTTCTATGCCGACGAAGACGTGGTAATTACCATTTCGCACCTCGGCTACATCAAGCGCACCGCGCTCACCGAGTTCCGTACCCAGGCCCGCGGCGGTGTAGGCAAGAAGGGCGGTTCCACGCGCGATGAAGACTTCATAGAGCATATTTATGTGGCCAACATGCACTCCACCATGCTCTTCTTCACCCAGAAAGGCATGTGCTACAGGCTCAAGGTCTACGAACTGCCCGAGGGCGTGCGCGCATCCAAGGGCCGTGCCGTGCAGAACCTGCTTGCGATTGATTCCGACGACAGCATCCGCACATATCTGAACGCCGCCAGGATTGAGGATACGGAATATGTGCAGAACCATTTCGTCACCCTTGTCACCAAGAAAGGCGTCATCAAGAAGACGAGCCTGGAAGACTACTCGAACAAGCGCAGCCGCAACAAAGGCATAAAGGCGCTCACCATACGCGAAGGCGACGAACTGCTCGACGCGGTGCTCACCAATGGCAACGAGGACATCATGATAGCGGGCCGCAAGGGTTACTGCGTACGCTTCCGCGAGACTGCACTGCGCGACATGGGCAGGGCGGCTTCCGGCGTGCGTGGTATCAAACTGGCTGAAGATGACGAAGTTATCGGCGTTCTCACTTATGATCCCAACAGGGAGAACGCTTCGGAACAGACCATCATGGTAGTGAGCGAGCACGGATTCGGAAAGCGTTCCGACCCCGAAGACTACAGGCTTACCGCCCGCGGAACCAAGGGTGTCAAGACCATCAGCATTACCGACAAGACAGGCAGCCTGGTAGCCATCAAGAACGTTACCGAGAACGACGACCTTATGATTATCAACCGTTCAGGGCTTACCATACGCATGGCGGTTTCCGACACCCGCGTGGCGGGCCGTGCCACCCAGGGAGTCAAGCTGATAAGCCTGCGCGAGGGCGACGCCATCTCGGCGGTTTCGGTGGTGGCGAAGAGCGAAGACGCCCCCGAAGAAGAAAATACTGGCACGGAAAGTGCAGAAACTGCTTCTGAAGACATTAAAAACGAATAATCTAATTTAAAATATTGTTATGAAAAAGATTTTGCTGGTCCTTGCAATGTTGGCTTCGCTTCAGGTAGCGAACGCCCAGACCGAGAAGGCCGTACAGGCCGCCAAAAAGCAGGCTGAATCTGCTTTGACTGCCAGCCAGGATGCCAAGAAGGCTGCGAATTTCGCCACTTGGATCAAGCTTGGCAAGGCTTATGTCGATACATATACCGCCGCCCAGGGCAACGGTTTCGTCGGTACTCCGACAGCTGAACTCGCCCTCCTCATGGGCAATGTCAAGCCTTCCTCCGAGGAAGATGTCGAACTCGGCGGATTCCCTTACAGGGTACAGCATTACGAGACTGCCGATTATTATATCGGAGCCAACGGCAGCGTGGCGATGATAGTCGTTACCAAACCTGCTTATGACGATGCTCTCGGTCTTGCCGCCGAAGCTTATGAAAAGGCTGCCGAACTCGATGTCAAGGGCAAGAAGACCAAAGACATTTCCGAGGCCATCAAGAATATCGCCACCCTCTATGCAGGTGATGCAGTGAGCGCTTACCAGCTCGGCGACTATGCCAAGTCTTCCGAACTTTTCGAGAAGAGTGCGGAAGTCTCCAAGATGAAGCCTTATGATGCCATAGATACAAGTTCGGTGTACAATGCCGGACTTACCGCTGCAATCGCAGGCAACAATGAAAAGGCGAAGGAGATGTTCGAAGAGTGCATAGAATACAGATATTTCGGCGATGACGGAGATGTATTCGCCCGTCTTGCGGCCATTTATGAGCAGGAAGGCGACAAGGAGAAATCTGTGAAGATTCTTGAAGACGGCTTTGTTTCCTATCCCCGCAGCCAGAGCATTCTCATCGGCCTCATCAATGCCTACAACACCGAGGGCGGCAACACCGACAGGCTTTTCGAACTTCTCGACGTTGCAAAGCAGAACGAACCCAACAACGCTTCGCTCTGGTATGTCGAGGGTGACATCCGTCTCAAGATGGATCCTCCCCAGGTCGAGCAGGCTTTCGCAGCGTATGACAAGTGCACCGAGATAGATCCTACCTATCCTTATGGATATATCGGAAAGGGAATTTATCTCTACAACCGCGCTGCCGACATCTCCGAAAAGGCTTCCAACGAGTACGACGACAATAAGTACTTCGCCCTTGTGGAGGAGTTCCAGAAAGCCCTGAAGGACTGCATCGAGCCTTTCGAGAAGGCTTATGAGGTTTCCACCGACGAGGGCGTGAAGCTCACTGTCGCGGAATATATCAAGAATGCGGCTTTCCGCTTCCGCGAAGAACCCGAGTATCTCGCCAAGTACGAGAAATACGACGCCATTGTATCCGCAGGAAAAGAATAAAAGCACAGGCTTATAATTCTTGCCATACTCATACAGGTTTTGCTTCCGCCGCAGCTTCCACCTGCGGCGGATCCTGCTGATACGGTAAGCGTCTGCATTATCGGAGACGTGATGATGCACAGCAGGCAGATGGAGTATGACCACAGCCTGTTCCTGAGCGGGATTGAACACGGGCTGAAGTCCGCCGACCTTTGCATCGCCAATGCGGAATTCACCCTTGCCGGCAGGCCATATACAGGGTATCCCGCTTTCAGCGCTCCGGATTCCTATCTGCAGAGCATACTGGATGCAGGGACGGACGTGCTGCTGACTGCTAACAACCACATCCTCGACAAGGGGGACAGGGGGCTGGAACGCACGCTGAGGCAGTATGCCTTGTTCACCGGAAGCGGCTTGGACGAGGAACAGTATTACAGGATCAATCCCTTGATACTAAGGGTGGGAGGAGTGAAACTGGCGCTCGTGAACTTTACCTATGGCACCAATGCGTCTTCCGCCTCTCCCTATCCCAAAGTGAGCCGCATGAATGAAGCGGAGATACGCAGGCAGATGAAAAGGGCGAGGGAGAACGCGGACGTGGTGATTGCCCTTCCGCACTGGGGAGACGAATACGTGCTGAGTCACAATGACTCCCAGGAAGCCTGGGCGCACAGGCTTGTGGAATGGGGGGCCGATGCGGTGGTTGGCGCCCATCCGCATGTGGTGCAGGACACCACCCATATCTCCGGAGTGCCGGTGATTTATTCGCTCGGGAATGCAGTGTCGAACATGAGCGCTGAATATACCAGGCTGGAGCTCGCGGCCATACTGCGCATAGAGCATAAAAGGGTGAGCGGCAGCTGCAGGGTGCTTGAGCCGGAACTGCGCTTCATGTGGTGCACCCTTCCGGGGAAGCTTGGCGACGGATACCGGACCATTTTCGTGGACGAGTGGACGGGCAGGCGTCCGGAATGGAAGGATGCCTCGGATTACGACAATATGATAAATACACTTGAAAGAGTAAAAAAAGCAACTGGCATACAATGACTAAAACTATTATCCTCGATACCGCCGATCCTGTCGGCATACTTGGCGCCGGCAACAGAATCCTGAATGAATTCTGTACCTACTACCCCGGGGTGGAGGTAAGCGGAAAGGGCAATGAACTGCATCTGGAGGGCGATGCGGAAGAGATTGCCGATTTTGAAAAGAAGTTCGCCGAACTCGTGGCGGTGCGCAGCCGCAAACTGAATCTTACAGTTTACGACGTGGAGGACCTGTTCGCTGGAAGGAGCAGCACTCCTGCCCTCGCAAGCCAGGGCAATGCCGTAATAGTGCATACCAACGAAGGCAAGGCCATACGTGCCCGCAATGCCAATCAGGAAAAAATGGTCAAGGCATATTTCGGAAACGACCTCATCTTCGCCACCGGCCCCGCAGGTACAGGAAAGACCTATATCGCGATAGCCCTCGCCGTCCGCGCCCTCAAGAACAGGGAAGTCAAGCGCATCATCCTCACCCGTCCTGCAGTCGAGGCGGGGGAGAGGCTGGGTTTCCTTCCGGGAGACCTCAAAGACAAGCTCGACCCCTATCTCCAGCCGCTTTACGACGCGCTCGGCGACATGATTCCTCCCCGCAAACTCCAGGAATTCATAGCCAGCGGCACCATCCAGATAGCGCCCCTTGCATACATGCGCGGACGTACCCTCGACGGGGCCTGCGTGATTCTGGACGAGGCGCAGAACACGAATATGGGGCAGCTCAAGATGTTCCTCACCCGCATGGGCACCAATGCAAAATTCATAGTGACCGGCGACGCCACCCAGATAGACCTGCCGCACAAGGAAGATTCGGGCCTGCTTCGCGGAATCAAGCTGGTCCAGGACCTGAAAGGAGTGGCGGTCGTGAATTTCAGCGAGGCGGACATAGTCCGTCATCCGCTTGTAAGCAAAATTGTGAAGGCCTTTGAGTCGGAGTAGAAATACTTTTATTAAATTTGCGTGTTATGAAAGGAATGGTCAGATTTTCGCTGCCTGCCCTCGCACTTGCGTGCGGGGTGATGCTTGCCTGCTCCTGCGACAGTTTCCGCAAGCTGGCTGGGCGTCCGACCTCGCAGGAGATTGAGGCCAAGCGTGAGTTGATCGAGCGTGAACAGGCCGCCCATCAGGCGAGGGTGGATTCCCTCAGGCAGGTGGAGAAGGCTCTCGCGGATTCTCTCCTGCTTGTCGACCGTTTCAAGGAATCCGGAGAGATGATACTTTCCACCGCCAGCCTCAGGAGGGTGGATGCGTCCGCCCTCGGACACAGGTACTACATCATAGTCGGGGCGTTCTCCAGCACCGACAATGCTTCATACATGGCTTCCAAAATCGAGGCTGCAGGTTACGAAAGCGTAAAGATCCCGTACGGAAACGGATTTACCGCCGTAGGGGTCTGCGGCACCGACACTTTGGCACATTTATGGGATAATCTGCAGCGGGTAAGGGCCGAAGCGTTCTGCCCCAAAGATGTGTGGATTCTTGTAAATGAATAGATTATGAAGAAACTTGCGGTTTTCCTGACAGCCCTGGTATGGAGCCTCGCCCCTGCTGCGGCGCAGGGTTATTCCGAACTGTACGAAGACGAAGAGACCGTTTCGCTGCGGGAATGCGCCGATTCGATAGCCGCCCTGAAAGACGAGGCTGCGACAGCCGCCTTTGTGGCGTCACATCTCAAAGCATACGGAGTGGAACTGCTCGAAAGCTCCGAGATGGAGAATTTCGGCATAGTCGGCGAGGCGGGGGATACCCTGTCGTTCCGCAATGTAGTGGGTATAATTCCCGGATTCGACAAGTCCCTCAAGTCCAGGTACATAGTGCTTGGTACCTCCCTTTCAGCCGAAAATTCAGCGTCGCTCGCACTGCTGCTGAGGCTGGCATCCAAGCTAAGCACCACCAGGGTCCTGACGGGCAGGAGCATAGTGGTGGCTGCATTCGGAGGAGCCTCGCAGGACAATGCGGGTTCGTGGTACTTTCTCAACAGGTCATTCTATTTCCCCAGGGATATCGATGCCTACATAAGCCTGGATTTCTTTGACAACCCCAACAAGGGATTCTATGCCTTCACGGGGTCCAATGCCGATCTCAACAGGCTGATTGCCGCGGTGTCATCCGAACTCCAGCCCGCCCGCCCCGAAGTGGTAGCCAGCGAACCTGGCATGAGCGACCTCCGCTCTTTCCATGCCTTCGAAGTTCCTTCGGTAATGTTCACCACCCGCAGGGCGGGAATGCAGTACAGGCCGGAGATAGATTCTATGGAGTTCGCCGAACTCGAAAGGCAGGGGGAGTATATACATAATTTCTGCATAGCCCTTTCCACCGCACCGGCACCGAAGTTCAAGCCGGACGGCTACGACAGCGACATACCTCTGGTATATTTCTCCGAATGCGACCAGAAGCCGCGTTTCCTCGGCTCTTCCGACCCCCGTTACTTCCTCACAAAATGGGTGTACGCATATCTACGTTATCCCCAGGATGCCCTTGAGAATGCAATCAGGGGCAAGGTCAGGCTGAGTTTCGTTATAGACGAAAAGGGCAAGATGACCGATGTGCGGGTTGAGAAGGGCGTCTATCCCTCGCTCGATGCCGAGGCGGTCAGGGTAGTGGAGGCGTCTCCCGACTGGAAACCTGGCAAACTCGACGGAAGGCCTGTGAAAACCAAAATTACGGTGGATGTGGAATTCCGCCTTGAAAAGAAATAACAACGGATAAATATGGATTACGATTTCAGGAAGATTGAAAAGAAGTGGCAGGAACGCTGGGCCGAAGACAAGACCTACCATGTGGAGGAAGACCCTTCCAGGCCCAAGTTCTACGTGCTTGACATGTTCCCCTACCCTTCGGGGGCGGGGCTTCACGTGGGGCATCCCCTCGGGTATATAGCAAGCGACATTTATTCAAGATACAAGAGGCTGAAGGGCTTTAACGTGCTGCACCCCATGGGATACGACGCATTCGGCCTGCCGGCCGAGCAGTATGCCATACAGACAGGGCAGCATCCCGAGAAGACAACCACCGACAATGTCGCGCGCTACCGCTCGCAGCTTGACCGCATAGGCTTTTCGTACGACTGGGACCGTTCTTTCCGTACCTGTGATCCCGACTATTACAAGTGGACGCAGTGGGCTTTCCTGCGCATGTTCAAGAGCTGGTACGATCCCGAAATGGACAAGGCCCGTCCAATCAATGAACTGATTGCCAAATTTGAAACCACTGGCTGGGACGATATCACGCCTGCGGATTGGAAAAAGGCTTCCGAAAAGGAAAAGTCCGATATATTGATGCGCTACCGTATTGCATATCAGGGAGAAACATCTGTCAACTGGTGCGAAGGCCTCGGTACCGTGCTTGCCAATGACGAGGTGAAGGACGGGCTTTCGGTGCGCGGAGGTTTCCCCGTGGAGCAGAAGAAGATGACGCAGTGGCAGCTCCGCGTGTCGGCCTATGCCGAAAGGCTGCTGAAATCGCTGGACGAACTCGACTGGAGCGATTCCCTGAAGGAGATGCAGCGCAACTGGATAGGCAGGAGCGAAGGAACGGAAATGGTGTTCGATACCGTCTGCGGCGACGTACACAAGCCTGTAACCATCTTCACCACGAGGGCGGACACCGTATTCGGTGTCACCTTCATGGTACTTGCCCCCGAAAGCGAACTCGTGGATGAGCTCACCGCTCCCGAGCAGAAGGAGGAGGTTGAGGCTTACATAAAAGAAGTCCGGAAAAAGACTGAGCGTGAGCGCATTGCCGAGACCAAGAGCGTTACCGGCGTGTTCTCGGGCTCGTACGGAATCAATCCGCTTACAGGAGAAAAGGTTCCTATATGGATATCGGAGTATGTGCTTGCAGGCTATGGAACCGGTGCAATAATGGCCGTCCCCGCGCATGACAGCCGCGACTACGCCTTCGCAAAGAAGTTCGGCCTGCCCATCATCCCCCTGATAGAGGGTGCCGACGTGAGCGAACAGAGTTTCGACGCCAAGGAAGGAGTGATGATAAACTCCGGATTCCTGAACGGAATGGATGTCAAAGACGCCATCGAGGCCGCCAAGGATTATGTGGAGGCCCACGGGCTCGGAAGGCGCAAGACCAATTACCGTCTGCGCGACGCCATCTTCTCCCGCCAGCGCTACTGGGGAGAGCCTTTCCCCATCTACTACAAAGACGGCATCGCCACTCCCGTTCCCGACGAAGACCTGCCTCTGGTCCTTCCCGAGATTGACTCCTACAAGTCGAAGAACGGCGAGCCGCCCCTCGCACGCGCCAAAGACTGGAACTATAAGGGATATCCCCTCGAAACCTGCACCATGCCCGGTTTTGCCGGATCCAGCGCCTATTATCTGCGTTACATGGATCCCCACAACGACAGGGCCCTCGTCGGGGCCGAAGCCGACCGCTACTGGCGCAATGTGGACCTTTATGTCGGAGGAACCGAGCACGCAACCGGCCATCTGATTTATTCCAGATTCTGGAACAAGTTCCTCTACGACCTCGGCTATGTCTGCGAAGATGAGCCTTTCCGCAAGCTGGTGAACCAGGGAATGATTCAGGGACGGTCCAATTTCGTGTACCGCATTGTCGGCACGAACACCTTCGTGTCCCTCGGCCTCAGGGACAAATACGAAACCACCGAAATACATGTGGACATCAACATAGTCCGCAACGACCGCCTCGACCTTGAAGCCTTCAAGGCCTGGCGCCCTGAATACAAGGATGCCGAATTCATACTCGAGGACGGTGAATACATCTGCGGATGGGCTGTGGAGAAGATGAGCAAGAGCATGTACAACGTGGTGAATCCCGATGACATCTGCGACAGTTACGGCGCCGACACCCTGCGTCTTTATGAAATGTTCCTCGGGCCCGTGGAGCAGAGCAAACCCTGGGATACCAAGGGAATAGACGGAGTGAACAGGTTCCTGCGCAAGTTCTGGAGACTCTACCACGACCGCGACTCCTTTATAGTTACGGACGAAAAAGCTTCTCCCCAGGCGCTCAAGTCCCTGCACAAGCTCATCGCAAAGGAGGAGGAAGACATAGAAAACTTCTCCTACAACACCACTATCAGCGCTTTCATGATTGCGGTGAACGAACTTACCGAACTCGGATGCCACAGCTGCGAGGTGCTCGAACCCCTGGTGATCCTGCTTTCTCCTTTCGCCCCGCACATTGCAGAGGAACTCTGGCACGACCTGGGCAATGAAGGCAGCGTGGTGGATGCAAACTTCCCCGAATACGTGGAGGCTTATACCGTCGAGGATTCGGTGACTTATCCCGTTTCGTTCAACGGAAAGACCCGTTTTACTGTCGATATGCCCAAGTCTGCGGCTCCGGCCGAGGTGGAGGCCAGGGTGCGCGCCCTCGACCAGACGGCAAAATATGTGGGGGATCAGAGCATAATGAAGGTGATAGTCGTTCCGGGTAGAATAGTAAATGTAGTACTGAAATGAAAAACAAGGTTCTGACCACCCTGTGGGACTATTTGGTGATGACTCTCGGAGTCATTGTTTTCGCCGTCGCCTGGGAAGCGTTCATGATTCCGAACGGCATGTCGGCGGGAGGGCTGATGGGTATCTGTACCGTGATCGAGTATGCCACGCACGGCGCCATACTTGCGTCATATACCTATATGGTCATCAATGCGCTACTCATTATCCTCGCCGTGCTGGCGTTCGGCATAGGATTCGGATTCAGGACGATATACTGCATCATTATCAGTACGGTCGCCCTGAGACTGTTGTCGGGAATGGAATGGGTTCATGCCGTGCCGGGGAATTTCTTCTATATTAGCGAGAAGGTCATGGTGCCTGTAATCTCCGGCGTGCTGGAAGCTGTGGGCGTGGGATTCATACTGCGCCGAGGCGGGAGTACCGGGGGCACGGACATAATCGCCCTGATGGTGAACAAGTACTGGCCTGTTTCCCTGAGCAAAGTGTTCCTGATTTGCGACTTCATAATCATTTCTTCACTGCTGCTTCTGCCGGACAAGTCATTCTCCGACATGGTTTACGGTTTTATAATGATGGCGACCTTCGCCCTTGTGATAGACTATGTGGTGGTAGGCGACAGGGGAACCATACAGCTTATGGTGTTCTCGAAGCGCTATTCTGATATTGCAGATTACATAACGGTCAAGATGGAGCGCGGTGTGACGGTGCTTAAGGCCCAGGGCTGGTTTACCAAAGCCGACCGCAACGTGCTGCTGCTGCTTATACGCAAGAATGAATTGTCGGAAGTGACGCAGGTAATCAAGGAATGTGACCCCAATGCCTTTATGTCGGTCACCCAGGTGGGCGGCGTTTATGGCGAGGGCTTCGAAGAGATCAAGGCCGGAATCAAAAAGAAAAAAGACCGATGAACATGAAACCCGTTTTTTCCATTATAAAGGATTATGCCCTGATTACTCTCGGGATACTCCTCTATGTGCTTGGATGGAGCATCTTCCTCGCGCCCAACAATCTCGTTGGCGGGGGAGTCACCGGCCTTTCTGCCATAATACAGTATGCAACCCACGGGGTTTTCAAGATGGGTTATACCTATTTTGTGGTTAACATCGGCCTTATCGTAGCCGCCCTGTTCGTGCTCGGATCCAGTTTCGGAGGGAGGACCGTCTACGCCACGGTGCTCGCCGCCATAGGTCTCAACGTCTTCCAGACTGTAATTCCCTTCGATTTCATCCGGGCGATAGCCCTCGACAACGGCAAACTGATGAGTACCATAATGGGAGGCATAATGGTAGGCTCCGGCATAGGTGTCACCATGATTGCCGGCGGAAGCACCGGAGGTACCGACATCATCGCCCTTATGGTGAACAAATACCGCAACGTCTCTCCGGGCAGGCTGATACTGTGGATGGATGTGGTTATCATCCTCGCGTCGCTCCTGGTCCCTTCTTTCAAGGCCGACGGCAGCCTGATGCCCTTCGTGGAGAAACTTACCACCGTGGTGTACGGTTTCATACTGATAGTGATAAACAGTACGGTGCTCGATCTTGTGATTTCCGGATCCAAGCAAAGCGTGCAGGTGTTCATACTCTCAAAGAACTATGCCGAGATAGCCGACGCTATCACCAACGACCTTCACAGGGGAGTGACCGTCCTCGACGGCAAGGGCTGGTATACCAAACAGGAAACTGAGGTCCTGATGGTGCTTACAAGGAAAACCGACCTGAATATCCTGCTGCGTTTCGTAAAGTCCATTGATCCCGATGCGTTCCTGTCGGTATCGTCGGTTACAGGCGTTTACGGCAAGGGATTCGATACCATAAAAAAAGGGTAGTATTTCTTTTTACCTACTTAGGTTTTAATTTTTTCAACTTTTACTCCCATGTCTTACCTACAAGTGCATGGGAGTAAGTTGTATATTGGGGCCCTAATGTTTAAAATGTTGAAAATGAAACAGATAATTTCATTCCATGCGATACTGAGACTGCTTCCGCTGCTTGTGCTCACGATATTGCTTGGAGAAGAAGCCCTTTTAGGTACTGTCCAGTTGCGCGGATTGCGCATTTGCATTTATTTCCTGACAGCCATACAGATGTCGCAGTACTATCCTCTTTCTTACGAAGCACTGCCGATGTCGGTGTATTTCATGACAAGCAGTGCGGTCTATTACATTGCCGCGGCTGCGGTTCCCTTCTGCCGTGAGCATCCTCTTGCTTTCTTCCTCATTCCCGTCTTGCTGTTCACCCTGGGCTACCGCTCGCTGCGTACCTCGATGAAGTACCGCGAACTGGCGGGACTCTTCCGCCGCGACGCACCCTGGTGCAGGCTTGAAGAAGATTCCCGTTCATTTTACGGACAGGCTGTTCCTCTGCTTGTAGCGCTGCTCGCGTTCATGGAACTGGCGGAAGCGCCGTCGGTATGGTATTACCCTCTCGGGGTGAGCCTGGCTGTCTTTTATGGGCTGATGCATTACAAGTCGTATTCGGGAAGGTCGCTGCTGCTGTCGAAAAAGAAAGAAAAACGAATCCGTGACCTTATTTATGCGGAGATGCGGGATAAAGCGGTCTCGCCGGTCGACGAAGACCTTCTGGCCGGAATCTACCGCAGGCTTCAGGATTATATGTACCTGCACAGGCCGTATCTGGACGACGGCTTTTCGATGGAGGACATTGCCTCCTACCTGCACGTGAACAAATTATATGTCTCAAAGGCGGTTAACAAATATGCAAAGAAGAACATACGCCAGTATATCAACTACTACCGGATAATGTATTCGGTGGAACTGATGAAGGATAATCCCAAAATCAAGGTTATCGAA
Organism: uncultured Bacteroidales bacterium; assembly: GCA_905235675.1. Taxonomy (GTDB): domain Bacteria; phylum Bacteroidota; class Bacteroidia; order Bacteroidales; family UBA932; genus Cryptobacteroides. The sequence continues at coordinate 6,679 of CAJONC010000012.1, read as the reverse complement.
CTCGCCTTTGCGGCGGGCTTCCATTCAGTGGTGACTTACAATATGGCTTTCAAGCTGGTGATGGGAATCACCCCAGGAGACATGTTGGCCCGCATCAGGCTGTCGATTCCATGCCCGAAACCTTCCATGCATCAGGGAGAGAAAGCCGGAACGAAAGAGGAATTTTCTTTACCGGATGAAGCAGGGTGACATTGTTCGCCTGCAGGCAGATTCCTCCGTCGCGGTTGGACCTGGGCGCACCGTACTTCAGGTCGCCCTTGATGGGGCAGCCCAGGTGCGCGAGCTGGCAGCGTATCTGGTGATGTCTGCCGGTAAGCAGTTCCACTTCAACAAGGTGATAGTGTTCCGTCGGCCCCAGGTATTTGTATTTCAGTTTTGCAAGTTTGGCCTTGGGCCCTGGTTTGCGCGTGACAAAACTCTTGTTCAGGCGTTCGTTGCGTTCCATCCAGTCTTCCAGCAGCCCTTCGCTTTCGGGAGGTGCGGCGCAGCACATTGCGACATAGCTTTTGTGAACCGAACCGTCGCGGAACATCGCGTTCAGCCTTTCGAGGGCCTTGGATGTCTTGGCAAAGATGCATATTCCGCACACCGGTCTGTCGAGGCGGTGGGGAACTCCCATGAAAACCTGCCCCGGCTTTGAGTCGCGCATTGCGACAAAGGCCTTGAGGGTTTCGCTCAGGGGCTCGTCTCCGGTTTTGTCTCCCTGTACTATTTCGCCGCAGCGTTTGTTGAAGATAAGCAGATGGTTGTCTTCGTAGACGATGCGGGAGGCTATGTCGTCGTATTCGGCGGGTGTCAGGCTGCGATATTCCATAATTGTTCCCAAAGATAATGACATTTTGTCAGAAATCCTCGCATGGCACAGCTTTCGATAAAAGAACAGTCGTCACGCCAAAGTGACAAAATGAACCGGAAAATAATAAAAAGGAGAAAATATTATGGGAAAAATCATTGGAATTGACCTCGGAACCACGAACAGTTGCGTGGCCGTAATGGAAGGCAACCAGCCTACCGTCATTATCAACAACGAAGGCCTTCGCACCACCCCTTCGGTAGTGGCTTTCACCGACGATGGCGAGCGCAAGGTGGGTAATCCCGCAAAGCGTCAGGCTATCACCAATCCTAAAAATACTGTATTCAGTATCAAACGTTTCATGGGCGAAACCTACGATCAGGTCGGCCAGGAAGCGGCGCGTGTGCCCTACAGCGTGGTGAAGGGCGACAACAACACTCCGCGCGTAGACATCAACGGGCGTCTCTATTCCCCTCAGGAAATAAGCGCCATCATACTCCAGAAGATGAAGAAGACAGCCGAGGATTACCTTCGCCAGCCTGTCACGGAGGCCGTGATTACCGTGCCTGCATACTTCTCGGATTCCCAGCGCCAGGCTACCAAGGAAGCCGGAAAGATTGCCGGACTCGATGTCAAGCGTATCATCAACGAACCTACGGCAGCAGCCCTCGCCTATGGTCTTGACAAGAAGAACAAGAACATGAAGGTCGCTGTTTACGACCTCGGCGGCGGTACTTTCGATATCTCCATCCTCGAACTCGGCGACGGAGTATTTGAAGTGAAGTCCACCAACGGTGACACCCATCTCGGCGGCGACGATTTCGACCAGACCATCATCGACTGGCTCGCGGGCGAATTTGCATCCGAGAACGGCGGAATCGACCTCAAGAAGGACCCTATGGCCCTCCAGCGCCTGAAGGAAGCTGCCGAAAAGGCGAAAATCGAACTTTCCAACCAGACCAGCGCCGAAATCAACCTGCCTTACATCACCGCAGTCGACGGCGTTCCCCGCCACCTCGTTAAAACCCTCACCCGTGCGAAGTTCGAGGCTATCTGCGACAATCTGTTCCAGCGCAGCATCGAACCTTGCCGCAAGGCCCTGCAGGATGCCCATCTGAGCACCTCCGACATCGACGAAGTCCTGCTCGTAGGCGGATCCACCCGTATCCCCAAGATCCAGGAACTCGTAAAGCAGTTCTTCGGCAAGGAGCCCAACAAGAGCGTGAATCCCGACGAGGTTGTCGCAATCGGCGCTTCCATCCAGGGCGGTGTGCTCGCAGGCGACGTGAAGGATGTACTCCTTCTCGACGTAACCCCCCTGAGCCTCGGTATCGAGACTCTCGGCGGAGTGATGACAAAACTCATCGAGAGCAATACCACCATCCCCGTTCACAAGGAGCAGGTCTTCAGCACCGCTGCCGACAATCAGCCTTCGGTTGAGATCCGCGTGCTCCAGGGCGAGCGCCCCATGGCAAAGGACAACAAGCAGATAGGTATCTTCCATCTCGACGGCATCGCTCCGGCACCCCGCGGCATCCCTCAGATCGAGGTATCCTTCGACATCGACACCAACGGCATACTGAGCGTGTCCGCAAAGGACAAGTCCACCGGCAAGGAGCAGCATATCCGCATCGAGGCTTCGAGCGGCCTGAGTGAAGATGAAATCAAGCGCATGCGCGACGAGGCCAAGGCCAACGAAGATGCCGACAAGGCTGCCAAGGAGCGGGTGGACAAGATAAACAATGCCGATTCACTCTGCTTCCAGGCCGAGAAGTTTCTCAAGGAGAACGGCGACAAGATTCCTGCAGACGTCAAGGCTGAGGTGGAAAGCAATCTCAATCCTCTCAAGGAGGCTGTGAAGAACCAGAACATTGCCGACATCGACCGCTACTCCGAGGCCCTCAGCAAGGCATTCGAGAAGATGTATCAGGCCGGAGCAGCTGCCCAGGGAGGCTTCGATCCTTCGCAGGGAGGTCCTCAGGGCGGCCCCCAGGGCGGACCTCAGGGACCCGGTCCCGACTACGGCGGCGACGCTCCCGACGAGCAGTAGCAGTCGTCAGTCCAGAATCTGGACGACCATCGCAATACGGTTCCTGGACGACCAGAGCCACACTTTGTCACCTTCGAGCTTCAAAACCTCGAAGGTGGTTTTTTTTGTGTGCAGGTTGTTGCTCGTGGTCCATGAAGCGGTGCCGTTGACCATCTGCCCCACTTCCGCGGGGAATGCTTCCAGGACTACGGAATAGAAATCGGACATGTTGTCGCTGTGCACGCGGAATTCACAGTTGTCGCGGTTGAACGATTTCTGGCAGCTGAGAGGGTCGTAACTGAAAGTTGTATAGCCTTTGATATCTATGCGCAGGGTGTCGTCCTCCTGAAAGCCGGCGGAAGGGTCGTCCCCGACGCATGAGCAGGCGAGAACGGCAGCCAGGACTGCGGGCAATATGTCGCGAATCTTCATCGTACGGTAATTTCTTTGATTATTATATCGGTGCTGCCGTCCGGATTGTGGACGCAGGCCTTCAGCGTTCCGTCGCCCGGCAGCGTCCAGAATCCATCGCTTTCCGCTTCTATGGCCTTTCCGTCAAATGTCCATTCCGTGTGCTCTCCGCCTATGGAATTATACACTATCAGGGGAACGCGGGTGCCGGCGGGGAAACTCCCGTCTTCATTGCGGGGTACCTGGCCAAGATATATGAAGCGGAAGATGCTGCTTCTGTAAATCCTTGTGGTGAAATTGCCTCCGCGCAGATATTCGTTGCCGTCGGAACTCCAGGCGTGCACCTCGAAATCGAAGGTCGCCCTTGGGCTGAGGCCGCTGACGGTGCAGGACCAGGAACCGTCCCGGGCCATCTGTCCGAAGCTTTCGCCCATTGGGGAATTGGCGGTGGACCATTGTACTTTGCAGCTGTCTACTGGGAGAATGTCTTCGGACAAGGTCCATTTTATTACAACGCTGCTCTGGTAGACGGAGACGGCGTCGATGTGTATAGGCTCTATGTATTTGAAACTTATGTTGCCGTCCGGCAGACGGCTGATGTCCTTGAGTGCGAAGGGCGGAGCCTTGAAAACATTGCGTTCATCCTGCGGCCAGAAGGCGTATCGGGCGGGAATGGAGTCGGGGAGGGCCCAAAGCATGTGGGCGCAGGGGTGGTCCGGATTGCAGTTCACCTGATTCTGCCTCCATCTTTCCATGGCGCTGAGGGTGCGCTGGAAATAGGTGGAGTAACCCGCATCGCCGTCGCTCCGGTCGATTCTGTAGATGAGCATGCCTTCTCCTCCGATATGGGTGTCGTAGCCGCGGGGAATGCGGTTTTCGAGGAGGTAGAAGATGCCGTCCGCGTCCGTGGGAATCATGAAATACCTGCCGTTTTCATCGATAGGAGGCAGGATGTATTCTCCGTAATCCATTATGGGCGTTTCTTCTCCCATTCCGAGGATATGCCTGTCGATGGCATTGAAATTCGGGGGAGTGCGCCCTCCGTCGTTACTGTTGCCGAATTCCATCAGGGCTGTGCTGCGTCCGAGGCCCCTGTAAAGTCCGCCGCTCCCTTCGAGATCGGTGTCGTAGAGATCCTGCAGACCGAGGAGATGCCCGAATTCGTGGGCAAGTGTTCCTATTCCTGCAAGAGCCCCAAGCGTATCCAGTTCAGGGACGATGCTGTAGGATTCCATCTTTTTCCCGTCGAGGACGAGATTCAGCCTGTCGCGCCCGAGACTTTCGGTCTGTGGCCAGAAAAGCTTTTCTTCATGCGTGTCGAATTCCGATGCCCCGGGAACAATCAGGATGACTCCGTCGACGGTGCCGTCGGCATCGTTGTCGTAATCGGCAAAATTAACGTCGGCATCGGCGTTTTTCGCCACCTCATAGGCGAGCCTGCCTGCAAGGGCGTCCTTCCTGTCGGGCGTATTCGCGCCATAATAAGCGTAAGGACGGTCGGCGTCAATTACCGGCCCCCTGTCGAAGACGAATTCTTTCCGGGGATAAAACTGAGTGTCGAAATATGCCTTGAGTTCAGCCAGCAGGCTGTCCTGCTGTTCGGGAGTGGCGCGAAGTTCAAGGTCGGGGAACCGGACGAAAAGGACAATCGTCCTGAAGGCGTCTTCCTGCGCATGCAGGGAAACGGTTGCGGCAATGAGCAGTACTGTCAGGACGATGCGTTTCATTACCCCAAATATAACCAAAGAGAAATAAAAAAGCAAAGGGCCGCCAGCCTCACGGCCCTCGACCCTTAGACGTGTACTAAAACCTAAACCTGCAATATAGATGCAGCCGGTTTTAGTTCCGTTGCATAAAAAATATAATTATTTAAATTATTTTTTTGCTTCTTCAACGGATACTTTGCGGAATTCCTTGAGATCCTTCATGAGTTCAAGGGCAGCTTTGCGTGCGCGGGCACCTGCAGCCTTGTTGCCTTTAACGACCTGAGCCTCGGCGTTTACCTGGAAATCAGCGATTTCAGCATTGATTTTTTCAACGAGCTTTTTCATTTTTTTTAGATTTTAATGGTTTATAAAATAGTACTGATGTTATATCTTTTGTAGTGATGTGCAAGGTAGTCAAATACTTAGATAAAAGCAAAAAAAAATGAACTTTTTTTGCTTTTTTATCCTTTTTTTGTGTTTAATTTCGTCATTGCACGGTCGATTCCGACAAAAATCCAGTCGATAATGCCCTGAATTATCCTTTCGCTGTCGGTGTTCAGTGCCGCCAGCTCCTCGGGACTGAAATTTCCGAGTACATAGTCAATCTGCCCCGAGGCATCGAAATCGTGTCCGATCCCCACCCTGATCCTTGCATAGTTCGGAGTCTCTATCATCTCCTCTATGCTCTCCAGCCCATTGTGCCCCCCTGTGCTTCCTTTGGCCCTCATCCTCACCGTCCCGAAGGGCAGGTTGATATCGTCGCAGACTACCATCAGCCTGTCAGTGGTGACGGGCAGCCTGCCAAGATAGTATCGAACTGCCTTGCCGCTCAGATTCATATAGGTGGAGGGCTTGAGAAGGTAGATGTTCCTTCCCTTGAGATTGAGCACCGCAAGGTCGCCGTAGCGGACGCTTTCAAAAGAAATATTGGATGCGCGGGCCCACGCATCCAATATAATGAATCCTGCATTGTGGCGCGTGGAGGCGTATTCCGGACCTATGTTGCCCAGTCCCGCTACAAGATAGCTTTCGCCTGCCATGGCCCTGGAAATGCTTATTCGGCAGCAGCGCCGGTGTCGACGTTGCGGGTGGCCTTCACGAAGCAGAGAACTGTGTCTTTGTCGGTAAGGACTGCAACTTTGTCGAACTTGACGTCGCCAGCCTTGATTTTACCGGCGAGGTCGAGCTTGCTGATGTCGATGGTGATGTCGTCAGGAAGGTTCTCCATAGTGGCGCTTACGCGGAGCGACCTGGAACGGGGAACGAACTTGCCACCCTTCTGGACACCTACCGAGTGTCCCTCGAACTTGATGGGAACGTCGATGGCGATGGGCTTCTTGTCGTCAACTGCAAGGAAGTCGATGTGCAGGCAGTTGTCTTTGACGGGATGGAACTGGAGCTCGTGAAGAACTACGGTGTAGTTGGTCTTGCCGTCGAGCTCGAGGTCGACGATGAAGGAATAGGGAGTCTCGATGAGGCCCTTGATTTCACGCTCCGAAACTGTGAAGAGTACATTCTCGACACCGGGTCCGTAAAGATTGCAGGGGATGAGTCCCTGTGCGCGGAAAGCCTTGATGGTGGCTTTGTTGCCGACCTGACGGGTCTGGCCTTTAAGTGCAAAATGCTTCATAATGTTGTTTTAAAATGTGTTACTCAATCCGGAAACCGGGTCCGGATCCCATTGCACCAAAACCCCTGCGGGTTTTATTTGCGGGCGCAAATATATGAAATAAAACTTAT
>CAJONC010000011.1 GCA_905235675.1 uncultured Bacteroidales bacterium | reverse complement strand
GCGCATAAAGGACATGACGGACAGCGAGAGGGCGGAATACTTCCGTTCCGGCCTGGACGACAATGAACGCGAGGAGATTGCCAGGGCGAACTTCGACTACGGCAAGGAGGAGGGGCTTGAGGAAGGGGAAGCCAAGGGACGCGCAGAAGGGCTTGCAGAAGGGGAAGCTAAAGGCGTAACCAAAGGTAAACTGGAAGTTGCCAGAAAAATGCTGGAAGAAGGTATTGATGTGACACTTATTGAAAAAATCACCGGTCTTTCGTCGCAAGAAGTAAAGAAACTGTTGAATTGACAGCCTCCGGATGTCACGTGGCGTGCCAGTCCCAATATTTGGAATGGACTTGCACCCGTTAGAGTACATTAGTACATGGTAAACTAAAAAAGCGATTGAGCAAGAATGTTCAATCGCTTTTTTTAAACCCGTGGGGGTTAAACTACCACCTCTCCTCGGAGGATACGGTGAGTTTCTTGCGACCGTGTGCACGACGGGATGCAAGGACGCGACGTCCATTGGGAGTGCTCATGCGCTCACGGAAGCCATGCTTGTTGACGCGCTTGCGGTTTGAAGGTTGATAAGTCCTTTTCATATTGTTACTTTTTTAATTTTTCGACTTTGGGAGTGCAAAGGTAGTCTTTTCCAACCTCAATTACAAATTTTTCTGCAAAATAATCGTCATCGAGCCATGAATCTATGCGCCAGGTGCGTATGTTGGCGTAGGGAACACCGCATTTATGCACGAGAGCGTCGATTTCGGAATTGATATCGCCACCTTTGAGAAATAGTATGCTGCGGCGGAAGCGGCCCTTCACCCACGGGTATAAGTTTTCGAGGCTGGTAACAGCACGGCTGACTACCCAGTCCCATTGTCCGGAAAGGCTTTCCACGCGGGCGTTCACGCATTCCACATTCCCAAGCCCCAGCCCGTCCGCCACCGCCTGCGCGACTTTCACCTTCTTCCCAATTGAATCACAAAGCGTAAACTTCGCTTCCGGCATCACCATCGCCAGCGGTATCCCCGGAAAACCTCCGCCTGTCCCGACATCCAGCACGGTCTGCGCCTGAATCTGCGGTGGCAGGCCTTCCACCGCGGGATAATAGACCTCCAGATACTGCGCAATGGCGAGGGAATGGAGGATGTGGTGGGAGAAAATGTTCTCCTCATCCTTGCGGGAAATCACGTTGATACGCGAATTCCACTCTCGCCAGAGGGCGACAGCCTTTGCAAAATCCTGTTCCTGAGGAATCAGCATTCGTGCGCCTCCTCCAGCAGACAGCCGAGCTCCTCTATGTCACGGCAGATAAGCGACGGGGCATGCGGCCAGGCTTTTGCCACCTCAAGGGTGGTCTCTCCGCTGAGCACCAGTACCCCGAAGGCACCGGCATTGTATGCCATCTCCACATCGGTATAGATACGGTCCCCCACCATCGCAATCTGCGAAGGCTCAAGCCCGTAACGCCCTTCGATTCCGGAAAGCATCGCAGGGTCAGGCTTGCCTATGGTAACGTCCGGATGACGGCCGACAGCATACTCTATGCACTTGCACAGCGATCCACAGTCCACCAGAACCGTAGGCTGGTCTGTCGGGCACACCTTGTCGGGATTTGTCGCAAGATATGGCAGCCCCTGCGAAACCCACCATGCGGCACGGCACAGTCGCGGGTACACCAGGGTAGTGTCGAAGGCGACCACAACCGCATCGGGCACATCGTCCGCAGAATCGGCGGTACTCACAAATCCAGCCTCCTCGAACTGGCTTATCATGGAAGGAGTCCCGAGAAGAAACAGTCTTTTGACATCGGGAAGGTTGGTCTTGATATAGTCTATCGTGGCAGGGACCGTGCTGTACATCTGCTCCCTGTCGGCCTCTATCCCCATACGCGCAAGCTTCGCGAGATAGTCGTCCAGCGACTTTGTAGGGTTGTTGGTGAGGAAGGAATATGTGATGCCGAGGCGTTTCAGTTTTGCCAGAAAGTCGAGGGTGAACGGGAAAATATTATTCTCCATATATATGGTCCCGTCCATGTCGAGGGCTACGTGGCGTATCGCCAGCAGTCTGTTACGCAGGTCGTCAGTCATTTTTTGCAAAGTTTTCGGTGAACTTGCGGGAACGCTCATATCCGTCGCGGGGAGCATTCCACATAGTAAGGAAGATAATGGCCCCGACCACGCCCACGCAGATGAATGTTATGAACACGGCCCTCCATCCGAGGTTGTCGGCAATGATACCGACTCCAAGTGCTGAAAGCGCAGATCCGACGTATCCGAGTATGCCGGTGAGGCCGTTGGCCGTGGCGGACGCTTCCTTGGTGGCCTGGTTTGCAGCGCCGATTCCGATAAGGGCCTGGGGGCCGTAGATGCAGAATCCGGAGAGCGCAAGTACTATTGTGGACAGCACGACCGGCATCTCCACAAGGGCGAAGAGACCGAGGAAGATGATGGCTCCTATCATGGATATGAGGCACATGCGGTGGGCTTTGCCTTTGAACAGATGGTCTGTAGCCCATCCGGCAAAGATGGTTCCCACTATGGCGGTCAGTTCAAACACGGCGACCGACCAGGCGGCGCTGTTTATATCCATTCCACGGTCCTCGGTGAGGAACTTGGGGCCCCAGTCGAGCACACCCATACGTAATACATATACGAAGATATTCGCGAGGGCGAACGACCATACCCACCTGTTGCGGAATACCATGTGACGGAGGTATGCTTTGTGGGCGCCCTTCTTGCCTTCAGTGGCTTCCTTGCCGGTTTTGGTCTCGGCTATTTCGGAAAAACCGAGGGTCTGCGGGTTGTCCTTGAGTGCGGCGAAGCACAGGAATGCACCACCGACTGCGACTATCGCAGGAATGATGAAACACCATCTCCATGCCCCGTAATGCGAAGCGTAAGCCATTACCTTAGCGCTCTGCTCGGCGGCGGAGAGGCTGTCCCAACCCTTGATGCTTCCGGCGAGATTGCCGGTAATCTGCGCCACTATGCTGCTGTTGCCGCTCATGTCGGAGCCCATGTTTGTCATGATGAGGCCGCAGACCACCACTGCGCTGAAGGCTCCGATGGAGTGGGAGGTGTTCCATATACTCATCTTGGTAGCCAGCTCACCCGGAGCTATCCACTGCGGGAGCATCCTCGCCATGGGCGGATAACCCATGCCCTGGAAATACTGGTTGAGCACTATGGTAATACCCATCACAAGTATGAGCATGTTGACGAACTGGGGGCCTTCATGCACTCCGGTGATGAGGTAAGTCAGGTCCACTCCGAAGCCGAAGCCGATATTGGCAAGCGCACACAGCAGCAGCCCTATGCCCATGAAGGTCTTGGTACTTACCCTCTCCACCACGAATCCGTTCGCAAAGCGGCTGAAGCCGTAAATCAGTGAACCTATGGCTATTACGATACCGAAGCTGGTGTTAGAGATGCCGTATTCAGCCGTAAGGCCGGGCATTGCGATCGAGAAATTCTTCCTGACAAAATAGTAAATGGCATACACCACCATGGAAACTATGATAGTCTCCCATTGCCAGAATTGAAATGATTTTTTTGTCTTCATATAGATTCTTCACTCTTTAATTTTTCTATCATATCCTTGGCCCTGCGTATCCTTGTGCGTACGGTGTTGAGGGTAAGTCCGGTTTCTTCCGCTATCTCCTTGTACTGCAGGCCGTCCAGCAGGCGCATCCTCGCAATCTGCCGGTAGAGTTCAGGGAGTCCTTCGATGTATTTCTCGGTCTCGACCTGGTCTTCATCGCGAATTATTGAATCGAGGGGCGAGTCCTCCCCGCTGCCTATGTCGGAACCTGTTCCGGGCTGCTCGTCTATGCTCACATACTGCCTCTGGGTGCGGGATTCCTGCTCAAGGGTGTCGATGGCGGTATTGCGGGCTATTGTAGTCAGCCATGTGGAAAACTGGCTTTTGGAAGGGTCGTAGCTGCGAATCTGCCGGAAGGCTTTTTCGAAGCTCTTCGAGCAGATGTCGTCGACGTAGAACTCGTCGGAGATTTTCATGCGGCCCCGAAGGTAGGCTTTCAGCGAATCGATGTTAGTGTCCCACAGCTCGGTAAAAGCTGCGCCGTCGCCGATTATCGCAAGCCGAATCAGTTCGTCAATGGGCCTCAAGCCAGGTTTTGCCATAATTGCATTCCACTGTTAAAGGTACTGAAAGCGAAACCACTCCCTCCATCTCTTCCACAAGCGCCTTGCGCACCGTTTCTATCTCATTCTCAGGAACTTCCAGCAGAAGTTCGTCGTGAATCTGCAGCACCATGCGCGAACGCAGCCCTTCGGCTTCGAGCCGGCCTGCAACCTTTATCATCGCCATCTTGATGATGTCCGCCGCCGTGCCCTGTATGGGCGCATTCACCGCATTGCGTTCCGCCACGGCCCGCACGTTGGCATTGTTTGCATTGATGTCGGGTATGTAGCGGCGCCTTCCGAACATGGTTTCGGTGTATAAAGTTTTTCTCGCATTTTCCAGGGTACCGTCAATGAATGAACGTATCGCGGGGAAAGATGCAAAGTAGTCGTCAATAAGTTTCTGGGCCACGCCGCGGGGGCATTTCAGCCTCTGGGCAAGCCCGAAGGAGGATATGCCGTACATTATTCCGAAGTTGGCAGTCTTTGCCATCCGGCGTTCTTCGGAGCTGACCTCTTCAACGGGCTTTCCGAAAATCTTCGCCGCAGTGGCGCTGTGGATGTCCTGACCTGCACGGAATGCCGCAACGAGGTGTTCGTCGCCACAAAGATGAGCCATCACCCTGAGTTCTATCTGCGAGTAGTCAGCCGACATCATCACCCAGCCTTCTTCCCCGGGAACGAAGGCCTTGCGGATTTCGCGGCCCTGTTCGGTGCGGATGGGTATGTTCTGGAGGTTGGGGTTGGAGCTCGAGAGCCTTCCGGTCGAGGTAAGTGCCTGGTTGAAAGTGGTATGCACTCGTCCGTCGACAGGGGAGATGTATTGTGCGAAAGGATCTATGTATGTGGACAGCAGCTTACGGAGTCCGCGGTAGTCGAGCAGGGCGTCGATTATGGGACTGCGGTCCGCGAGGGCCTGCAGGGTTTCTTCGTCGGTGGGCCATGCTCCGCGGGAGGTCTTGCGGGCCTTTGGGTCGAGGCGGAGTTTTTCGAAGATGACTTCGCCCATCTGCTTGGGAGAGCTTACGTTGAGATTGGGATCGTCGGCAATGGCCCGTATCTGGGCTTCGCGGGCCGCCATCTGCGTGCGCAGCGACGCGGCGAAATCTCTCAGCGATTCAACATCCACCTTTACTCCGGTGAGTTCCATTTGGGAAAGTACCTTGGAGAGAGGTTCTTCTATTTCGTCGTACAGCTTTGCCAATCCGGCGTTCGAAAGTTCCTGCATCATTACTCCGGAAAGGTCCCTGAGGGCCGTGGCTTCAGCGGAACGGTCGTAATCTTTGTCGGCGGCTTCCCCGTCGTCGCCGAAAAGGGATCCGGATTCGGCTGCGGCAGTTTCTTCAATGTCGCGGCCGAGATAGGTCTGGCATAGGGAGCTGAGCCTGTGGTCGCTTTCGGGATTGAGCAGATAATGCATCAGTTCTACATCCAGGAGCCTGCCTTTAAGGGATATGCCCCGCTTTGCCAGTTCGTTCATCTGTGCTTTGATGCCGTATCCCGCCTTGGAGATTCCGGCGTCTTCCAGAATGGTTTTGAATTCTTCCGGCTTTCCGGTACGGACGCCGTCTTTGCCGGCGACATACAGGGTGTCGTTTTCCAGAATCAGTGACAGGTCGGCGGAGGTGTCCGCTGCCGGGGAGGCTTTGTCTCCGATCCGGTTCGCGGCTCCGCCGCTCATCCCTCCCATCGCGGGCGATGGGCCCCTCCCACTGACAGTGCCGTGGGTGGCATGCCTCCCGGAGACAAAGCCTCCCCGGTCAGCAGCTATATCGGAAACACCTGCCAAGTATTTCTTTAGGGAATTGAACCCATACCTGTTGAAAATATTCAGTATATCCGCACCGGCAGGGCCAAGCTTCATATCCTCAGCCGTAACATCCAGGGGAATATCCGTCTTTATAGTCACCAGAGTCTTGCTCAGGGCAATATGGTCCTCTGCTGCACGGAAGAGTTCCCGCTGGCGGGGAGTCAGCTCATCCAGATGCGCATAGATATTCTCCAGATTATCGTATTTTGCCAAGAGTTTCGCGGCTCCCACCTCTCCCACTCCCTTCACTCCGGGCACATTGTCGGCAGTATCTCCGCAAATCGCGAGCATGTCTATTATCTGGTCCGGACGGCTGATTCCGTAACGCTCCTTCAGACGCGGGATGTCCATCAGTTCGTCGTCTCCCCCTTTCTTCCCGGGCTTGACCTGGAAGATATGGTCCTCAAGCAGCTGCCCGTAATCCTTGTCGGGAGTCACCATATACACGTCGAATCCTTCGCGGGCACTGCGCTTTGCCATCGAACCCAGCACGTCGTCCGCCTCGAATCCCGGCACCATCAGCACCGGAATATTCAGTGCCTCAACTATTTCCACCAGCGGCTCAAGGGCATCCACCACCTGCTTCGGGGTTTCGCCGCGATTGGCCTTGTACTCGGGATAGATCTTGTTCCGGAAGGTGCCCCCCGGAGGATCGAAGCCCACGGCTATATGCGTAGGGTTCTCCCTGGCAATCAGTTCCAGGAGATACTTGGTAAAACCGAAGAGAATTGACGTATCCTCCCCCTTCGCATTAATCATCGGCCGCCCCAGAAAGGCATAGTACATCTTGAAAACAAGGGCGTGGCCGTCTATCAGAAATAGTTTCATATACCCTACAAATTTGAAACTTTTTTGCGGAAGTTTCAAGGGATTTTGACAAAAAATTAAATAATAGTATATTTGTCCGATTAATTTTCACAAAAATGACAGCGACAACTTCTTCCAAAGCATTCCGCATCAGCATTACCGATGCAGTGGCAGTACTTTTCATCTATCTCGTACCCACCCTGTCGCATCTCACGGCGGTCCCCTTCTACCTGATTGACCCCATGCGAATTGCCGTCCTGGGCGCCCTGCTCTGCACCCGCAACTGGAAAAATTCCCTGGTGCTGGCTCTCACCCTGCCGCTGTTCTCCTGTCTCATCGGGATGCACCCCGTCTTCCCCAAATGCGCCCTTATCGCGCTGGAGCTTTCGGTCAACGTGCTGCTGCTCGCATGGCTGATGAAAAAAATGAATGCGGGCATCGCCGCATTCATTTCGATTCTGGCAAGCAAGGCTCTCTACTACGGGCTGAAGGCCCTGGTACTTTCCGCCGGACTCATGCAGATGAGCCTCGTCAGCACCTCGCTTTGGATTCAGCTTGCTGTGGCAGCAGTCCTCTCCCTCGCCTTCGCCCTGACCTTCCGCAAGAAGTAGAATCTGCGTCTGCCACTTAACACTTACGCGATATAAGTTCCGGCAACGGTGTCGCCGCCTTCTCCCGTCCAGTTCGTGTGAAAGAACTCGCCGCGGGGCCTGTCGGTGCGCTCGTAGGTATGGGCGCCGAAGTAGTCGCGCTGAGCCTGCAGCAGATTGGCGGGCAGGCGGGAAGTGCGGTAGCCGTCGTAGTACTCGAGGGCGGCAGACATGCAGGGAACGGGAATTCCGTTGACTACGGCAGCGGCAATCACATTGCGCCATCCGTCCTGGGCATCGGCGAGTTTCTTCTGGAAGTAGCTGTCGAGCAGCAAATTGGCGATATTGGGATCCTTGTCGAAAGCTTCTTTGATCTTGCCGAGGAACACGCTGCGGATAATGCATCCGCCTCTCCACATCAGGGCTATTCCGCCGTAATTCAGGTTCCATCCGTACTCCTTCGCGGCGGAACGCATCAGGGCGTAACCCTGGGCGTAGGAAACCACCTTGGCTGAGAATAGGGCCTTGCGAAGGTCTTCGAGGAAGGCGGCACGGTCGCCGGTGAACCTGGCCGGTCTGGGGCCTTCGAGAATCGCGGAAGCGGCTACGCGCTCCTCCTTCTGGGCTGACAGGCAGCGTGCAAACACGGACTCCCCTATCAGAGTGAGCGGAACTCCCTGGTCGAGGGCTGCGATTGCGGTCCATTTGCCGGTGCCCTTCTGGCCTGCGGTGTCGAGGATATAGTCAAGGACATAGTTGCCGTCGTCGTCTTTCTTTGCAAGTATATCGCGCGTAATTTCAATAAGATAGCTGTCGAGATCGCCCTTGTTCCACTCGGCGAAGGTCTCGTGCATCTCCTCGTTGCTCATTCCGAGATAATCCTTCATTATCTGGTAGCACTCGCAGATGAGCTGGATGTCACCGTACTCGATTCCGTTGTGCACCATTTTCACGAAGTGGCCGGCACCGCCTTCGCCCACCCAGTCGCAGCAGGGAGTGCCGTCGGCAACCTTCGCGCAGATGCCCTGGAAGATGGGCTTCACATAGGGCCACGCGGCGGGAGATCCGCCGGGCATCATCGAAGGGCCCTTCAGGGCGCCTTCCTCTCCGCCGGAAACTCCGGTTCCGATATAGAGGAGTCCCTTGCTTTCAACATAGGCCGTGCGGCGTGCAGTGTCGGGGAAATGGGTGTTGCCGCCGTCAATGATGATGTCGCCCGGATCGAGCAGGGGAATCAGTTTCTCGATGAAATCATCCACCGCCTGGCCTGCCTTCACCATCAGGAAAACCTTGCGGGGCGATGCAAGCGAGTCAACGAAGTCTTCAAGGCTGTGTGCCCCGTAGAAATTCTTGCCTGCGCCGCGGCCGTTGATGAATTTGTCCACTTTTTCAACCGTGCGGTTGAATACGCTTACGCGGAAACCTTTGCTTTCCATGTTGAGGACGAGGTTTTCGCCCATAACTGCAAGGCCTATGAGGCCGATGTCTGATTTTTGAGCCATTTTATTTAACGTTAAATCCTAATCTTGAAAGTTTTTCCGCCATGGAAGCGGTGCCTCCTGTCAGGGAGACGGTGAAGTATGTGAATTCCCTGCGGACGGGATAGTCGCCGCGCAGGCGTTCGAATGCAGCGGGTTCGGCCCTGAGGGCATCGCTGTCGGCACGGATGTCGTAGCTGTGCAGTATGGCCTCGGTGAGGACCTCCTGCTCCGACTTCCCGCTGGCATCAATCTCGAAACATTGACTTTGCGCGGGTGCGGGAATGCCGCTTGCCTTCCAGCCGCCGAGAGGGAGGCCGAGCACGGAAGACACCACCCTTACCGCGGCAGTCGTTCCGTTGGCCTTTCCGTCGGCGGAATAGCCTGCGATGTGAGGCGTTGAGATGTCGAGAAGACTCATCAGTTCCGGATCCAGTTCAGGCTCTCCTTCCCAAACATCAAGGCAGGCTCCGGCTATGCTGTGCGAAGCCAGGGCGGCCTTCAGCGCCTTGTTGTCCACTACGGGACCGCGCGAGGAATTGATGAGTATCTGATCGGAGCGCAACTGTGCAATTCTCTCAGAATCAAAAAGATGCCAGCTTGCATCGGGACCTTCTTTCTGCAGGGGGACGTGCAGGGTTATTATGTCGCTGCGCGAGATTATTTCATCAAGGCTGACGAATCCTCCCGCCCCTTCGGCACGGGCCCTCGGCGGGTCGCAGAGGAGCACTTTCATCCCCAGTATGGATGCGGATTCGGCGACCTTGCTTCCTACGTTTCCTACTCCCACAACGCCGAGAGTCATCCCTGCAAGATTGAGTCCGCGCCTGCGCGCAAGAGTCACCAGCAGGGCCGTGACATACTGTTTTACACTCCAGGAATTGCAGCCGGGTGCATTCTTCCAGACTATACCGTTCTGCTCGCACCAGACAGTGTCGATATGGTCGTAACCTATTGTGGCCGTGGCAATTACCTTGACGGAAGAACCTTCCAGAAGGCTGGAGTTGCAGGCGGTGCGGGTGCGGGTTATAAGGGCGTCGGCATCGCGTACAAGTTCCGCGGTCGTTTCCTTCCCTGGCAGATAAACCACGTCGGCGTAAGGCTCGAGCGCTCCGCGAAGGAAAGGAATTTTGTTATCGGCTATAATTTTCATTTCAGTCTTTGAATTTGTCGGGATGGGCCCAGAGGCCGAGGGCGGGATTGGAGATATAGTAAACTTCCTCTCCGTCCGGCATGGTATTCCATCCGTCCTTGAGGTTCCCGATGGGATAACGGGCAACCATATCTTCATAGCGGCAATAATTGAAGCCCACGCCCTCTATCTCCTCGCGGCTCATACCGTCGCCAGGACAATAGGTGATGGTGAAGCGGCCTTCTGAAGAACCGTGTATAAGGTGCGCCGAAGCGCCGAGGTTGGACTGCAGGTCAGCGTTGGCATTTGTGCACTCCAGAGTGTGGGGCGTGCCCTTGTAACCATATTTGCGGATAAGTCCGTCTATGGTCTTGTCCTCACCGAATTCCTTGAGACCAGGAGCGAGGACGACGAGCTCGGCATCGTCCGCAAGGGCCATACGGGTGCGGTAAACGGACTTGTTGCCAAGCCAGGTACTCTTGAACTCCTCGGGATCGAGGTAAACTATGCACTTCCTGATCTCGCGGTCCACCATGATGAAGTTGGTGGCAAGAGACAGGTCGGCTGCTTTCTGGAAGCACTCGAAATCATCTCCGATAAAGAGCCCGCGTGTCACCATCTCGCCGCTTTCCTCATCCTTGGCACGCACGGTCAGGACATATACGATCGGAACATTCTTGAGGAAGTTGACCTTGGCGTATTCGAAAACGTCTCTCACGGGGGACTTGGCCCGTCCCATGATGCGTTCCATGCCATAACTTGCGCCGATGAAATGGCTCTTGTTGATGAAATCGGATCCGCCCACACCCACGAATATGTTTTTCGTATAGTTGGCCATGCCTATCACCTCGTGCGGAACGACCTGCCCTATGGACAGGATCAGATCGAACGAAGGATCGAGAAGGAGCTTGTTGACCTGGGCGTTCATGTCATAATCGAGCTTTCCTTCGGAAACCTCTTTGACATAGGAACCGGACACGGTGCCGACGGTAACGATATCATTCCTCCAGTCATGTACACGGAACTTGTCCCTGGGGATGCTCGGAAACATCACGCTCAACTGCTCGTCGCTCATAGGTGAATGCGTTCCCAGTGCGGGCATCACGTCCGTAAGGGCGTCGCCGAAGTAATCGTTGGCCATTTCCGTGATCGGACCTGCGAACGAATTGAATCTCGTGAAATCAGGAGGAAGGGCAAGGACCCTCTTCCTGGGCCCCATCCCGTCGAAGACCTTATAGAGTATGGCCCTGGTCTGCTCAGGGGTGATTATATCGGTCTTGGAGCCTCTTTCAAAATACATCATAGTCCTATCTCTTTACGCGTGCATTACCTTCCCAGATGCTCCACACCTGCTCTTCGTCGGCAGGCTGGGCATAGTCGGTGAGGAAGGTGGTGGCAAGTGCGCCGCTGGCCCATCCGAACTGGGCGCAACGCTCGCCGTCCCATCCCTTCAGGATGCCGTAGAGAAGGCCTCCCACGAATCCGTCGCCACCTCCTATGCGGTCGAGGACATGGATTTCGCGGGGCTGTATCACGTGCCATTCTTCTCCGTCAAGCAGGATGGCTCCCCAGTTATGGCTGTTGGTATTGTTCACCTGACGCAGCGTGGTGCCGTACATCCGGGCGTTGGGATACTGCTTGCGCACCCTGCGTATCATCTCCTTGAATCCGTCAATCTTGGCTGCTATGTCCTTTCCTCCGGCTTCGGGGCCTTCGATTCCGAGGCAGAGCTGGAAATCTTCTTCATTGCCGATAAGGATGTCGGCATAGCTCGCGATTTCGGAGAATATCTCATGGAGCTCCTGCTCGCGCCCTTTCCAGAAAGATGCGCGATAGTTGAGGTCGAAGCTGATGCGGGTGCCGTGCTTCTTCGCGGCGCGGGCGAGTTCGAGGCAGAAGCGGCTGGTTTCGGGGCTGAGGGCTCCGATGAGGCCCGAAAGGTGGATAATCTGCACGCCTTCCTCGCCGAAAATGCGGTCGAGGTCGAAGTCCTTCACGTTAAGCGTGCGGCCCACCTCTCCGGCACGGTCGTTCCAGACGCGCGGTCCGCGGGAACCGTAGCCGCTGTCGGCGACATTGATCTGATGGCGGTATCCCCAGGGACCTCCCTGCTCCACTTCGGGGCCTTCGAAGTCCATTCCGCGGCTGCGGAGGTTGGCCTTGATGAAGTGTGCGAAGGGACTGCCTTTCACGAAGGTGGTGAGTACCTTGACTGGCATTCCGAGATAGGAGGCGATGCTTGCGACATTGGTCTCGGCGCTGGTGGCCTGAAGATGGAAGAGGTCGCTGCTATGGACGGGCTGCCCGCTTTCGGGGGTGATCCTGAGGCCCATGCTGGTGGGAACCAGAAGGGCGTATTTGCAGTTGGATTTGAGCTGGATATTCATCGGTTTAACAAATTTCTTCAAATATAATCATTATTTCTCAATCAAAATATCCCATTTTCACGGGAAGTTCCAATAATGAAATAAAAGCTTATCTTTGTACAGCAATGGAACTTGACGAAAAATACATGCGGGAGGCGCTTGCGGAGGCAAAGGCCGCGCTTGCCGAAGAAGAAATACCGATTGGGGCCGTCGTGGTCTGCCGCGGACGCATTATAGGAAAGGGCCACAATATGGTGGAGCGCCTGCACGACGCCACGGCGCACGCAGAGATGATTGCCATCACCGCCGCCACTGAAGCCCTTGGGGGCAAATACTTGCAGGACTGCACTTTATATGTAACCGTCGAGCCTTGCCCCATGTGCGCCGCGGCGCTTAACTGGAGTCAGGTCAGCTGTATTGTCTACGGGGCTCCCGACCCACGGCGGGGATACAGCCTCTACACCCCTTCCCTGCTGCACCCCCGTACCGAAGCTGTAGGAGGAGTGCTTGCCGATGAATGCGGCACCCTTGTGAGCGACTACCTCAAATCGAAAAGATAAAAGGCGTATTTACCCGGAAATTATTATCTTTGCACCCGGAATTGAGGTATGGTGTAATGGTAGCACTGCAGATTTTGGTTCTGCCTGCAGAGGTTCGAATCCTCTTACCTCAACACTTTATTCTCCATCTTTCCCTTACACAAGATAAGAAAATATATAACATTTTTGGTATTTGTTATATATTGTTTATATTTGCAGGTGAAACAAAACCATACGCGCCATGCAAACGACTACACGAAAAGTACAGACCGCCTTCCGGCTGGATCCGGACCTGCTGGGAAGGATGAAAAGAAAGGCCAAAGCAAAGGGCAAGAGCCTGAATGCAATAGTGGAAGAGACGCTGAACATGGGGTTTCCAAAAGAACCGGAATGGCCCAGAGTCGAGATTCCAAAGGAGATTTCTCCGGAAATCAAAGCACTTCAAATTACAGGCTGCAAGCCATTCTCCAGGGAAGAGGTCGAAAATGACCCCAAACTGGAATATTTTGTCGAGAAATACAATCTTCCTGTGGAGGGCCGATTATGATGAAAGTATTTCTCGACACCAATATTGTATTGGATACCATGCTCACTTACAGGGAAGACACCGTATATTCTTCGCTGATTCTCGGATTTAACAGGGTTTTTAATCTTTGCATTTCGGTTCACTCCTTTCCTGATGTTTCTTATATTACAAGGAAAGATCTTACAACGGAATCAAGAAAGAGAAGGTTCAATTATTTCTTTGACCACTGTACGGTTCTGCCGCTTACGTCCTCGGACCTGTCAAATGCACTGAAATCATCCTGCCCGGATTTTGAGGATGCACTGCAGATTTCTTGTGCTGAAGAAGGACTTTGCGATATCATAGTTACGGGTAACAAAAAACACTTCGCCGCATACACCGACATACCGGTATACACGCCGAAGGAATTTCTGGACAAACTTGAAGCCGCTTCCCGGCAGTAGGGACTACTCCATAAGTTTCTTATACTTGAAGCGTTTGGGTTCGGTGTCGCCGAGGCGGGCCTTGCGGTTCTCTTCGTATTCGGAATAGCTCCCTTCGAAGAAGTAGACGCTGCTGTCGCCCTCGAAGGCAAGGATATGGGTGGCGATGCGGTCGAGGAACCAGCGGTCGTGCGAAATCACCACGGCGCATCCGGCAAAGTTCTCAAGCCCCTCCTCAAGGGCGCGTATAGTATTCACATCCACATCGTTGGTAGGCTCGTCGAGCAGCAGCACATTGCCCTCGTCCTTTAGCGTCAGGGCCAGATGCAGGCGGTTTCGCTCGCCTCCGGAAAGCACCCCGCAAAGCTTCTCCTGGTCGGCTCCTGAAAAATTGAAACGCGAAACCCAGGAACGGGCGTTTATGTCGCGGCCTCCCAGGCGCACCCATTCGGAATTGCCTGCAATGGTTTCAAAAACCGTCTTGTCGGGATCGATGCTCTTGTGCTGCTGATCCACATAGGATATCTTAACAGTATCGCCTATTTCTATCGTTCCGGTGTCCGGAGTCTCCAGGCCCATGATAAGGCGGAAGAGAGTGGTCTTTCCCGCACCGTTGGGGCCAATTACGCCCACTATTCCTGCAGGCGGAAGGCTGAAGCTCAGGTTTTCATACAGCAGCTTGTCGCCATAGGCCTTGCTCACACCGTTGAATTCGATGACCTTGTTGCCAAGGCGCGGACCGTTGGGTATATATATTTCCAGATTCTGCTCCTTCTCTTTGGTATCGGCGGAAGCAAGTTTTTCGTAGGCGCCGAGACGGGCCTTCTGCTTCGCCTGGCGAGCCTTCGGGGCCATCCTGACCCATTCCAGCTCATGCTCCAGTGTCTTGCGGCGCTTGCTCTCCTGCTTCTCCTCCATCGCGAGGCGCTTCGTCTTCTGGTCCAGCCAGGATGAATAGTTCCCCTTCCAGGGAATACCCTCCCCGCGGTCGAGCTCGAGTATCCATCCGGCGACATTGTCGAGGAAGTAGCGGTCGTGCGTAACGGCGATAACCGTGCCCTTGTACTGCTGGAGATGGGCCTCGAGCCACTGGATACTCTCGGTGTCGAGGTGGTTGGTAGGCTCGTCGAGCAGCAGCACGTCCGGTTCCTGAAGCAGCAGGCGGCAGAGGGCCACGCGGCGACGCTCGCCCCCTGAAAGGTTCTTCACCAAAGCATCGGACGGAGGGCACTGCAGTGCATCCATAGCCCTTTCCAGTTTCGACTCAATCTCCCATCCGCCGAGATGGTCGATCTGCTCGGTCAGCTCACCCTGCCTCTCGATGAGACTGTTCATCTGCTCATCGTCCATAGGCTCCATGAACTTCATCGATATCTCATTATACTCGTTCAGCACGTCCATAACGGGCTGCACACCCTCCTGAACGACCTCCAGCACCGTCTTTTCCGGATCCATCTGCGGCTCCTGCTCCAGGTAGCCCACGGAATAGCCCGGGGCCCAGACTACCTCGCCGCGGTACTGCTTCTCCACCCCGGCGATTATTTTCAGCAGGGTTGACTTTCCCGAACCGTTCAAGCCTATGATTCCTATCTTGGCACCATAGAAGAAGGACAGGTAAATGTCTTTGAGAATAACTTTGTTGTTGTGGGGCAGGACCTTGCCCACCCCGTTCATCGAGAATATTATCTTTTCATCTGCCATGAAGGCAAAGATAAGAAATCAATCCCTACTCCGCAAATGCATAAGAAAATCCTTTCACCACATTCCACGCTCCGCGGGTAAAATCGGGAACTTCGACCGGAGCATTTCCGTTCTCTATGGATAGGGCGCTTAGGGGAGCCACGCAGCACCACTCGGCAAGGTCGTAAACATCCATGTCGAGAGGCAGGCCGTTACGCAGGCAGTAAACAAGGCGGTAATCCATTATGAAGTCCATTCCGCCGTGGCCTCCCACCTTTTTGGCAAGTTCGGTGAGCTCGGGCGTTAGTATCACGGAAGTATACTTTTCCTGAAGCTCGCTTATCTCTTCGGCGGACAAAACCTTCTCCGGAGCAACGTATCGGCCTCCGCCGTCCCCTTCTTCACTGTTGCGAAGGCAAATCTGGCGCACAGGATATTTGGCGGCATAGCCGTCGGTCCCCACCACCTGATACATACGGCTGTAGGGACGGGGTGTCAGCACATCATGTTCGATCAGGATGGTTTTGCCATTGACCGTAGAAATCAGGGTGCTGGTCTGGTCTCCGTTCATGAAATCCTCGCAGGGCTCGCCGGTAAGTTTCTCCACGACCTTGCCACCGTTGAAGGAACGGGTATCCATGGCGACGAGAGTCTTCATCCGGTCTCCGCGATGGATGTTCAGCACCTGGCACACAGGGCCGAGTCCATGGGTAGGATAAAGATTTCCACGATGGCTACGGTTATACTCGGAACGCCATTCATGCCAGTACATTTTCCAAAAACTGTCCAGATTGTGGCAATACGACCCTTCGCAATGTATAATCTCTCCGAAAACACCTTCCTGGGCCATGCGGAGAGCGGACATCTCGAAAAAGTCGTAAACGCAGTTTTCCAGCATCATGCAGTGCCTGCGGGTACGCTCGGAAGTGTTGATCAAAGACCATATTTCGTCCATGTTCAACGCTGCCGGCACCTCGACTGCGGCATGTTTGCCATGCTCCATGGCATACTGTGCAATGGGGGCGTGATTCAACCAATCGGTGCAGATATAAACCAGATCCACTCCGTCCATCTCACAGAGCTGCTTCCACGAATCCTTGTCACCTGCAAAGACGGCAGGTTCTGCGCAGCCTTTTTCCACCAGCCAGGAACGCGATTTTTCCGCCTTCTCCGGTTCGATGTCGCAAACTGCTGTCACAACGGCGCCGGGAACATAACTCAGACGCTCCACGGCAGAACCGCCCCTCATTCCAAGACCTACCACTCCTATACGGACCACATCCATGGGCTCAGCGGTAAGTCCGATAACATTTTCCTGCCCTGCCGGACGGGCGGGCACCGCTGTCATAATGGCCTTAGGCGACGTTCCGCACGAAACTGCCGCAAGCAGCGCGACAGCTGATAACAGTGATTTTATTCTCATACTCCTACAGCGTCCTCTTGATTTCCACTATTCTGAATGCTTCGATGAAGTCGCCTTCCTTTATGTCGTTGAATCCAGCTATGCTCATACCGCATTCCTTGCCTGCGGCAACCTCCTTCACATCGTCCTTCCCTATCTTGAGCGAACCGAGTTCTCCGGTGTACACCACGATGCCGTCGCGTATGAGACGAACCTGCACCTTGGGAATCATCTTACCCTCGCGCATGATACATCCGGCGATGGTTCCCACCTTGCTGATGTGGAAGGTCTGCTTGACTTCGGCTGTCGCCACCACTTCCTCCTTCTTCTCGGGCTCGAGCATACCCTCGATACCGTCCTTCACTTCGTTTATCGCGTCGTAAATGACAGAGTAGAGGCGGATTTCGATGCCTTCCTTGTCGGCTGACCTGCGGGCCTCGACGGTGGGGCGCACCTGGAATCCTATGATGACTGCGTCGGATGCCTCGGCGAGCAGGATGTCGCTTTCGGAAATTGCGCCGACCGCCTTGTGAATCACGTTCACGCGGACATTCTCGGTGCTGAGTTTGATGAGGGAGTCGGACAGAGCCTCCACGGAGCCGTCCACGTCGCCCTTCACTATGATGTTGAGTTCCTTGAAGTTGCCTATGCTGATGCGGCGGCCTATCTCTTCGAGAGTCATGTGCTTCTGGGTCTTGATGCCCTGGATGCGTATGAGCTGCTCGCGCTTGGCGGCGATGTTCTTGGCCTCCTTCTCGTCGGTGAGGACGTTGAACTTTTCGCCTGCGGCAGGGGCTCCGTTGAGTCCGAGCACGGAAACAGGAGTCGAAGGGCCTGCCTCGGTGACGCGCTGTCCGCGTTCGTTGAACATGCTGCGCACGCGGCCGAAGTAGCTGCCGCTGAGGAGGATGTCCCCCTGATGCAGGGTTCCGTTCTGGACGAGGATGGTAGCGAGATATCCGCGGCCCTTGTCGAGCGAGGATTCAATCACGGCGCCGGACGCAAGGCGGTTGGGGTTGGCCTTGAGCTCGAGAAGGTCGGCTTCGAGCAGCACCTTTTCGAGGAGTTTGTCCACGTTCAGGCCGTGCTTCGCCGAAATCTCCTGGCTCTGGTATTTTCCTCCCCAGGCTTCGGTGAGGATGTTCATCTGGGAGAGCTGCTGGTAAATTTTGTCGGCAGATGCTCCCGGCTTGTCTATCTTGTTGATTGCGAACACCATAGGTACGCCTGCTGCCTGCGCATGGTTGATGGCCTCAACCGTCTGGGGCATCACGGCGTCGTCGGCAGCGATAATGATGATCGCAAGGTCGGTCATCTGCGCTCCGCGGGCACGCATTGCCGTGAACGCTTCATGTCCGGGGGTGTCGAGGAAGGTGATGTGGCGGCCGTCTTCGAGGCAGACGTTATATGCACCTATGTGCTGGGTGATACCGCCGGCTTCGCCTGCAATCACGTTGGTCTTGCGTATATAGTCGAGCAGGGATGTCTTGCCGTGGTCGACATGGCCCATCACCGTAATCACAGGAGGACGGGGCACGAGATCTTCTTCGCGGTCGGCCTCTTCGGCGGATTCAATCTCGTTGGTGAGCTCGGCTCCCACGAATTCCACCTTGTAGCCGAACTCCTCCGCCACCAGCACGAGGGCTTCGGCGTCGAGGCGCTGGTTGATGGACACCATCAGGCCGAGGCTCATGCAGGCTGCAATCACGTTGTTGACGGGAGTGTTGTTCATCAGGGTTGCCAGATCATTCACGGTTACGAACTCTGTGACTTTCAGCACCTTCTTTCCGGCTGCCTCCTGTTCGAGCTCGTCCTGGGTACGCTGGGCGGCAAGTTCGCGCTTTTCCTTACGGTACTTCGCACCGAAGTTGTTCTTCTTGCCTTCGTTCATCTTGGCGTATGTCTCCTTGACCTGCTTCTGGATCTCCTTCTGCATCTCCTCGATCTCGGACTCCGACATCGCGGGCTTGAAACGGTCGCGCTTGCGGTTCTTTCCGCTTCCCTGCTGGGAGGCCTGCTTGTTGTCCTTGCTGCGGCCGGCATTGCGGTCTATATTCTGGCCGACCTTCGCCACGTCAACCTTCTGGGTGCCCTTGGCGATGCGTTCGCGCTTCTTGGCGGGCTTGCGGTCGAACTGCGAAAGGTCTATCTTTCCTACCACTTTGAGAGAGCCGGAATCTTCGGGAGCCTTCTGCGCCGCAGGGGTTTTGACGGCGGTTTCGGCTTCTTTTGCCGGCTTCTGTTCCGGCACGGGTTCTTTTGCGGGCTCTTCTTCCTTAACAGGCTCAGGCTCCTTGACGGGCTCCGGTTCGGGTTCCGCGGCAGGCTCTGCAGCAGGTTCCGGTTCGGGTTCCACGACAGGTCCGGCAGCCGGTTCAGTCTCAGCGGCCGGGAAGTCTGCCGCCTCTTCTTCAGCCACTGCCACCTCCGGCCCGTTGGCAGGAACAGGCTCAGTTTCTACCGCTTCTACCGCTTTGGGAGCGGCCTCGGCCTCGGGCTCCGGTTTGGGAGCGGGCACGGGTTCGGGAGCGTCCTGCGGGACAGTTTCTGCGGGCACTTCCTCTTTCACGTTTTGTGAAGTCGCGGCCTTCGGCTCGCTCTTCCTGCGCGACAGGGTATTGCTGCGCACAATCACGCGCTCTTCCTCCTCTTCCTCCACCGCCTGCTCTTCCTTCTTCCCCGAATTCACGAGGATATCAGACATCTTTATAGCCCTTTCATTGGCCTCCTCGGCCGCCTTCAGGTCCGCCCCGAACTGCTTCTGGAGCGCCGGAAGGTATTCATCGGAAATTTTAGAGTTAGGATTTTCATCGACATCGGCCCCCTGCGTACGAAGGAAGTCCACGATGTCCTGCAGTCCGATATTGAACTGCCGCATTAATTTGTTCAGTCTGATTTCTGCCATAAATAAACCCCTGTATTATTGTATCTTAGTCTTCAAATTCCGCTGCGAGTATGCTGCGCACGTCTTCCACCGTCTCCATGTCGAGGTCCGCACGCTTGGCGAGTTCCTCGGGATCGATGGCAAGCACGCTGCGGGCGGTGTCGCAACCTATGCCCTTGAGCTTGTCGATAACCCATGCATCGATGGTACGGCCATATTCCGGATTGGTGAACTCTTCGAGGGCGACATCTTCCTCCTCCTGGGCAACCTCGCCCTTGGGAGTCTCGCGCCAGACCTCAATCTCGCGGCCGACCAGCATACCGGCCAGCTGCACGTTCACGCCGCCGCGTCCTATACCCTTCTGCACCTCTTCGGGGAGCATGTACACCTTCACCTTGTCGCCGGGTTCCGCACCCATGTCGATGGAGGACACGCGGGCGGGAGTAAGGGCCCTTTGGATAAGGAGTTTGGGATTGGACGACCACTGGAGGACGTCGATATTTTCGTTGCGGAGTTCACGCACTATGCCTATCACGCGGCCGCCCTTGACGCCGATGCAGGCCCCGATGGGGTCGATGCGTTCGTCGTAGGACTCAACCGCCACCTTGGCACGCTCGCCGGGCACGCGGACCACCTTCTTGATGGTGATGAGGCCGTCGGCGATTTCGGGAACCTCCATCTCGAAGAGCCTTGCGAGGAAGTCGGGAGAGGTGCGGGAAAGGGTGATGTAGGGAGTGGTGTTGTTGCGCATTTCCACGCTCTTGATGATGGCGCGGACGGTGTCGTTCTTCTTGAAGCGCTCGCCGGGGATCTGCTCCTCCTTGGGGATGTGGAGCTCGTTGCCGTCTTCGTCGAGAAGCAGGACTTCGCGGGACCAGGTCTGATAGATTTCGCCCGTGAAAATTTCACCGACCTTGTCGGAGTACTTCTTGAAGACGTTGGCCTTTTCTATGTCCATGATGCGTCCCTGGAGATTCTGGCGTATGTTCAGGATTCCGCGGCGGCCGAAAGCCGAAAGGGGAAGGAGCCTGGCGTAGGTGTCGCCGATTTCGTAATCGTCGTCACCGCTGTCGGCACGCACCTCGTCGAGAGTCATCTCGGCGGAAGGATTCTCCACTTCCTCGACAATCTCGAAGTTCTGGTAGATTTCGCAGGTTCCCTTGTCGACGTTTACGATGACGTCGAAGTTGTCGGCGGAGCCATAGGTCTTGGCTATCTGGGTAAGGAACACATCCTTGAGCACGCCCATCATCACGGGGCGGTCGATGTTCTTCTCCTCCTTGAAGTCCTTGAAGGCGTCAATGAGGGTAATCTTTTCTTCTTTGCGCTTTTCCATTTATATAAATATTGATATCATTCGTCTGTTGTTGCCTGTCCACGGCGACAGTTTCTATTCGCCGGCCTCCGGATTTGCGTTCGCCAGCAGGCTGTCGGCCTCTTCGGCGCTGATGCCGAGGGAGCCCACCGTGAGGGCATAATCCTCGACGTCGCGGTCGAAGGCGGCAAGCACCGCACGGTGCACATATTCGCAGTCGGAGAGGTCGGCACCGCCCTCCCTGTCGATGGTTACTTCGATGTTGTTGTCATCATCCACATCCAATTGCACAAGCGTGCAGGAGCGCTCTGCGGCGGCCTTTTCCACTATGGGCTGAATATCGTACTTTTCCATAAAATCATAAAAAAATAGAGGACCTTGCGGCCTCTATCTCATTCACATCCGCAAATATAAGCAAAATCTCCGGAACTTCAAAATTTTTCGGGGCCCGTCCCTACATGCACGAAGCAGGAAGGCCGTAACTGTTCTTTATCTCGTTCATCACGAACCAGCTCTGCAGGGATCCGAGACTTTCGATGGTGCCCAGTGTGTTGATAATGAAGTCGTTGTAGTAAGCCATATCGGGCGCGTATATCTTGAGCAGATAATCGAAATCTCCGGAAATGTTGTAGCACTCGGCCACTTCGGGGATGTCCCTGACGCGGCTTACGAAGTCGTGGGCTATATCGCGCCCCATCCTGAGCAGCCTCACGGAGCAGAATACCACGAAGCCGCGGCCCAGTTTTGACGGATTCAGCACCGCCGTATAACGCTGTATGTAACCCTCCTTCTCCAGCCGGTGCATGCGGTCGAAGACCGGAGTGGTGGAGAGATGTACCTTCTGGGCAAGCTCCTTGACGGTTATCCTGCCGTTCTGCTGCAGTTCGCGAAGTATCTGAATATCAGTTCTGTCAAGGTTTTCGGTCATAATATAGAGGATTTTTCTGTTTACAACGCTTTTTGGCGTACATTACATTGCTTTTTTTCTGCAAATATATGAATATTTGCTTTTTTAATACAAATTTTTGCGTTATATTGTTTGATTTATCCGAAAAACCTAAATTTGCAACAGACAAACACGGCAATATATAACAATTCATAATATGAGTACGCGCAAACTTCATTTCGAAACACTGCAGCTTCATGTTGGACAGGAGCAGGCAGACCCCGCATCAGATGCAAGGGCAGTCCCCATTTACCAGACATCTTCTTATGTCTTCCATAACTCGGAACACGCCGCCGCAAGGTTCGGCCTCACCGACCCGGGCAACATCTACAGCCGCCTCACGAACTCCACTTCCGACGTGTTCGAGCAGCGCATCGCAGCCCTTGAAGGGGGCGTCGGAGCCCTTGCAGTAGCCTCGGGCGCCGCTGCGGTCACCTACTCCATACTCAACCTCACCAAGGCCGGCGACAATGTCGTATCCGCCAACACCATCTACGGCGGCACCTACGACCTCCTGCAGCATACCCTCGTGCCCTACGGAGTCAGCACCACCTTCGTGGACCCTTCCAAACCCGAAAACTTCGAAAAGGCCATCCAGCCCAACACCAAACTCATTTTCATCGAAACCCTCGGCAACCCCAACAGCAATGTCATTGACATAGAAGAAGTTGCAAAGATAGCACACGCACACAAGATTCCGCTGGTGGTGGACAACACCTTCGCCACGCCATATCTGGTGAGGCCCTTTGAATACGGCGCCGACATCGTCGTCCACTCGGCCACCAAATTCATAGGCGGCCACGGCACAACCATAGGCGGCGTGATAGTGGATTCCGGCAAATTCGACTGGAAGGCCTCCGGCAAGTTCCCCCAGTTCACCGAACCTGACTACAGCTACCACGGAATCGTCTTCGCCGACGCTGCCGGCCCCGCCGCCTACATAACGAGGGCGCGCGCCATCCTGCTCCGCGACACCGGAGCCACGCTCTCCCCTGTCAGCTCCTTCATCTTCCTGCAGGGCCTCGAGACTCTCTCGCTCAGGGTTGAGCGCCATGTATACAATGCCTTGAAAGTAGTGGATTACCTTTCCAAACATCCAAAGGTGGCAAAAGTCAACCATCCCGCCCTGGCCTCGCATCCCGACCATGAGACCTACAAGAAGTACTTCCCCAACGGAGGAGGTTCCATCTTCACATTCGAAATCAAGGGCGGAAAAGAGGCGGCCTTCAAGTTCATCGACGCCCTGGAAATTTTCTCCCTGCTCGCCAACGTCGCCGACGTGAAATCCCTCGTGATTCATCCCGCCAGCACCACCCACTCCCAGCTGACCGAAGCCGAGCTGGAGGAGCAGGGAATCAGCCAGAGCACCATACGTCTTTCGATAGGCACCGAGCATGTCGACGACATCATCGCCGACCTCGACCAGGCTTTCGAAAAAATTTAGGAATTACAGTTTGTCACCTGATTCAGGGCCCGTGCTTTGCGCAGGCCCTTTTTTATTTCTATTTTTGTATTCTGAATGGAACTGCGCGACTTCATACTCTCCCACGAACACGACGATCTTGCGACACTGGTGCTGCAACGAGGCCGCTGGCCGGACATAGACGTTGCGCTTGCGGCGGAGTGCATCGCCGCCAGAAGGAAACTCCGCAGCAAAGTGCCTGAGTGGTATGAAGATACGGAGTTGATATTTCCCTCCTCCCTGAGCGCGGAGCAGTGCAGCAGCACGGCTACGGCGATGTACAAGGCATCCGTGGCCCGAAGGGTACTTGCCTGTGCCGGCCGCATTGCCGACCTTACGGGCGGGCTTGGGGTGGATTCATGGCAGTTCGCCTCCATGGCGGACGCCGTGCTGTACAATGAAATGAACCCCGCACTGCTCCAGGCGGCAAAGCAGAATTTCGAACATCTCGGCTGCGGCAACGTGCAGTTCTCCTGCAAGGAGGTAACGCCGGATAACATCTCCGAAATACTCGATTCCTTCGAACCGAAACTGGTGTTTGCCGATCCGGCAAGAAGGGATAACATAGGCCGCAAGGTCTTTCTCCCCGAAGACTGCTCCCCGGACATCCTGAAACTTCAGGACAAAATTCTCGGGAAAGGGTGCAGCCTGATGGTCAAACTCTCCCCCATGGCGGATATCTCGCTAATGCTGTGCAAATTCCACTGTGTCAAAGAAGTGCATGTGGTGGAGGCCGACGGTGAGTGCAAGGAACTGTTGCTGGTTCAGGTGCCTGACGGACATGGTTCCGGGTCCGAGCCGAGGATAACAATCACTGTCCTGGATAAGCTTATCTCAAAGCCTGTCCGGTACGGGAGCCTGCACTTTCTCCGTTCGGAGGAGAATGCGGCAATCCCAACATTTATTTCCGAAGTTCCGGTTCCCGGGCAGATGCTTTTTGAACCGGGCCCAGCGCTCTCCAAGAGCGGCGCCTTCAATCTATTGAGTTCCCGTTTTGGCATGCGAAAATTAGGTCCCTCAACGCATTTGTACTGTATGGATGGTTCCGGATACGACGTGGCAGGGAATACAGATAATATAGAGACAGATCAATTGGCAGCTTTTGGCAAATGGTATGAGATTCAGGAAGTTGTTCCTTTCAGCAAAGCGTCCCTCCGAGATTTCGCCTCCCGCTGGCCCGACGCCTCAGTCACCGCCCGTTCCCTGCCTCTGAACAGCGACGAACTGAGCAAGAGACTTTCAGGGCTCGCAAAAAGGAAGCCCAATGGCGACGGCGGTTCTGTGCACATCTTCGGAGTAGGCACCAACGCCGGCCGCCTGCTGATCGCCGCTTCCCGCAAAACTGTTTCCCTCTAACCCGCAAGGACCTACGGCACTTTTCCAGGGTTTCCGCTGTAGGTCCCCCCTGAAAAGCAGAGACCTACGGCACTTTTCCAGGGTTTCCGCTGTAGGTCCCCCCTGAAATGCAAGGACCTACGGCACTTTTCCAGGATTTCCGCTGTAGGTCCCCCCTGAAATGCAAGGACCTTTATCAAAAAAGATTATCGTGATTGCAGCCAGCAGATGGCTTCTGGGCCTTCGTTGAAGAGGAGGTCCATTATGGAAAGGCCGGGGACGAAGCCGAATTTTTCTTTGAAGACCTGCCAGTATTCCCGTTCCAGGCCCAACTCAGCCATAACGCTGTTCGCCCTCTTGGGATGCAGCTTCGACCTGTAGTCAAGCTCCTCCGGCGAGGGGAGCAACTCCCCCGATAAAAGCACCTCCCCCGGAGGAACGAAGGTCTGCGTTTCGCGAATTTCCGGAGCGATGCCGATTTTGGCGCAGAAGAAACGTATCAGAGCCATGTCCAATTCCCACAAAGTGACCGGATGCGAATCCAGAATCCCGAAAATCTCATCTTTATAATAGACGAAAAACGGCGACGAACTGTAAGCCGACTCTATGGCCCTTTCGGTACGAAGCACCCAGGGCGTACTGTAGTCCACGCGAATCTGCCGGATCGGAAGCTCGAAAGCCCCGTTCTCATGCACCACGGGGACATTCAGCGACTCGGGCCCGTTCGCAGTAAGTATGCGGCAACGGTTGCGCCAGCTCTGTTTCTGGTAATTCTCGCAGGCCTCCATATAAACGACAGAATACTTCGCAAGGAGAGCGAAGTATTCTACAGGGGGGAAGTAGGCGACGCTAAGCAGCACTACTCTATGATAACTTTCTCGTGTCCGTCGATTCCACGCACGATGCCGCGTTTGGAATTGCGGATGAAATTCAGAATCTCTTCCTTCTCGGGGCTGTCGGGGAATCCCTGCTGTATCCTGATGCAGGCGTCGGAAATATTGTAGCCCTGGAAATAAAGAGTGTCGTAGATATCCTTGATATTGCGGATAGTGTCGCTGTCGAATCCGCGGCGGCGGAGTCCGACGAGATTGACGCCGGCGTAGCATACGGGTTCGCGTGCCGCAAGGGCATAAGGAGGGATGTCCTTGTTAATCTTGCTGCCGCCTCCGACCATGGCATGCTTGCCGATATGGGAGAACTGGTGCACCACTGTGCTGCCTCCGAGGATTGCCCAGTCGTCGACGTCGGTCTCACCCGCAATGCCCACGTAGCTTACCAGTATGCAATGGTCGCCCACGCGGCAGTCATGTGCCACATGCACGTATGACATGATGAGAGTATGGTTGCCGATTTTGGTGACGCCCTTGCCGCTGGCTTTGGTGCCGCGGTTGATGGTAGCACACTCTCGGATCGTCACATAATCACCTATCTCAACATAAGTTATCTCACCGTCGAACTTGAGGTCCTGGGGAATGGCTCCCACCACCGCACCGGGGAAAACCTCGCAATGCTCCCCTATTTTCACATAAGGAAATATGGTGGCGTGAGGGAGAATTTTCGTATAGTCGCCAATCTCGACATTGTCGTCGATAAAAGCATAGGGGCCCACCTCCACATGCTCGCCGAGCTTCGCATTTGGATTCACACAGGCCAGGGGATGAATAACAGCCATAAGTTAAATCAGTTTTTGCACGGCCTTGGCAGCCGCAGTGTTAATTGTGTGGCCGGGTTTGTACGCAGTGATATGGGCCTTCAGATAAGCTCCGGCCAGCCTCATGTCGCCGAGGATGTCAAGCAGTTTGTGCCTGCCGCATTCATCGGGGAAATTAAGGGTTATATTGCTGAGGTAACCCTCGGGAGTTATGGACAGCTTGGGCTGTCCGAAAATTTCCGCCATCCTGTCTACCGTGGCCTCATCCACGGGATTTTCCACCACCACGATAGCGTTGTCCACGTCTCCTCCTTTCACAAGACCCTGACTTGCAAGAAATTGAAGTTCATGAAAGAAAACGAAGGTGCGGCAGGGCGCAATCTCGCGGGAATAATCTACGGACTCGTCCCAGTGCACTTCCTGCACTCCGAGGACTCTGGAATTGAAGTCGACAGTCACGTCTACCGAGAGATGGTCGGCGGGTTCCACGCGCACATATCCTCCCGACTTTTCATCGCGTATTTCCACGGCTTCGGGGAGTTCGGCGTACACTCTTTCGGCTTCCTGTTCCAAAAGCCCGTCGGCAGAAATCGCCTCAACATAACAGAGGGCGCTGCCGTCGAGGATGGGCGCTTCGATATTGTCTATCTCTATCAGGGCGTTGTCTACGCCAAGCCCGGTAAGGGCGGACATCACATGCTCAATGGTGGAGACAGAAGCATCTCCTATGGAAATTACAGTACAACGGGCGGTATTGTGCACATTCTGTGCAAGGGCGGGAATTTCCACGCCGATGTCGGTGCGAAAAAATTTAATCCCTGTTCCGACAGATGCCGGATTGATTATCATGTTGGAAAATACACCGGTGTGCAGGCCTTTTCCGTGGAAAGAATAACTCTTTTTGAGCGTGCGCTGTTTCATATCAGACCGCAAAGATAACAATTATTTTGCAATTGCCATTATTCCATGCCTGCCTGCTTGAATTTGGCGTAACTTCGCATGTATGTCATGTGGGGTATCGCAGGCATTCCCATCAGCACCTGGCCGCTCTGACGGACAGAACCGGCTATTCCTCCCTTTGCCGCCACCGTGGTGTTGTCGGCAACCTTTACGTGCCCTGTAATGCCCACCTGTCCGGCGAAAATGCAGTTCTTGCCTATGATGGTGGAACCTGCGATTCCGCACTGGGCGGCCATTACGGTGTTGTCGCCAACAACCACATTGTGAGCTATCTGGCAGAGGTTGTCGATGCGAACTCCGTTGCCTATGATGGTGGATTCCATCTCCGCACGGTCGACGGTGGTGTTTGAACCTATCTCGACGTCGTTGCCGATTATCACATTGCCAAGATGCTCGATTTTCTTCCAGGTTCCGTCGGGCTGGGGAGCATTTCCGAATCCGTCGGAGCCGATTATGCACCCTGCGTGAAGAATCACGTTGTCGCCAATCTTCATTCCGGGATAGACTACCACTCCGGGATAGATGATGCAGTGATGCCCTATAACGGTACCCTCACCTATAGTAACATTCTCATGGATAATACCATAGTCGCCGATACGGCATCTCTTGCCGATGATGGTTCCGCGGCCTACCGACACTTTTTTGCCCAGTTTTGCGCTGCAGGCCACATGGCATCCCCATGCACGGTGACGCTTGTATTTCTTGTTCTGGTCGGAAACATATTTGAGCAGGCTGGCCACGCCGTCGTAGGCATCCGCAACCCTTACCATGGTGGGCGGCACCGCCTCCTTTGGCACGAAATCATTATTCACCAGCAAGATGGTCGACTTGCTGGTGTATACATATTGCTCATATTTGGGATTGGCGTAGAAGCTGAGCGCCCCTTCCTTGCCATGTTCGATTTTCGCGAAAGTCGTAACCCTCGCATCGGGATTACCCTCGACTGTTCCACCCAGGATATCAGCGAGTTGTTTAGCAGTAAGTTCCATAGGTTATATCAAAATCTCCATCCAAGTGTCAATACAGCGTCAAAAAGTTTGGGGTCGGACTTGACGATGGGGGAATAGCTTCCAAGATCGGCAAGATAATCTCCATAAGCCTGATAATAGCGCGCAGGCATTTCGGTAAACCTGAACGCCAGGTCGGCGAAGAAGGGTCCGCGGGAGGTATAGCCTGCTCCGAACGATACCGAAGTGGTCTTGTCCCCTATGTATTTCGCTGAGGATTTGACAAGCTGATACTTGCCCATTTCGTAATCGTCGAAATACATGTCATAGTCGGATGCATAGACCATGTTATTGTCGGTATCGTTGTAATAACGCTGGGGATCCGTTGTGAGATTGAAGCCCGCCCTGAGCGAGAAGGAAGGGAGAACCCTGACCTCTGCTCCGACCCTGAGGCTGTGCGATACGCCGCAGAACAGGGAATTGAGGCGGTTTACGTAATAGAACGGATCGTTGTAAGAATATGTGTATCCGTTGTTGTATTCACGGAAACGCATGTGGCTGTAATCGGTTAGTTCATAATCCACGCTCAGCATTCCGTATCTTCCGAAGGTATAGGCGACTCCGAAGTTGGCGCTGTAGGGAGAGATGAACTCGTAAGTACTCTGGGCGTCGGGCGAGATGGCCTGGGCGTCATAATTGCTGTTGGTGAACGACGACTGCGACTCCACATACCATCTTTCGTTAATCGTGTAATCGGTGGGAGTGGTGATGGCGGCACCCAGACGGAGGCCGGCGGTAGGGAGCCATATCACGCCTATCTTTGCACCTATGCCGCTGAGTTCCGCATTGTAGCTGTACTTGTAAACGCCTTCCTTGTAATTCGTCGCGGCGCCGACGATATAGCTTCCGTTCTTCCAGTATTCGGGAGTGACGGTGAACTCCGAAGGATCCTGCGCGGTTTCGCTGTAGAATTCGGAATAGTTGTAGGTGGCCATCGGAATGGTGAGGTTGATTCCGAGGAAGAAGCGGTCGTTGAAGTTGAAACCGTTGTTCAAGATAAAATCATTCCTGGATCCGATGGTGGTGTTGCCTATATTCTGACGCAGTGTCCCGCGCACCTCATAGGCATTCTTTCCCGTTGCAGGGTCGATATATTTGGTTTCGGCGGAGCCATAGAACTCCTGCGCCGTGGCATCGTAGTTAATAAGCCCTCCGGCATAGGCGGAAAGAGGATTCCAGTAATAGCCGCGATCCCACATTCCATCGTAATCGCCTATCACATCTCCCGGCATGTTGCCGACCGAAGTGGCGAAAGCCCCCGTGATGGACGATTTGCCTTCAAGTCCGGAAGCGGAAAGAATGCTGGTGAATGTCTGGCTGCGGTTCACTATCATGCCGAGATTCCAGCTGCGGAAAGAGTCGGACATGGACTCGAACACTATGTTGACTCCGATATTGGGCATCATGGCCCTGGTCCTGGAGTCCTTGAATGCGCCCGCATATACAGGGTCGGCGCCGACTGAATACGAGGGGGCGAAGGATGACTGCGACGAGGCCGTGAGGAATCCTCCGGAAAAGCTGAACTGCGAGAAAGACGACACTGCACCTCCCGCGGGATTGATGCCTATGGTGCCGATGTCACCTCCGACTGCCGTGACAGCGTTCCCCATGCCCATTGTACGGGCCGTTCCATAGTAGTTGCTCGTTCCGAAAGTAAGGGCATCGGACATGGTCTGGGCCGCCGCCGCGACGGGCAGCAGGCAAGACAATGCAATTACTGAATATATCTTTTTCATGATGTAGCTGTTTTAAAATTATCTGTGAGATCCGCCGCCGCTGCGTCCTCCGCCACTGCTGCTGCCCCCGCCGTAAGAGCCGCCGCCTCCGCGGCTGCCTCCGCCGTAAGAACCTCCTCCGTATGACCCGCTGCCACGGCTTCCGCCATACGAACTGCTTGAAGATGAGCGGGATGAAGAGCTGCTTGAAGAACGCGAGTTATTGTCGGATGAACGGGAAGTGCTGCTGCTCGAAGAGCGCGAGCTGCTGCTCGAGGAGCGGGTGGTGCTGCCCGATGACGACCTGTCCGCGCTGCTGCGCGAAGAGCTTGAAGACGAGGACGAAGCCGCTGTGGAAGAAGACCTTCCGGTACCCGTCGTGGCGCTGCGTGAAGTCGTGCCCGTCGTGCCAGTGCCTGCTCCCGAACGGCTGACTGCCGATCCGCTGCGGGGAACGAGGGGATCGCGCATGGTGCCGTATGCGTTGCCACGGCTTACGCCTGAAGATGAACGGTTGCCAGCCGCGCCTCCGGAGAAGCTGCTTCCCATGCCGCGGGAACCGTAATTGTTGCCTCCCTTGACGGCAGAACGGGATGCGCCGCTGTAGTAACGAGTGTTGTCGTAGTAATATCCTCCGTGATGATAGGGGCCGTACCAGGGATCATACCAGCCTCCCCAGCCACCGTACCAGGGGCTGTACCAGCCTCCGTAATACCAGGGATCATACCAGCCTGAATAGTACCAGGGGCTGTACCAGGAACTGTACCAGGGATCGTACCAGCCTCCCCAGCCCAGGCTCCAGCCGCCATACCAGTGGCCGTGCCAGCCGCCGTACCAGCCGAAGCGGGGGCCGTACCAGCTGCTGTAGTACCAGGGAGATGCCCAGGGATCTTCGACAATCAGCACGAGGGTATCGCGCCCTGCGGCCTGCGATTCACGTATCCTTTCCGCGGCAAGCGCGGCGAAATCCTCCTCGGTAAGAGGCTCCACCACCTGAAGGTCCTTGTCGAAACCTTTATAGTATATGCCATCCTGGTAACGGTTTGCAGAACCGTATTCAGAGCTTATGCCACAGGATACTGCCGCCAGCACCACTGCCATCATCAATATCAGTCTGCGAATCATAATGAATCTTCCTTAAATAATTTGTATATTTGCGTCGTCTTTGATAAGACGCAGGAGTTATCCTCCCGTTTATTATTAGATGCAAATATCGTGAAAAAACGCAGAATTTTCTAAAGTTTTTTATGGCAAAAGAGATTACACCAAGGGCGGAAAATTATTCCCAGTGGTACAACGACATCGTAGTTAAAGCCGACCTCGCTGAGCAGTCGGCAGTTAGGGGCTGCATGGTTATCAAGCCCTACGGATACGCAATCTGGGAGAAGATGCAGTCGGTGCTCGACGCGGCATTCAAGCAGACCGGAGTGCAGAACGCATACTTCCCTCTCTTCATACCCAAATCCTTCTTCAGCCGTGAGGCGGAGCATGTCGCCGGCTTCGCGAAGGAATGCGCCGTGGTAACCCACCACCGCCTGATGAACAATCCCGACGGAAAGGGCGTGGTCGTGGATCCGGATGCAAAGCTGGAAGAGGAGCTCATCGTCCGCCCCACCTCCGAAACCATCATCTGGAGCGTCTACAAAAACTGGATAAAATCCTGGAGGGATCTCCCCATCATCTGCAACCAGTGGTGCAACGTGGTCCGCTGGGAGATGCGCACAAGGCCCTTCCTCCGCACCGCTGAATTCCTCTGGCAGGAAGGCCACACCGCGCACGCCACCGCTGAAGAGGCTCAGGCCAAAGCAGAGGAGATGGTGCAGGTATACGCCAAATTCGCCCGCGAAACCATGGCCCTGCCCGTAATCGTAGGACACAAGAGCCCCAACGAACGCTTCGCCGGCGCGCTCGACACCCTCACCATCGAGGCCATGATGCAGGACGGAAAGGCCCTTCAGGCAGGCACCTCGCACTTCCTCGGGCAGAACTTTGCCAAGAGCTTCGACGTGCAGTACGCCGACAAGGACGGCAGCCTGCAATATGTCTGGGCCACCTCGTGGGGAGTCAGCACCCGCCTGATGGGAGCCCTCATCATGGCACACAGCGACGACAACGGCCTCGTCCTCCCTCCCGCACTCGCCCCTATCCAGGTGGTCATGGTGCCAATCTACAAGACCGACGAAGAGCGCGAAGCGGTGCTCGGCAAGTTCGACGAGATAAGCAAACTCCTCTCCGTCAAGGGAATATCCGTAAAGATCGACGACCGTGACACCCTGCGCCCCGGCTTCAAGTTCGCCGAATGGGAGATGAAGGGAGTGCCCGTGCGCCTCGCCCTCGGAGCACGCGACCTCGCCGCCGGAACGGTGGAAATCGCGCGCCGCGACACCCTTGAAAAGACCACCGTCAGCCTCGAAGGAGTGGATGCCCGCATTGAAGAGCTTCTCGCTGATATCCAGCAGAATATATACGACAAAGCCCTCGCGTTCCGCGATGCCAACATACGCAAGTGCGACAGCTGGGAAGAATTCCAGACCGAAATCACAAAGGGAGGATTCCTGCTCTGCCACTGGGACGGTACCGCCGAGACCGAACAGGCCATCAAGGATGCCACAAAGGCCACCATCCGCTGCATCCCCGTGGACAGCTGCGTATGCGAAGAAGAAGGATTCGACATTTATTCAGGGAAGCCTTCCAAGCAACGCGTAGTATTTGCAATTGCCTATTAAACAGAATATTATGAAAAAGATACTGCTTATTATCCCTTTATTTGCCGCAGCTCTGGGCGCCTACGCCCAGGATGACGCGCAGAAGGCTGCAGCAGAAGCTGCCGCAGCAATCGCAGAAGCCCCCCAGGCCCAGGCACCCGAACCCAAGCCTGTCTACTGGACCAAGTCGTTGCTTACCAACATCAACTTCGCGCAGACCCAGCTCCGCGACTGGGCGGCAGGCGGCAACAACAACGTCACCCTCACATCCTATATCGACGCCAACGCCAACTATGCGAAGGGCAAAATGCTGTGGAACAACCGTCTGCAGATCGACTACGGTTTTCTCTACTCTTCCGACAAACCTATAATCCAGAAAGTCAAGGACCGCGTCTACTTTGAAAGCAAATGGGGATACGAAACCCCCATCAAGCACTTGAATTATTCCGCCAACTTCGACTTCAAGACACAGATAAACGAGAACTACGACTACAAGGCCCCGACCGGCCTTCCTGAAGGCGCCACAGCCACCACCAAAGACTGGAGAGACGCCCGTTCGCTCAAGTCCGGATTTCTGTCGCCTGCGTATTCAAGCCTCGGTATCGGTCTCCTGTGGACCCCCAAGCCCTGGGTTTCGGTCAACGTGTCCCCTCTCACCGGAGGATTCGTCATAGTGCGCAACGAGGATCTCCGCAAGGCTTACGGTATGGAGCTGCGCAAACTCTCCGACGTAGAGCAGGCGGCCTACGACCAGGCAGTGGCGGACAAGGAACCTGTCGGGCAATACTTCCGGACATCGCGCTTCGAACTTGGTGCCCAGGTCAAGACCGACTTCAATTTCACAATCAACGACAAGCTGAAGTATACCACGCAGCTCGTGCTCTTCTCCAACTATCTGAAGAACCCGCAGAACCTCCGTGTAAACTGGGACAACAAAGTGTTCTGGAAGTTGGCCAAGTTCTTTACGCTGACCTTCACCACCAATATGATTTACGACGATACCGTGCTGATTACCAACGACAAACATCCTGAAGGTTTCCGCACGGTCCAGCTCAAGGAATTCGTGGAAGTGGGCTTCTCCTATACACTTACGTCCAAGAAGTGATGAAAGTGCTGCTTGCAGTGAGCGGCGGCATCGATTCGATGTACATGGCCGAAAAGGCTCCCGAACTGTTTCCGGGAGCCTGTTTTGCCATTGCTCACTGCAACTTCGGGCTTAGGGGGGAGGAATCCGACGGCGACGAGGCCTTCGTGCGGGAATATGCTGCGCGGAAGGGCCTGCCGGTCTTCGTGAAGCGCTTTGACACCAGGGCCTTTGCCGCGGAGGGCGGGCTGAGCATAGAGATGGCGGCACGGGAGCTGCGCTATGCATGGTTCGATTCGTTGTGCGAGGCCGAAGGCTTTGACTGCGTGGCAGTTGCACACAATGCCGACGACAACGCCGAGACCTTCCTCCTGAATCTTGTGCGTGGCACGGGCACCAGGGGGCTCCGCGGGATGGGAGACAGGGGGCGCATCGTGCGTCCGCTGCTCGGAACTTCGAGGGCCGAAATCCGCGGGTGGATGTCAGCGGAAGGGCATGCGTGGCGCGAGGACAGCAGCAATGCTTCGCCGGCGTACAAGAGGAACCGCCTCCGCGGCGAGGTGATCCCGGTGCTGAAGGAGATGAACCCTTCGCTGCTGCCGTCGCTGCGCGGGACCATGGAGCATATTGCCCAGGTGGATGACATTGCGGAAGATTATTTCCGCAGCGTGAAAGACTCCGTTTGCAACGGAAATATGGTTTCCATACGTTCCTTGCTGGCCCTTGCCCATCCGCGTTACGTACTGTTCCGCCTTACCGAGCCGGTGGGGCTTACGGAAAGCGCCCTCGACAACCTCTGGGATCTTATCAATTCCGGCCGTCAGGTTGGAGGCAGGGTGTTCTACGGACAGCGGGGCGCAGTGAAAGGCCGCCCGAAATGGAGGCTTGAAATTATTATTGACAAATCTTGTTAAATTATGGCAAATAAACCGTCTATCCCGAAAGGAATGAGAGATTTCTCGCAGCAGGAAATGGCTGAGAGGAATTATATTTTTGATACGATAAAGAGCGTTTTCCGCCTGTACGGATACTCCCAGATAGAGACTCCCTCGATGGAAAACCTTTCCACACTGCTCGGGAAGTATGGCGACGAGGGCGACAAGCTCCTGTTCCGCGTGCTGAATTCGGGGGACCCTTTTACCGGAGTGGATTTTGAGGGTTTCCGCACGGAAGATGGCAGCTACAATGCGGCGCGTCTTTCCAAGGAGTTGTGCGACAAGGGCCTGCGTTACGACCTTACCGTCCCCTTCGCCCGCTACGTGGTGCAGCACCAGAACGAGATTTCCTTCCCGTTCAAGCGCTTCCAGATTCAGCCTGTGTGGCGCGCAGACCGTCCGCAGAAGGGCCGCTACCGCGAATTCTGCCAGTGCGATGTGGATGTGATAGGCTCGAAGTCGCAGCTGAACGAGCTGGAGCTGGTGCAGATAGTGGACAAGGTGTTCGGGCTTCTGGACATACGCGTAGCCCTGAAGATAAACAACCGCAAGGTGCTGACCGGCCTCGCCGAGATCTGCGGTGCGCCCGACAAGGTGGTGGACATCACCGTTGCGATAGACAAACTCGACAAGATAGGGCTGGATGCCGTCCTTGACGAGATCCGCGGAAAAGGGCTTTCAGGTTCGGCCATTGCGGTGGTAGAGCAGATTCTCGGACTGTCGGGCACCGTGGAGGAGAAACTCGCCTCCATGCGCTCCCTGTTCGGAGGGGCTTCCGCTTCGGGCATAGTTTCCGAAAACGGCCTTCGCGGCCTCGACGAGCTGGACGAGCTCTTCGGCCTGATTGCCGCCGCAGGAGTGTCTGTGCCTGTGGATCTCGACCTGTCGCTCGCCCGCGGCCTGAACTATTATACCGGAGCGATATTCGAGGTGAAGGCCCTCGACTGGCAGATAGGAAGTATCTGCGGAGGAGGACGCTACGACAACCTTACGGGCATTTTCGGGCTTCCGGACATGTCGGGAGTGGGGATTTCGTTCGGTGCGGACCGTATCTACGACGTGCTGAAGGGGCTGGACAAGTTCCCTGCGGATTTGCGTTCCGCCACTACCCTGCTGTTCGCCAACATGGGTGCTGAAGAAGTGCGGTACGTTCTGCCCGTCGCTTCCGCCCTTCGCGGGCTTGGGGTTTCCGTGGAGATATATCCGGAGAGCTCGAAACTCAAAAAGCAGTTCGACTATGCCGACCGCAAGGCCATCCCGTTCCTGTCGATTACCGGAGCCGACGAGGCCGCGGCGGGCACGGTGCAGATAAAAAACCTCGCCACAGGCGGGCAGAGCAGCTTTGCAAAGGACGATCTGGAAGGAATACTGGCATTTTTGCAAATTAAAAAATAATTGCTACCTTTGCAGTCCAACATCGCGGGGTAGAGCAGTCGGTAGCTCGTCGGGCTCATAACCCGGAGGTCGGAGGTTCGAGTCCTCCCCCCGCTACTAAAGAGGAAAAACC
This sequence comes from uncultured Bacteroidales bacterium, assembly GCA_905235675.1. Classification (GTDB taxonomy): domain Bacteria; phylum Bacteroidota; class Bacteroidia; order Bacteroidales; family UBA932; genus Cryptobacteroides. The sequence continues at coordinate 3,877 of CAJONC010000011.1, read as the reverse complement.
TTTCGATTTTTCCTCTTTTTTGTTTCCACATTTTTGAAACTACCTAATATAGAATGCATTACACGGGAGGCTTCACTCTCGGTTATGGTTAGATTTCCCGATTTGTCTGTTCCCAAACCATAACACTTCACGAAAACATTTGCAAGTCTGCAAAATAGTCGTAACTTTGCATTAGCATTGTTTAAGACAACTAACGTTGTTAGTAATAGTCTCAAAATTTAAAGGTGTTTCAGCCCTCACTGAAATGCCTTTTTTCATGGAAAGAGAGCCACAGGAGTGCTTCCTACACCTCCCGAAAAACTTCTACGAGACTATTATTTAAACAATGCTAAAAGAGAAGTTATTACGTTTGAGCGTGAGCTTGCATTTCGAGTTCAAGGCTCCCAAACTTGTCAAAGTGAAGGCGTACAAACGCACTCGCAATGGCAAGGTCGAGAAAGTCCGTTCTTACTACCGACACGTTGAGGGACGTTAAGTAGCATGAGCGTACTTGCACCGACAAGGTGCTTCTAACTCTACCTGTGGCTTATGGGAGGACTTCGGTCCTCCTTTTTTCTCCGCTTTTTATCGTCAGTATCGTTCCTCTTCCGTGTCGCTGCCAATACTCCCAAAACTCACAGATTTCCTCAAATGACATCAGAAGATATGTAGACTTTTCAACTCCGTAGCCTACTAAACAGAACATTTCTTCGGAGGCGTCCTGTTTTCGTGTCCAGACCATTGTAGAGTCCCCATTTCAAGTCCGAATTTGATTTTCATTTGAAATCTTGTATCTTTGCTTTACGAAACGACATTGCCTACTAATAACTCTTTATGAACGAGCTGTACCGTTTAGACACTGACGTGTTGCCGAATATGCCCACGCCTCATGACTGCGTTATAAAGACTATCCTTGTTGACAAAGAAAAGCAGTTCATTTCTTTTGTTTTCGAGGATGATATTTCGGAATATGATTCTATAGCTTATCTAAGACCAAACGCAAAGTCATTGGTCATCAAATACCATTTCTATGATGCAGTGGAAGATTATGACCTTTATCGGTTCATGAAGCCTTCTTTATGGCATCGTCACGGCGGTTATAAATGTTTAACCGATTATGAGAAAGGGAAACACGATGCATTATTAAAACTCACCAAGCACAATTTAGCGTATAACTACCACTGTGTTGCGTACAGGAACATGATAATTGAGCTTTGGGCAGATACGAGCATCGTGCTGCAACTCGATGTGGACACTGTCGAATATGAGTGGAAATATTGACCTCATATTACTTGAACTCTAACACTGCCTTGAAACCGAGGATAAATTCGTTCAATATTTCTAACAGCTGTTCTACTTTATCGGCTCAAGCGCTTCAAAAATCGGAGACTTGCGCCGGTTTTTCCAAAAAAGCGTCGCCGAAATAAAATAGCTATTTCACCTCTTTCAGACTCACCAGGAGACTCCGAAAGAAAAAAAGCCATCAAGTTCTCACACACGCGGAAGAGATATAAATGGGTATCTCCCCGCTACTAAACGGAATTTCCCACGTGAAAATTCCGTTTTTTCTTTGTGCCCCGTTTTGTAAGTATCTGATATCTCGCGTATTAACTTGAAAGTTTCATTCTCGATTTTAGTTAGATTTTCAAGATTTTCCCTGTTCCAAGTGATACCTGCAGGAAATACGAGATTTTGGATTTACTATCATATATGCGGAATTGTACAATTTTTGACTATATTTGCACATAGAACAGTAGAACCATGAGCAAATCACTAAGTATTGCCGACTGGATTTCATCCAAACCTCCCCGTGGGAAATATACTTTCTCGCGCGAAGAGGTCGTTGAGTCCTTCCCTCAGATGAAAGCCAATGCCATCTCAACTGCGCTGTCGCGCGAGGTAAGAAAAGGGCGGCTGATGATTCCCGTCCAGGGATTTTATGTCATTATCCCGGATGAGTACGCCCTCAGAGGTTTTGCCCCTCAGCCCTTCTATTTGGATGACCTGATGCGGCATTTGGGAAGGAACTACTACGTCGCGCTGCTGAGTGCTGCCAGCTATCTCGGTGCCGCCCATCAGTCGCCCATGACTTTTTCGGTCATGCTGGAGCCTCCCACCATGCGGGGGAAAACTACTGAAAAATACGCCACAAAGTACTTCTACCGCTCATCCATCCCTATGGAATATGTAGAAAAACGCCAGACCAGAACTGGATACATCAATGTGTCCGGGCCGGAATTGACGGCCATCGATTTGGTTGCATATCAGCAGAGGAATGGCAGTATCACCCGTGCTGCTACAGTTCTGGCGGAACTGTCTCCCAGGCTTGATTTTGCAAAAGCGGGATCAGACTTTTTGAAGGTGGCGCCCGTTGCCTGCTTTCAGAGACTGGGCTACATTCTGGAGGAGGTCCTTGAGGAAAAAGACACGGCCGATGCTCTCTTCTCCTTAATGCAGGAAGCTCATACAAGAATGCAGCCGGCTCCGCTTAAACCCGGGGTGCCTGCCACAAATTGTGAAGTGAATTCCCGTTGGAAAATTCAGATGAATGAAACCATTGAAATTGACGAACTATGATACCGGTATCGTATATTACTGAATGGAGTGAACAGGCTCCGTGGGGGTTGAACCAGCAGATAGAGCAAGACTTGATTATCTGTCGGACCATTTGCGAAATATACAACGATGTTTTTCTCTCCACCCACCTTGCGTTCCGTGGAGGTACTGCTCTGGGCAAGCTCTACCTTTCTCCCCAACCCAGATACTCCGAGGATATTGACCTTGTACAAGTGACCTCGGAGCCCATCAAAGAGACACTGGCACGCCTCAGGGAGGCGCTGTCTTTCATCGGAGCGCCGGTTGTCAAACAGAAGAAGTATAATAACACTCTGGTCTTTCATATTCAACCTACAGAAATGGAGGGCGGCGAACTGCACTTGAAGGTGGAGATTAACTGCAAAGAGCATTTCAGCGTTTTCCCCTTGGTCAGAGTTCCCTTCGAGGTCAAGAACAGTTGGTATAATGGGAAATGCCAGGTACTGACTTACGAACTTGAGGAACTTACCGGGACCAAGCTGCGGGCAGTGTACCAGAGAAGAAAAGGCAGGGACTTGTTCGATTTGTCGAACATCCTGAATCAGAGACCGGAACTTGACAAAGCAAAGGTTATGCAGGCTTATGAAAGGTACCTTGCCTTCACTGCGTCACATCTTCCTACGTATAAGGAGTTTGTGCTCAATTTGGAAGATAAGCTTAATGATGAAGAATTCCTTGCGGACACGGATCTAATTCTGAAGCCCGGTACACATTACAACCCGGAGGAGGCTTACCAGATCGTTCATGATTGTCTCATCGCAAGACTGAAGAAATGACCCAACCTGCATCATAAACCACATTGTAACATGAAGAAAGTACTGATTATAGCGGGAAGTTCCCGCAAAAACGGCAATTCATAATAAGCGAAAAACGCAGGAAAGTCTGAAAAGCGAGCATAATCATCATTCCGCAAACGCCGCCTGACAATCTTTCAAAAACCAGTCTTGCAGAAGCTTCAGGCATTCGCCTGGAGCTTCTTCCGTTTTGAAGGGGGGCGCTGCCCCTTTTATCCGCGGCTGACGCCGCTATCCCCTGCGGCCTTTCCGCCTTTCCGTATTTTCTCGTTTCGTTCCAAAGATACCCGGCCCGGCCGGCGCTCCGATGAGCGCTTTGCAGGCTACGCCTGCTTCGAAACAACAGCAACATACAAAGTTTTCAACGTGGAAGTTCCATTTTTTTCGTACGGAAGAGGATTATCCTGTCGAAAATAAGTAAATTTGTACACTGACAATGACTATAAAATTATGACACTCGAACAGCAAATCCAGGAAGATATCAAGGCTGCAATGAAGGCCAAGGATAC
>CAJONC010000010.1 GCA_905235675.1 uncultured Bacteroidales bacterium | reverse complement strand
GGTTGATGGGTGTTGCTTTTAACTCGCATACAAAGTTATACCTTTTATCTTAATTATTCAATTGCTATTTGAAGTTTAGATTAGGAGCAACGTTAAAAGGATAACCGACTTTCAGATTCTCTGACATCATTGACAATGAGAATAATATAAGTATGGAATGTTTGGAAAAAACATAGAGATGGGGTATATTTGTAGCATTGGGTTCCGTTTTACACCTATTTTGAGATAGAAACTCGTTAATACTAATTATTTCTCTACCATGGATAATAAGGTCAAAGAAGACAAGAAGGTAACTATTGAAATACAGAAATATCGTCCGATTATTCAGATTCTTAACAATCCCAGGTCAGTACTTCGGATTTTCCTTTTTGTGTTTGTCATTTCTGTGGCTTTAATCGGCGGCATAGCACTTGTGTTAGTGTCGTTAAAGCGGATGTACCCATATAATGATATCGTGACTAACGCAATGGGGGCCACGACTATCCGTAACGAAGAAAAGGAAGTGTCTTATTGGCTTTTCAATACGGCAACTCTTTGGGCGGATTCTGGGATTAAAGTGAAAGAGGGGCAATATATTACGGTCAGGGCTTCCGGCAAAAAACACACTGCAGTACATCATCTTGTCGAAGACACTTACAAAAATAATCCCCTCCGCGAGCCTTGGGTAGGAAGTGAAGGATTTATTGAAGATCCCAGAGCAAATGGTGCCAGAGACACATACCGTGCAAAGTACAGAATCTATGCTGACAAGCCCCAGGATGCCCTGCTGATGAGAGTTTTCCCAACAGGCAAAAATTCTGATGATTTTTCGGATCGTCCTCCAACGGATAAAAAGGATAACAAAATCCAGTATGAATTCATAGGAAAAGAACGGGAGCAGATATACATTAGGCAAGACGGGACTCTACAGTTTGCCATCAATGATATTGTCTTAGATGACGCGACCATTTTTAGAATGATGATAGATATCGCTAATAGCAAGTTTATGGATGCAAGTGACAGCCTTGTGAATGGGAAAATAGAAAAGGTTGATGCTTACAAGAAGGAATTGAAAAAAAAAGGCAAAGAATTTAAATATGAGAATTTTGTACACTATTTTCTAGCGGAAGGCGAAGATTTAACTAAGTTTACGTCTCGATGGACACGAGATGTCCTTTCCAAGGAAGACGCTGAGAAAACAGGTATAAAGCCTCAGCCTAAGAATCTGGATTCGAATGATTCTATATATACCAATCCTTTTAAATTCGGAGGTGGTTACGGAGATAGAAGCAGCCAGATTGAATTGTACGGATATTATGTAGATCAATATAAGGAAGCGTGGTTTGAGGATAATGTCGGGTCTTTTCTTATCATCGTAGAAACCTACAATGCTATCTGAAAGTATGAAGAAGGATATTACAAATTGGCTACTATCAGGGAACCTCGTTGACGATAATGATAGAATCATTATAGATGAGGATTCTTTTGCCAGGACAATAACGGGGCACAAGAATAGTAGACCTCTTCTTGGTTTTATCACTCTGATACTTGCAATCCTTATGTGCATCTTCCTGATCATAAGGTATACTGTTTCTTATTTTGAGGACAATTTGCTTTACGAAAGCAAAACAGTTTCAACGACAGAAGGCGCATTAATCATCCATCAGTCGTTGGGGCGGGATTATGTCTTATATATGTTCAACACAGCTGAACCATGGGCAAATACTGGGATTACGCTCTATAAAGGCGACCGGCTTAACAATATTGGTATTTCCGGAGGATTTCATTCCTCGGTTGGCCACCTTATTTCTGATACGGAGAAAAATAATTCAAATCCATCTGTCCGGCTTCGTTCATTTAATAAGATAAAGGCATCTGGAAAAAAATCTAAAATTGACGAAGAATCCAAAGAGAAGGAGAAATCTTTAGTGGATCCTAATGAAGTTATTGGCAGTGCTCTTTACCGTGTGGGAAACTCAGACACTTTATCCTTAATGAATAAAAAAAAGAAATGGAAAGATATAAAGATCGACAAAGATGGTATTTTATATCTTTCGATAAATGATTTGAATGGGAAGAAATTGGACTCATTTGCCAATAATATTCATGAAAGATTTGTAAAAGGCTATAAAGATGATGAAAAGAATCTTTATTTTCCTGAGGAATTTGAGGTGAGAAACAAATTGGATTCAACGGAAATTCAAAAAATTCGGAAAGCGTACGAAAAGAGGTTTGTTGATATTCAGGATTTTTTCTATGCAGATAACATCGGGCAAGTAATGTTCTGCGCTGAAATAATTCATCCACTTCCGTGGTACAGCGAGAAACGCGCTTTTCGGTACATTGATTCGAAACTACGGCAATTTAACAGGACTGACAAAGTTAGCTTGCTCTTTAAAGGCACATGGAGTATTTTTGTTTTTATGCTTTGGATTGCAGGGCTGATTGCTTTTCATTTACTGATTATCCTGATACCTATGGCATTGATTTATATGATTACTCAGCACCCTCGCTATTTTTATCAACGAAGAAAGCGCTCCGCTATGCTATCTGTCTTACTCCTGCTGTTGTTACCTTCATTTCTTAATGCACAGGAATATGTTCCATATCTTTCTCTCGAGGAAATACCTGCCAGTGTGGTAATTCTTCCCGAGCCTCCGGCGGCGGGCAGCGACAGGTTTAAACTGGATAGTTGCATTTTCTTTTCAGCGAAGACTCTTAGAAATACGGACAGAGGGAAGCAGGCTGTAATTGATGCGAATGTTGGTGGCGAGAACATCCTGTCTCTGTTCTCCGATGCTTTTGGCATGCCCATAACTTTGGAAAGTATGCCGATGTTGTCCGAGCTTCTTCTTCGCTCAAAGGAAACATTCGGTGATTATGCAACACGAGAAGCGAAACATCACTATATGCGAGAACGGCCATTTATGTATTTTAATGAGCCTTCAGGTATACCTGATAATGATTCATGGTTGATTACCAACGGGAGTTATCCCAGCGGGCATTCTGCAATCTATACGGGAATTTCCCTTATTCTGGCAGAGATTAACCCTGATCGTCAGGACGAGATTTTGCTCCGGGGGCAAGATGGCGCATTCAGTCGTGTGATTGTAGGAGCACACTGGTACAGCGACATTGAGGCTGGGAAGGTCGTTGCCAGTGCCGCTTATGCCCGATTGCATTCAGACAAGGCTTTCAACAAGCAACTTAAAAAAGCAAAACGCGAGTTTTATCGAATAAAAAAGAAACAAAACAGCCAAAAGTTATAGTAACTAAAAATGCTCTTCTATTACTGATTCTTGGGAAGCAATTAAAAATTAAATAATATGACGAAAGATAACAAACTCCAAAATACGACCTACCTGTTTGCAGGTTTATTCTTGCTCTTTTTCCTGCTCTCTCAATTCCACATCAAGGGATTCTGGACCATCTCTCCAGTGGCAACAGGATTATGGTTGGGATGGATAGGCATAATGATAGGGAGAAAACTATCCTGCTTGTGGAAGGTTATTGCCGGAGTGTTGACCGTACTTATCGGTGTCTTGTGTTTCAGGTTTCTTCAACTTCAAGTTAACGCCTTCAGCCGCGTATATGGTCTATTTATCGGGGTTGCCTCTTTATTGATTGGAATTGCGTTACCAAAGGTTAAAGAGCCGGACGACATCGTGGAAACTCTTGTTCTTTGTTCTGTATTCGTTATACTTTTTGGCACTCTCCACTTTATCGAGCAGAGAATGTATGCTGCGGTATGGCTGGATGATGGTTTCCTTTATCCTCTACATGATGTCGTTTTCCTGGTTGCTTTGGTTGCTAAGTATGTTCCAATTGTTGCATTAATTTACTATGCTGCACAATTGGCACTATGCAGCGGATGCCAAAGAATTGCCGAACAGAAGTGGTTTAGGATTGTTGTCCTCATCCTTTCCATAGTGGTCTTTGGCCGTTTACTCTGGGAACTATCCTTGTTACGTCAGGCGACCTTAGCAAAAGACATCCTACTGTTCGTGATGCAACCCTTAGTTATTATTTCCATCTTTCATTTTGCAAAGAAGGGATGGAATGATGGAAAAACGGCTTAGTATGCGTAGTGCCCCCTGTCGGAAAAGGCTTGAAGAGAAATCTGAATTCTTATTATATCTCTGCCGCCGGATATACCGAGGTGGAGAAAACCTTCCGAGGGAAGAAGCCCTGCAGTCGTACATCGTTCACAAGCACTGATCTGCATGAATCGCAAGTCAAATGCTATAACGCCAGGAATTCTTCAAACAGAGCTTTGTGATGGCCCGAAATGATGATATGTTGGTTACCGACTATCTTATGGAGGCAAATTGGTCCAGATACCGGTTGGCGGCGGCAAGTTCAGGGAGATTACGCTCTTCGAAGGCGGCGCAGTAAAGTTCGCGAAAACGGCAGAGTTCTTCCCACATCGCGCTGCGGGCGGACAGTGGTTCGCCCAACCTGCCATATCTGATAGTCAGGTCGATAAGCTCCTGGAAACGGGCAAACGCGCTTTCTGCACGGCTTTCCTTTCCCGCCTCCAGCGCTTTCAACACACGCGAAGTTTCGCTGCCGATGTTGGCCATCTGCTGCGGGAAGGAAAGTTCGGCCCAACGACCGTTTTCAAGGGAAGAATGTTGCATTTATTCGGTTATAAATTGTCGGACAATTGCTTTAATGGATTCCCTGACTTGCGGAGCCGTCTTCCAACAGCAGACGCTCCAGATCCGCGTGCAGATTGGCATCGATGGCCAACTGGCCCCGTTTTGCATCGGCCACGCATTTTATCATGTCGCCGAAGGTATTTTGTGCCAACTCTTTGAGTTCCGCGATGGAGATTGCCTGCTGAAGAATCTGCATAATCAAGTGTTTCGACAAAGATACATATTTATGATGAAATCAGAAAGCGATATTGTCATAATACAACCGTGCAATTCTATTCAGCCGAAGTCAACAGTTCAACAAGCCCTGCAGCCGTAAGGGAATCGAAGCAGTCCTCCACGGAAGGTGATCCGGAGGAGAGGGTGGCGAGCAGTTCGGACTTTTCGAAGCGGTGGCCCTGAAGACGGGCTGCTATGCCGTCCGCCGGCAGGTTGCCGAGGAAATCTCCTCCGAAGCGGACATCTTCCAGAAGGCCGTGGTTGACCGACCATGAAACCTCCACGGTGCCGCAGGCGAATTTGCGCGAGGTCTTGAACTGGGCCTCAGGGGATTTCCCGTAAATCCAATCCCAGGTACGGAATTTCTCATCTGCCATCCGCTCTATCAGGGCCTGGTCGGCATCGCTGAGCGGCACCTCGCAGTCATCGCCTGCCAGAATGCCGTGCAGAGCGTCCTTGAACTGCATTATGTTGTCGAACTGGGGCAGATAGTCCCTGAGATTGGCGACCTTGCTCCGAACGGATGCTATGCCGGACGCCGACATCTTGCTTCCGGTCACCGACAGGGCCTGCATCATATCTTCGAGGTCAACGTCGAACATCAGGGTGCCGTGAACCATCAGGCGGTCCTTCCAGACGCGCTTTGCATATCCGGAGCATTTGCGGCCTTCCACCATTATGTCGTTGCGTCCGCTGAGTTCCGCGGGGGCGCCCAGTTCGCGCAGGGCGTTCACCATGTAGTAGAGATAATCGGGATAATCTTCCGCAAGGTCGCGGGACTTCCCCACTATAGTGTAGTTGAGATTCTCGAGGTCGTGATAGACGGCCCCGCCTCCGGTCACCCTCCGGGCAAGCATTATCCCCTTCTCATCCAGATAATTGAGGTTCACTTCCGCATAAGCGTTCTGGTTCAGGCCGATAATCACGGCGGGAGCGTTGCGCCAGAGGAAGAACACGGGTTCGTCCAGGGGCAGATGCTCAAGGGCGAAGTCATCGAAGGCCATGTTCCGGCAGGCTTCGGTGCAGTTGTTGACAAGATACTTCATTGCCGGTTACAGAATTTAATCAGTTCAGGTACAATATATTCCTTTACTTCAGGATAAACGGGAAGATGTTTCCCGGGATAAACTATCCCGGGCTTCCCGTAATGCTGTTCAAACACGGGCCCCTGTCTCACCACTTCGTCTTTATCGGCAAAGAACGCAATGGTATTTTCCTTCTCTTCTTCGTCCAGACCGTCGAATTCCACAGCCTCAAGGGCTTCGTATCCCCTGCACATCTCTTCGGTAACGATGAACGAGCGTGCACCGTCCTCCCTCGGACTCAGATACTCCATCTCCCCCATATTGATTCTCAGCAGGGGGGATATGTCGAAAGTGGGATTTACCAGCGCTTTGCGCCAGCCGCGCAGTTTCTGCGCCCAGAATCCACCGAGGGAATGGCCCACTATCAGGTCGGGCTGCCAGTCCGCGCAGGTTTCCTGCAAAAATGGCAGCGCCCTGTCAGGCTCCGGAGGAACATCCGGCGAGAGCACTTCCGAGCCTTTGAAAAGGATACGGAGCTGATCTGCCATCTTGTACTTGCCCGATGATGCAAGTCCGTGTATAAACAGAATCCGCTGGCTCATTTATTGCAGTAAAATTATATAAAGTGTCGCAAAAATAACTAAATTTGCGCTGCCTTAAACAGAAAATAAATCTTTTATACAAGAAATATGGTTAATTACAAAGATCTTGGCCTTGTGAACACCCGTGAGATGTTCGCAAAGGCAGTCAAAGGCGGCTATGCCATCCCCGCTTTCAACTTCAATAACATGGAGCAGCTCCAGGCCATCATCCAGGCCTCGGCAGAAACCAAGTCCCCCGTCATCCTCCAGGTGAGCAAGGGCGCCCGCAACTATGCAAACCAGACTCTCCTCCGCTACATGGCAGAGGGCGCAGTCCAGTATGCAAAGGAACTTGGCTGGGAGAATCCCCAGATTGTCCTCCATCTCGACCACGGCGACAGCTTCGAGCTTTGCAAGAGCTGCGTCGACATGGGCTTCAGCTCAGTGATGATCGATGCATCCTCCCTCCCTTACGAAGAGAACATCGCCCTCACCCGCAAAGTAGTGGAATACGCTCATCAGTACGATGTTACCGTCGAGGCTGAACTCGGCGTGCTCGCCGGCGTAGAGGATGAGGTTTCCGCAGAGGAGTCCCACTACACCCGCCCCGAGGAAGTTATCGACTTCGCCACCCGCACTGGCTGCGACTCCCTCGCAATCTCCATCGGCACCAGCCACGGCGCCTACAAGTTCAAGCCCGAGCAGTGCACCCGCGACCCCAAGACCGGACGCCTGGTACCTCCGCCCCTCGCATTCGACGTTCTCCACGAAGTTGAGAAGAAACTTCCCGGCTTCCCCATCGTCCTCCACGGATCATCTTCCGTTCCCCAGGAGTATGTCGACATCATCAACGCCAACGGCGGAAAACTTCCCGATGCAGTAGGTATCCCCGAGGAGCAGCTCCGCGAGGCCGCCAAGAGCGCTGTCTGCAAGATCAACATCGACTCCGACAGCCGTCTTGCAATGACCGCCGCAGTCCGCAAGGTCTTCAACGAGAAGCCCGGCGAATTCGACCCCCGCAAATACCTGGGTCCCGCCCGCGACGAAATGAAGAAACTCTATGAGCACAAGATTGTGAACGTGCTCGGAAGCAACGGCAAGGCCGAGTAATCCCCTGCCCTTGTTTGAATTAAAACCCGGAGTCGCAAGGCCCCGGGTTTTGTTTATTTCCTGTAGATATAAAGTATCTGGCCCACCCGCAGGTTGTCGCTGCGCAGATGGTTCCATTTCTTGATTTCAGCCACCGTGCACCGGTTGTTCCTGGCAATTTTTCCGAGATAGTCGCCCGACTTCACCTTGTAGGCGATGCGTTCTTCATGGCCGCTTTCCGATATGTTCTTCAGCACCTGTGCGTTCAGCAGTTCATTGGCGCGGTGGGTGTACAGCGAATCGGTGTTCGCGGCAATGAACGGGCCTGTCCATGAATAAGGCAGATTCAATATGCAGGCGGCTTCGTTGCCCGGGATGATATCGTGCGTATACTGCGGATTCAGCATCTTTACGGTCTCTTCCGGCACTCCCACCACCTCGCTTATCTGCCTGAAATGGAGATTGCGCCTGATTTCAAAGGTGTCGACCTTGGCGGGCATTCCCACGTCCTCCGCCTCCAAGCCATATTCCCTGGCATAGTTGAAAGCATACATGGCTCCTATGAAGGCTGGCACGTAGCCCCTGGTCTCGCGGGGCAGGTAAGGATAAATGCTCCAGAAATCCATTTTGCCTCCGGCCCGCTTGATTGCCTTGTTCACGTTTCCGGAACCGCAGTTGTATGAGCAGATGGCAAGATTCCAGTCGCCGAACACATTGTGGGCGTCGCGCAGGTAACGCGCAGCCGCATCGGCAGATTTTTCCACGTCCAGCCTTTCATCCACGAAGGAATTGATCTTGAGGCCGTAAAGCTTCCCCGTACGGTACATGAACTGCCACATTCCCATGGCTCCGGCACGGGACTCCGCAAGAGGATTTAGACTCGACTCGACAACTGAGAGGTATTTCAGCTCCAGAGGGAGGCCGTAACGTGCGAAAGTTTCTTCAAAAATGGGAAAATAGTACAGGCTGCGTCCCATCATCGCCCCCATGTGGCGGGGCATCTTCTCGGAATAAAGAATCATATAGTTCTTTACCGTCTCGTTGAACGGGAGGCTGATGTATGAGTTCATCGCCTCAAGCCTGCGTATCATCTCCTCATCGGACACCGCAGAAGAAAAATGGACGGAATCCATGTCATAATTCCGGTACTGCTCGAAGTCGGAATACTTGCGCTGACGGTACCAGACATCCATCAGGCTGTCGGCAAGCTCCATACTCCTGCCTGGCGCAGTCCTTTCCTCCGCGGCGGCAGGAACGGGCGCATCGGCTTCCGAGAGGCTGTCGAGAAGCGCAATCAGCGAATCCACCTGCCTCTGCAGCCTGAGGTTTTCCGCGGCGAGACCGGCCGCCTCGCGTTTGGCTTTGCCACGCCTGGGGCCTGCCGCATAGCCTTCCGCGCACGGGGCAAGGCACAAGGAGACAAGTACTATGGAGAGGGGAAGGAAATTTTTCATAACTCAGAAAGTGATGCCAAAGCGCATTCCGAAGGCCGGATTGTATGACGGACCGAAGGCGTAGGATGTGTCCGGGGTGATTACGGCAGGGCCGGCCGACAATGCGATATCATCACTCATATTGAAGCTGTGCATATATGAAAAGACGTTGGCGTCTATCACCTGCAGCAGATAGAATGCAGCTATGGCCAGCACCGAATAATCGCGGTAGCGCCTGTAAAGGTTACGGTAATAAAGGGCTGTTTCCGATGAAATGGGCCCCGTGTAAGGCACGTCGGGATTGGTGGATTCATTGTAAATGCGGCGGAAACGTTCGTAGTTCGTGCGGTTCAGGGAATAAAAATGAAAGGATCCCATCAGTCCCCCCCAGTAAATCGGGAGTTTCCATGCCTCGCCATTGTAAATCTGCCCAAGGCCGGGCAGGAGCAGGGAATAAAACGTGGCACGCCCCGGAAGAGGAGACTGGTCACTCTCGTAGAATACCACGCCGTCCATCAGGGATGCCCAATATGTCAATCCGGCCGCCGCAAAACAGTAAGTCGCCGCTTTGTCGTTGCCCTTGCCCTTCAAGGCGAATCCAGCCGCAGTGCCGCCGAGAACCCCGCCATAGACTATGGGGAGCTTCCAGTAATCGCGGTTGTAAATCTGGCTGCCTCCGACAAACACGAAGGAACCCAGAGTCATTGTCCTGATTGTAACGGGATTCTTGTGCCCGAGTCCGCCGAAGTATTCCTTGAACGAGAAAAAGGTGTCGGTACTGTCACCGGGAGATGACGGGTCGTCGTTGTAACTCTGGCTGAATGCCGCGTCCTTGAACTGGGCACGGGCAGGCGCGGCCGTCAGAAGTGCCGCAAGCAAAACTGCAAATATCAGCGCTCCCCTCCGCATCAGTGTTCAAGCTTTTCCAGGGCGTCGAGAAAGGCTTTCACCTCATCGTCGGAATTGAAGCGGACAGTCATCGTCCCCTTTCCGGAAGAACTTCTCTTTATGGAGATTTCGTTTTCGAAATATCTGCCGAGCTGCGAGAGCATCCTGGTATATTCCTGCGGCAGGACCTCCTCTTTTGGCTGGCGCTTCGCACCATCGGGATTCCTGAGATATGCCCTGACCAGATTTTCGAGTTCGCGGACGCTGAGCCCTTCCTTGATTACGATGTCGCAGAACTTCTCCTGCGAAGCGGCGTCGGGAAGACTTAGCAGAACCTTTGCATGACCTACGCTCAGAAGGCCCACTTTGAGGTCGTGCTGAATCTTGACGGGGAGCTTGAGAAGCCGGAGGGTATTGGTGACGCTGGCGCGCTTTTTCCCTACCCTGTCGGCCATCTCTTCCTGGGTGAGATTGCATTCGTCTATGAGCCTCTGGAAACTGAGGGCGGTTTCGATGGGATCGAGGTCTTCGCGCTGGATATTCTCCACGATAGCCATCTCAAGCATGCCCTGGTCGTTGGTGTCGCGCACATAGGCGGGTATCATGGTCATGCCCGCCATGCTGCAGGCCTTGAAACGGCGTTCGCCGCTGATTATCTGGTAACGGCCTTCACCGACTTTGCGGACGGTGATGGGCTGAATCAGTCCGAGGGTGCGGATGGATGCGGCAAGTTCTTCGAGGGCATCCTGGTCGAATGCCATTCGGGGCTGGAAAGGATTTGCCTCCACCTGCGATACGGGTATGCGGAGGATGTCGGAAGAATCCTGCCTGGGACGGGCCCCTGCCACTTCCTTGTTTACGTATCCCACCGGCTTGCGGAAGGCTTCGACGTTCACATCGTCGCCCAGGAGGGCGCTGAGCCCGCGTCCGAGCCCGCGCGGTTCTTTTTTACTGTTGCTGCTCATTTCCCTTTTCTCCGTTTCGTTCAAGCAGTTCGGCCGCCAGCCCCATATAGTTGTTGGCGCCGTTGCTCATGATGTCGTATAGAATGATAGGCTTTCCGTGGCTGGGAGCCTCGCTCAGCCTGATATTCCTCTGGATTATGGTACGGAATACCATGTCCTTGAAATGCTCGCGAAGTTCCGCCACCACCTGGGTATGCACCTTGGTGCGGCCGTCGAACATGGTTACGAGGAAGCCCTCTATCGCAAGGTCGGGATTTGCCTCGCACTGCACGAGGCGAATGGTCTGCAGCAGTTTGCCGAGGCCTTCCAGGGCGAAGAATTCCGGCTGAACCGGGATGATTACCGAGTCGGCGGCGGCAAGGCAGTTGACAGTGATGATTCCGAGCGACGGGGAGCAGTCTATGATGATGTAGTCGTAATTGTTGCGTACAGGCTCAAGCACATTGCGAAGCACGCCCGCACGGTTTTCCATCTCCGACATTTCGATTTCGGCCCCTACGAGATTGATATGCGACGGCACCAGGTGCAGGTTTGCCATTTCGGTCTGGATAAGGGCGTCTTCTATGCCTATCTCCCCTATCATCACCTCATAGAAGGTGCGGCCGCTTTCGGTATCGGGCGAGAAATTCAGTCCGGAAGTGGAATTCGCCTGAGGATCGGCATCGATGAGTAGTACCTTTTTTTCAAGTACCGCCAGGGAGGCCGAAAGATTGATGGCAGTAGTGGTTTTGCCCACACCGCCTTTCTGGTTTGCTATCGCTATTACCTTTCCCATAAAACGAACTTCGTTGTCAACTTACAAATTTAACAAAATATTTGTTAACTACCTGCCCTATGGCCCAGGAAAGAATGTGTGCAATAATTATTCCTGCAATGATGCCCACTGTCACATCGCCCAGAAAATGTTTACCGACATATATACGGCTGACGCTCACCAGCAGCACCCAAAGCGCAAACAACACTTCCAGGGCCTTGTATTGCCGTCGCGTCCCCCAGCTCCGGACAAAATAGAGTATGGCTGTGGCGACACCGGCGGTATTTGCCGCATGTGCGGAGAAAAATCCGTAACTGCCGCCTTTGTTTTCCAATATCTTCAGCCCATTGTCCGTCATGAAACTGTCCCAGCACGGGCGGTATCTCCCGACGGAAAATTTGACCAGGTTGGCGAACTGGTCGATTGCGGCTACCGACAGCGCCACCGCCAGAAGAATTACCAGAGTCTTGCGCCAGCCCAGTTTCCAGAACAGGAACACGAGCAGCAGCACATAAATCGGGATCCAGACAAAGCGGTTGCTGACTACGGGCATCAGCGCATCGGTGAAAGAGTTGCTGAAGCCGTTGATCGAAAGCGTCGCCATTTTGTCGGCATATTCAAGGGATTCTATAAAAGCGCTCATTGCTGCAATGCCCTCCAAAGCATGTCTGTAAGTTCTTTGATACCTTCTCCGCTGACGGAGGAGATGAATACGTGCTCCACTCCGGCAGGAAGCGAAGCTTCTATTTCTTTTTCTATCCCTTCATCCACCATGTCGCATTTTGTCACCGCGAGCAGGCGCTGCTTGGCAAGGAGTTCCGGATTATACATTTCGAGTTCGTTGAGAAGGGTACGGTAAGTGCCTGCAATATCATCCTCTTCCACCGACACCATGAACAGCAGCACGGAATTGCGTTCAATATGCCGGAGGAACCTGTCTCCTATTCCCTTCCCCTCATGCGCACCTTCGATGATGCCTGGGATGTCGGCAATCACGAAGGACTGGTCGTCGTAGTATTTCACTATACCGAGATTGGGCTCCAGCGTAGTGAAAGCGTAGTTCGCTATCTTGGGCTTCGCCGATGTAACCGTCGCAAGCAGAGTGGATTTGCCCGCATTGGGGAAGCCCACAAGGCCCACGTCCGCAAGCAGCTTCAGTTCAAGTATGAACCATCCCTCCACTCCTTCCTCGCCGGGCTGGGCGAACCTCGGAGTCTGCAGGGTTGCCGTCTTGAAATTGTCGTTTCCGAGTCCGCCGCGGCCGCCCCTGCACAGGATGCGTTCCTCCCCCGCTTCGCTCAGGTCCATCAGCACTTCATCCGTCTCGGCATCCTTCACGATAGTACCCACAGGCACGTCGAGATAGATATCCTCGCCGTTCTTGCCGTGACGCAGGGCCGAGCCGCCCTTTTCGCCGTCGCCGGCCTTCACGTATTTGCGGTATTTCAGATGTATCAGAGTCCAGAACTGGGGATTCGCGCGCAGGATGATATGCCCTCCGCGTCCTCCGTCACCGCCGTCGGGCCCGCCCTTGGGCACATACTTCGCCCTCAGCAGGTGGGCGCTCCCCGCACCCCCGTGCCCCGACTCGCAGTGTATTTTCACATAATCGATGAAGTTGGATTCGGCCATAATTTATCTCTTTTATCAGTGTTCGCCCACGGTTACGAGAAGGGTTACGAGCTGTTGGGAGCCGAGGAAGCCGCTGCCGTCGTAATGGAAACGGGCAGAGATGCGCATCGATACGAAGTCTGTGATTTTCGGCTGCCAGGATATTTCGCTGCGGCCATAAAAGCCCCTGTAATAAGGGGAACTTGCGTAAAGGTCAAAGCCGTATATGCCTCCCTCGGGCCTGGGCCGGTCGAAGTAATGCTGCATATTTCCTCCTGCATAAACCGTATTCAGCAGGGAAAGGTTCCATTTGCGCATCAGCATCGAAAATTCTCCTCCTGCAGGAATCACAGGTTTCGGATCTATCTCGCGAGACCTCTGGTATCCGGCAATACCCGTAGCCCTGAGGCTCCATTCATCGAAGAAGCCTGTCCACCGGCTCAGATCCACGTTCACGAACGCACAGAGCGTATGGTTGTCTATCACGTTCTTGGCAATTTCGGAAGTTGCATAATGATAGAACAGCCCCGACCAGCCGAGTTTCAGCCACTGCGAAGGGGTCCAGCCCCCGTAGGAGAATATCTGGAATCGCTCCCTTATGTCGTAGGAGTATTTTCCCGACCAGTCACAGCCCAATTCTGTATAAAACTTTGAGTTTCCGTATTTTACAAGCATTCCTTCAAGGTTGGGGTCGTAGTAGCGCAGCGCTTCCGACCATATCATCTCACCATACTCCCCTTCCGTCTTCCTTCTCGGAAAAACACCGGCCACAAGGGCGAAGTTGCCGCCGCCTGCATATTCGTGACTGTAATCATAATACAAAGTAAGCTCCTGAAAAGAATCCGACAGTTCCCTGTGGGAGCCCATATCGCGGAAGATGTCCAAACCAAGCGTCAGACTGTGCCTTGACGCATCGGACACTATATCATAAGCTATTGCAGGAGTGAGGCGTACGGAATGAAGGGTTTCCGATTCCAGGTACTTCTCGTCTGAAATGTCGAATTCGCGGTTGTCGAAATAATAATCGAGGTTAGCTCCGTATCGTAACTGGCCCATTGCCGGAAAGGAGGCGACAAGCAGGGCCATAATATGTATCAGCTTCTTCATGGGCGCAAAGATAAATAATTTAAAAGTATTTTTTATATTTGTAAGTGTTAGAAGTATTACCTTAAATAAAACTGTTATGGACAATTTTACACAGAAGTATCTGGATGGCTTCATGTCCGGCATTGTATCCCGCAATCCCGGCGAGCCGGAGTTCCATCAGGCGGTGAAGGAAGTTGCCGAAAGCGTTGCGCCCTACATCACTGCAAACCCTTACCTGATTGATCAGAAAATTCTTGAGCGCATTGCCGAACCTGAGCGTATCATCATCTTCCGTGTACCCTGGACAGACGACAGGGGCGACCTGCAGATCAACCGCGGCTTCCGCGTGCAGTGCAACAGCGCCCTCGGTCCATACAAAGGAGGCCTGCGCTTCCACGCAAGCGTAAATCTCAGCATAATGAAGTTCCTTGCCTTTGAGCAGACCTTCAAGAACAGCCTCACCACTCTCCCGATGGGAGGGGCCAAGGGCGGATCCGACTTCAATCCCAGAGGCAAATCCGATGCGGAAGTGATGCGCTTCTGCCAGAGTTTCATGACGGAGCTCTACCGTCACATCGGGCAGGATACCGACGTGCCGGCGGGAGATATAGGTGTGGGCGGACGCGAGATAGGTTATCTCTTCGGCCAGTACAAGCGCATCTGCAACGAATTCACAGGCACCCTGACAGGCAAAGGGCTCGCCTGGGGCGGTTCCCTGCTGCGTCCGGAAGCCACAGGATACGGGCTCTGCTATTTCGCGGAACAGATGCTGGCGACCAAGGGAGAATCCTTCGAAGGGAAGACAGTGCTGGTTTCAGGGGCGGGCAACGTCGCCCAGTATGCGGCCCAGAAGGCCATGAGGCTCGGCGCCAGGGTGGTTACGATGTCGGATTCCGACGGATTCATCCACGACCCCGACGGGCTCGACGAAGAAAAACTCGAATATGTTTTCGAGCTCAAGAACATACGCCGCGGCCGCATCAGCGAATATGCAGACAGATACCCTTCGGCAAGCTATCATCCCTGGCAGCGTCCATGGGCCGTACCCTGCGACATCGCACTCCCTTGCGCAACGCAGAACGAGATAGGCGGAAGCGATGCTGAAAACCTGATTGCAGGAGGATGCCGTTGCGTTGCTGAAGGCGCCAACATGCCTTCCACGCCCGAAGCCATCGCAGTTTTCCGCAATGCAGGAATACTGTATTCGCCCGGCAAAGCCTCAAATGCGGGCGGAGTCGCCACTTCCGGCCTGGAAATGAGCCAGAATTCCATCCGCACCCACTGGACATCCGGGGAAGTGGATGCATATCTCCACCGCATCATGTCCGACATCCACAGCGCCTGTGTGGAATACGGAACCGAAGCCGACGGGCACGTCGACTATGTAAAAGGAGCCAATCTCGCAGCATTCATAAAAGTGGCCGGGGCCATGCTCGACCAGGGAACAGTATAAACGATATGTCCGACACCACGTTGATGAGCCGCCGCATCCGCAGGATTCTGCTGGTATGCAACAATTTCGACAATTTTTCCCTCGAAGAGGACGGAAGCCTTGCGATGAGAGTCTCGCGCGAGTATTCCGACCTCAACCTGTCCAACCCTCCCGTATTCGAAAGGGTGGAATCCACTGCCGAGGCCTTGCGGCTCGTCGATGCGGGAGAACATTTCGACCTCGTGATAACCATGTACAACGTGGGCGAGATCAGCGTTTTTGAATTCTCCAGGAGGATGAAGGACATCTGTCCGGAAACCCCGATAGTCCTTCTTTCCTCCTATTCCAAGGAAGTGTGGAAAAAGATTCATGAGCAGAACAAGGAATGCATCGACTACACCTTCTGCTGGAGCGGATCTACCGACCTCATCATCGCTATAATCAAGCTTCTGGAAGACAGCCTCAACGCCGACGACGACATTCTCGGAGGAGGCGTGCAGTGCATACTGCTGGTGGAAGATTCCGTGCGCTATTACTCCACCTATCTTCCCCTGCTTTACAAACTGGTATTGCAGCAGAACATCGACGCGCTCAAGGACGCCCTCAACGAAGAGCAGCAGATTTTCCGCAAAAGGGCCAGGCCGAAGATACTCCTTGCCACCAATTACGACGATGCAGTAGATCTTTACAAGCGCTACAAGCAACAGCTTCTCGGGGTAATCTCTGACATAGGTTTCGTGATTCACAAGGGGGACGATCCTTCAAGGGAAAAGCTTGACGCGGGAGTCGACTTGTGCAACATGATACACAGTGAATATCCCAAAATGCCCATCCTGATGCAGTCTTCGCAGGAAAGCATGCGCAGCGTGGCGCAGGGTATCGGAGCCGGATTCCTGATGAAACAGTCCAAGACTCTCACCCACGACCTTGGGGAATTCATTGGGCGGGAATTCGGATTCGGCGACTTCGTGGTTACCGACAGCAAGCTCCATGAGATTGCAAGGGCATCCGACCTCCAGGGTGCGGAACACATAATCGCAACGGTTCCCGACAAGTATCTTGCAGAACTGCAGGCCAAGAACTACATTTCAAGATGGCTGCTGGCAAGGGGTATTTTCAAGGTGGGAAACATCATCAAAAACACCGATCACCCGAGCACAGAAGCCCTGCGCAACAACGCGGTAAAGCTGATTCACGAGTACCGTATCTCGCAGAGCCTCGGGGTGGTGGCCAAATTCAACCCCGAAACCTACAACGACACCATAGGCTTCGCCCGCATAGGCGAAGGGTCCATCGGAGGCAAGGCGAGGGGGCTGGCATTTCTCAGCCATATCCTTTACAAATACAATCTCTACGACCATTGGGAAGATGTGCGCGTGCAGGTGCCGAAAACCCTGGTGATTTCGACGGATTACTTCGACCGTTTCATTCTGGAAAACGGTCTGCAGTATGTGATAAATTCCGACATTTCCGATGCCGAACTGCTCACTCAGTTCGTTTCGTCGACACTGCCCTCCGACCTGGTGGACTCGCTGCGCGTATTCATCAGACATACCGGCAAGCCTCTTGCCGTGCGTTCGTCATCAAAGCTGGAAGATTCTTATTATCAGCCGTTTGCAGGTGTCTATTCCACCTACATGATTCCTCATGTGGAGAACGAAGACCAGCAGCTGCGCCTTCTCGCCAACGCCATCAAGAGCGTTTACGCCTCGGTATACTACGCATCTTCAAGAGGGTATATCACCGCCACTGCCAACGTAATCTCCGAGGAAAAGATGGGCGTTATCCTGCAGGAACTCTGCGGCACCGAGGACGACGGGTACTTCTTCCCCACCCTCTCCGGCGTGGCACGGTCGGTGAATTTCTATCCGGTAGGCTACGAAAAGGCGGAGGAAGGGATAGTCAAACTCGCCTTCGGCCTCGGGAAAGCGGTAGTGGACGGGGAGCAGGTGCTAAGGTTCTCCCCCTTCTACCCCAAGAACGTACTCCAGACTTCCACCCCGGAGCTCGCCATGCGCGACACCCAGCAGGTAATGTACGCACTGAACCTGCAGCCGGGCAAGTTCAAGACCTCGGTGGACGACGCCGTCAACCTCGAGCGCATCCCTATAAGCGACTGCACACGTTTCAGGGAGTTCGCGAAAGTGACTTCCACCTACGACTACCAGAACCGGAGAATGGTGGATTCCCCCTTCGCCAAGGGCCCCAAGGCCGTGACCTTCGCCCACGTCCTGCGTTACGGCACCTTCCCTCTCGCGGATATAGTGAAGGAACTGCTGCGAGTTGCGGATATCGAAATGAAGTGCAGCGTGGAGATAGAATTCGCCGCCGACCTTGAGAACGGAATTTTCCATGTGCTCCAGGTAAGGCCCATTTCCTCCGACAGTGTCAAAACCGAAGTCGACTGGAAGAAAATAGATGAAAGCGGAGCCCTAATCCGTTCTTCCTGCGCCCTCGGAACGGGCTGGATTCCGGATCTCTGCGATATCGTTTACGTAAAGAAAGACTCCTTCGACAAGATGCATACGCAGGAGATAGCCGAAGAACTGCGGATGATTAATGCAAGCCTGAGGGACGAGGGGCGCAATTACGTGCTGATAGGATACGGAAGATGGGGATCCAGCATCCCTACGCTCGGAATCCCCGTCAGCTGGAGCGACATCTCCGAGGTCAAGGCCCTAGTGGAATGCTCCCTCGCGGATTTCAGGGTAGACCCCAGCCAGGGTTCTCACTTCTTCCAGAACCTTACATCCTTCAATGCGGGCTATATCAGCGTGGACGAATTCTCCAGGGCCTCCGATTTCATAGATTTCGAAGCACTGGACAGCCTTCCCGCCGCTTCAGAATCCGGATATCTGCGCCACATCCGCCTCGGCACACCCATACAGGCGTGCGTCGACGGACGCAGCGGGAAAGCGCTTATTAAGCTCTAAAACAGTTTGTTGACAGCAGCGAAGACTCGGTCCTGCACCTCGTCGATGCTGCCTACTCCGTCAACTTCGAAGTAAAGTCCCTTCTCCTTGTAGATTTCGATAAGGGGTTCGGTCTTGGCGTGGTAATTTCTGATGCGGTTGGCGATAATCTCATCGGAGGCATCGTCGGCACGGCCTTCTATCTGGGCGCGTCCCTGTATGCGGGTCTTGATTTCTTCATCTGGAATCATCAGCGAAATGACGCCGGTGACGCGTTCGTCACGCGATTCCAGCATCTCGTCGAGGTCCATAGCCTGCTGAACGGTGCGGGGGAATCCGTCAAGAAGGAAGCCTTTTACATCGGGATTTGCCGCGAAAGTATTGGCTATCATGCCTTCCACGACAGCGTCGGGAACCAGGTCTCCCTTTTCGATAAGGGCGGCGGCCTGCTTTCCAAGTTCGGTGCCGGCGGCTATTTCTTTGCGGAGGAGTTCTCCGGTGGAGATGTGAAGGAGATTGAATTCTTTTTCAAGCGGGGCGGCATGGGTGCCCTTACCGGCACCTGGAGGGCCGAACAGGATGAAATACTTCATAATATTATTCTAATACGTAAATATCTTTGAGATTGCGGCCCTGCTCGTCGTAATCGAGCCCGAAACCGACTATGAACTTGTTGGGTATGCTTGCGCCGACATAATCGAGCGCAGTGTCACCCTTGTAAACATCAGGCTTGAGGAGCATGGTGCAGATGCGCACGTCGGCAGCGCCTTTTTCCAGAAGGCTGGCCTTGAGGGCGGCGATGGTGGTGCCGGTGTCGACAATGTCTTCGCAGACGATTACCGTACGGCCCCTGACATCGGCGGTGAGCCCCATGAGTTCGCGCACCTTGCCTGTCGACTGCGTGCCCGAATATGAGGAAAGTTTCATCGACACCAGTTCTACGGGAAAATCAAGACGCTCCAGAAGTTCTCCGGTGAACATGATGGCACCGTTAAGCACGCAGAGAACAATGGGGATGTCTTCTTTGGGATCGTCGGCATAGCTGCCGTAGACGGGGCGGAAGTCTTCATTCAGGCGGGAAGCAACCCCGTCGATGATTTCCGAAACTTGTCCATAAGACATAAAAGGTACGAAGACCTTGTCGTGAATGTGAATTTTTTCCATTTGTTACGGATTCGAGCCTTAAAGTTAGCAAAAATTTTTCTATATTGGCGCTGCTATGAAACTTCTTCTGCTGTTTCTCGCCCTCGCGGCGGGAATGCCGCAGGATGAATACCTTTCTGCGGCCTTGAAGCTCAGCGGGGCAGGCACCCCCGAAGAGCTCTCCGAAAGCGAAATCGAGCGATACGACGCACTCTCCTCAAATCCCCTGAGGATAAATCTTTGCCCGCGAAGCAAACTGCTTGCGAGCGGATTGTTCAGCACTTACCAGGTAGCCAGTCTCTGCGACTATATCGCAAGCACGGGCGACATACTGTCCGTCACGGAACTCGGCACCATCAACGGATTCAGCCCCGAACTGGCCGAGGCTCTCTCGCACTTCGTCAGCTTCGAGAGCCATGCGCCTCCGGGGATGCGCCACCCTTCGCGCACCCGTCAGGACCTCATGCTCCGCACAGGCGCGAAGGACGGCCTTTCGGCCTTTGCAGGAAAATACCACCTGGATTTCGGTGAAAAAGCCGAGTTCTACGCAAGTGCCCGCAACACCTGGTCCGAAGCCGCCTTCGGGCTAAAGAGCCTCAGCGCCTGCTATTACGGAAAGCGCGGATGGAGCCTCGCTGCAGGCGATTTCAACGCCAGGCTCGGCCAGGGACTGCTCGTGTGGAGCGGATTCTCCATGAGCGGAATTCCCTCCGTAGCCGCCATGCGCAGGAGCGCCACCGGCTTCTCCCCCACAGGGTCTTTCACGCCCGGCTTCCGAGGCCTGGCAGTCACGGCCACTCCCGGACGGTGGAACCTGGCCGCGGCATTTTCGGCACTTGACGACAAGGCGCTGATTGCCACTGCCGGGTACACCGGAAACAGCTTCAACCTTGGCCTCAACGCAGTGGCGACGCACGACGCGCACGGGCTTTCCGCCGACTGGCAGTTCGCCACGGGAAGTTTCGGTTGCTTCGGCGAAGCGGCAGTCAGCGAAAAACGCGGCGAAAGCGCAATAGACCGCGGAGGCGCCGTTATCGCCGGCCTGCAGTGGGCGCCCGCGTACAAGACAAAATTCATTGTTTCAGCACGTTACTATCCCGAAGGATATTTCGGTGATTTTGCCGGAGCCGTGCGCAGCGGGAGCAAGGTCTCCGACGAGGCGGGACTAAGTTTCGGAGGCCTGTACAGGTTTATCAACCTGACCTTCGACTCAGCCGTGCATCCCCGGAAGCTGCAGGACGGAAAGAAGAACAGCCGCAGCATGAAAATGGTTCTCGACGCCTCGCCCGAATGGAAGCTGCACGGATGGACGTTCTGCCCGGCCCTTCGCTGGGCCGACAGGGTGCAGCTGAGCTATGCAGGGAATGAATGGTTGCAGGACTGGAGGCACGACATCAGATTCGACCTCGGGGCCTCCGGAGGGCCTTTCTCGGCAAAAGTGCGCCTGAATGCGGTACATCTGGAAAAAAGCGGGTGGCTGGGATTTGCTGAACTCGGCTATAAAACCCCTGGCGACAGCGCCGCTTTCGCCCTGAGCGCCTTCCTCAGGGCCGAATGCTACGATACTCCCGACTGGGACACAAGAATCTATTGCTATGAGCGCGACGTTCCCGGAAGCTTCAACGTGCCGGCCTGTTACGGGCAGGGATACGGCGTTTCCGCCATAGTCGGGCTGAAAAAAAGACGGATTGCAGGTGCTTCGCACAGCCTGTACCTGCGTGCATCGCTCTCAGATGCAATGCACGGCGGTTCCGCAGTCAGGCACTGCGAATTCAAGCTGCAGTATCAGCTCAGGTTATAGGCAGGGTATGACTTTTTCCATCCTGATTCCGCGGGAGCCCTTTATCAGTATTGTGGCTCCCTCGGGTTTCAGCGACTCAAGATGTGCCGCAAGCGCATCTGAAGAAGGGAAACAGCCCCTAACTATGGATTCTTCGCCCAGGCCGAGCGAAGCGACCGCGGCGCTGAATTCTTCTCCGGCAAAGAAGGTTTCGATTCCCTTGTCGCAAAGCAGGCGGACTATCTTCCTGTGCTCTTCGGCCGAGGCTTCTCCGAGTTCACGCATATCTCCGAGCAGCGCGAGTTTGCGCCCTGCCTTCATTGAAGCGAGGTTTTCGACTGCAAGCTTCATAGAAGAGGGATTGGCATTGTAGGCGTCCACTATCAGGGTATTGCGCCCCGTACGCACCAGCTGGGAACGCTGGTTGGACGGAACGTATGCCTCTATCGCGGCTATGGCATCCCTGCGTGCGACTCCGAAATAATCCGCAATGGCAACTGCGGCAAGCACGTTGGGCATATTGTATGATCCGACGAGACGGGTGTGCAGCTCATCTCCGCCCAGCCTGAGCGAAAGATAAGGTTCTTCTTCGCTTGTGGGAAGTATCTCCGCATCCAGGGAAACTGCGCTGAACTCCCACTGGTGGCAGGGCTGCCTGAGCGCCGCAGCGGCCAGGTCGGGATAGTCGGTATTTACGAATATCACGGATCCCTGCCTGCTTCCGAGCCATTTGTAAAGTTCGGTCTTGGCCGCGAGAACCCCTTCGTAGGATCCGAATCCGAGCAGATGGGCCGTGCCTACATTGGTGATGAAACCGTAATCCGGCCGGCTGACCTTTACCAGTTTGGCAATGTCGTCGGGATGGTTCGCCCCCATCTCCACGACTGCCATCTCGGCATCCCGGCCTATGGAAAGCAGGGTAAGGGGAACTCCTATGTCGTTGTTCAGGTTGCCCTTGGTGGCATACACCCTGAATTTGGCGGAGAGCGCGGCGAAGATAAGTTCCTTTGTAGTGGTCTTGCCGTTGGTGCCGGTAAGGCCAATCACAGGGATGTCCAGTTGCCTGCGATGGTAAATGGCGAGTTCCTGAAGGGCGGTGAAAGGATCCGGCACAGGTATCATCCTCGGGTCGCCGGCTGCAATGTCGTCGTTCACCACTGCATGGCTCGCACCTGCTTCCAGGGCTGCCTGCGCATATTCATTTCCATCAAAATTCTCTCCTCGGAGGGCAAAGAAAATCGCCCCTTCCGGTATGGTACGGCTGTCGGTACTCACCTTGCAGCCGCTGTCGAGATAAAGCCTGTAAAGTTCTTCAGTTTTCATTTCACTCCTGTACTGCCGAATCCGCCTTCTCCCCTTTCGGTGCTTCCGAGTTCGGAAACCTCTTCCCATTCAATCACTTCGTGCTTTGCAAGCACCAACTGTGCTATGCGTTCGCCGGGCTCCACCACGAAGGTCTCCGACGAAAGATTCACAAGAATCACGTTGACCTCCCCCCTGTAGTCGGCGTCTATGGTGCCGGGGGTATTGAGCACGGTTACGCCTTTTTTCGCCGCAAGTCCGCTGCGGGGACGTACCTGCACCTCATAACCGACCGGAATCTCAAGGAAAAGCCCCGTGGGAATCATCGCCCTCTGAAGGGGCGCAAGGCTTACCGGCTCATTCAGGTTGGCACGGACATCCATTCCGGCCGACGAAAGGGTTGCATACCCGGGCAGGTCGTTGCCGCCCTTGTTCACTACTTTGACTGTCATATTATTTCTGTGCCTTGATATACAGGATAACGGTTATAAGCGCATACAGGATGTTGGGCGTCCACAGCGCGAGGGCGGGAGGCAGGGTGTCGGTATACACAAACATCTGCGAGAAGCGCATGAAAAGGATATAGGAGAAGGCCAGGCCTATTCCAAGGGCGAGGTTCCATCCTATTCCTCCCCTTTTCTTGCGCGAGGAAAGGCACACGCCCATTATGGTGAGGATGATGGCCGAGAAAGGAAGGGCATAGCGGTTGTTCTTTTCTATCTCGGCGAACATCACATTGGCGTCGCCCCTCATTTTCTGCGTTTCTATCAGCTGGTTCAGCTGGCCTATAGGCAGCGTTTCCACCGTTTTGTTGTTGCGGTAGAAATCCGTTACCGTAAGGGCTATCGAAGTATCCTTCTTTTCCCCGCTGGTCAGCCTGTCTTCAAGCCCCGCGGAATAGTCGCGGATAAACCAGTTGCGCAGCCTCCAGCAATCCTTGGTGCTGTCCCATACCGCTGAATCCGCCTCAAGCTTGCTGACCAGGCGGCCGTCCCTGATTGTTTCAAGTGTAAATTTGTAGGCGGTATTGTTCCACCTGCTGAACGATTCCACATACACGAATTCCCCTGGGGAAATCTGGTAATGAACGTTCCTCAGATTCGTCTTGCTGTGCGATGAATGGACATACTTCTGTTCAAAGTCGGTGCGCTCCACATTTGATTTTGGTATCACATACAGGTTCAGCCCCAGCGAAAGCCCTGCTATCAGAATTGCACAGGCGACATAGGGCAGCAGTATGCGGGCATAGCTGATGCCGCCGGAGAGCATGGCTATGAATTCGGAATTTGCCGCCATGCGGGAGGTGAAGAATATTACGGTGATGAATACGAACAGGGGGCTGAACATATTCACGAAATACGGGATCCAGTTTACATAATAGTCCATTATTATGCTCTTCAGAGGCACCTGGTTCTGTACGAAATCGTCTATCTTCTCGGAAATGTCGAAGATTATCACGATTCCGATTATCAGCAGCAGTGCAATGAAGAACGTAGAAATGAACTTCTTGCTTATGTAAAGGTCCAGCTTCTTCATAATCTGCACGTTATCTTTTTAACAACGGCTTCTTTCCAGCTTGCGAAGTCACCTGCCTCGATATGCGCGCGGGACTGGCGCACGAGGTCGAGGTAGAAGGCAAGGTTGTGCTCGCTCGCTATCATGGCGGCAAACATCTCCCCCGAAACGAAAAGATGCCTGAGGTAGGCTTTGCTGTAGTGGTGGTCGACAAAAGAAGTGCCAAGAGGGTCGAGTTCGCTGAAGTCGTCCTTCCACTTTTCGTTTTTCATGTTCATTATGCCGTTCCATGTGAACAGCATTCCGTTGCGGCCGTTGCGGGTAGGCATAACGCAGTCGAACATGTCCACGCCGCGCGCGATTCCCTCGAGTATGTTCGCGGGGGTTCCCACTCCCATGAGATAGCGGGGCCTGTCCTCAGGAAGGGCGGGGCATACCAGTTCCAGCATCTCGTACATCTTCTCCACAGGCTCCCCCACCGCCAGTCCGCCTATGGCATAGCCGTCGGCGTCGAAGCCTGTCGCATGCTCCACCGCCTCCATGCGAAGGTCGGGATAGACGCAACCCTGTATTATGGGGAAGAAGGTCTGGTCGTATCCGTAGAGAGGTTCGGTTTCGCGGAAGCGCCCTACGAAGCGTTCCAGCCATGATTTCGTGAGATTGAGGCTCTTGCGGGCGTAGCTGTGGTCGGCGTCTCCGGGGCAGCATTCATCGAGGGCCATCATAATGTCGGAACCAATTATGCGCTGGGTGTCGACATTGTTTTCGGGGGTGAAAATATGCCTGGATCCGTCGATATGGCTGCGGAAGATGCATCCTTCCGGCGTGAGCTTGCGTATGGGGCTGAGGGAAAATACCTGGAATCCGCCGCTGTCGGTGAGTATGGGCCGGTCCCAGTTTTCGAACTTGTGCAGACCTCCCGCCTGACGGAGTATGTCCAGGCCGGGGCGGAGGTAAAGATGATAGGTGTTGCCGAGGATTATCTCGGCGCCTATGTCATCCTTCAGATCGCGGTGGTATACCCCTTTAACGGAGCCCACGGTGCCCACAGGCATGAAAATGGGGGTTTGGATATCCCCATGGCCGGTATGTATGGTGCCGCATCGGGCAGCTGAGCCCGGATCGCTTGCAGTCTTGGTAAATTTCATCCTTCAAATATAGCTAAAATAGGAGAAAAATCCTTAATTTTGTTGTGTAAGAACTAAAACCAGAATAATAGATGAAAAATAAACAGCTCACCGTCAGGCTCATCCTGATGAACTTCCTGCAGTATGCCGCATGGGGTGCATATCTCACATCCCTCGGCCGTTACCTCGGCAATATAGGTCTCGGTCCCCAGATCAAATGGTTCTTTGCCATGCAGGGCATCGTGTCCATCTTCATGCCAACCCTGATCGGAATAGTTGCCGACCGTTACATCCAGGCGCAGAGAACCCTCTCGCTGTGCCACGGACTCGCCGGCCTGTTCATGATTGCCGCAGGCATCTACTGCAAGAGCGCGGGAGCAGCGCTTGAATTCGCACCCCTGTTCGTGCTTTACAGCCTCAGCGTCGCTTTCTACATGCCCACCATCGCCATTTCCAACTCCGTGGCATACAACGCCCTCGGCAAGGCAGGCCTGGACCCCGTGAAGGAATTCCCGCCCATCCGCGTGTTCGGCACCATAGGATTCATCTGCAGTATGCTGCTCACCAATTTCCTCCACATCGGAGGAACAGCTATGCAGGATTCCTACACCCAGCTCATCTCTTCCGGTATCATTTCGTTCATACTCTGCGCCTACGCGCTCACCATGCCCGAGTGCGAAACACACAAAGGAGAAAGCCGGAGCCTTGCAGATGCTTTCGGGCTCAAGGCCTTCTCCCTGTTCAAGCAGGGCCAGTTCGCCATTTTCTTCATCTTCAGCATGCTCCTCGGCGCATCCCTGCAGATTACCAACGGATATGCCAACACCTTCCTCGGCTCGTTTGCAAGCAATCCAGAG
This sequence comes from uncultured Bacteroidales bacterium, assembly GCA_905235675.1. Lineage (GTDB taxonomy): Bacteria > Bacteroidota > Bacteroidia > Bacteroidales > UBA932 > Cryptobacteroides. The sequence continues at coordinate 18,367 of CAJONC010000010.1, read as the reverse complement.
TATGCCAACACCTTCGCGGTGAAGAACTCCAACGCCCTCATATCCCTCAGCCAGCTTTCCGAAACCCTCTGCATACTGCTCATTCCTGTCTGCATGAAGAAATTCGGCATCAAGAAGGTAATGCTCATCTCCATGTTCGCATGGGTGTTCCGCTTCGGTTTCTTCGGCCTCGGCACTCCGGACTTCCCCGGTGTCACCCTATTCATTCTCAGCTGCCTGGTATACGGAGTCGCATTCGACTTCTTCAATATCTCCGGTTCGCTGTACGTGGAGCAGAATGTGGCTACGGATATCCGTTCCAGCGCACAGGGGCTCTTCATGATGATGACCAACGGTTTCGGTGCAACTCTCGGGACGCTGGCCGCAGGCGCCGTGGTGGATGCCACCGTCTACAACGCAGCCAATCCTTCCTGGCCGGCCGCATGGTATATCTTCGCCGGCTACGCCTTCGTGGTTGGCGTACTGTTCGCAATACTTTTCAAAGACCCCCAGAAGAAAGCTTGCTGAACGGCAATCCCTGCCTGAAATACTTACCAGCTGTTCCTCGTTACATGGGGCACGTCCCATCCGTATACAGGGATGGAGTTGCGCGCCCTGCTTTCGGACAGGCTTCCCCACGACCAGGATGTGAGACAGTCCCAGGGACCTACCGTGATGACCCTGCTGCCCGTGGGCAGATATGACGGATATCCGTATTCACCGGTGCCGTTCGAATTGGCCGCCGAATTCACGCCCGTCCTGTATGTCCACGGTCCGTCGACAACGTTCGCAAGGCTTGCAGAAAAGCTTGAAGCGGGAGTAAGCACATGCCGGGACTCCATCATACCGATGGAATAGTTCAGGTTGGATGTCAGGCCCGTAGGCATATCTCCTCCCTGCACTGCCTGGTTGGCCGTGGTCGAGATGCCTATAAGCCACATGTCGGCATTCGCGGCGTACTTTCCGCTGTTACGGCCGCTGACATTGTCGCCGAAGTCAAAGCACATGTGGGCGTACGGGAGATTCGTACCCCGGTTTTCGTTACGGGAGAAGTCGGGGCAGGATTCACCGGAAGAAAGGGAGCCCAGGGCGAACGAATCAAAACCCCTGGCCGGAACAAGAGCATCCTCGCGGAAGTAGCAGCCGGAGAAATCCCAGGTACACGTCCCGCTTTCCCGTTCGACGAACACATAGGTATATGAACCGTCATAATAAAGATCGGCGACTTCCATTGCAAATACCATGGGGACCTTGTCGAGCCTGTAGGTATATATGACATATTCCCCTATGGATTCTTCGGCGAGCTCTCCGCTGTGCCCGTTCCTCCCCTGGAGGAAGACGCCGCCCCCTGTCCGCAGCTCATTGTATCCGGCGCTGACGGTAAATGAAGAACGGTCCGCGGAACGCGACGGACTGCCAAGGGTGACGCTTCCCACCCTGATATAATATCCGTATCCTATCGAACTCAGGGAAGACCCCCCTGAACTGCGCAGTTCCGTTCCTGCCCTGGTGTCGAAGGACTGTGAAGTGGAAGACATTCCCGACTTGATTTCAAGCAGGCTGGCACTCAGGGCAGAGGGGTTCGCGGTAATGTACCTCGGCCCCCACGACGGTTTCCTCCTGCCCGTGGAGGTGATTGCCGACACGTCGGCGAAGCCGCCCATTTCATTCCCGTTGTATTTCGGGTATATCAATTTGTTCCCAGCATACGGTTCAACGTTGGCATCCACCACCTGCACCGTGCCGTACTGCGAGGAGAAGCCGCCCCTGAAGTTCAGCCGGTAGGAATAGGTATTGTCGCGCCACGACTTGTAGTCGCGCACGGACTTCGACGAAAGGTCCTTCACGAAAAGCGAAGCACCGAAGCCTGAGCCGGTCGCTCCGAGGAAGGTATCGGGATTGTAGCTGTTCGAATGCGTCATGCCCGTAACAGGGGTGTCCGCAAAGGCATAAGTATCGTTCCAGTATGCGCTCGCAGTGCCGTCCCAGTCAAACATCTGCGAAGCAACGGGGGCACCCGTCATCGGGATGGACTTTTCTTTTCCGAGTATGTCCAGGCCGTCGAGGGGGCCGAGCGTCACCGTCGGCCAAACTCCAGACAGGGACACGTGCGAAAGGACCGTGCCGGATGCGTCACGGCAGTAGAGCGTCGAGTTTCCGGGCGAGATGCAGACGAGAGTCACGCCGTCCCCGTCTCCGGAAAGAATCCTGAACCTGCCGTCGTCGGCCGAAGCGGCGGAAGCGCTGAGCGAATAACTGTAGTCAACCCCGGGAGTCCCCTGACGCGGCCCGTGGAAGAGGACCGCCTTTGCGATGCCGGGAGTAAAATCCCCCGATGGAATGTCGAAACAGTAATTCTCCTTCCTCCAGGACGAGACCGGCATCCCGTCGTCCGTCAGCCTGACTGATGCGGTATATGCATTTCCTCCGTAAGCTCCCACAACCGCGCCGTCGTTTACGTAGAAGCGGCAGACTATGCGCCCCGCGCTCCAGGGGCCGACGGCATCACAGTCGAAGGTCATTTCCAGATATGTTGCAAGAGGATTGCCATACGAAGCATTCCAGGCGTCACCCGCGTAATTCGGAAGGCAGTACAGTGAGACAGTTCCTCCGGCACTGAGCGATGCTATGTCCGCATCGCCCAGGTATTCGTAATCCCCGAGCTGGGAAGCCGAGACGGCACGGAAAGTCTGCGCCGACACAGCCGCGAACGAAGGGTTGAAAGCCCAGACACGGCTTGCGCCGCGGAGCCGCGCCGAGACAAGGCGGATGTTGGATCCGAGCACGGCTCCCTGGGCGGGATACGCCCCTCCCAGGGCCATGCTGACACTGAGCTTGGACATAACGCGGCTAAGCGACACGCTCGCGGAACGGGTGAAGCCCGCATCCCCTGCAAAAGTGCCGCTGCCCACGGCGAGTACGCCCTGCGAAACTATGGCCGAAGCCGTGTAATCCCTGGTGCCGGAGACCGGCGTGGACGCGCTCGGTGGAGCAGCCACGGCAACCCCTGCATTCGCAAGCACCACCACCATGTCGCCCGACGATACCGTAACGGGGAGAGTCATGGAAGCAGAGCCGGAAAAAGGACTGTCGGACACGAAACGGGAGTCCCTGAGGCTGCCGTCGCCGCCGTAAATCCAAATATTCATATCGAACACCCTGTTCTCGTCGGCAATGATGCTGCTCTTTACGCCATTTTCCATCGAAACATTAAGGACAATGGAGCCTCCTTCACCGTCTTCCGGAGGCGGTGTCGCCTCTTTCACGCAGGAGTACAGGCCGGAGAGAAGGGCCGAAGCTATTGCAAAATAAACTAAGCTTTTCATAACCAAATCAAAATTCTTCATTTATATTCCGGAAACCCATCCATCCTGCCATCGAAGGATTTACCTTCGTAGTCACCATCGCCTCTTTGGGAGTAAGGAAAATATCCAGGTCGCAGACAAAGCCCTGAGGGAGATCGAAGGTCCCGGTAAGGGTGAAGCCCGACGCACCGAGGAGAGCGTTGCAGGACGTATCGTACGCCTGCAGCGTTACGGAGATGGTGTGCGTCCCGGGGAACGCCAAATAGCCTTCCCTGCTGTGCATTCCACCGTCGCCGGAATGGATTCCGTCGAAAACCCTGCCTCCCGACGCCAGGTTCAGGGAGGTCTCAGCGCCTGCAGGGCCTATGCATCGCAGCGTGCCGGATTCCATATACCACAGCCGTCCCCGCCCCGACCCTGAGGAGTAGTCTCCCGTGAGGCCGGGGAGCGGCGTGCCGGCATCTTCGGCGAATTCAGATGCAACCGACAGGGGCTCGGATATCCACAGGTCAGTCACCACCACGTCGGAAACGCAGGAGAAGCCCTCTTCGGCTATCCACCTGTTGAATGCGGAGAGATCGAACATCACCCTGTTTATCTTCGACATGACATGTCTGAAATCCAGGCTCACCACCTGCGTTATTCCCCTGTCCGGAGTGCATGCCGCAAGATAGTCAGTCATTCCATGGTTAAAGGGGACGGTGACTTCCAAGCTTCCGGCATTCATCAAGCATTCGGGATCACTCGCTCCGGGATCTCCCCCCACCGTCGCCAGCGCGTAAAAAGTCATACGGTGCGAGATGGCGGTTCCGCCTGCATAGCTGAATGGCCAGGAGACATCGCCGAGGGCGAAGGGCATATAAACGTCCCCTCCCCTGACAGCCGTTCCGTACTGCCACCACCCGCCTTCCGTCTCGTCATAGGACCAGAAGCGGAAACTGTCGAACGCTGCGTCCCCCTGCCCGACGTCGTAAGCTCCCGGGGCCCTTGTGGTGAACGCCACACCCTTCGGATCCACGTCCGTGCGGGGATCATCCGTGACAGCCCCTTCCGCACGGTCTTTGGAACAGGCGGAGACGACGCATGCCGCAGCGGCAGCGATGGCGAAAAACCAAATAAAAACGCTATTCTTAAACATAACTTTGCAGGGAAAGTGCCAACAGCGAATCAAATAATTCCGCTGACCGTCTGGACATCTCCCCAGTCGGAGACGCTGATGTTCGCGGTCAGCGCCATGTCGATCTGGCTTACGGGATCGGAAGGCGTGTCAGGATTGAGCGAAGGCAGGCCCCTGAGGGTAACTTCCACATTCGCAACCTGGTTTGCAGGTATCTGGGGAAGGGTGACGGTATAGTAGTAATGCCTGTCCGTCCCGCCGAGGGTGGTCTCTATCACGAGACGGCTCTTACGGGGGCTCCATGAACCTCCTTCCGTGGCAAGTGCGGAGTCGTTGCTGTAGATATACATGGCCTCGTCCCCTGTCCAGTTTCCTCCCTGCGCGACGGTGAAATCGACGGAACGCTGGGTGAGAGATGCAACGGCAGCATCTTTTGCGCCCTGCCTGTTGTACCAGCCGAGCGTCCCCGAGCCCGACTGAACGGCGGTTTTGTTATAGCTTATCTTGTCCACGACGTTGGAGATATATACTCCGGTCACCTTGAGGGACACTTCCCCGGCATCGGCGTCACTGAACTGCCGGTTCACCCTGGTTAGGCAAACCTTGCTTGCAAGGCGTTCGAGGCTCATGGGCACGGAAACATCGGTGAGAACGTTCTGCGACGCGGCGCCGTACATCACGAGGGCATTGCGCGCATTGTCGGAAAGGTCGGACACCATAGCGTCGAAAGCGGCGAGGGTAAGGCCGCCGGTGGATATGCCCGAGCCGGTATTGGCTATGGCACGGAAAGATTTCCGGCCGTTGCTGATGGTGGCGCTTGCCGTGGCGCTCATGTTGTCGCCGCCGATGACAACCTCGGCTTCCTTCTCGAAGGCACCGTTCTTGTCAAAGATGAAAACGCGCAGCGAAGCAAGGCGTTTCTCGTCGTTCGAAGCCGTGGTCGTGGCCTTGGTTCCGTCCGCACGGGAGGCCAGTGCCATGCTTACAGTGCTGGTTCCCGCCTCTTCGGGAACAGGAGCATTTACGTACGTATTCTTGTTGCAGGAGGCAAAAGCAATGACAACGGCCATTGCAGTCAAAATTCTTTTATTCATTTTTTTTAATTTTTACAAATCAATATAAATGGTTTCGGTTTTTCCCCACCCTTCGATGGTTAAGGTAAAAGCAGTCGGCTCAAGCTTTATCTCAAGCCGTATATCTTCCAGATCCGGTTCAGACCAGTCATAATCCATGTTTGCGATTAACTCTCCAAGCGGAATGTCAGTCAGCATGGATCCGTCGGAAGAAATGAGCACGTCCATGGTCAGGGAAGAGTTCAATTGCCTCGGCAGGCGGGCGGAAAGGTATTCGCTGTCTTCACCGACATCGGGAGTGTACTCGAAAATCCCCTTGTGCGGAGCTCCCCCGGGAATGCAGTATCCGTCCACATCCCCGTGTATTACGAATTTGAAATCCGACAGGCGTTCCATATCGTCCGTATTGTTTATCACATGTATACGGAGATTCGCAAACGACTTGTTCAAAGGAATCGCAGCCATACCTTCGTCGCCGTCGATGAAAGCGTCCGCATGCCCTGCGTAGATACTGTCGCAACAATCGCCTCTGGCAATCAGCAGGCCTGCACTGCGGTTGCGCATGCGCGACACCCCGCCGAAGATATCGACAAACACCTTCTCCGCCCTGGGGACTTCAAAGACAAGGGATCCTTTATGTTCAAACTCCGAAAGGGGATATTCCGCCCTGTTGAAAATGCTGCGAAGTTCGGTTGACAGGTTGAACTGAAGTTCTCCCTCATACCCGTCCGCAACGTAACCGTCGGAGCAGACCGTAATCCACGCAGGACACCCGCCGCGGTCTTCGCGCACGGAACACGCTGTCATGCAGGCCAATGCCGTGGCCGTTAACAAAACATACAAAGCTTTCATTTCAGTCATCATAAATATTCAGGTTGTACTTGCGCACAAGCGCAGCAATCTCAGGGTCGAGGCTTCCCCTGAAAACAAAACTCCTGTCGGCGTTGCAGGCATTCAGGTAATGCCGGACCGCTTCCCTGTCTTCACCGAAACGGGCTGACAGGATAGCCTTCATATACTCTGTCTGCGCGCTTTCCGGCTGGGTTTCGAGTATCTGCATAGCGCTGCGGTTGCGGTCGAGCAGGGTCAGGGCCACCGCCGTGTTGAAGTCGCGGTAGGGGGCCAGATACTTGAGCGCCAGCTCATAATCACGATCCTGCAGGGCCTTCACTCCCGCCATGTACACCGAATCGATTATCGTGGTATGGACGGTATCCTTCACCATGCCTTTCCGGTGCATGTGGAAATCGAAACGCACCACCCGCAGCCTCGGATACAGGCTGCTGCGCATATAGGGATATGATTCAAGCTTCCTCAGCCCCGCTTCCCTGGCATCGGGGTCGCCCGTTTCGAGTGCATGCATGTATGCCTCCCTGTCGGACTGAAGCATGAGCGTGTCGCTTTCCACAAGCCTGGTCAGCATACGCCAGTTTTCCCCGCCTTCGCGGGAGATGAAATTCACTTCAGGATAATCGCACAGGGTGTCGCACACGGCCGCAGTAAAGCCGGCGAAGTACTCCGATGCCGCCTGTGCCCTTCGGAGGGCAAGGGCCCTGTTCAGGGCTACCGATCCCTCAGGAGAGGCATAGGCCGTAATTACCACGGAGTCGAGGTCAAAATGATTGTTTTCCAGGATTTCGCGGAGGTTTCCCTTGATGCGTCCCATTTCGACGGGGTTGTTTCCCCTGCTCTCGTCTATCTCAGCCTTGCCCGAGTCGAATTCAATGTAGCAGGACGTGTTTTCGCTGACCCTCCTTTCCAGTATCCTGGTAAGATAACGTTCGCGCGTGTCGGCGAACCCCGACAGGGAACTGATGTAGAAAGTCAGCTTTTCATCCGAAGGAAACTCCGCGATTTTCCTGTCTTCCTCGTATACGGAACCTTCCAGGGCGACATCCACCTTCCGTAATCCGGGGCGGGTGTGTATGGTCTGCAGATAGCTGTACACCACATCTCCGGAATCCTCTACGAGCACGGTATCCAGGCGGATTGCCTCGGTGACTATCGGCGATTTCACATACCTGCGGAACATCTCGTCCTTGCGCGCAGCTTTTTGCGCGTTCCTGTTTTTCCGAAAATGATCCGTATAATGTTCAACCGCCTCCTGTCCGCTGACACCGAATGCCGATGTCCATCTTTCGTCGGATATCCGTGCCGTATCGGATTTGAAGGCATATAGCTCCGGTATATTCCTTTTGAGGAAATTTTCAAGGTCGTCGTAACGGACGAATACCGTGGAATCGGACACAATGCTTCCGATATAGCGCTCGTACCGCTCGTATCCCCGCAGCTGCGCAGCCCTGTACTCCTTTCCGGTAATGTAAACCCCGTCGAGCCGTTCCGGCCCGTCAGGCATGTACAGAACCGGAGAAAACCTGAGCTGCAGCCTGCTGCCGGCGAGTTCCGCAGGCACTCGGATGTCGAAGCGCAAATCGATTATGCCATGCCGTTCAGCCACATTCCGGAATGTCGCCAGAACGACGGATGGCGAAATTGCATCGCTCGCCACCATCTCTCCGTCTTCGTCACGCACAGCCTTCATTATTATGAGTTCCTTTCCGTCAGCATCCCTGACCATGAGCGTATCGCTCACGATCGCGTCCGCATTGACATCCGGGACATGCGCCTCCTCCGACAAGGCCAGACGGGGAAGCGGAACTTCCTTTTCGGCTTTGCCGGACTTCCGCACAACCGAGCAGGCACACACGGCGGCACAGAAGGCGAGGCACAGACTACATCTCACACAGAAGCGCATCGTCACTGTCGATAATGTTAACCCTGTTTGCAAGGATTTCCGTCGAGTAGTGCTCCTGCTGGTCGCTGCCCAGGAACTTGTTGTAGCGTATACGACCGCTTACCTGTACCTTGTTCCCCTTTCCCAGTTCGGAAAGACAAGTTACGTTCTTTCCTTCCCAGGCATTGACATTATGCCACTGTGTTTCGATGTTCGCCGCACCGTTGCGGTCGGTGTAGGCGCTGCTGGTGGCCACGGTGAACCTCGCCACCTTCTTGCCACCTATCTCCTGAAGCTTCACGAGCCCCACGAGACCTCTGAGTTCGACTTTGTTTATCTGTTCCATTTTCGTTTGTTTTGGTCTGCTGCAAAGGAAATGGACCCGGAGCGAAACACCAAGGAATCGTCGAAAACATTTTTCACTTTTTTCTGTTTCTTATGTCGATTTATGTTTTTTATCTTTCCGTTGAAAAAAAGTTAAAAAATAAAGAAACGTATAATTTTGAATTTTGTTTTTTAAAATTTCTTGCACTTGTGCCTGAACAAGTGCATATTAGCGGAAAAAGAAAAAATGCCATGAAAGAAAATCAAACGGAGGCGCAATGCTGCCTCAACTGCGGAAAGCCGATTTCAGGAAGGCCCGACAAACTCTTCTGCTGCTCACGGTGCAAGAATGAATACCACAACCGGATCTCGGGCGCGGAGAGGCGCAAACGCAACAGGGTATTCGGCATTCTGTGGAACAATTACAAGATTCTGGAACTGATCCTGGACACCGGCAGCGACAAAGCGGCCCTTTCCACCCTCGTGGAAATGGGTTTCGTCGTGAACTATATCACAGGGCACAGGCGCCCGCGCGGGGGACGCGACGTCTACAGCTGCTTCGATATATGCTACAATATGACGGAAGCCCGCCTGTATAATATCAGACGGGCTCCCGAAATTGCTTATTGATCGGAAGTCTACTCCGAGACGGGAACTTCCGTGGTAATGACGTCCTCGACGAACTTGTCGTAGTCGTCTTCAGTAATCATTGCGCAGGTGCCGTTGATCTGGGCGCCCATCTCCACCTGGAAACGGCGCACATGGATATTCCCGTTGACGGATGCGGTGCCCTTGAGGGAGAAAGTGTCCTTGACATAGATGTCTCCGTCCATCTTTCCCCAGAAATCGACATTGTTGCATGCCAGGGTGCCGGCAAGCTGTGCATTCTCACCCACCACGACTTTGCCTTTCGAATAAACTTTACCCTCCACGATGCCGTCTACACGGATATCGGTAAGCGAGGAGAGTTCTCCTTTGATGATGGTTGCAGCCGAAATGTGGCTGACATCATTCACATCCACTGAAGATGAGGAAGCAGGTTTGCTGTTGATACTCATATATTGATCTGTTTTTTGTTGCAACTATAAATCACGCCCGTGGCAGTTCTTGTATTTCTTGCCGCTGCCGCAGGGGCAGGGATCGTTCGGGCGAGCCTTTTTCTCCACATGCACGGGAGTGTTGGCCTTCTGCTCGCCGTTGGTTACGAGGTCGGAACGGCGCGTCTGCATCTGCGACATGTCCTGACGCGGCCTTACAGTGCGGCTCGGAGCCTCGCTGGCGTCGCGCAGCGGCACGAATGCACGGAGCAGGAAACTGAGCACGTCCTGGTTCAGGGATTCCAGCATTGAAGCGAAGAGGTTGTAACTCTCGAGCTTGTATACCACGATAGGATCCTTCTGCTCGTAGGAAGCATTCTGAACGCTCTGCTTGAGGTCGTCCATGTCGCGCAGATGCTGTTTCCAGTGTTCGTCTATCTGATAGAGTATGATATTCTTGCTGAGTGTCTTGCCCACCTCGCGGCCTTCACTGTTATAGGCCTTCTCGAGATTGACGCTCACGGTCATGGTCTTGCGGCCGTCGGATACGGGGATGGCGATGTTCTGGTACATCTGTCCCTGCTTTTCATATACGGCCTTGATTATGGGAGAGAGCTTCTCGACAAGGGTATCCATACGGCGGGTGTATACCTCCTGCATGTGTTTGATGAGAGCGTCCACCAGATCATCTTCCCGGGCCTTGGAGTAGAACTCCTCGTCGAAACCCGCATCAATGGAGAGTTTAGCCATGAGGGTTTCCTGGAAATCATTGAAAGTCAGCCCTTTGGTCTGCTCCACTATGAGCGATGCGGTGTCTATCATCATATTGCTGAGGTCAATCTCGATCTTCTCGCCGCTGATTGCGTTCCTGCGCTTCGAGTAGATGGCCTCACGCTGATAGTTCATCACGTCGTCATACTCCAGCAGGCGCTTGCGGATACCGAAGTTGTTCTCCTCCACCTTCTTCTGCGCCCTTTCAATGGTCGACGACAGCATCGAGCTTTCAAGGGCCTCGTCATCCTTCATTCCCATCCTGTCCACTATGCCTGCTATCTTTTCGGAACCGAAGAGACGCATCAGCTTGTCTTCGAGGGAGATATAGAATACGGAGGAACCAGGGTCGCCCTGACGGCCGCTTCGGCCGCGCAACTGCCTGTCGACGCGGCGGCTGTCGTGACGCTCGGTACCTATGATGGCAAGTCCGCCCGCCGCCTTCACTTCCGGTGAAAGCTTGATATCGGTACCACGTCCCGCCATGTTGGTAGCTATCGTAACGGTACTGCTCCGTCCGGCCTGGGCAACTATCTCGGCCTCACGGGCATTCTCCTTGGCATTCAACACGTTATGCTTGATTCCGCGCATCTTGAGCATGCGGCTCAGTAGCTCGGAAGTCTCAACGTCGGTGGTACCTACAAGGACAGGCCGCCCTGCATTGGAGAGTTCCACTATGCGGTCTATCACGGCGGCATACTTGGCCTTCTTGGTCTTGTAGATAAGGTCGTCCTGGTCGTCACGTATCACGGGGCGGTTGGTGGGTATCACCATCACGTCCAGCTTGTAGATGCTCCAGAACTCCCCTGCCTCCGTCTCGGCGGTACCTGTCATACCGGCGAGCTTGTGATACATGCGGAAGTAATTCTGCAGCGTAATCGTGGCGAAGGTCTGCGTGGCGGCTTCCACCTTCACGTTCTCCTTGGCTTCCACGGCCTGGTGCAGTCCGTCGCTCCAGCGGCGTCCCTCCATCACACGGCCGGTCTGCTCGTCCACAATCTTGACCTTGCCTTCCACTATGATGTAATCGACGTCCTTCTCGAACATCGTATATGCCTTCAGCAGCTGGTTCACCGTGTGGATACGCTCGCTCTTGAGGGAGAAGTCTTCCATCAGGGCATCCTTGCGCTGCTGCTTCTCCTCAAGGGAAAGGCCGCCGGCATTCTGGATGGCCGCGATGCCGCTGCCCACATCCGGAATCACGAAGAAGTCCTCCGTACCCACGGACTTCGCCAGCACCTCATGGCCCTTGTCGGTCATATCCACCGAGTGAAGCTGCTCATTGATAACGAAATACAGAGGGTCGGTAACCACCGGCATCTCTCTCTCGTTGTCCTGCAGGTAATAATTCTCCGTCTTCTGCAGCAGGGCCTTCATTCCCTGTTCGCTCAGGAACTTGATCAGAGGAGTATACTTGGGCAGGCCCTTGTACGCACGCAGGAGGAGCAGTCCCCCTTCCTTTTCGTCCCCCGCCGCGATAGCCTTCTTGGCATCGTTCAGCACCTGGTTCACGAGGGTGCGCTGGGCCTGGTAGAGCTTTTCGACATAGGGACGGAACTCCATGTACTGTCCGTCATCCTCCGACTGCGCTACAGGGCCGGAAATAATCAGAGGGGTACGGGCGTCGTCGATCAGCACGGAGTCAACCTCGTCCACAATTGCATAGTGATGCTTGCGCTGCACGAGGTCGTCGGAATTGATGGCCATGTTGTCGCGCAGGTAGTCGAAGCCGAATTCGTTGTTTGTACCGAAGGTGATATCGCATTCGTAAGCCTTGCGGCGGGCATCGGAATTGGGCTCATGCTTGTCTATGCAGTCTACGGAAAGGCCGTGGAACATATAGAGGGGCCCCATCCATTCGGAGTCTCGCTTGGACAGATAGTCGTTCACGGTTACGACATGAACGCCCTTTCCTGCAAGGGCGTTCAGGAATACCGGCAGGGTTGCCACGAGGGTTTTTCCTTCACCTGTAGCCATTTCGGCGATTTTCCCTTCATGCAGGGCGATACCTCCGATGAGCTGTACGTCGTAATGGACCATGTCCCAGACAACTTCGTTGCCTCCGGCCACCCAGTGGTTGTGGTACAGTGCCTTGTCGCCCTCTATCTCCACAAAATCGTGATTGACGGCGAGCTTGCGGTCGAAGTCGGTGGCGTTTACCGTGATGGTTTCGTTCTGCGTGAAACGACGAGCTGTCGACTTCATAATCGAGAACGCCTCGGGAAGAATCTCGTTGAGGGCCTTTTCGATGGCCTCGTCCTCATCTTTTACAAGTTTGTCGGATTCGGTGGCGAGTTTTTCCTTCTCCGAAATGGGAATGTCCTTGTCGAGTTCAAGCTTTATTTCAGCGATACGGTCTTCGAAGGGCTTCTCTACCTCGCGGAGCTGCTCACGAAGTTTTGCCGAATGTTCGCGGAGTTCATCGTCGGACAAGGCGTCTATCCCGTCGTATGCTGCAAGTATTTTGTTCAGTGTGGGCTTGACCGCCTTGTAATCGCGGTCAGCCTTCGAGCCGAACATTTTTTTGATAACGTCTGCTAATGCCATATAAAATAAAATGTATAGTCTGCAAATTTAACGAATAATTGGCTATTACAAAAATTTTGCCTATGTTTGCATTCGCATTTGCAGGATTAGCACATCGGTAGTGCATTGGCTTCCCAAGCCAAGGAGGAGGGTTCGACTCCCTTATCCTGCTCTCTTTAATATCCGAACACTTCCTCGAGACTCACATTGCGTACCGGACCGAGCGTCCGGAGGAAATCCTTGTCCAGATCGGCAGGGTCCCCAAGGATCGCATACACATAGTTGCGCCCCGCAACCCACTGCTGCTGAACGGTTTTCACATCTTCCAGAGTCATATCCCGCAGGGCCTCGAACTCAGCCTTGTCGGTGGGTTCGTCGAGGCCGAGCCTGCGGCATTCACGGTAAAGGTTGAGCACGGACATTCCGGTAGTGCGCTTGGTCCGCATACGCGAGATTATGCCGTCTTTGGCAATCGCAAAGGCGCTTTCGCTCTCCGGCAAATTTTCTATAATCTCTTTGAATCCCTCGGATGCGGCGCGCAGCTTGTCGTTCTGGCTGGCTATGTAGGCATAGAACATATATCCGTTCACAGGATCCGAAGGCTCGCCGAGATAGGCATAGGCGCTGTATGCAAGTCCGCGGGTTTCGCGCATTTCCTGGAACACTATTCCGTTCATGCCTCCGCCGAAGTATTCATTGTAGATATCGATTCCCGCGCTTGCCGCAGGGTCGAAACTGCCTCCCAGATCCGTGTACTGGATGTATTGGAACTGCTTGGAGTCGTATGGAGCCAGGATGACCTCGGACTTGTCGCTGGGCTGGCGTTTGGTGAACTGCTCCTCGAGCACTTCGGGATTCTCCCCTACCGTATGAACCTCTGCAAGCATCTTCTTCACATCCTTTTCGGAAGCGGGGCCGTAGTAGAGCACCTCGTGGCCCTTGCCTGCAAGTTCGCGGACGGCGCCGAGCAGGTCTTCGGAACTGAGGGCGAGCAGGGCGTCATTGCTCAATGTAGTGTTCCTGATGAATTCGGGGCCGAAGAAGAGATAGCGCTGCAATGCGCCGGAGCAGGCCCTCTGGTTGGCCTTGTTGTCGATGCGACTCTTGAGGGCGTCGGATTTGCAGTTGGCAAGGATGTCCTCATCCGGTACTGCATTGTAAATCAAGTTCTCAACCACACTGACCGCCTCCGGGATATTCTCACTGAGGCCGCTGATACGCAGCGTGCTGTTGTGGGCTCCCGCGCTAATGCTGAAGTCGCAGGCGAGGTCGTACATCTTTCGGGCGATGTCCTGGCTGCTGAGTTCGGGAGTGCCGAGATAGGAGATGTAGTCGAAGGCGTAATTGAGCGCGGGCACATCCTCCGTGCCACGGTTGAAGATGAAGTTGATTGTGGCGATGTCGTTGAGTTCGTTCTTCTTGTAGAGTACGTTGACACCCTCGCAGAGGGCGAAGCTGCCCATATCCTTTTCGAAGTCCACGAACACAGGTTCGATGGGTTTGACCTCAGTTGCGGCAATCTCTTCAAGGAAGGCGCTGCGCTCGTCGCGGTTTGTGGCTATGGGAGTGATTTCAGGAGCCTCTATCTTCTTCTGGCTCTCGTCTATGCCCTGACGCTTGTAGGAAACGGCATAGTTGCTGTCGAGCAGATATTCGTTTGCGAAGTCCACCACGTCCTGCTTGCTCACTTTGCTGTAGCGTTCGATGTCGAGGGCGGCATCCTTCCAGTCGATTCCGGCTATGAATGCGTCCACGAACATGTTCGCACGGGCGCGGTTGCTTTCGAGCTGACGCATTTTCTGCAAGCGTATGTTATTTATAGTGGAGCTTATCAGCTCTTCGTCGAACTCACCTGCGCGCAGCTTCGCGACTTCTTCGAGTGCAAGGTCTTTGACTTCGTCAAGGCTCTGGCCCTGCTTGGGCATACCCATTGCGATGAACATGCTGTAGTCGGGCTGGGAGTTGAATATTGCACCCATGTACATGGCCTTCTGCTGCTGGTTGATGTCGAGGTCTATCAGGCCGGCCTGTCCGTTGCTGAGTATGCTGGAAGTTATCTCCGCTACTGCCGAAGTCTGAAGGTCGGTGCTGCCGGGCAGGCGCCATCCCATTGCCATCATCTCGGCCTGAAGGCCGTAAACTTCCTTCACGACGGGCTCGGTGATGGGTTCTTCCGGCTCATATTCGAGTTTGGGAATATCGGGGTTGGGTTCCCAGTCGCCGAAGTACTTTTCAATGATTTTCACCACCTGCTTGGGGTTAAAGTCGCCGGACATGCAGATGGCGATGTTGTTGGGGCGGTAGTAAGTCTCGAAGGTGCGCTTGATGTTCACGATCGAAGGATTCTTCAGCTGTTCCTGGGTGCCGAGTACGGTCTGGGTGCCGTAGGGATGATGGGGGAAGAGGCTGGCGTAGATGGATTCGAAGAGTTTGCGGTTGTCGGAGGTAAGGTTCATGTTGTACTCCTCGTAGACAGCCTCAAGCTCGGTGTGGAATCCTCGGATTACATTGTGACGGAAGCGGTCGGCCTGGATTTTAGCCCAGTTCTCCACCTGATTGGAGGGAATGTCCTCGGTGTAGACGGTTTCATCGTAAGATGTCCAGGCGTTGGTTCCGCGGGCGCCTATCATGCTCATCATCTTGTCGTATTCGTTGGGAATCGCAAGCTGCGACGCGAGATAGCTTACAGAGTCTATCTTGTGATAGAAGGCCTTGCGCTCTTCGGGGTCGGTGATTGTACGGTATTCCTCGTAAAGGCTCTCGATTTCGTCCAGATAAGGCTTTTCGGCCTCATAGTCACGGGTGCCGAACTGCTCGGTGCCCTTGAACATGAGGTGTTCGAAATAGTGGGCGAGACCTGTGGTCTCCTTGGGATCGTTCTTGCCTCCCACCCTCACGGCAACATAAGTCTGGATCCTGGGTTCCTCTTTGTTCACGGTCATGTAAATCTTTAGACCGTTGTCGAGGGTATAAATTCTTGAATTCATAGGGTCTCCGGCCACTTTTTCATAGCGGCTGCATGAGACGGAAAGAAGGGCCGCCGCAACTGCGGCAGCCAGCATTACGACTTTTTTCATTATAAATTTGATTGACAACTTCTTATAGTATGTACATTTTTCATACAAAAATAACGCAAATTGAGAAAAAAAACATATATTTGCCACGAAGTTTTTCATAGTTTAAGTTTAGGTTAAGTAGCGGGGTGCTCGCAGTGATGCGGGTCCCCGTGAATTTTTTAGTCTCCACCACACATAAAAAACGCTTAAAAAGATTTTTTACCTACCGGGATTTATGTGTTTTTGCGGGTATTTTGATTTTTGGGCTGTGTAGATTTGCACAAAAAATTATTTGTCATGAAAATCTCACATCTTCTCCTTCCGGCGCTCGTCCCCGCCTGCATACTTTCATCCTGTTTCAAGCCCGTCACCACCGACACCGAAACGGCCCTTCTGCTGCTGTCGCTTCGCGATGAAAGCGCCACGCGCGCATCCGACGATTACGAATACACCCTGCGCATACGCAACTCCAACGGCAAAACCGTCTTTTCCTGCATCTGGGACTATGCCCCCCTTGCAATCGAACTGGCAGCCGGAGATTATACGGTGGACGCATACACTGAAGAATTCGATCTGCCGCTGTACGACACCCCTGTCTTCGGAGATTCCCGTCACATCTCCCTGCAGCAGGGGCAGATCCAGGAAACTGAACTTGTGTGCAGCCAGATAAACGCAGGGCTCACCATACTTCCGAGCGAAAGCTTCATCGCCCTGTACCGCGACAATCCCATGTACCTGCGCTGCACCCAGGGAACACTGGCATACAGTTTCAGCGAAACCCGCACTGCATACTTCCTGCCCGGGAAAATTGCCCTGCTGATGGGCGGCGATTCCGGCACCAGGACCATTTATACTACGGAACTCGGTGCCTCCCAGATGTTTACCCTCAGGCTGACCACCTCCGAGAATGTTCCCCTTGCAGTTCCGGTAAACGGCCTGGGGATTTCGCTCCGCACCGACACCACAAGAGTCTGGACCGAAAATTCCTATGCTTACGACGGGGGCGACCACTCCGGCGACACACCTTCCAACGGGTATCCATCGGGAGCCTTCGGGGTAAACGAGGCCCGTAAACTTGCCGGCAGCACGGACGTATGGGTGTACGGTTACATAGCGGGAGGAGACCTGACTTCTTCTTCCTGTTCCTTTACCGCCCCATTTTCTTCCAGAACGAACCTGGTACTTGCAGCCTCCCCCGGCGAGAAGGACCGCAGCAAATGCATGAGCGTCCAACTGCCTCAGGGCGATATACGCGACGCCCTTAACCTTGTGGACAACCCGGGACTTCTCGGGACTTCAGTCTACCTGCGCGGCGATATCGTAGAATCCTACTACAAACTGCCCGGACTGCAAAAGCTCAGTGATTACAGGAAATAAAGGATGATCCGTGCATCAGAAATTGATGCGGAGCGAGAGGGAAGGCGCTGCGGACAGACCGGCAGGCGTTTCCACGAAACCGAGGTCGGGGGCAACGGTAAGCGACTGGTGGTGCATATTCTTCACCTTCGCTATCCTGACAGCATCGTAAGCCGAGAAAGAATTCAGCGCCAGGAGGCCTGCAACGGCGAAAACCGTCCCTACCGTTGCATGCACCCTTACCTGCACGGTCTGCGAGGACTGACCCGTGTCCTCGTATACCTTGTTCTGCGTCTGCAGGCTCGCGTAAACCATATAAGCAAGGGACGCCTCTCCGATTAACATCAGTGCTCCTGTGCCCCACTCCCCTTCCAGGCACTGCCCGAGGCCTGGGATAATGAAAGATGTAACACCCATCAGCGTGGGATTGTAAGGATCACCCTGCATAGGCACATACTGCGAAGGATTGAAATAATGCCGCAGATTCGAATAATATTTGCTGTCGCCCATTGAAGAAGATACCAGCAGATCCATCTTTTCACCATTCTCGAAATAAATCTTCGCGACCTGGTCGGTATCAATGAAATACATTTCGCCGGAAGGCTCGCTGTAAAGCTTGTAGCTGATGCGCGAAGGGCCGAAAATAACAGCGGTCGCCTCAATCAAAGCACCTTTCCTTGTTTGTATGATATCCTGTGCCGCCAGCGTCGAGGCCGCAGCCAAAAACAGCATGACAAAAATTAAAAACCGTTTCATTGTCTGACAGATTATTCTCCATTGCAAAGATAGAATGATTACGTCATAATGCAATCATGCCCGGCAGAAGTTGCATAATAAAAATTATGTCGAAATATCTGTTTTTTATCTTTTCGACATTTTTTCGTCATCGCCATACTCAGTTTCGTCACCCGCCACGGGCGCGTTCCCGACGACAAGGTCCTGTTCCGGTACGATTTCAGGGAGACGGAGACCGCGGAGCCCTTCGGCACACAGATGCGGCTCTACATGCTGGAGCTCCCCAGAATCAAGGCTCCCGCGGGGATTTCCGACAACAAATTGGAGGAATGGTGCTATTTTTTCAGAAATCTT
>CAJONC010000009.1 GCA_905235675.1 uncultured Bacteroidales bacterium | reverse complement strand
GTTTTTTGAATGGGTATTTATACACCTTTCCGCGATTTTTCACAGGGGCAAATATACACCTTTCCGCGATTTTTGCAAAATCCAACGTTATTTTTCACCCGAAATCGAGGTGATTGAAGTGCAGCCACAAGGGGTGGTGTGCCAGAGTGACGTGGACCTGAACGTGGTCGGGATTACGTATAACAATCCTTTCGGGGATACCGAAGTTGCTTTATAGGAGGACATGATGATGAAAAAGATTTTCTTATTAGTACCAATGATCGCTGCTATCGTTTCTTGCGGGAAGAATAACGCAGAGGTGGCAGAACCGGCCCATTTACGCATTGATATTTCTGTCAATGATGGTGAGGGCGAAACCAAAAGCGTAAAATCAGGATGGGCGAATAATGACAGGGTTTTTGTCTTGTTTCCCGGACACGTAGATACTGGTGGCGCGACTGGTAAGTGGCTGACGCTGAAGTATAATAGCTCCACATCCAAATGGGAGGCCGACTCCTGGAGTGATGGCCTCGAATCTGAGATTGCAAAAACTACATCGGGAACGCTGACAGCTCTCTATTCTCCTGTAATAAAAGCCTTCGGTTCATTTTCCTGTAGTTGGAAGGGGGGGATTCGTTTCAGTACACATGCGGGGAATATGTACAACGGATACTGGATGCAGGCAACAGGTGTTTCTTACACGGTGTCAGGAGGCACATTGTCCGCCTCTATTAATATGACGATAGGCTCTGCCTGTGATCAAATATGCATAAACGGATTTAAGCATAGAAACGAAAAGAGCTTTAACGCCAACGAACCTTCTGAATTTGACAGATACTATTTAAAAGTAGAAAAGGGAAGCAGTACCGTGTTTTGGGATAACGATGTTCCTTTAGTGTGTGATTCGTCTGTTGGAACTATTTCATTTACTTCCAGTTACATAAATGCTTCAGGAAGGGAAAGAACTTGCCTCGAACCCATTGTGTCTGGAGGACTCTGTTTTTATCTGAAAGCTTCTCTAAGTTCATACCGTAGCATGAAGTTCCATTTGTTTGATACGGTTGATAACAAAGAGTATGTCTATACATCGAACGCAACTTTTGCTCCTTATTCAAGTCGATCAGTCCATGCTTACACCTTGCCCGCTCTTAACGAAAAAGACTCCGGCGGCAACTACAAATGGGTGGAGCAGTAGCAGCCATATCGGCTCCTATTGTCACCAGGCACTTAACTGCCTATAGAACAGGCACTTAACATAACCTCTCCCCCTGGAAATCCAAGGGGAGAGGTTCGTTTAATACGTTAATTTATCGCAACTTAAGCGCCAGCGAAAAGCTACTGCACGTAGCAGACTGCATCTTCAGTAAGCGTCCTCTCGCAGAGACCGGCATTAGAAAACATTCCTTCGAAACTTAAATCCTCATCGATTTGAGGCCAATGGATGCCTGAATACGAGAGGTAAAAATCTTCTCGCTGAAGCTGACTTGCTCGGAGGAGACGATCCCACATGGCAAATGGGTAACTCGCCACAAGACCATCTCGTGTCTTGGCATACACTTGCGAGTCATCTACCCAAACTTTTTCGATAAAGTGTTGCATGCGGCATCTTTTATTTTTTAAAATACTCGTTCCAGCGGTCTTTTATAACCTCCACATTCTCCTGAATAATACCTTCAATCATAGAGATTTCATGTTTCTTGAAGCCATGATTGAATACTTGCATTACTTCAGGGTCAACATTGTACTTTGCTTCGTGGCCATCCTTCGTAACATGAACATGAATAGGTTCATGATCATCAGAATAGAACTTAAAGACAAAACCAAATATGATAAATATCGTAGGCATTTCTCGCGGAGCATTTTCACAAAGGTAAGGATTTTTATGGAATCATCAAGTCCTATTAAATTATGTTCAGACTTTCATCTGTTGACTTAGGTAAATACCGGCACGCGATGCCACATCAGCCTGAGTAAAGTCATATCGCCCCTGTCGCATGGCGCTTAACCATCTATAGGACAGGCACTTAATATAACCTCTCCCCCTGGAAATCCAAGGGGAGAGGTTCGTTTAATACGTTAATTTATCGCAACTTAAGCGCCAGCATACACAAAAAATAATGAAAAATAATGAATGGGAAGTCCCGTTTTTCCGGCATTTTTGCACCCGTATGATTTGGCTTGTTTTCATCTTGGCGCTGGCGTTTGCCCTGGGGGTGCTGGTATATCTCGGGTGCAGCCGCCATATCGACAGGGAGCAGGACCGACGCATAGAAGAGGACCTTGCGCACCTCTCGGCCCGGGTGGAGCAGTTGGGCCGGCAAAATGAACTGAACAACAGAAACTAAACTATTCATATTATGAAACAGAATTATTTGAGTCCACAGATTGATGTACTGCAGGTCGGTACGACGGATATTATTTGTGGCAGCTACGACCGCACAATGAACTTCGGCGGCAGCAATGCCGCCGGCTCGATTAACGATGATGCTGTTATTATTGGAGGATCTTTCTGATGAAAACACGAAATTACATTCTGCTTGCAGGCCTTACGCTGATGGCGTTGTCGGCCTGCCAAAAGGCCGAAGAGGCCGACACCACGCTTCCTGCAGAGGAAAAGACCGAAGGGCACACTGTCCGTATTGTCGCCAGTTTTTCGGATGCGACAAAAACAACGATTTCGCAGGACGGCGAAGGACACTACACGGCGTGCTGGGAAGCCGGGGACCAGATTTACATCCGCGAACTGGTACGTGCGGTATCTCCGGACGGGACTGATGTAATGGAGGACGGCACCTCTTTTTTTCCAGTGGCATCAAATCCGCTTGTCGATGGCGGAGAGACTGCCGTCTTTACGGCTACTTTTGCTACGTATGACTGGGAAAGTTACGAAATGTATTCCGACTATACTTTTTACTATACTTACCTGGCCAGCACGAGGCCTGGGTGGTACTTTAAAAAGGACGAAGACGGGGAAGATTATGTCCCGCTCATACTGGATCACACTCAGTACACTTACGCCGGTGGTGTAAGTACACAAAGCGACTTGATGATATCCAAATGGTCGGAGACATATCCGAGCCGCCCCGACGAGATTTCCTTCCAGTTCGCCCGCCTCGGTTCGGTAGTAGAGATTACCCTTGCCGGGCTCGAGCCTGGTGACGTCCTGCAATCGGGAACCTGGTATACCGGAGACGAATATATGTCCACCTGCTCCCAGGAAGAAATCATTTCGTACAATCCTACCCTCGGCAAATATCGCAGCGAAATCCCGGAATACATGATGTGGCTGGTGTACGGCAGAGATTTCCACGCCATCAATTTCAGCTGCCCGAGCGACCCGGATATCCCCTGGTCTGCCCCGGAAAACCTGAGCGGAAAGCCCGACATCGTGGCGGATGCGGAAGGCAAGGCTACACTGTATCTGCGCAGCCTCCCCGGGACGATGAGCGACTGGTTCGGCCTTATCTGCGACGTAAAACGCGGCGAAGAAACCATCACCTACTCCCGCGAAATATCGCTTTCGTCCCTTAAACGCAGCCTGGAGTTCAAAGAAGCCGGCCTCACCACTTTCCAAGTGAAACTGCTTCCCGCACAGGCCGAGACACTGCCTGAAAGCGTAGAATACACCACCTCTGAATCGCCCGACCGCGACGGTTTTACCGCCGTATGGAAAGAAGGAGCACACCTCAGCGGCTATGATTGCTATTATACTTACGGCCGCGAAGGATCAGCCGGCAATCTGGAGGTGCAGTCCGTGGGTGACGGCTACGTAGGCGTCAAGGTCCCTTCCGGCCTGGAGGCAGGGAGATATTACCTCTATATCAAAGGCATCCCGGACGCCGTCAGCGGCCCGCAAAGTTTCGACTATTTTGAGAAAGAATTGGTCGTGGGCGAGCCTGTTTCGCTGGAATTCGTCGGCAATGCCAAGCTGGTTGATGGCAGTTCTGATGTTTATGTGATACATAACCGCTCTACCTGGGCATATAAGGATGAGTTTGCTTATGTTCAGGCTTCGAACACCAACTTTGGCACCTATTCTGGCGATGCGCTGTATGCTTCGGACAGAAGCCTTGCCTGGGGATTCCGCACAGCCCCTTCCCAGACGTTCCCTGGAGGGCTCGAAAAACTTACTTTCACGCTCGGCAAATGGTATGATGTAGTTTCTTACAACACGCCGGATGTATATGGTATTCGTGTCAACCCCGATACGACAGAAACAGAAACGCAACTCACGCCCGCAACAGTGAGTGGTTACAACTATGAGTACGATTTGGCCGGGTACGACGGTTTCCGCATCCATTGTGCGTCCAGTGCTACCCTGAGTAGAGTTTATCTTTCCTACTACAAATAAGCCCAACTGGTTCCATTGTTATTACAACGAGACCAATACCGGTTACGATTACACTTACAGCTTTGTCAGGAATCTCATCAGCATTGTCCCGACCGAAGATAATGATTGAGGCGACGATGAAGACATCAGACTCATTCTGGATTACGGAACATTGACACCCTGAACTTGGTGCAGTTGTAGGGCACGAGGGTGATGGTGCAGGGAGAGCCGTCCAGGGTGGCGGGGGCTTTCAGCACCGTGGGGGCGTCTTCGATTCTCCAGCCCCAGCGTTCCGGCATGCCGCCGGCGCGGATGATTTCAATCTGCGAAGCGTCGGAAGAGTTCAGCACGTAAGCCGATTCCTGGCCCGGCACCACGGTGTTTTCGTCGATGTCGTAAAGCGGAAGGGCGTAGAGCAGCGGGCCGTAGTCCACATATCTGTACTGATGCCTCACCGCGGTCGTGTCGAGGGCGAGGGTATGTACGCGCCCAAGGTGCGGAGTGGCGAAGTATTCGTCCACGGGGTAGCAGTTGTCTTCCACCTCTCTGATTCTGACCTCCATGGGCAGATGAACACGGATTATATCCCCGTCTTCCCATTTGCGGGAGATACGGAGGAATCCGTCCTGCATCCTTCCTTCAACCTGCTTTCCGTTCACGCTCACGCTCATCCCAATGCACCAGTAGGGAACCCTGAAATATATGGGAAGGCTGCGGGACTTGCCGGTGCCGACCGTTATCGTCTGCTCTTCGCCGAATGGGAAGTCGCTTTCGCAGCTGAACTTCATGCCCTCCGCCTCCACGCTGCAGGGGCCGTAAAGCACGCATGCAAGGCCTCCGCCGGCGGCGCGCATCCACATGTTCTGCACATAGTTCGGGATTATCCAGTTGCAGCTTCCCACGCAGCAGAGCGTCCTGTTGCCGGTGGGGGAATAGACTATCGCATCGCCTGAGCCGGGAACGGTGGGCGCCGGAGGGAAGACCTCGTTGATGCGGTTGGGGCTCTGGTAGTAGCACATGGTCCTGAAGTCCCTGCTGACGGGCACCGGTCCTGCGTTGAGGAAGGCGCGCTCCACATCGTCGGCCCAGCGGGAGTCCCCTGTGATGCGCAGCATCCAGGTCCTGGTCCACATCTCTGCGGGGATATCGCAGGTCTCCGTGAACCTGTAGGGCCCGAATCCGCTCAGCCATTCTTCCGAAGAATTCACGCCGAAAGGCAGCATATTGTATCTGTCGGTCCATTCGAGGAGATGGATGGCGGCTTCAAGCTCCTGCCTGTCTCCCGACCAGAGGGACAGAATAGCAGGTACGCGGGCGACTTCGTTCAGGGTTACCCCGTGGATTGTGGCGTCGCCCCAGTTGTTGTCGGCACGTTCCTTCTTTGCGAGGAGCCGCTGTTCCTGATATTGCTGGCAGGGCTGCGAGGCGTAGTCCTGCATGGCTTCCAGAATCTTCCGGTTGCCGGTAAGCATATATGTCTCGCTCATGGCGTCGAGGTTGGTCGCCCCGCGCACCATGCCCTGCGTAAGGCCGGCGTCGGGGGCGTAGATGTCGTCCTGGGGAGATTTAAGATAATATCCGGATGAATAGACCTTCTCCAGGGCCTTCAGTATGCGTTCGTCGTGGGTGGCCTGCCAGTAGGACACGAGGCAGCGCCCCATCAGTCCGTGCGCCCAGTTGTTGAAAGCGCCCTTGTTGTAATCGCCGTTTTCGTGCACCACTATGGAATCGGGCTTCCAGTATATGAAAGTATTGTTTTCGCTTGCGAGAACCCCGTCCACCACTCCGTCAAGACGGCGGGCCGCTTTGTTGAAGAGGGCCGTGTCGCCCAGGACGGCTCCGGTCTTGAGGCTGCCGTCGATCCAGTAGGCGCTCTGCTCCAGAAGCCAGCCTGTGCTGCTGACTATGCCGTCGCCTCCCACGTTGCGGGCGGAGATGTCGCGGCCGAGCCAGCCGTATTCGAACACCTGCTCATACTCGTCGAGATGGCCGGTGATTCCGTCGGCGGCATCCCTGGCCCAGTCCCTGATCCATCCTTCCGCCCTGACCTGCCCGAGGTTGAGGGGTATATAGCGCTGTGCCGCCTCCTGCTGCCTGCAGGAAGCGAGAATGGCAATGGCTGCCATAAATGCGGGAAGCTTTTTCATATCAGTACAAATATAATAAAAAGGAGGCGCAATCTGCGCCTCCTTCATTCGAAATGGACCTTCGGCTTATTTTACCACGGTCACCTTTACGTTGTCGAGGTACCAGCGGTTCTGTCCGCGGGTGTTGCTGACGTAAGGGTCGTAGTTCGTAGGCCGTATCGTAAGCCTGGTGGCTGATCCTGCACCGTTGACCTTGACGCTGGCATGCTGCCATTCAAGTTTGGTAAGGTCGTCCGCAGTAGGCTGTGCGGAAGTGATATCCGCACTGGCAGTAGTATGGGTGTCCGCATCCTCTCCGCCTCCGTCAATCTGGACGGTAAGCGTCATAGTGTCGGGCTTGCTCGCGCCTGTCATGCACCAGCACCAGTCGAAGGTGAGTTCCACGTTGGCGCTTGAAGTGAGACCTGAAAGGGCGGGCAGGATGATACCGGAACTGTAGTCGGACTTTCCGAACTTGAAATAATTGCTCTGCAGGTAAAGGGTGCGTCCGTTACCGTCCGTGGGGGTTTCGGTGGACCATTCAAGTCCGGACTTTCCTCCCCAGATGAAGCCGTAGCCCTTGGTCTGCAGTTCTTCGAGTATGCCTGCAAGTGCGGTGGTGGTGAAGATGTTGGGCGATGAGCCGACGCTGTTGTTCGTCACGTCATCGGGAGCTTTCGCTGCTGTCGCATAAGGCGCCAGCCATTCGAAATCATCTTCAAAAACGACTGTCCCCGCAGGAATGCCGCCTCCGGTTTCAGGAGCGTCGGTCACCTCGAATACAGGGCCTGCATCCTCTAATCCGTCATCGTTGTCGGCGATACGCACCGTTCCTCCGTTGGGATTTGCAAGCGCACCGCTTCCGTTGGACTGCCAGTTGGCGACGCAGCGCATGCGGAACATAGGCTCGCGGCAGGCTGCGGCAAGTTTCCAGTTGCACTCGACAGCGACGTTGGAGGTGGGATTGATAAAGTTGTACTGTACCGTTTCGCCGGTTTCCGTGGTGGTATTCACAGGATATTCATCCGCGGGCTGCCAATCTTTTCCGTCGAAGTATTCCAGCATCCAGTATTTCTGTCCTGTACCGGAGATTCGGGTGAGGTACTTGATGTGCAGGCTGGTTCCGGCGGGATACTCGTAGTTGTCGGTAGCGCTGAAGAGCCAGTAGTCGCCCGGCCATGCACCGGTCACATAAGGATGTCCGGTTCCGCCGACGATACGCTTGGGGTTGCCGGAAGAAGGAGTGGTACCGGTCTTGTCGACCTGCCAGTATTCCAGTTTGCCGTTACCCTCCACGTTGGAAGGAACATACATTCCTCCGGAGCCCGCGGTGAGATCCACCACGCCTGCGGTGCCTCCGAAGAAGCTGGCATAGGCGGGGTACAGGCTGGTCGTGAACCTCCACTTTGCATAGAGGAGTTTCTCCGGCCTGGGCATCACTGCAGGGCCGTTATCCTTTACGGAAGTGGTAAGGATGCCGAACATGTTGGCTCCGAGCAGGCCGCAGATGTAGCCTGTGAGCTCTACCTTGTTGCCATTGAGCGTTGAGATGCCGAGCTCGGAAGGGCAGTCGATCTGCTTGATGCTGTAGTCGGTCTCATCCACCGTAACCAGGAGATTGCCTCCGGCGACGAGGCCGGAAACGCTCACGTACTCATACTTGTCGGCGCTGTAGGAGGCTATCTTTGCGTTCAGGTCGACCGGGTCGGGATAATCGAAGCTGCCGGATGCGCTGACGCTGAATTCGTCTGCAGGAGAAATCACCGGAAGTCCGTTCTCGCTTGCCTTTACGCCCTTGATGGATACCTTGTCGCCTGTGGCGGCTTTCGCGGAGGTCTTTGCATAGACATTGACCTTGCCGTCGGTAACCACGTAACCGGCGGTAGTGGCGGCAGCCACGGTGGCTTCGTCAATAATGAATGCCTTGCCGTTTGCAAGTCCTGTCATCTCTTCGAGGCTGACCTTGACTGCGTTGCGATATGTGTCGCCTTCCTGGCTAACGAATACGAGCAGGCGGCTGGCGAGGGTGTTCCCCGAAAAGATGAGGGTATCCTTCCTGGGTTCGAGAAGACCGCCGGCGTCGGCGTTTTCGCTTGCCGTAACGGTAACCTCGGTGACGCCGTTTCCGGCGGAGGGAGTGACCGTAATCCACTCGGGAGCGGTGGTATGCCACTCACCGTCGGAATAGACGGTTACGGTCTGGGGCTTGGGGCTGCGGGCGTCGAAGTTCATGCTCGACACATCGCCGAGTACGGCCTTCGCCACATTGTCCTCGGCCGGCTGGCACGAGACTGCAAGGGCTACGAAGGCGGCCGCAATGGCTACAGCCTTGAATATGTTGTAAATACTTTTCATTGTCCTTTTGGTTTACCAGTTGGGATTCTGTTTCAGATTTTCGTTGAGCTGCAGATCCTTCTCGTTGATGGGGTAGAAGTAGTGCTTGTTCTCATCGAAGGAACGGTTTATGGCCTTGTAGGCGTCGAGCACGCCGGCGGTGGCATATTCCCCTGTGTTGGGATCCACCAGGTATACCATGCCGGATTCCTCGACTCCTTCTGCGGGATCGTAGATTTTGTAGGTCTTGCCCGTAGCGGTGGTGGAACCGACATAGAAGGTGTACTTGCTGTCGTCGCCGAAGTTGTAGGAACCGGCGCCGGGGATGTACATGCCGTACATGGGCTGGTTGATGCAGTAACCGGCTTTCCATCGCATGAGGTCGAAGTAGCGTCCGTATCCTTCCTGGAAGAGCTCGACGGCCCTCTCGCGGCGTATCTCGAGAATCACGCCCTTGTTGGCGCCGTCCACGTTGGGATATCCGGTCTCGGCGGAACTGAGGTAGGGATCGGGATGCGCGTTGGCTTCCGCAAGGTTGAGGTTGGGCATGCCCACGCGGTCGCGCAGGGGCTTGATGGAGATGTCGATGTCATCCTGGGTGAGCGTTCCGAGTTCGGCCTTGGCCTCGGCGTAGGTGAGCAGTGCCTCGGCAAAACGGTAAACCGGCATGTCATTGGTGGAATTGTCCGTAGACCAGCACTTTGAGGCATAGGACTGTACGAACTTGATAGACTGGTAGCCGGTCTGGCAGTAGTCGAATTCCGGTCCGTCGTTGCTCACGCCCGGGTTCTTCCAGGAATAGCCGGGGGTGCGTATGGTCTGGGCGAGACGGGGGTCGCGTCCGGACACTTCCTCGGCGAAGGGCATGATGTTCCAGCCGGGTTTGTCGGTGAAGCGGCTGCCGTCGCTCATCAGGTACATGTCCACCATCTTCTTTGTCATCCCGTAACGGGCGGCTGTCTGGTTGGTGAGGTCGCGTCCGCAGTCGTGGGTGATTGCCAGGTTAGCGTCGTAATTCACTGCAAGTATGATTTCGTCGGTGCTGGCGTTGTCGGCGTTGAACAGTGTCACGTAGTCCGAAGCGGGCTTTCCGGTGTTGTGGACCGAGTAAGCCTTGGAATCGATCAGCTGCTTCGCCGCATCGGCGGCAAGATCCAGATAATACTTGTAGTCGTTGGAACTTCCGTTCTCGTCGGTGTAGGAGTTGTCGAAGGGGGCGGGAGATGAATGATACTTGCGGAAAGTTCCCTCGAAGAGGCAGAACTGCGCCTTGAGCATCATTGCCGTGTATTTGTTCACACGGTATGCGGTCTGGGGCGCGGCGGCCTTGCCGGGAAGATTCGCGATAGCCTCGTCGATATCCTCTATCATGTGGCGCAGCACGGTCTCGCGGGTGTCGCGGGGCGCGTACAGGTCTTCGTCTGCTGAGCCTATCTCATGGTCAATCCACGGAACGTCTCCGAATTTGCGCACCATGTCGGCATAGTAATATGCACGCCAGAACTTTACGAGGGCAGTATATTCTTTCACCGCCTCTTCGTCGTCGCATTTGTCTATGTTTGCGAGGAGGGTGTTCATCTTGCGCAGGTTGGTGAACGACCAGCCGCCTCCGGAAGTGGGAACGGTGCGGTCGTTGCCTCCGCGGATGAGATTAGACGGGTTCATCTTCAGGAACACATCGCTTTCCTGGGCATAGGGTGTCTTGTCGAGGAGGTTGTTGTAGAATGTGTTGGAGAAGAGCTGGAGGTCTTCCCTGGTCCTGAAGTAGGAATCCGGAGTGATTTGTGATTCAGGGACCAGCGTGAGCGAATCTTCAAGATTGCAGGAAGTTGCCAGAATGCCGGCTATTGCCAGAAATATTATAGTCTTTTTCATTTTCCTGTCCTCCTTTAAAATGTAATGTCAATACCAAGCATGAATGTCTTCTGCCAGGGATAGGAAGTGTTGTTGAGGTCGTCCACGGGGTCGCCGTTGCGGTCGAAGCAGCTTTCCGGGTCCAGATGGTCGGTAACCTTCTTTATAGGCGACCAGTAGGCGATGTTCTCGCCGGAGAAGTAAACCCTTGCCTGTTCCAGGCCTATCTTGGAGATGAGCTTGGTGGGGAGGGTGTAACCCACTGTGAGATTCTTGAAGCGCAGATAGCGTATGTTCTGGATGAAGCGGTCGTTCACGCGGCCGAGCTCTCCGCCGCCGTTGGAGGCGACATTGGAACGGGGCCTCGGGAAGTATGCGTCGGGGTTGTCCTCGCTCCAGCAGTTGTCAAGGAAATTCTTGGAGAGGAAGGCGGGATAACCGAGGCTGTAGGGCCCCCAGAAGTCGAAGTTGTAGCGGGCCGGATACCAGTAGTGGTTGCCTGTGCCTTCGAAGAATACGCTCACGTCGAATCCGTTCCAGGCAAATCCCGTCGACAGCCCGTAATGCAGGCGCGGCAGGGAATTGCCGAGGTAAATGAGGTCTCCGTGCTCGTCGCGGGTGTTCTTGTCAATTCCTACCTCGCCGTCGCCGTTTATGTCTTCGAATTTCATGTCTCCTGCCTTCCAGCCGCCGTTGAGGTTGGCGTTGAAGTAGGACTGGTCAACCGTTGAGGTGTAGTCAAGGGCTTCGGCGTCGCTTGCGAAGAGGCCGAGGCAGTGGAATCCCCAGATCTCGCCGAGCTCCATGCCTTCGTAGTAGTTGGAAAGGAGGTAGGTGTCGTTGTTGAACCTGGTGATGTGCGAGGTGAACTGGCTGAGGGAAGGCTTCACAAAGAATTCGAAGTCCTTGCCTCCGAGCTTGAAGGAATCCCTCCAGCTGAGCGAAAGTTCGTAGCCCTTGGTGCGGAGGTCTGCGGCATTCATCTGGGGCACGCCTGCACCGTATACGGAAGGAAGGTCCATTCCGTCGGTGAGCATTCCGTCGGTGTCGCGGACGTATACTTCGCCGGTGAATTCAAGTTTGTTGCCGAACATCGCGAGGTCGAGTCCGAGGTTGGTTTGCTTCGAGGTCTCCCAGGTCTTGTCGGATGCCACGGGGTCGTCGAGGTTGGTATAGCGGGCCATGGTGTTGTCGCCGAAGTTGTATGCGGCGAAGGTCCTGAAGTTCACGAGGCGTATGTACGAGTAATTGCTTACGTTCTGGTTGCCCAGGGTTCCGTAGGATGCGCGGATCTTGAGGTTGTTTACCACGGGTTTCAGTGGCTCGAAGAAGGGTTCTTCGCTGATTCTCCAGCCCACGGATGCCGAAGGGAAGAAGCCGAACTGGTGACCTGTCGCGAAACGGGAAGATCCGTCGTAGCGGGCCGAAGTTTCGAAGAGGTAGCGACCCTTGTAGTCGTAGTTGATGCGCCCGAAGAAGCCTATGGTCTTCCATGCGGACTGTCCGCCGACCAGTTCGGGCTGGCGGGTGTCGGTCGAGATGAGGGCAAGGTCGGAGAGTTCGGTGGTAATCAGGTCGTAACCCAGGGCCTGGACCCTCTTGGAATGATAGTAATCATAGTTGTAACCTGCCATGGCCGTAAAGTGATGGGCGTCGGCGAAGGTGTTCTCATAGGTGCCGTATACATTCCAGGTCTGGCGTATGTACTCGCGTATGTCTTCCACCATATAGTTGTCGAAAGCGCCTCCGTTGTTGTAGGTGACGGTTTCGCCGGGATACTGCGAATAGGTGATGAGGTTGCGCCTGTGGGTGTCGTGGTTGTTGTAGGTGCGGTAGGTGTAGTTGGCCTTGAGGGTGAGACCTTTGAACGGCTTCACGGTAAGTTCCGTGGTGTTGGCGAAATCGGTGCGCTTTTCAATGTTGAGATTCTCGCTGGCGTATGCCCAGTGGCGTCCGTTGGCAACGCGGTAACCGAGGGCGTCCACGAAGTATACCCATGTGCCGTCGGGATTCGTGGGGGTAAAGCAGGCGGGAGCGTGACGGTCGCCGTATGCGAAGGAATCCTGGATGTCGGCGAGGCCGGGGAAGTCGTAGGTTCCGATGAAGAAGTTGGTGTTGTTGCTGATGCTCGCATACTTGTTGATGCGGGCGTCGATCTTCGCCCTGAGGTTGTACTTGTCATAAACGTCGGGGCGGGCCTTCACCATACCTTCCTGGCGGTCGTACTGCCCCGAGAGATAATATTTCACGGCCTTGTTTCCTCCGCTCACGCTGACGCTGTGGGTCTGCGTGGGATGCACGTCGTTGTACAACTCGTGCCACCAGTCGGTGTTCGCGTAGTATTTGTATTTGCCGTCCTTGATTACCACCCAGGGACGTTCGGGATTCTCGGTTTTGTCGTTTACGCGGGCGAGCAGCTCACGCATGTCCTCCGCGGTATAGTTCACATAGTTGGAACCCTTCGACTCATACCAGAATTTGTTCAGGGTGTATACCGACCAGTAACCGGTGGTCTCCCAGTCGGTGGAAGTGGTGGGCATTTCGACGCCCCAGCGCCCGTTGTAGCGTACCGTGGCTTTGTCCTTGTCGGTGCTGCCTTCCTTGGTGGTGACGAGAATTACGCCGTAAGCGGCGCGTGCCCCGTATACTGCCGCGGAGGATGCATCCTTGATGATGGATATTGATGCCACGTCCTGGGGGTTGATGCGGTTGATGCTGCCTTCCACGCCGTCGATGAGCACGAGGGGATCACCGCCGTTGATGGAGGTGTAGCCTCGGATGTTCAGTGATCCGGTGGAACCGGGATTTCCGCTGGAAGTGCTGACGTTGAGTCCTGGGACGGAACCCTGGAGCATAGTCGTAAGGTTGTGGGCGCTGCGGTTTTCGAGCGATTTGCTCTCCACCTGGGTGATGGCGCCGGTGAGGTTCACCTTTTTCTGGGTGCCGTAACCGACCACGATGGTCTCTTCGAGCATGAGGTCGTCTTCCTCGAGGGTGACGTTGACGACGGTCTGCCCTGCGGGAACATTGACGGTCAGGGTGCGGTAGCCGATGCAGGAGAACACGACGACAGCGTCACCCCCGGGTATACGGAGCTGATAGCTTCCGTCGATTGAAGTGACGGTGCCGTTGTTTGTGCCTTGCAGGACGATTCCCACCCCCGGAAGCGCCTGTCCTCCGGTGTCGAGAACCGTTCCTTGCACAGTGCGGTTCTGCGCATTCAGGGCCAGGCCCGAAAGAATGAGCATCGCCGAAGCGGCAAGTTTTTTCAGAAAGTTCATAATGCTTTGGTTAATAATTTGGATTGTCTAAAATTTATATGCGTCCGTGGTGAAGTTCTTGGGACGTTTCATGGTTTCGGTGTAAACGTTGCCGAAGCAGTCTGTAACCTTGATTTCAAGGGTGGTGGAAGGACCGGAGGCCGTAACCTTGAACATGTGGTAGTTGTTGTCGGTTGCGAAGGTCGCGGTTGCATTCTTGTTCAGGCGTTTTGCGGTGTAGGCAACGAGATGGAGAGGGTCCTTCTGCTGTATCCTGCTCACTTCCAGGGATTTGCCGTTCTCGGTCACCTCTATCTTCCACGAAGGGTCGTAGTTCCAGAGATTGATGTAGACTTCGTTGGCGGTGCTGGTCTCCCCCCATATCGAGGGGGCGAACGAAGCGGAGTAGGTGCTGCCTGCGGATGGAAGGTACTTGGAAGCGGTGAGGCTGATGGTGTTGCGGTCGTAGGTGCGGAACTGATAGTCGGTTGCTGCACCCGTGGCCTTGTACTGCCACTTGAATGACGTACCGTCCACATTCAGAATCGTATATCCGCCGGGGGCGCCGTCCTGGGCGATGTGTACTCCGGGGGTTTCGTATGCGCTCCACCACCAGGTGGCGCAGACCGCGCCGGCATTGTGCTCGTAGATGTTCCTGTCGCTGCGATAGTCTATGTTATAGACCTTGTGGGTGTGTGCGGTGAAAACGTGCACCTCGGAGTAAGCCTTCAGAATGTTGGTGAGTTCGGTGGCGTTCTGCAGTTTGGCGGAGCCCTTGTCGGTATACAGGGGAGCGTGCATTGTGACTACCAGCGGCGTGGTCGTGGGTACGAAGGAAAGGTCGTTCTTCAGCCATGCAATCTGTTCCGAGGAGACTTTGGTGTCATACTCGCGCTTGTATTTGAGATTGCCCTTCTTGTCGTTGCCGTCGGGAGTGGCGTTGGTGCATACTATGTCGTCCAGCACCACGTAGTGCACGCTTCCGACATTGAAGGAATAGTATGTAGGGGAGATGTACTGCTTGTAATCCACCACCGTGGAAACGTCGCCGGTGGCGTACATGCTGTGGTCGTGGTTGCCTATGGTGTGATAGATGGCGAGGCCGTCGATGTCGTTGGCATCGTTCAGGTACTCCTTGAACTCGTAGCTGTTGTCAATCCAGTAGAGGTCCCAGGTCATGTCGCCGAGGGTGAGTCCGTACATGGTGTCGCCGCTGTGGGCCGCCGTGTATTCGTTCACGTCCTTTACGAAATTCCTGAACTGGGTCCTGTCGTTGGTGCGGTTTGCAAGGTGCATGTCGCCGAAAACCAGCATGGTGTGCCTGGTCTGGTCGGGGACTTTCACCAGTTCGAAGTCCGCCCTCTCCGCCACATTCGCGGCTTTGGACAGCATGGTGTAGATGTTGGGCAGTATGCCTTTGGTGAGGGGCTCGTAACCGCTGGGAACGGAGATGAACACATAGGGCTGGGGCTTGCCGGAGGCCAGCTGGTAGATGCCGTTTTCGTCAGTTTTCACTGCAAGTCTGCCGTCGGAAACCACCACCCCTTGCACCGGTTCCCCGCCGCAGGTGACCTGACCGTAGATTGTACTGTCCCCGTCGGGCTCTATGACGAGTTTCCTGATGAGGTTGAGCGTGAAGCTGCCGCAGAGATATTTGGCTCCTCCATGTTCAATGTACATGCTGCAGTTGCCTGCAGGAACGCTTTCATCCACAAAGAAACTGAGAGCATCGCCTTCGCGCAGGGAAGTGACCGCACAGTTGTAATCGGTGCTCCCGAAGCGCAGGATGACCTTGTCCTCCGAGGCGTCGATGTTGGTTTTTCCCCTGAGTGCCAATGTAATGGTTGCGCCGCCTTCGTCAATCTCGATGGTGGAAGGGAGGACGATATTGGTCACTACTATCTTCTCGGTCTTTTTCTCTTCTTTTGGATCGCATGAGCTGAAAAATCCGAGGCAGCCCGCGAGCAGTATCGCTGCGAGAATGCCATAGGCTGAAATACGGTTTTTCATTGTCTGTCGGTTGATAGTGTCTTAATTATTTTGTAAAGATACTAAAACCTTTCTATTTTTGTGCAAGATTTGCTTTGATAATGAAATAAATCATTCTTGCAGAATATCTATTTTTGTTGTAATTTTGGAAAATTTAATCAATAGGGAATGACTCCTTTATACGCTCAAAACCACGATTATTCCAAGTATAACGTACTTGCCGTCGACGACATCCCCCTGAATCTCCTCCTGGTTCAGAAAATGCTGTCCAAATTCAACTTCCGCATGCGCACCGCAGCAAACGGCCAGCAGGCCCTGGATGCTGTTGCCGAGGAAAAACCCGACCTCATCCTGCTGGACCTCATGATGCCCGGCATCGACGGATTCGAGGTGATACGCCGGCTGCGTGCCGATCCGGCGACTGCGGATATACAGATAGTGATTCTTTCCGCGCTGAATTCAAATGAAGACGTGGTGAAAGGCTTCAACGTCGGTGCCGACGACTTCCTGATGAAGCCTATCATAATGGAAAAACTGCTTTCCTGCGTGGTTACGCAGATGCAGCTTGTCGAGGCGAAGAAGGCCTAAATGTGGCCGCCGCCTTCGGCCTTCAGCTGTTCGTCGACAGCGTCTTTTTCCGCCATCAGCAGGGTAAGCAGCCAGTCTTTCTGCTCCTCGCTCAGGCCGAGGTCGCGGCAGGCTGACTCGTAGCGGTTGATTACCGCCTCCTGATAACGGTGATAAACCATGGACTTGCGTATTTCGTCCTCTATGGTTTCGTGTTCTATCTCGTAACTCTCCTTGTAGTAGTTCTTGTAAACTTTCTCGGAAGAAAAACTGAGGCAGAAGAAGAACATGCCCGAAGCCAGTACGACTATTCCGAGTATCCCCAGGACGAGGGGGACGCGCTGAATCAGGCCCAGCATTCCGAATGTTCCTCCGATTATGAAGAGTATTATGGCGATAAGTTCGTATTTGTGATACTTTATCAGTGAATGGCTTAGTTTCATAACTTTATGGTGTTGGACTTGCGGTTCTGGAGTATCTTTATCCTGGTGGCGTTCTCGGATTCCTTGGCATCCATGGCCATCTGGTATGCGCGTCTTGCCGCCAGCATTTCATTGTTTTTCTTCTGCATCTGGTCAAGGTTCTGGCGCAGCTGCCACTGCGAGAACAGTATGCCGAAGAAGGCTATGGCGAACATCGCGAGGAAGCCGAGCATTATGGACATCTCGTTCTGGGCCTTGAGCCTCTGTGCCTCCTGACGCAGCCTGGCGTTGTTCATCTCGGCATCCAGAATGGCAAGGTCTTCGTTCTGCACTTTTATGTAGATGGAGTCTTTCTCGCTCATCAGCAGCCCTATCTGCTCGTAAGCTTCTGGGTATGAGCCTTTTGCGGCATAGATGCCGTGCTTGAAAGAGTGCCGTTCGCGGGCGGTGCTGAGGGAGTCGGCCTTGGCGAGCGCGGCGTCGAAGAGGCCTTTGGACTGGAGGTAGCAGACATCTATTCCATAGCGGGAGTCGCTTTCAGCCTGAACCTTGTAGAGCGGGTCGTTCACAAGCGAATCGTAGGTCCGCCAGAATGAGTCCATGTCGCCGTCGGTATAGAAAAGGTGAGCGCGCGTCATGCGGGTGAGAATCTTCAGCGAGGGGAAGAAGTCCTGGTAGCCTTCCGCAAGGGTGCAGTACTCTTCGGCCCTGTCATATTTCCCGAGCTTGATATATTCCTGTGAGATAAGAAGATACAGTACTGGAAGCTCCTGCTCCGCCTTGGCTTCCCTGCAGTATCCGGCGGCTTCGTTGAAATGCTGTATTGCGAGATAGGCGTTGGTACGGTAACTCTGGATGATGCCCACGATCCGGTGCGAGTACATCAGTCCTAGGGCGTTCTTTTCCCTCGTGGCGAGCCTTTCCATCGCACGTGCCTCCAGCATTGCATCGGAAGCACGGCCTGTCTGGATCAGGTATTGGCAGTATTCGTGAACCGTGCTGAACATGAAAGGATGGGTGTCGGGATGAGGCATCAGCAGCTTCTTGATCTCGGCTACGGCTTCGTCCATCCTGTCATAATCTCCCTGGGCGAAGCGGACGGGGAATTCCAGCGACAGCCCCAGGCATTTGTATCGCACCGTTCCCCTGGCCTCGCCCGCCTTGTAAAGGGAGTCGGCCAGCACGAGGTTGTCTGGGTTGAACATCTGCATCCTTCCCGAAGCATAGCGTTCGAAAACGGGTGCGTCCACTTTCAGGCGGTTAACTATCTGCCCTTTGCACGGAAGCCATGCAAGCAGGAAACAAAACAATGTCAAAACCGCTTTTCTCATTGGGCTACAAACTGATAGATTATATATCCGGCCTGGTTGTCGGGGGCGGTGGAACTCATCGAGAATTTCGACATCCTGGCAGCCCTGACCGCGAACGAGCGCAGGCACCCGTCGGCCGCGGAAGCGCCTTCGTCCACTTTCGCGCTCAGCACGTTGCCCTGCCTGTCCACTCCTATAAGAATCTTCACTTCACCTGCGCCCATGCACCTGTAAGCGGGAATGGGAAGGCGGCTCGCCTTGCGCCCCGCGAGCTCGTAACTGAGCACGGACGGCCCGCTGTAGTGCACTTCCTCCTTCTTCTCCTCTTTCTTTTTAGGGGCCGGGTCAGCCACGACTTCATCCTCTTCCGGAACTTCGGGGGCGGCCTTGAGATCCTGTTTCAGCTTCTCGACTTCTTCGTAGAGTTTCTTCGCGTCCTCGGCGGAGTTCCTGTCGTCTTTGAGGGCTGAACGGTCCACGGCGATATTCCGGACGGGCTCGTAGCCTCCGTCCGCCAGTATTTCGTTCAGGCGGTTGTTTATCGCCTGCTTGAGGGTGAGTTCCTTTTCGAGTTTCTCCAGCTGCTCGGCCTTGGTAAAATCAAGCACGAAGCTTGTCTCCTTCTTGACTTCGGCGCCGAGTTGGACGCTGAGCAGAACTATAAGCACCACGAGATGCACAATCACCGTGATGTACAGTCCTGTCCTGTCGTCCCTGGAGATGTGCATTACTGTCCGTTTTTCCTGCTGTCGCGCAGAGCCTTGTCCACAGTGTTGATAATCATGTTGATAGCCACTTTGTTATGGCCTCCCTGGGGGATTATGATATCGGCGTAGCGTTTGCTGGGCTCGATGAACTGGAGGTACATGGGCTTCACGGTCTTGGAATAGCGCTCTATTACCCATTCGACGTTCTTGCCGCGCTCGCGTATGTCGCGGGCCATCACCCGCATCAGGCGGTCGTCGTCGTCGGCATCCACGAAAATCTTGATGTCGAGCTGTTCGCGCAGCCTCTCGCAGGTGAAGATGAGTATGCCTTCGATTATTATCACGTCGGCCGACTCGACGGTTACCGTTTCGGTCTTGGAACGCGAGCAGCTGATGAAGGAATAAACCGGCTGCTGTATGGTCCTGCCCTGCTTGAGGTCTTCGAGCTGTTCGCAGAGCAGGTCCCAGTCAATCGCATCGGGATGGTCGAAGTTCTGCTTGCGTTTCTCCTCGTCGGTGAGGTCGCTGGAATCCTTGTAGTAGGCATCCTGGGGGATTACCACCACATCTTCCTTCAGGCGGTCTTTGATAGCTTTTACGACTGTGGTTTTTCCTGAGCCGGAACCGCCGGCAATTCCAATGAGTAACATTATTTCTTTATACTAAAATTCAGCGTTCTTGGGTGTCCTGGGGAAGGGAATCACGTCCCTGATGTTCTGCATGCCGGTAATGAACAGCAGTAGCCTTTCGAATCCGAGGCCGAAGCCGCTGTGGGGGCAGCTTCCGAAGCGCCTTGTGTCGAGATACCATTCCAGGGTGCGGTGGCTCATGCCGAGTTCGTCGATGCGTGCGTTCAGTTTTTCGTAGCTGGCCTCGCGCTCGCTTCCTCCTATGATTTCCCCAATCTTCGGGAAGAGGACGTCCATTGCGCGCACCGTCCTTCCGTCTTCATTCTGCTTCATGTAGAAGGCCTTGATATCCTTGGGATAATCGGTGAGGATGACGGGGCGTCCGAAGTGGCTTTCCACCAGATAGCGCTCGTGCTCGCTCTGCAGGTCGACTCCCCAGCTGACGGGATATTCGAACTTGTGGCCGTCTGCAACCGCCTTCTCCAGAATCTCTATGCCTTCGGTGTAGGTGAGTATCTTGAATTCGGTGTCCACCACCCCTTCGAGCCTGGAGACAAGCTCGTTGTCGTAGCGGTCGTTGAGGAACTGTATGTCGTCGCGGCAGTTGTCGAGGGCGTAGCGGACGAGGCTCTTGATGAAGTCTTCGGCAAGGGCCATGTTGTCGCGGATGTCGTAGAAGGCCATCTCGGGCTCTATCATCCAGAATTCGGCAAGGTGCCTGGGGGTGTTGGAGTTCTCGGCGCGGAAGGTCGGGCCGAAGGTGTATATCTCTCCGAGGGCTGTGGCTCCGAGTTCTCCTTCGAGCTGTCCGCTCACGGTGAGGGAGGTTCTGCGGCCGAAGAAGTCTTTGCTGTAGTCTATTCCTCCCTTCTTGTCGCGGGGGAGGGTTTCGTTGAGGTCGAAGGTGGTTACCTGGAACATGTTCCCCGCTCCCTCGGCGTCGGATGCGGTAATCAGGGGAGTGTGGAGATATACGAAACCTTTGGAATGGAAGTATTCGTGTATTGCGTATGCCATTTCGCTGCGCAGCCTGTATACCGCCCCGAAGGTGTTCGTGCGCGGGCGCATGTGCGCGACCGTGCGCAGGTATTCAAAAGAAGTGTCCTTCTTCTGGAGAGGATAGCGCACAGGATCGCATTCCCCGTATACCTCGAT
Source organism: uncultured Bacteroidales bacterium (assembly GCA_905235675.1). Lineage (GTDB taxonomy): Bacteria > Bacteroidota > Bacteroidia > Bacteroidales > UBA932 > Cryptobacteroides. Next base: position 34,794 of record CAJONC010000009.1, on the reverse strand, counting down.
TTCGGCGGCCTGTATTTCCACCGCCTGTCCTCCTCCAATGGATTCCACGAGCCTGCCGCGAACGGCGATGCAGGCTCCGGTGGTGACCTTTGCGAGAAGTTCCGCGTCCGTGGCCGTCTTGTCGACCACTATCTGTATATTGTTGATGGTGGATCCGTCGTTGAGAGCGATGAATGCCACTTCCTTGTTTCCACGTTTGGTGCGCACCCAGCCTTTTGCGAGGACTTCGCAGCCGGGAGCGGTTTTGAGAAGGTCTTTGACCTTGGTCCTTTTGATATCCTCTTTCATTGTAACATTAAAATTAAAAAGGCGGTGATCCCTTATGAGTCACCGCCTTTTTCAGTTTCGGGCGGGAATTATTCGCCCTTTCTTGCAGAGTACATTATCTTCAGAGCGGAGCAGCGTCGCAGCTCCTGCTTTATGTCGGTAATGATACCCATTCTTACGTCCTGGTCGGCACGGATGCAGATGGTCATGAAAGAACGGTCTGCCTCGCTCTTCGAGTCGCGTTCGGCTGCAACGAAGTCGCGGATGTCATCCACGGTCTTGAAAGAGTCGTTGAGCTGGATACGTGCGTCGGTACCGTACTGGGCCTGAAGGCTCTTGATAGGGGTTCCGACGTTGATGTAGGAAGAGAGGTCCTTGCGCTCGAGCTTTACGGATTCGGAAGCATCGGGAAGTTTCACGACGACCTTGTTCTCGGTGTCCCTCATCTGGGTTGTCACCATGAAGAAGAACAGGAGCATGAACACAATATCAGAGAGCGACCCCGATGAAATACCGGGAGTTGTTTTCTTTTCTGCTTTTTTGAACATTGACATGGTTGTATCCTCCTATCTTCTGCGTCCTACATCCTTGGGCTCTGCCTCGGAAATCTGCTGAGGCACGAGGTCCTTTATGATTTTCTGCTGATCTTCGTCAAGTGCAATGAATTTCTTTCCAAACTCACGCATCGAGGCTTCGTCGCGAAGTTCGTTGACGGCCTTTACAAGCTCGTTCTGAACGGCGATGTACGCCTGATAACTGGTACCGCGGTCGTTCTGCAGGGAAATTACGCCCTTGCTGACGTTGCGGGTGCCGAGACCTTCGATTTCGGTGGGCTTAAGCTCGGGAAGGGAAGGGTCGTCGGTGGGGTTGGTAAGGAAAATCTTGATCTTGTCCTTGAGCTGACTGACGTCGATGGCATCGTTACCGGCCATAATTCTGTCGGCAGAGTTAATCTTCACAACGATGATGTTGCGACGGTTAACCTTCTGGTCCTCTACCTTTTGGTTGGGATCCGGCATAGGAGGCAGACGACGGCTGAGTCCGGTCTGGCTGCCCATGGTCGTAGTCATGAGGAAGTAGCAGAGCAGGAGGAAAGCGATGTCGGCCGTTGAGCTAGAATTAATCTCGGGGGTCTTTGCCATAGTACATTAACCTTTTTTGTTTGTGATGGAAAGACGGATTTCGCCGACGACGATGGCAATGATTGCCAGGATGCCGGAGAAATAGGTCAGGTAAAGGACGGTATCAGTCAGTTTGAGGGTGGAAGCCGAAGGCTGTTCGGTGATGAGGCCGACTGCGGGGGCGCCGGGTGCGAGAATGTATGCAATCAGGCAGACCACGGCAATCGCAGCAAGGCCGATGCCCATCTTGACAAGGCTTTTCGGCTCGTTGACGACATTGATGCCTATACCCACGAATACGACAGCCGCGAGGGTGAGGACCACCATTATGTAGGCCCAGTCAAGCAGCACGTCCACGGGCAGCCATTTATTCTTCTCCCATCCCGCTGCAAAGCCCCAGACGAGGAGCACTGCGCTGACGAGGATAAGCACTATCATCAACAACTTTGATATTTTGCTGTATTTTTTCATTCTGTCCGGATTTACGGGGTAAAATTACTTCTTTTCGTTCTCGGCGTACTTGGTAAGCACATCCACGATTTCGATGGAGCTGGATTCCATGTCGATGGTAATGCTCTCGATCTTGGCAAGGATGTAGTTGTAGAACACCTGGAGAATCATAGCGACGATGAGACCTGCCACAGTGGTGATAAGGGCGACCTTCATACCTCCTGCAACGACGTTCGGGCTGATGTCACCGGCCTTCTGGATATCGTCGAATGCCTGGATCATACCGATAACGGTACCGAGGAATCCGAGTGAAGGGGCGATGGCGATGAAGAGTCCGATCCAGCTGAGGCCTTTCTCAAGCTCGCTGTTCTGGACGGAGCCTGCGGAAACGATGTTCTTCTCGACGACGTCGATACCCTGGTCATAGTGCATGAGAGCCTGATAGTACATCTGTGCGATAGGACCGCGGGTATTGCGGCAGACATCCTTTGCAGCCTCTACGCCACCCTGTGCAAGAGCGTCCTCGACTTTTGCGACGAGCTTCTTGGTGTTGATGGTGGAGAAGGAGAGGTAAAGGATACGCTCGATGGCGAGTGCAAGACCGATGACAAGGCAGATGATGATGAGGGACATGAATCCTGCACCACCTTCGATGAACTTGGTCTTGAGTGCCTGGGTAAGAGGAACCTCGGTAGGTTCGTCAGTGAGGGCGGCGGCGTCGCTGGCGGGAGCCTCGACTACTTCCTCAGTGGCAACCTGCTCATCGGCAGCTGCACCATCCTGGGCGATTGCAAAGTTTGCAGTGAAGGCCATGAGGGCTGCTGCTGCAAGAACCGTAAACAACTTTTTCATAACTGTTTTTTAGTAATTTGATTGATAATTTTATTTGGTTTAACTTATATTCTCTGCATATAAATCAGCGCAATTTAGCAAAAAAAATTCATATCCCAATACTTATTTTGAGATTTCGCCCCTCAAGTTCTGCCCGAGAAGAGACTTTACTTTTTCATTATCAGTAAATTCGCCCATCAGATAAAATAATTTGGCAAGTCCCGCCTCGGTGGTGATGTCGCCTCCTCCGGTCACTCCGGCGGCCTGCAGGGCCCTTCCGGTGGCGTAGAGATCCATGTTGACTTCGCCGGCGAGGCACTGGGTTACGTTCAGCAGAATCTTCCCGCCTGCAGCGCTTTCCGCCACTATGTCGGTAAACCATTTCCTGCTGATTGCGTTGCCCGAACCGTAGGTTTCGATTATCACGGCCCTGATGCCTTCCCCGAGCAGGACGTTGCGCGCCACCTGCTCCGTGATTCCGGGGTGAACCTTGAGTATGGCCACCCTGGTGTCGAGGGTGGTGCTGATTCTGAAACCGCCGCCGAGCGAGGGACGGCGGATGAGGGCTTCGTTGTAGCGTATGTTTATCCCCGCTTCCGCGAGGGGCGGAATGTTAGGGGACTTGAAGGCGCTGAAGGATGTGGCGTTGACCTTGGTGGCGCGGTTTCCGCGTATCAGTTTGGAATCGAAGTAGATACAGACCTCGGGCACCATTGCGGAACCGTCCCCGCGCTTTGCCGCGGCAACCTCCACCGCCGATACGAGGTTCTCCTTCCCGTCGGTGCGCGGGCTGCCCACGGGAAGCTGGCTTCCGGTGAACACCACGGGCTTGGAAAGGCCGTCGAGCATGAAGCTCAGAGCGGATGCGGAATAGGCCATCGTGTCGGTGCCGTGCAGCACCACGAAGCCGTCGTAGGAGTCGTAGTTGTCACGGATGATTTCCGCGAGCCTGCGCCACATTGACGGTTCCACGTCGGACGAGTCGATAAGGGGATTGAAGGTGTAGGCGTCGAGCTTTATCGCGAACTTCCGCAGTTCCGGCACCTCGTCGGGGATCTGCGAGAAGTCGAAGGGCTCCAGGCCGTTGGGGCCCTGCTTCATCCCTATGGTTCCTCCGGTGTAAATAATCAGTACCGATGATTTTTCGTTCATATCCTGAATAGTTTTTCGGCGTTGGCAGTAGTCTGTGCGGCGACTTCCTCAAGGCCGAGGCCTTTCACCTCAGCTATTTTGGCCGCAATCAGGGGAATGTTCGCGCTTTCGTTGCGGGTGCCCCTGAGGGGCGTCGGGGCCAGGTACGGGGCGTCCGTCTCCAGAAGGATTTTCTCCATTGGAATGCGTTTCAGCGTCTCCGGCAGCCTGGAATTTTTGAATGTTGCCACTCCTCCTATCCCTACGGATAAATCTGCATACCTGTTGGCCTGTTCGTATAGCTCGTAACTTGCCGAAAAACAGTGCAGGTTCCCTCTGAGCTGAAGGCCCCTGCAGTCTTTCAGGACGCCCAGGAAGTCTTCCACCGCATCCCTCAGGTGTATGTTCACCGGCAGGTCCAGCTCCGAGGCGAGTTCGAGCTGCAGCCTGAGGACCTCCTTCTGCTCCTTCGCGAATTCGAGACCTTCGTGATAGTCCAGGCCCACCTCGCCTATGGCTACTACAGGCCTGTGCAGCGCGGCGTCCCTCACCAGGTCCAGCTCGTTCCTCCAGTCCTCCTTCACCGACCCCGGATACAGGCCCGCCATCTGGAACAGTATGCCCGGATACTTCCGCCCGATTTCCCACATCAGATCCCTTTCACCGCCGTCCACATCGGCCTGGATCATCTTCTCAACTCCCGCATCCAGCGCCCTCTGCACCGCGGCGTCCGCGTCCGGCAGCAGCCTTTCATCGTAAAAATGGGTATGTGTGTCTATAAAGCGCATCGGACGCAAAATTACAAAAATCCTACGATTTTGAGTACCGGTCGGAGAGAAGGCAGCGCCCCATTATGTCTATGACTATGAATTTGTCGGATTCGAGGGTCGCCGCAAGCCTGCTGACCTCGTTGTAGGGCTTGCCGGTGGTGAAGCAGATTTCGTCGAGGCTGATGCCGTTGTTGTCGCGGATTATACGCACCGTCTCCATTAGCGAACTGCGTTCGCAGGGTACGGGCAGTGAGGCGTAGCGGGCCTCCACCGCCTCCATGAGGCCTGCCCTGCACGGGGGTTCGAGATGGCCGAGGCCCAGTTGCTCCCCGAGGTTGCCGAAGTCGGTGACGGCCTCGGCCTCGCCTCTCCTTATCAGGGCGTTGCATCCGGCTGAACGCCAGTCGTCGACGCGCCCCGGTACGGCAAAGACCTCCCTTCCGTAACTCGCTGCCAACCTGCATGTTATCAGTCCTCCTCCCTTGGTCTTCGATTCCACGAGTATGGTTTTCTGCGCCAGGCCGGCGATGATGCGGTTGCGCCTGATGAAGGTGTGCGCCGCGGGAAAGGTGTCCGGCGGATAGTCGGTGACAAGGGCGCTCCCGGGGCTCGATTCTATGCGCTTTGCGGCCTTGCGGTGGGACTGGGGATAAACGCTGTCGATGCCGCAGGGGAGTACGGCGACGGTGGGTATCCCGAGGTCGAGGGCGGTGTTGTGGGCGCAGATGTCCACACCTATCGCGAGCCCGCTTACAATGGTCGGGGCGGCTCCCGTCAGGTTCTCCACTATCCTTCTGGTGCATTCCCTGCCGTAAGGGGAGATGTCCCTCGTGCCCACCACCGCAATGAAGTCCTTCCTTCCGAAGACTTCACCGGGCGGGGAAGAGCTGCGGACATACAGCCCCGGAGGGGCGTCGCAGCAGTCTTTCAGCAAGGGTGGATAACAGTCCTCGGTGAACGCGATGTAACGGCAGCCCATATCTTCCAGGCGCCCGAGTTCTTTTTCGGCTTCCTTGACGGCACCTGGGTTCAGCCTGCCCTTGTATTTGCTGAAGGCGCCCATAAGCGGGAAGTCGTCCTCAGCAGCCAGCCTGAACACTTCCGCCGCCGATCCGAAAGACTGTATCAAGGCAATAGCATATTTCGGTTCATATCCGAATATCCTGCCCAGGGCGCATGAGCAGATTCGCTCGTATCGTAAATCTTCCATGGCGTCCAAGTTATGCAGAAATGAAACACCCCCGTAGGTAGAATACGGGGGTAAAAGTTCAGATATTTGTTTTTTAACCTCTAATCTATTATCAGCAAGGCATCTCCGTAAGGGCCGAAACGATACTCTTCCTTCAGCGCCACGTCGTACGCGTTCATTACGTTCTTGTATCCTCCGAAGGCCGCGACGCACATCAGCATCGTGGATTCGGGCCTGTGGAAATTGGACACGAACGCATCGGGAATCGAGAAACTGTAGGGAGGGAAGATGAACTTGTTGGTCCAGATGTCGTTGGCCTTCACCTCGTTGGTGGTGGTGACATAGGTCTCGAGGGCCCTTGCCACGGTTACGCCGACCGCGAGAACCTTGTGACCCGACCTCTTGGCCGCGTTGATTTTGGCGGCGGAGTCCTCGCTGATTATCATTCGTTCCCCGTCCATGCGGTGCTTGCTCAGGTCTTCCACGTCAACCCTGCGGAAGTGCCCTATGCCCATGTGAACGGTGATGAATGTTTTGTCGATGTCGCTGAGAATCATGCGGTTGAAGAGCTCGCGGCTGAAGTGCAGGCCTGCCGCAGGAGCGGACACCGCGCCTTCGTGCTCGGCAAAGATGGTCTGGAAATTCTCCGCATCTTCGGGGGTGGGATCCTCCTTCACCCATTCGGGAACGGGCGTCTTGCCAAGGGCGAACAGGCTCGCCTTGAATTCGTCGTATGGGCCGTCGTAGAGGAAGCGCAGGGTGCGTCCGCGGGAGGTGGTGTTATCTATGACTTCCGCCACCATGCTTTCGTCCTCGCCGAAGTACAGCTTGTTGCCGATACGTATCTTGCGGGCCGGCTCCACGATTACATCCCAGAGCTTCTGCTCCTTGTTGAGTTCGCGGAGCAGGAATACCATGATGTCGGCGCCCGTCTTTTCTTTCTTTCCGAGGAGTTTCGCGGGGAAGACCTTGGAGTCGTTAAGCACGAAGAGGTCGCCCTTTCCGAAATAATCGATTATATCCTTGAACTGCCTGTGCTCGATGTCGCCGGTGCTCTTGTGCAGCACCATGAGCCGGCACTCGTCTCTCCAGCGCACGGGTTCGGTGGCTACCCTTTCCTGCGGGAGGTCAAATTTGAATTGTGAAAGTTTCATCTGTCGTCAAATCGATAATAGACTTTAATTATACGGCATACCCTTTCAAAAAGTTTCAGATGAATTAAACTTTTGCATTTTAACTTCTTATTGGGTACTTTCACAACACCTGATGTGCTGAATGAAAAATAAGCCAAGACCTTCCCTGGAGATGCAACCAGTCCTTCAGTCTTGACTTATCGTAAGATTTGATGCAAAAATAACGATTAATTTTCAATAAGTTGTTTTCCGTATGTCAAAGATAGTAATTCGAAAGCAATTCACAACGATGTCGGTGAGTGCCCCGTGTAATTGCACCGCAAAGATACTATAATTTTTATAGTATCCAAATTGTGTTTTTTTTTGCCGCTATGCCTTCCAAAAAGAGCAGGACTAGACAGCGAACATGGCTGCCTGAATGCCCTGCGTGCAACGGCGGTGCCAGGATTGCTACGGTGTCGTCTTTTTTACACCCTCGCCTCGCGGAATACTTCCTGAATAGAGGGGAAAGTGTTGGTGAGGTAGGGAGGAAGGCCGGATTTGGCGACCCATGCGGCCTTGGTTATATCTTCTTCACGCTGGGGAGTAAGATTTACGGGATCGGTGTAGAGCATGTCGTACCACCAGGTATGCTTCAGGTGCCAGATGCCGTCGCGCAGGTAGCAGTGGTCGGTGATGCAGATGAGGTCGCGCAGTTCGAGCCTGTCCACCCCCGTCTCTTCCTGCACCTCGCGCAGGGCTGTCAGCTTGATGTCCTCCCCATCTTCCTGGTGCCCTTTAGGGAGATCCCACAGCCCGTTTCTCTTAATGAGCAGATAGTCGCCGCGGCGGTTGCTCACCAGACCTCCGGCGGCATTCACTTCCCTGAATTCGGCGCAGAGACGGTGATATACCTTGTCGGTGTTGGTTGCGGGAATATATATGCGGGACAGCTCCTGCGAGGCCTCGAACATCAGTACAAGGGTGTGAATATCAATCTTTTCCCCGATGTGGAACTCCACCGAATTCGGATCGGCGAGAGCCTGGTCGCCGGGGTCGCAGATAATGATGCAGCGCTTCTCGAAGTATATCCTGTGCATATAAATTTTGCTATCTTTGCGGTAGATTGCAAAATTAGCAAATTTCCGTTTATGAGTGCACAGTTCAAAAGCAAACATGGCATAGTGTCGCGCTACGATTCCGAACTTTACATGAGTTTCACCGACATGCGTAATTTCGCCGCAATGCTCCCCGAAGACAAGAAGCAGGGCGTTACGGCGACTTTCGATACGATTCACGCCAATGTAAAGGGCTTTTCGATAGGAGTGAAGATTACCCGCAGGGAACCCTGGTCCTTTATAGAAATGCAGGACGACGGCGCTCCGTTCAAGTTTACCGCAGAGTTCCATTTCGACCCTGCAGGCGAGCCTGAAAAGACTGATTTCTACATTGTCGTCTACGCCGAGCTTAATGCCATGGCAAAGGTGATGATAGGAAAGAAACTGCAGCAGGCCCTCGATCAGGTGGTGGACGGACTGGTAGCCGTCTCCGAAGGGCGCATGCCCGAAGGCATCCCCACCGATTTCGATCTTTCCAAAATCAATCTCTGAGAGTGGAGGCCTCGGTTTCCATAAGGCTGAATCCTTTTAAGGGAAGCGACGGGCCGGACGGCGCCGCCGTGCCGTGGAATCCCCACGGGCGCATACTCTCCGAAAGGCCCAATTTCACCCTCGACCCCCTCTTCCATGCCGGATGCTACTATGTGCAGGATTCTTCCGCCATGTACGTGGGATACCTGTTCCGCAAGCTTGTACCCGGGATGGACGGCGGCTGCGGGGCGGCATCTCCGCAGAAGGGTTCAAGGCCCTTGCGCGTGCTGGATCTCTGCGCCGCGCCGGGGGGAAAGACCACCGACATCGCGACATCCCTGAGGGAAATAATGGGGGATTCATTCGAACTTACCGCCAATGAAGTGATAAAGAACCGTGCGTCCGTGCTCGCGGACAACGTTGCGGTGTGGGGCGATCCGGCAGTGACGGTTACAAGTGTCGACCCAGCGGTAATAGGGCGTCGCATGTGCGGATATTACGACGTTATTGTAGCCGATGTGCCCTGCAGCGGGGAAGGAATGTTCCGTAAGGACCCCCGTGCGGAGAAGGAATGGAGCCCGAAGCTGGTGGAGTTATGCGCGGCGCGGCAGAAACGCATCCTGGCCGATGCCTGGCCCGCCCTGAAGGAAGGAGGTATCCTAATATATTCCACGTGCACGTACGAGGATGCCGAGAATGACGCAAACCTGGAGTGGGCCGCGGAAGAACTTGGCGGCGAGATTATTCCTCCGGAAAATGAATTTGAAAGCAGGGGAGTGCGGCTCACCCGTTCGGGAAACCTGCTCAAGGCGGGAGAAGTCCCGGGTGAAGGTCAGTGGGCCGGAGCCTTGCGCAAAACCGCATCCGCGCCTGTTTCAAAGGCTTGCAGGTTTGAAGACCTGAATCCTTTTGTAAGCAGGATGCAGGTTTTTGATGAGAAAACCCCGCGTGTGGAACTGGATTTGCAGCAGGCTCTCAAGTATTTGCACAGGGACAGCCTTTATCTTCCCGATGCTCCCCTGGGAATGCTGGCGGTGTGCTACCGTTCGCATCCCCTCGGATTTGTGAAAAACCTCGGCCCGAGATGCAACAACCTGTATCCCAAGGGCCGCAGAATTTTGATGGACGTATGAAAAGGATATTCGGCATATTGATGATTTTTGCCTGCATGCAGCTCGCCGCGCAGACCACTGCGGAGCAGTATCGTGCCCGTTATACACGGCTGGTGGGCAGCGTGGGCGCTGACGGCGTGGGAGTGGAACATCTCCTCAAAAACTGGGGCAAGGATTTCCCCGACGACTGCGCCATGCTGCAGGGCAAATACTATTATTATTACCTGAAATCGCGCTCGGAAGCGATTGAGGCCGTGGACGCGCAGAAGTTCCTCGGCAGCAAGCCTGTACTTTCCCTGAAAGACAGCACGGGACGCGACGTGAACTATTTCACCGTTCCAAAGTTCGACGACGAACTGTTCCGTGAGTCGCAGGTCAGCATAGACAAGGCCATAGAACTTAAACCGATGGAGCTGCGCTACCGTTTCGACAAAATTTCGGCGCTTGCTGACTACGAAAAGGACAGCCCGGACATGGCGGCCACTGCAATGCTCGACCTGATAGACCTCGACGCACGCACCCATCCGGAATGGACGCTGGACGGAGAGCCCGTTTCGCGCGGTGACTTCGAGGACGCCGTGCAGGAGTACTGCCTGCTTTTCTATACCATCGGAAGCCCGAATTCCTATGAGTCTTTCAGGACTCTCGCCGAGCGTATGCTCAAGATCAATCCCAAAAGCACCGTTTTTCTGAATGACATAGGGGCATACTGGCAGGTGGCGAAGAGGAACGACAAGACGGCCGCCAAATTTTACAGGAAAACCCTGAAGATAGATCCCGAAGATTCCGCCGCGAAGACGAATCTCGCCATAATCGAGCGCAACAAGAAGAAAAAGAAGTAATTACATTTATATGAAAAAGCTGATTTCTTTAATGATTCCCGTTATCATGCTGGCTTCGTGCCACAACGGTCCTTCCGTGCCAAAGGTGCCGGCAATCGACCTTTCCAACCTCGACACCACAGTGTCGCCCGCACAGGATTTCTACAAATACGCAACCCACGGATGGCAGGTAGCCAACCCCCTCGGGGCTGAGTTCTCCCGTTTCGGTTCCTTCGACAGGCTGCGCGAAGAAAACATCAAGAACCTGAACGACCTCTTTGCATCCATGACTACGCTGAAGACAAAACCAGGCAGCGTGGAGCAGAAGATAGTCGACCTCTACAAGCAGGGGCTCGATTCCACCAGGCTGAATGCCGAAGGCGCTGCACCTCTGCAGAAATATATTGAAGAGATCGCCGGAATTTCCGACAAGAAGGAATTTGCGGCATATCTCGGCAAACTCCACAACTGCGGTGAAGGCGGATTCTTCTTCGCCGGAGTCGAAGCCGACCTGATGAACAGCGAAATGCAGATTCTGTACCTGGGCCAGGGCGGACTTGGAATAGGCGACCGCGACTATTACATCAAGCCCGAAAATGCCGCCCTCAAGGCAGGCTACCAGGCCTATCTCGAAAAGGTCCTGGAACTTGCCGGTGTCGAAAATGCCGCCGAGGTGGCCGCCAGTACGGTGGCGACCGAGGATTATCTCGCAATAAATTCCTGGACACGCGAACAGGAACGCGACATCCCTTCCATGTATAATCCTTTCAGCACCGAAGAGATTGCCGCCAAATTCCCCGGCTTCGACTTTGACGGATATTTTGCCGCCCGCGGCATCCCCGCACAGGACAAGGTCATAGTCTGCGAACCTTCTTTCTTCGAGGCCTTCAGCAATTTCGTAGCCGAAGCCGACATTGAAACGCTCAGGAACTATCTCACCGCCCATCTTGTAGACGGGGGCGCAGGCGCCCTCAGCGACGACTTCTATGCCGCCAACTTCGAGTTCTTCTCCCGCCAGATGGCAGGCATCCAGGAGCACAAGCCCCGCTGGAAACGTGCCATGGGCGTTCCCAACGGCATCCTCGGCGAGGCTGTAGGCAAGATGTATGTGGAGCGTTACTTCCCCGAATCGAGCAAGAAGCAGATGCTCAAGCTCGTCAAGAACCTTCAGGTGGCCCTCGGCCAGCACATCGACGAGCTCGACTGGATGGGCGACAGCACCAAGGTCAAGGCCCACGAGAAACTGGACAACTTCACCGTCAAGATTGGCTATCCCGACAAATGGAAGGATTATTCCACCCTCGACGTGGACCCCGAAAAGAGCTATTATGAGAACCTGCGTGCCGCAAGCGTCTGGTACGTTGCCGACAATCTTTCCAAACTCGGAAAACCTACCGACAAGACCGAGTGGGGCATGACTCCGCAGACGGTGAACGCCTACTACAACCCCACCACCAACGAGATATGCTTCCCCGCAGCCATACTCCAGCCTCCTTTCTTCAACCCCGATGCCGACGATGCGGTGAACTATGGCGCAATCGGAGTGGTGATAGGCCACGAAATGAGCCACGGCTTCGACGACCAGGGACGCCTCTTCGACAAGGACGGCAACATGGTCAACTGGTGGACCGACGCCGACGATGCCGCCTTCCGTGCGAAAGCGGAAGTGCTTGCTGCACAGTTCGATGCAGTTGAAATTCTGCCCGGCGTGCACGCCAACGGCCACTTCACCCTCGGCGAGAACATCGGCGATCACGGCGGACTCAGCATTGCCTTCACCGCCATGCAGAACGCCATCGCAGGAACCAATCCCGGCCTTATCGACGGCTTCACCCCCGAGCAGCGTTTCTATATCGGCTATGCCACCGTATGGGCACAGAACATCACCGACGAGGAAAAGGCACGTCTTACCAATCTCGACCCCCACTCACTCGCCGAGAACCGCGTAAATGTGTCTATACGCAACTTCGAGTCCTTCTTCAAGGCATTCGACATCAAGGAGGGCGATCCCATGTGGCGTCCCGAAGAAGAACGCGTGCATATCTGGTAATATATTGCAGGGCGAAAGTTTCATAGCGTCCCGCATCCGTTTCAGAGGGAAGATGGCCGTCGTTTCGGTGGCCGTCTCCTTCTTTGTAATAATCCTTGCCATCTGCATCTCGGCCGGCTTCCGCACCAGGATCCGCGAGGGCGTTGCGGACCTGACCGGCGACGTGCAGCTCACGGGATCCTCTTCCAACTACTACAACGCCGAAGGTTCGGTGAATGCCCGCCCTTCGTATTTTGATGCGCTGGAAGAGGTGGAAGGGGTGCGGAGCGTGTATCCGGTGGTCTACAGGGCGGGAATCGTACGCAGCGCCGACGAGCTGCAGGGAGTGATGTTCAAGGCTGTGCCATGGGAGGACACCACGGCTCTCGCGGCCCATATACCGGGTAGCCTGGCGCGCAGGATGGGTTTCTCGGAAGGAGATGAAATGCTCGCCTACTTTGTCTCGGACAGGGTTTCCGCCCGCAGGTTCAAGGTGACGGAGATTTACGATGCAGTGCTCGACGCCTCCGAAAACCAGGTGGTGTTCGTGTCGCCGGAAGACCTCCGGAGGGTGAATGGCTGGGATGAGGGCAAGGCGTCCGCGCTGGAGGTGCGCCTGAAAGATGGTTACGGCTCCCGCGGGGCGCAGAAGGAGGCCGCACTGGACCTTGCGAGTCTGTCGTATGCCCGCAGCGATTCCGACGACGATCCCTTGCTTGCGGTTTCGGCCGCAGACAGGTATTCCACCATTTTCGACTGGCTGGAGCTGATAGATGTAAATGTGCTGATAATCCTGTTGCTGATGATACTCGTTGCAGGATTCAACATGATTTCAGGAGTGCTGATAATGCTTTTCAGGAACATCTCCGCCATTGGAACCCTCAAGGCCCTCGGAATGTCGGATCAGGGCATCGCGGGGGTATTCCTGAGGGTGGCGGCCAGGGTTGTCGCATGGGGGATGCTGGCAGGAAACGCACTGGCCCTGCTGTTCTGCGCTGTGCAGGACAGGACACGGCTGATTAAACTCGATCCCGCAAATTATTTCGTGTCCTACGTCCCCGTGCATGTGGATTTTTTGCACATCCTTGCGGTGGATGCCGTGGCCTTCGGAGTGATAATGCTGCTGATGCTGATACCGTCGCTGTTCATCTCAAGGGTTGACCCTGCCACGACGATGAGGGTACGGTAATTTGGCAAACACGCGAAAAAACGGTATTTTTGCAGATTATGAATATGTTCTCCAAAATGTGGTTCCCTGCTGCGGTGGTCTCGATTGCCATCGCAGGCACCGTTGCAACCACCGACCATGTGGAGAGCACTTACCTGGTGGAAGATCCGCTGGAGCGCTTCGAACCCGATACAGTAAAATATCCCGTCGCGGGTTACAAACTGCGACGCAGGGGGAATTTCGATGCGGAAACCCTGCCCGACAGCGTGCTGCGCGCCCTTGGAATAACCCTCACTTTCGAGGACGAGGAAAATGACAGCATCCCCCGGCTGACCGCACGCGACACCATCCCCGTTCCCGATTCGCTCAGGGAGATAGACCCTTTCCGCTACAAATACTACGTCGCCCTCTTCGATTCGCTGACGCACAGGATAGTCAGCGATTCCCTTCGCAAATCATATTTCGACCTGATGGAAGCGGAAGACACGCTTCAGGCCAGGCTCGACTCGGCGGACAGGTATCTTCTCGACTCGCTTTACTACCGCGATTCCACCATACGGGCAAAGGAGGCCTTCCTCGCCTGGTACAACGGCCTCAGCAAGGAGGAACGGAAAAAATACGACTACGAGCAGAAGATCAAGCTTAAAATGGCCAGAAACGATTCGGTCCGCAAGGTGAAAGAGAAGAGACAGGCGGAACGCGACAGCATAGTGGAAACCACCCCGCGCGTCCTGGAAACATTCGCCATTCCCGACACCATGCAGTTCCAGAGGGTGATTACCTGGAAGGTTGATCCCGATTTCCACGATGTCAGGGCGCATATTCCGGACACGAATTTCAATTACTGGTTCTACGATTACGCCTTCCGCCGCAAGGATGTCAACGCCACCTGGCTCGGCGTTGCGGGTTCCCCGGTGCAGTACTACAACTATTTCGAGCGCAGCACCGATGACATGCCGGAATTCTACAAGCCGTATGAGAGCTGGAGCCGGTCGGTCCGGACCTTCGACATGTACAACAGCAAGACGCCGTATACGGAACTCGCTTACTGGGGAACGCTGTTCGCGAACCAGGACAAAGAGTCGGACAACCTGCATCTCTTCACCACCCAGAACATTACTCCTGCATTCAATTACTCCCTGCTGTACGAACGCTGGGGCGGGGGAGGAATGCTGAACAAGGAGAATACATCGAACAAGACTTTCGCGTTCGGAACCAATTATCTCGGCAAACGCTACCTGGCCCATGCGGGATTCATCAACAATGTCATCGCAAGGGAGGAAAACGGAGGTCTCACCGACAACTACTTCGTGAGGGATACCACCCTCGACGCCCGCGAAATGCGCATACGCATGACGGATGCAACGTCGAATGTCAAGAAGCAGACCTTCTTCCTCGACCAGCAGTACTGCATCCCGTTCTCCTTCATAAACGACATCAGGGCGGCGCGGGACTCCACCTTCGTGCCTGACACCACCTTCGGCAGCGACATCACCACCGCCTTCATAGGCCACAGCACGGAATACAGCACCTACAGGCGCGACTACAAGGGGCCTTCCTCCGCCGTCGACACCACGCAGGTGAAGGAACTCGACAACAAACTTTTCATCAGGCTGCAGCCTTGGAAGAGCGATGCCGCCATCTCCAAACTCGATGTCGGAATAGGTGACAGGATACAGACCTTTTACGATCCTGAGGCTGACGGAAGCCGTGTACGCAAGAATTCCTTCTACACTTATGCGGGGGCGAACGGGCGGCTTTTCGGTGACATGACCTGGGACGCCAAGGCAAAGTATTATCTCCAGGGCTATCATGCGGGGGACTTCCTGCTGCAGGCGAATGCCGCGTACAGCATATATCCCTTCCGCAAGGCACGCAAGAGCCCTGTCTCAATCCACGCTTCGTTCGAAGAGAGGCTATTTGAGCCGGACTACTATCAGCAAAAGGCTTTTTCCACCAACTATACATGGTCGAACGAGTTCGGCAAGACGAGCGTCACCAAACTGCGCGGCGGAGTGGACGTGCCCTACTGGGGCCTTTCGGCCGATGTGGGCTATGCCCTGCTCGTGAACAATATCTACTACGATACGCTCGGCGTGGCAAAGCAGAATTCTTCCGCCGTGAGCGTGCTGAGCGCTTCGTTGCGCAAAGACTTCGTGATAGCCGACCTCGTGCATCTGGACAACCGTATGCTGCTGCAGTTAAGTTCGGATGATGTTTCCATGCCGGTTCCCGTCTTCGCGCTCAACGGCAAGTATTTCCTGCAGTTCGTGGTGGCCCGCGACGACTATGGCCAGAAGGTTCTTGACATGCAGCTTGGAGCCAATGTGTTCTGGAACACCGCATGGTATTCGCCGGGTTGGAATCCGGAACTCGGGGTTTTCTACAACCAGAGGGAATACAAATACAACAACGGGCCCATCATCGACCTCTTCATGAACATGCAGTGGAAAAAGGCGTGCATCTTCGTGAAATGGGAGAATTTCAACAAGGGATGGCCTCTTGAAAGGCCGGATTATTTCAGCGCCCATCACTATATCAATACCCAGAGGGCGATAAAGCTTGGCATATTCTGGCCCTTCTATGTCATGCCGGGCAAGTCGGGATCTTCCTCTTCATCTTCTTCCGGATTTTCCGCCGCCGATGCAGCGGCCGGTTCTGCCGCTGCGGGCGGGCAAAGTTCATTTTCAGGATTCAGTGGGACGGCAAGATAAGATGAAGAAGGAAGTTCATACCATTGCCGTGCTGGTTTTTACGGCGATTCTGATACTGGGTTCAGCAGCGGCTTCGTTGCTGAGGCCGGATCTTCCGGAGGCGGAACCTCCGGCGCCCGTGGATACCTTGCCCAGGGGAATGTGCGTCAATTACATCATCAGCCCTTACGATTCCATCATTAAGGTTTATGCCGATTCCGTCGGTCTCGACTGGAGGCTGGTGTCAGCCGTAGTCTACCACGAATCGGGATATGACCCCGAAGTGGTGTCGCGCAGGGGCGCCGCCGGCCTTATGCAGATGATGCCGGAGACCGCCCGCTGGCTGGGAGTGGAGGATGTTTCAGATCCCATTGAAGGGGTGAGGGCCGGCACGAAGTATCTTGGCAGCCTGCACAGGGGCATGCGCAGGCATGTCGAAGACCCTTCGGAGCGCATCAAGTTCACCCTCGCCGCCTACAATGCAGGGATAGGGCGTGTGTACGACTGTATCAACTATGCCCGTCTCAGGGGCGTGGACAGCCTTTCATGGGATGCCGTGGTGGATCTTATCCCCGAAATGAATTCCGACGAGATTCTTGAGATAGACACTGTGAAGTTCGGAAAGTTCAAGGGTACGGAAACGATTGCCTATGTGCAGAATGTCCTTGACAAGTACGAGCAGTACAAGCGCAGGGCGTCGAGATAATCTTTATACGGAAGCCAGCATTAGGGTGCTTACTCCCGCGAGCATCAGCGCCAGCACTCCCGCCTTTTCCGCAATGCGTTTTTCCTTGAAAAGCACGGCCCCGAGGGCGAAGGTGACTATCACCGAACTGCGGCGTATCAGCGAAATCACCGAGAGCATCGACCCGTCGGCCTTCAGGCTGAAGAAGTAAAGCATGTCCGCCCCCGTGATGAGCACCGCGATAATCAGCAGTGTCCAGTCCCATTTGAAGGGCTGCCTACCGCTGCGCCTGTTATTTATAAAGGTGAGGAAAACGAGGATTATCGTAATATAGACATTCGTCCATCCCTGCACGAAGAGGGGCTGCATCCCCGCCATTATGTGCTTGTCGTACAGGGCGCTGGCTACGCCGGTAAAAATAGATACCAGCAGGGCCGCAAAGCCCTTGTTGCCCTTGAGCCGTATGCCTTCGTGTTCGCTGGATATAGTCAGCAGCCACAGCGCCGCAAATACGGCCAGGACTCCCGCCCACTGAAGCCAGTTGAGGCGTTCGCCGTATATTATTATTGAGAACAGCACCACGAACATCGGCCTCGATGTCTTGAATGTGCTGACGGTGGTGATTGGCAGCAGTTCCAGCGCAATCATTCCGGACACCCAGGAACTTGTCACAAGCACAGCCTTCAGCATCAGGCAGAGATGGTCGTGCAGGCAGCCTGCTGTGAGAAAGGGAGCAAGGAACAAGGCGCTGAGGGCGGTGGCCACCAGCAGAATGGAGTAAGTATTGTTGTTGCGCAGGGCAAGTTTCTTCGCCACGTCGTAGCAGCCGAGCAGAACTGCCGAAGCAAGTGCCATCCATATCCACATAACGCCGCAAAGTTAACAACAAATCCGCTTATATAAGTTGACAAATATGAATTATCGCGTTATATTTGTGATAATCAATATGCGCCGGTTTTTCTTCATACTCTGTTTCCTTGCTTTTACAGGCATCGCCGCGGCCCAGCCGGATACCGTGACGAGGCGCATGGAGAGGCAGGCGGAGCTCTTTCCCCAGGAGAAGATTTATGTGCAGACCGACAAGTCCGCATATCTTTCAGGGGAGCGGATATGGCTCAGGGTGCATCTTGCCGATGCGGCCACCAACCGGCCCGTCTATCGCAGCCGCTATGTTTATGTGGAGCTGATAAATCCTTTCGACGAGATTGTTACGCGCATAATGCTGAGGCCCGACAGCCTCGGAGTCTATGCCGGCCATCTCGACCTTGGAGAAGAGCTTCCCGAAGGGTCTTATACTTTGCGCTCCTATACCCGCTATATGCAGAACGGGGGGCCGGAAAGTTTCTTCCGGAAGAGCATCAGTGTGCTGGACCCTTACTCCCTGGAGCTGGGCCTGGATTCCGAATTCCATTATTCCGAAGGAGGAGGCCTGTCGCTCCGGCTTTCTTTCAATGACAGGCGCAGCGGGGAGGCTGTGGTTCCGGAACTGGTGACCGTGCGCTTCAAAGGCAAATCCACAGTAACCCTGAAACCCAGGGAAGGAAGATACACGGCAAAATTGCCTTCCGATGCGGCGGGCGGGAGCCTGCTGGTGGGAATCAGGCGTGCAGGCCGCAGGTACCAGCGATACCTTAGCGTGCCGGCTTCTGTGGGAGATTACGATCTTGCTCTTCTTCCCGAAGGGGGCTACCTCATAGCGGGCAGGGCCTGCAGGGTGGGAGTGAAGGCAGTAGGGCCTGACGGATTCGGACTGGCGCTGAAGGGCGAGGTGAAAAATTCAAAGGGGGAGGAAATCCTTGGTTTCGGGCCCCTGCGCAAGGGAATGGGATCTTTCTCCCTACGGTGCGAAGAGGGCGAAAAGTATAGCGTGGAATGTGTTTCGGAAGATGGTTCGGTGAGAAGTTTCCCTCTTCCTGATCCCGAGCCGGGGGCGCATGTCCTGCAGATAATCCGTTCCGGCAAAAATCTGTTCATCAATAAATTGTCCGGCGCACAGGCGAAGCCGGAACAATGCCTGCTGCTGGTTCATAATTGCGGACAGCCCCTGCTGTGCGTCCCCTGGGAGGAGGACCGCAGCTACTACAGCGTTCCGGTTTCCGATCTTCCCGAAGGCATACTCGGATTCATGCTTCTGGATTCTTCCCTCAACGTGCTCAGCGAGAGGCTTTATTTCAACCGCAGCGGCCGTTCCCTCGTCACCCCGGGCATCGCGGCGTCGGCATCCTCCTACGGCCCGCGCGAAAAAGTGCAGGTGCACCTCCGCCTCCCCTCCGGCACGGAAGCGCTTCCCATGGGAGTGAGCGTGATAGATGCGGGCTCGGCGTTGCCCGAAAAGGACAGGAGCCTGCTTTCGGAACTTCTGCTCAGCTCCGAACTCCGCGGTTTCATCGAGGCGCCCGCGGAGTATTTCAGCGCTGAAGATCCTGCCGACATCGATCCGCTGATGCTCACCCAGGCATGGAGACGCTATGACATTCCCGCCGTAGTGAAAGGGGAGATGGAAGTTCCGGCGACGGAAGCCGAACGTTCGCAGCGGATAAGCGGAAAGGCAGACGGATTTGTATTCACTTCGGTGGACGGGGGCGACGTCTCGCTCTATGCAACCCTCGATTCCCTGTCGAGCGTAAGCACTTCGCGGCTGTCCAAAGACGGGCGTTTCCGTTTCGATACCGAGTTCCCTGAAGGTACCAGGGTGACGGTCCAGACGCGCACCCGCAAGGGAGGGAAGGGGAATGTGCTCACCATCGACAGCGAGGAGTATCCTTCTTCTGAGGGGGCCTCGCTGGCGGAGAAGGCCGGAGCTGCGGTGCCGGACGGCTACATCGCGCAGGCGGATGAAGATTATCTGCTTACGCACGGGCAGCGGACCACCGTCCTGGACGCGGCCGTGGTGTCGGCGGACAGGGTACAGGAAGAAATTGACTCAAAATGGTATTCACCCGTGACGGCGTCGGAGCCTCTCACCGGAAAAGAAATAAGCGAAAAGCATATCAACAGCATCATGGCCGTGTTCCTCAACACTCCGGGCCTGGTGGTAAGGCGCGGTTCCGACGGGCAGTACCTGAGTTCGACGCGTTCCACCCTTCCCATACTTCCGGTTGTGGATGACGTGGTCCTGCCCGAATACGATCTGTTTTCCATGACGCCCGAAGATATAGAAGCAATATTCGTAATCAAGGACCTGACCTCGGTTTTCGGCTATTACGCGGGATACAGCGGGGCGGTCGTGATAAAGACTTCGGTCGGCCCCGACGGCTTCAAGAAAAAGTCCGACAACATCGCCGCGGTGCGCCCTTTGGGATATCAGCAGAAGGTGGAGTTCTATTCTCCCGTGTACGATACTCCGGAGAAGCAAGCTTCGGTAGTCCCCGACCTGCGTACCACCATTTACTGGAATCCCGAACTGGAATTCAACTCTGCCGGAGAGGCCTGCGCCGAATTCTGGACTGCCGACAAGGAAGGTGCTTATCTCCTTGTGGGTGAGACTCTTGACTCTAAGGGGCGGGTGGTAAGGTCTGAGTTTTCAATTACCGTGGGCACGCGCTGACAGCGATGGAACGCCTGCCGTGAATAAGGCGTTTCCGAAAATCTGTGAGGCAACAATATAATTATTGTCAAAAATCTTTGTTTTTGACAATAATTATATATAGCTTTGCTTCATGGACAAGAAAGAACAGATATACGACATCGTTGCCGGAGCGGGAGGCCCCATTGACAAAAAGGAAATAGCGGCCGGTATGGAGGCAAGGGGAACGGCAGTTTCGGGGCAGTATCTTTCGCTCGTGCTGCACGAACTGCTTGAAGATTCCAGCCTGGAAAGGGTAGGAAGGGGCAGGTACCGCGCCGTGACCGGCATTCCCGGGGAAATTTTCGATACGGGGCACGACCAGGCGGCTGATTATCTTTACGGCATCCTCCGTAAGGGTTTTCCTGCGAAATCTTTCTGCATCTGGAATTCCAGGGCAGTGCTGTCAAGGCTAATAGATGTCATTATTCCGGAAAAGACAATGATAATCGAGTGCTCCAGGGAGTCTGTGGATGCCGTCTGGATGCATCTCATTGCCAAGATGGGGCCCGAGGTAGTCCGCGGTCCTGCGGATAAAATACTTCAGCAGACCGCAGTCTCAAAGGAATCCATCGTGATAAGTCCTTTCATCTCCGGATCTCCTGCAGATGAATCCGGCGGCCTTGTGCTTCCGAGGCTCGAAAAAATTCTGGTCGACCTTCTCTGCTGCTCCGCTTTCGATTATCTCACTCCGGAGAATGTCCGGCTCATCTGGCGGAACGCCTTTTCCGACTTCATCGTGAACGAAAGCGCCCTCATGCGCTATGCCGCCAGGCGCAGCAGGGAAGCTCAGGCGCGTGAAATCCTTGACGGCTTGCAGACAAGGCCCAAGCGGCTCTCCCTTTTTAATGATTGGCTCTCGCAGCCCCATTATGACATCCCCCGCTGGCTCCTTTGGGACTACGATGTGAATGCTTCGTACATTAACTGGGACAACATGAAGACGCTCATAGCGGAAAGGGTGCTTAAAATGGGAGGAGACGCCGAGTGGTATGCTCTTCTGCAGCGTTACGGCGGCAAAGACAATGCAGCCGAAATAGTCAAAACAATTAAAGTACTGGACCCTTCGCCGGCAGTCTTCGGAATGCAGGTGCTGGGTATAGGTAAACAGGACATGTTGTGCCTGAACAGGCCGGTTCCTGAATGGAGGAAAGACAATGAAGATATTTACAGAAACAGTGGCTTCCAAAACCTATGAGTTGTTGCGAAAGCTGATGAGTGATCCTGTCCTCAAGGATTTCAACCTTGTCGGAGGAACATCACTGTCCCTGCAGATGGGGCACAGGAAAAGCGTAGACCTGGACATGTTCAATTACGGAGAGCCTTTCGACCTTGCGGACATGTTGGCTTACCTGAGGACTGAATACGGCCTGCAGGAGAAAATCGCCCGTAACCAGACCATTATCGGGAAGATAGATAACGTAAAGGTGGATTTCATCAAGGCCTGCAACAAACTCACCGAACCGCTTGTCGTCACGGAAGATGGCATCCGGCTGGTGAGCTACAAGGATATCGCCGCCATGAAACTGCTTGCCATCGGAAAGGAGGGCACCCGCCGCAAGGATTTCATAGATGTAGCTTTCCTTTCCACGAAAATGTCCTTCGGCGACATGCTGCAGCGCTACCTTCAGGCCTACGACCTTACCAGCACCGTCCAGGCCATACGCGGCCTGCTCTATTTCGACGACATAAAGAACGAAGAGTCGGTGGATCTCATCGGCGCCAAAATGGAGTGGCGCTACATAGAAAAGCGGCTTTACCTGATGGTCGACCATCAGGACCGCATCTTCGACACTCCGCCGGTCAAGCCCGGAAAGGCCAGGCCCTGAGCTCTTTGGAAGCAGAGGGCGATGCTGCCGTAGGACATTGGAAGAAAAATCGTATCTTTGCCTTCTGCTATGGGCAAGAAGGAGGAATTCATAAAAATAAAGGGTGCAAGGGCCAACAACCTGAAGAATGTCGATGTGGATATTCCGCGCGGCAAGTTCACGGTAATTACCGGACTCAGCGGCAGCGGAAAGAGTTCCCTCGCTTTCGACACCATCTACGCCGAAGGCCAGAGGCGCTATCTCAACACCCTTTCTCCCTATGCCAAGCACTTCATGGGTATACTCGACAAGCCCGAAGTGGAGAGTATCGAAGGGCTCAGCCCCATCATAGCCATAGAACAGAAGACCACCGGCAACAATCCCCGTTCCACCGTAGGCACCATCACGGAGATCTCCGACTTCCTCCGCCTGCTCTACGCCCGCGCCTCCACTGCGTATTCCCCCGTGAGCGGCAGGGAAATGGTCCGATATACCGACGAGCAGATAGTTGACCTGATACTCGGCGAGTTCAATGGGCGCAAATGCATACTTCTGTCCCCTTTGGTGCGGGGCCGCAAAGGGCACTACCGCGAACTTTTCGATTCGCTGCGGCGCAAGGGATTTACCCAGGTGCGCATCGACGGGGAAATCATGAATCTCAACGAAGTCGAGGCCCTGGACCGTTACAAGGGGCATTTCATCGAGCTTGTGATAGACAAGCTGAAGCCCGGCAGCGGCGACGAAAGCCGTATCCGCGCATCGGTCATGACCGCCCTCGGAATGGGAAAAGGCTCCATAGCGATACTCGACGGAGAGACCGGTAAGCTTCACCATTATTCCAAACATCTGGTCGACCCAGAGACCGGAGTCTCGCTCCAGGAACCCGCCCCGCACACTTTCTCCTTCAATTCTCCGGAGGGATACTGCCCTCACTGCAAGGGGCTTGGCTTCGTGCCAGACGTGAACATGGACAATATAGTGCCGGATCCGTCAAAGAGCATCGCCGACGGAGGAATAGTGCCTCTCGGGAAGATTCGCGAGAACAAGAAGTTCGAGACGGTGCGTTCCATTGCGCGTAAATATGATTTCTCCCTGTATGACCCGATAGACGCCCTTCCGGAAGGAGTTCTTAGCCTGCTGGTTTTCGGATCCGACGAGTTTTTCCGCGTGGGAGAGGGAAATCTCAGCCAGATGGTGAACTGGCCCGGCGTGCTGGACGAGATAGACGACAGGATTGTGTGCCCCGTCTGCCACGGAACCCGTCTCAAGGAAGAAACCAACTGTTTCAAGATTGACGGAAAGACCATAACGGAAGTGTCCGCAATGGAGATAAGCGAGCTGCAGGAGTGGCTGGGGACGCTTGACGGGAAGCTGTCGAAACGTGCGGGAACGATAGCCCGCGATATACTGAAAGAGCTGCGCGACAGGGTAGGTTTCCTGATGGATGTAGGTCTGGAGTATCTTACGCTGGACCGCGCTACAGGCTCGCTTTCAGGTGGGGAGGGACAGCGCATAAGGCTTGCTACCCAGATTGGCTCCCGACTGGTGAATGTAATATATATTCTGGACGAACCTTCGATAGGGTTGCACCAGCGCGACAACATAAAACTGATAAATTCCCTGAAGGAACTCCGCGACAGCGGAAATACCGTGATAGTGGTGGAGCACGACGAGGCTACGATGCGTTCGGCGGACTGGATTACCGATGTGGGGCCGGGTGCCGGAGCCGAAGGGGGCCGTATCATTTACAACGGTCCGGTGGCAGGTGTCCCCCCTGAGGGACGTAACACCCGCGGCACCCGCGGTTGCACCCCGGAAAACTGTCATTTTTCGGGGGCCCCGCGTTCGATAGCGGGGGGACCGTCCCGAAGGGATGGTGGGGTGAGCCCGAAGGGCGAACTCCCGAAGGGGGGACACCTGCCACCGGACATCTGCAATATAACCGGCTCGACGACATTGCGTTATTTGAACAAAGAGGACGGAATCGCCGTTCCGGCGAGGCGTCGCAGCGGTAACGGCAAAACCCTGAAACTTGTCGGAGCATCCGGCAACAACCTCAAGGACGTAACCGTCGAATTCCCTCTCGGCTGCATCATCGGAGTCGCCGGCGTAAGCGGCAGCGGCAAGAGCAGCCTGATAAACGAAACCCTCGTCCCCATTATCAAGGGAAAGTTTTATCGCTCCACCCGTAAGGCCCTGCCTTATAAAGAATTGGAAGGCCTTCGCAATATCGACAAGGTCATTGAAGTCGACCAGAGCCCCATCGGACGCAGTCCGCGCAGCAACCCCGCCACTTTCACCGGAGTCTTCGACGACATCCGATCCCTCTTTGTGGACACCCCCGACGCCAAGGTGCGCGGATTCAAGGCAGGGAGGTTCAGTTTCAATGTGGCCGGAGGCCGTTGCGAAGAGTGCAAGGGAGCAGGTATCAAGCTGATAGAGATGAACTTCCTGCCGAGCGTGATGGTTCCGTGCGAAGTTTGCGGAGGCAAGCGGTACAAGGAAGATACCCTCGCGGTACGTTACAAAGGAAAGAATATCAACGATGTGCTGGAGATGAGCATCAGCGAAGCTTACGGGTTTTTCGGGAAGAATCCCAGGATTGCCCCCAAGCTCAAGGCCATGGTCGATGTAGGCCTGGGCTACGTGAAACTGGGCCAGAGCTCGGTCACGCTTTCCGGAGGAGAGAGCCAGCGTATGAAACTGGCGGCCGAATTGTTCCGCAAAAGCACGGGGAACACCCTGTATATACTCGACGAGCCTACGACGGGCCTGCATTTTGCAGATATCAAAACGCTTCTCGGGGTACTGGGCCAATTGGCCGACCAGGGGAACACGATAATTATAATAGAACATAATCTGGATGTGCTCAAGAGCGTCGATTACATCATCGACATGGGCCCGGAAGGCGGGCGCAGGGGAGGATATATCGTAGCCGAAGGCACCCCGGAACAGATAGCAAAAGACAAGAAATCGGTCACAGGACCATATCTGAAAGCATTGTTATGAGCAGCAAGAACAAGATTGAGGATGCCCGACGCGAATATGCCGACTGGTGCTCGGCCGTAGGCATCGACAACGTGGGAAAACTGAACAGCGTGCTTGCCGACGGGCAGGCGATACGCCTTATCAACCTCTGCGAAGCCAGGCAGGAACGCAAGTATGCCGAGATCGCCAACCAGATCTTCTGGCACAAGAAGAAGACCAGGATAGTGATGATGTCCGGTCCTTCGTCCAGCGGAAAAACCAGCAGCTCGCTGCGCATCGCACAGCAGTGCCAGGTGCTCGGCATCAGCCCCAAGGTAATTGAACTCGACAATTATTTCGTGGACCGCGAACACACGCCCAAGGATGACAAGGGCGAATACGACTTCGAAAGCCTCGGCGCCATGAACGTCGAACTGCTGAACGAGAACCTGAACGACCTTATTGCAGGGAAGGAAGTCGTTATCCCGAAATTCGATTTCAAGGCGGGAAAGACGGTTTTCGACGAAAGCCGCCGCATGAAGCTGGAAGAGAACGACATGCTCTTCATGGAAGGCATCCACGCCCTCAATCCTGCGCTGACTCCCAACGTTGACAGGGACAGGATTTACAATATCTACATTTCCGCGCTTTCAGCCCTGCCCGGTGGGACCAAGGTGCACGGTTCCACCACCGACAAGCGCCTTCTGCGCCGCATAGTGCGCGACAACCGCGTACGCGGCATCAGCCCCGAAGAAACCATAATGCGCTGGCCCAGCGTCCGCCGCGGGGAAACGAACAACATCTTCCCTTACGAAGAAAATGCCCGCGTGGTATTCAATTCTTCAACGCTGTACGACCTTCCCTTGCTGAAGTACTATGCCGACCCCCTGCTTTACGGCATCACGGAAGCATCTCCCGTCTATGAAAAAGCAAGGAGGCTGATCGCTTTCACGGAGCCATTCATAGCCCTCAAGCCTGCGGAAATAGCAGCCATCCCTCCCACCTCCATAATGAGGGAATTCATCGGGGGCCAGACTCTTTAGAAAGAAGGCCGTCAGGCTTCGAACTCCGTTTCCTCGGGCTCGTTGAAGGGCTCCAGGAAGGGGTTTTCAGTACGCTCGCGGGCGATGGTGCTGGCGGGGCCGTGGCCGGGGTAGATGTCGGTTTCGCCGGGTAGGAAGATAAGTTTTTCCATGATGGAACGTATCTCGTCGTCGTAGTTGCCGCCGGGAAGGTCGGTGCGGCCTATCGTGCCCGCAAAAAGGGTGTCTCCGGTAAAGAGTACGTGTTCAGCCGCGTCGTAGTAGCAGACGCTGTCCGGCGTGTGGCCGGGAGTTGAGATTACCTCGAATCCGAGTGCCGTGCTGCCGTCGGGGGGATTGGAAATTACGGGGATTCCGAATTTTTCCACCAGCTGGGCGACGCCCAGGGTGTGGTCCCAGTGCGTGTGGGTGAGCAGTATGGCTTCCGGCCGGATGCCTTCGGCTTCCAGATATTCGTACAGCCCGTCCAGTTCACCAGCTGCGCCGTTCCCGTCGCCTGCGAAGCCCGGATCGATTATAATACAAGAAGCGCCCCTGGACACCACGTAGGCGTTCTCCTGAAAAGCATTGCAGACAAATCTTTTGATTTTCATGATAATACCGCGGCCTGCGTAAGGCTATTTGAGGAAGACGAAGAAGACGGCGAGCACCAGGCAGCCGAAAGCCGCCAAATGGTTCCATTGAATGTGCTGTCCCTTGAAGACAAACATCACTATGACGGTGAAAACGGTCAGCGAGATAACCTCCTGTATCACCTTGAGCTGCAACAGGTTGAACGGGCCGCCGTTGCCCTGGAACCCGATCCGGTTTGCAGGAACGGTGAGGCAGTATTCAAAGAAGGCGATGCCCCAGGAAAACAGGATGACGAGGATGAGGGGCCACCCCGTTGAAATTTTCATTTCGCCGAGTTTCAAGTGTCCGTACCAGGCGAAAGTCATGAAGATGTTGGAAAATACCAGCATCACAACAGTCCAAATGCCTTGCATATCAAGCGTTTTAATTCAATGTCGCAAATCCGGCGATATTCGAAATGTTCAGTACAACGGCACGGCCACTTCGGTCAGCACCGGCGCCTGGGACATGTCCTGGGGGTTCGTGCCCGGCTCGTCCTGGGGTATGCTCTGGCCTATGAGCTCGAAGAGCTGCTGCCAGTAGAGCGGAAATTCCCCTTCGGAATTCTTGAAATTCATTGGTTTGGCGTCGAAGAGATACCCTCCTTCGGGAGTACGGTAGCTGTCGCGCACCAGTTCGGAGCAGTACATGGCCTCGTTGTCTGGCGAGAACCAAATATCGTAGGGGCGGCCCAGGAACTGCTTGGCATTTTCCACGAACTGCTCTGCCATTCTGTTGTCTTTCAGCCTTTTGACTATGAACACCGGCATCGATCCGTCTTTCAGCGTGAAGTCTGTCAGGAAGCTGTCGAGCGGATAGCGGTCCACTCCGCGCTTTATGGTGGCATCTATGATCCAGGTGCTGTCTTTGCCGACTTCCAGGATTGCTACATGTATCAGGTTGAGGTCTCCGCTGCCTGTGGCGTCGCTGATGGCGCTTCCCATCGAATCAGGGTCGAGGCTGTAGTCCCCAGGGATGCCTACGAATACCAAATCCCCTGTGCAAAGGCCTTTGGCCTTGGGTGTGCTGCATCCGGACAGGGCCAGAATCGCAACAAAAATTAAAGCAAGTTTTTTCATAGTGCAAAATTACAAATAAATTATGTAAATTTGTAGATTGACTTACAACAGGTCCAAATGCATATAGGAGTAGCAGGAAATATCGGAAGCGGGAAGACCACGCTGACACGCATGCTCGCGGAGCACTACGGCTGGAAGCCGCAGTTCGAATCCGTTACCTACAACCCTTATCTTGAAGATTACTACAAGGATATTCCCCGCTGGTCGTACAACCTGGAAACCTACTTCCTCGCCCAGCGTTTCCGCGATGTCCTCGAGATTGCCAAGTCCGACGAAGTCATAATCCAGGACCGCACCATTTCGGAAGGCGTCTACATCTTCGTCGCCAACAACTATGAGATGGGGAACCTGTCCGAGCGTGACTACAACACTTATATGCAGCTGTTTGAACTGATGATGAGCACGGTGAAGCAGCCCGACCTTCTCATCTACCTCAAATCCGGCATAGAGCACCTCGTGGCCAATATCCAGAAGCGCGGCCGCGAGTATGAGCAGAGCATCAGCATCGAGTATCTCGACGGGCTGAACCGCCATTACGAGCAGTGGATAAGTTCCTATCAGGGGCCACTGCTCATCGTGGAAACCGACAATATGGATTTCAAGAACAATCCCGAAGACTTCGCCGCCATCACCGACCGCATCGACGCGCAGCTCTTCGGCCTATTCAAGTAAACACTAAACAAAAACAATATGCACATCGCAGTAGCAGGAAATATCGGAAGCGGCAAGACCACACTCACAAAGATGCTGGCCGCACATTACGGATGGATTCCCAAATTCGAATCGGTTGATTTCAACCCGTACCTGGCCGACTTCTACGAAGATATGGCCCGCTGGTCGTTCAATCTCCAGATTTACTTCCTGAACAAGCGCTTCAAGGATGTAGTCGACATCTCCAGGACGGACGACGTCATCATCCAGGACCGCACCATCTACGAGGACGCCCGCATCTTCGCGCCCAACCTCCATGACATGGGCCTGATGAGCACCCGCGACTTCGAGAACTACTCCGACCTCTTCGACCTCATGATGAGCCTGGTGGGATATCCCGACCTTCTCATCTACCTCAAGAGCAGCATCCCCAACCTCATCGCGCAGATACAGAAGCGCGGCCGCGAATATGAGCGCAGCATACGCATAGACTATCTCACCGGCCTCAATGAGAAATACGAGAACTGGATAGCCGGTTACGAAGGCAACCTGCTGGTGATAGATGCCGACAACATCAAGTTCGGCAACCGTCCCGAAGATTTTGAGAAAGTGACCGACATGATAGATGCGCAGATGTACGGCCTCTTCTCCGCTCCCGCACCCAAAACCACTGATTACTAAAATTTTGTACTTATGAAAGAAAGACCGACTATCATTGATTTTGTCGAAAGGTACACCCACAGGTTTCCCGACAATGTCTACCTCCGCGAAAAGGTGGACGGCGTCTGGACCGAAACGACCCAGGCACAGACCCGCGAAACCGCGTACAGGATAGGCGCAGGACTGATGGCTCTCGGGCTTGAGAAAGGCGACAAGATTGCGCTGCTTTCCGAAAGCCGTTCAATGTGGATACTCGCAGAGCTCGGCGCCCTCTATGCCGGAGCAGTGGATGTCCCCCTGAGCGTAAACCTTACCGAGGTGCAGGACCTGCTCTTCCGTATCAGGCACTCCGAAACGAAATGGATACTCGTGTCGGCCAACAATCTTCCCAGGATAAGGGCCATAATCGGAGAATGCGCCGACGTCAGGAAAGTGATAGTCTTCGACGACGTGGCTTTCAACGTGGATTCCCTGAACGAGGGCGAGATGCGTATGTCCGAGCTTATCCGCATGGGAGAAGACTTCCTGTCGAAGGACCGCCAGGCATTCGTTGACCGCTACTCCTCCATCGGCCCCGACGACTACGCCAACATAAGCTATACATCCGGCACCACCGCCGACCCGAAAGGCATACTTCTCACGCACCGCAACTATACGGCGAACGTGGAGCAGGGAGCGTCCGTAATCAATCTTAACGAGAATGACGTGATGCTGATAATCCTGCCCCTCGACCACTGCTTCGCCCATGTCGCCGGAATGTACACCATGATGTCCTACGGCGGCAGCATTGCCTTCGTCCCCATAGGTAAGAACGCCCTCGCGACGCTTCGCAACGTGCCTGCGGCCATCAGGGAAACCAGGCCTCATGCAATGCTTTCGGTGCCCGCCCTCGCCCGCAATTTCAAGAAGACCATAGAAAGCGGCGTCAAGGCCAAAGGCCCTACGGTGGAGAAACTCTACAATTTTGCATTGAAGAATGCAATTGCCTATAACAAAGAATACTACAACCGTGGAGGATGGAAGGTCTGCTGGCGCAGGCCCCTGATGTGGATATTCGACAAGCTCATCTTCAAATCCGTGCGCGAAGGCTTCGGCGGACGCATGAATTTCTTCGTGGGCGGAGGCGCCCTGCTCGACATCGAGCTGCAGCGTTTCTTCTGCGCGGTGGGCATGCCCATGTTCCAGGGCTACGGGCTCACCGAGGCCACTCCTATCATCTGCTCCAATTCCGCCGGCCATGCCATCTTCGGATCCTCGGGCCGCATAGTGAAGCCCATGGACTGCAAGATCTGCGACGAGCAGGGCAATGAAGTTCCCATAGGGCAGAAGGGCGAGATAGTGATACGCGGCGAGAATGTGATGGCGGGATACTGGAAGAATCCCAAAGCTACCGCCGAGACCGTCGTGGACGGCTGGCTGCACACCGGCGACATGGGCTACATCTGCCCCTTCGACCACGACTTCCTCTATGTGGTAGGCCGCTTCAAGAGCCTGCTGATAAGCCCCGACGGCGAGAAATACTCCCCCGAGGGCTTTGAGGACAGCCTTCCCGAGGTGAGCAAGTATGTGAACCAGGTGGTGCTGCACAACAACCAGGACCCTTACACGATAGTGATGATAGTTCCCGAAAAGGCGGCTCTGGACGAGTTCGTGCAGGGCAGTGGGCTCGACCCCGCAAGCCGTGAAGGGAAAGAGGCCAAGCTCCGCAAGATCCAGGAGGAGATTGACTCATACCGCAAGGGCGGCGCCCATGAAGGGCTGTTCCCCGAAAGGTGGCTGCCCGCAGCCGTGGTGGTCTGCGACGAAGAATTCACAATCGCCAACAAGATGATGAATTCCACCATGAAGATAGTCCGCGGCAAGGTCGAGGAGCATTATGCCGACCGTATCGCCTATGCGTACACTCCGGAAGGGAAGGATATACTGAACGAAAAGAACATGGAATCAATTTAACACTAAAGACAATATGGCAAACGAAACAAAGCAACAGAACTACACCGCGGCCATCGTGGTGATGTTCGCTCTCTTTTTCATGATTGCATTCGTCACGAACCTTGCGGGTTCGATGGGTGTGATCGTCACCAACCAGTTCGGCGCCTCCAAGGCACTTTCGCAGCTTGGAACCCTCGCCAACTTCATCGCCTATGCCTGCATGGGCATCCCCGCTGGCGTAATCCTCAAGCGTAAAGGCTACAAGTTCACCGCGCTCGCAGCAGTGACCGTAGGCTTTATCGGAGTGGGCATACAGTTCCTCAGCGGATATGTCGAGAGCTTCGGCGTATACGTGCTCGGCGCCTTCGTGGCCGGCTTCTCCATGTGTATGCTCAACATAGTGGTGAACCCCATGCTCAACACCCTCGGCGGCGGCGGAAACAAGGGTAACCAGCTCATTCAGTGGGGCGGCACCTGCAACTCCACCGGCGGCACCCTCGCACCTATCTTCGTAGGCTGGCTCGTAGGCGGAAGCATTGCGGACGCAACCGTATCCAAGGCTGCTCCCGTGATGATAATAGCTATGGCAATCTTCGCCCTCGCATTCATCATCATCCGGTTCACCCGGATTCCCGAACCTCACATGGAGACCCCCGAAGAGAAGGCCGCCCGTCTTTCCGGCAAGAAGGAGAAGGACCCTCACAGCGCCCTTTCCTTCCGCCACTTCGTGCTCGGCGCAATAGCCATCTTCTTCTATGTCGGCATCGAGGTAGGTATCCCCAACACCGCGAACGTCTATTACTCCGGTCTTGACTGGGTGGGACCCGCCCTTGCCGGAACCATGATAGGCGGCTACTGGCTCTGCATGCTGATTGGCCGTCTGGTAGGCGCATCCGTGGGATCGAAGGTGAGCAGCAAGATGATGCTCGGCGTGATGTCCATGGTAGCCATCGCGCTCCTGATTTGCGCAATCTTCACTCCCGAGAGCGTCGCGATTTCGGTCGGTGCCAACAGTATTCCCCTTTCTCTCGGCCTCCTCGTGCTCTGCGGCCTCTGCACCTCCATCATGTGGGGGGCTATCTTCAACCTCGCGGTCGAGGGCCTCGGGAAATACACCGCTGCGGCTTCGGGCATCTTCATGACCCTCGTCTGCGGCGGCGGCATCATCCCCTTCTTCCAGAACCTCCTCGCCGACCATGTAGGTTCACTGCAGAGCTACTGGCTGCTGGTCGCCTGCCTCGCCTTCCTCGTTTACTATGCTTTCGCAGGATCCAAAAATGTCAATACGGATATCAAAGTAGATTAATTATGAATAAGGATTTTGTAGTCGGAATAGACATAGGCGGCCAGAGCTGCAAGCTCGGGGTGGTTGACGCGCGCGGCGAAGTTCTCGCCCAGAGCGTGATAAAGACCAATGACAACCCCGATGCGGACGTGATTATCAAGGAACTTGCGGATGCTGTCATCAAACTGGTGGCAAAGGCCGGCAAGCACGGACAGATCCGCGGTATCGGCGTGGGCGCCCCCAACGGAAACTATTATACCGGCAGCATAGCATTCGCCCCCAACCTTCCCTGGGCCGCCCACGGAGAAGTGAAGTTCGCTGAAAGGCTCTCCGAAGCCTGCGGTGGAATCCCCGTTTCGCTTACCAACGACGCCAATGCGGCAGCCGTGGGCGAAATGACCTACGGAGTCGCCAAAGGAATGAAGAACTTCATCATGATTACCCTCGGCACCGGCGTAGGTTCCGGAATCGTGGTGAACGGTGAAGTGCTCTATGGCTCCGACGGTTTCGCCGGCGAACTCGGACACACCATCGCGGTACGTCACAACGGACGCCTCTGCGGCTGCGGCCGTAACGGCTGCCTGGAGGCCTACTGCTCCGCAATCGGAGTAGCCCGCACCGCCCGTGAATGGCTCGACCTCAGCGACGAACCTTCGCTGCTCCGCGAGGTGCAGAATATCACTTCCAAAGACGTTTACGAAGCGGCAAAGGAAGGGGATGCGGTGGCTCTTCGCGTTTTTGATTTCACAGGACGCATTCTTGGCGAGAAACTTGCAGACTTCATCCAGTTCTCCGCCCCCGAAGCCATTGTGCTCTTCGGCGGACTTGCCCGCGCAAAGGAGTTCATATATGAACCTACTTTCAAGAGCATGAACGACAATGTCCTCCCTCTTTGGAAGAACAAAGTCAAACTGCTTTTCTCGCAGCTCAAGGAAAGCGACGCCGCCATACTCGGAGCTTCGGCCCTTGCATGGGAACTTTGAAAATGACAAACTTTTTAAATGTTTTATAGTATGAAAAAGATTTATTTGTTCGCAGTCCTCGCCGCAGGACTTGCAGTTGCAGCCTGCTCTCCCAAGGCGGAGGCGACTGCAGAGGAAACGGAAGGTGAAGCAGTTCCCGAAGTAGTTCAGGAAGTTGTAAAGACCGCAAAGGATTTCAAGCCCAGTAAAAAGCAGATTGACTCCGTATCCTATCTCGTAGGTGTCAATTTCGGATCCTTCATCAAGGGTTATGATTTCGGCGACCTCAATTATGCCCAGATCAAGAAGGGTATGAACGATTTCATCAATGCAAAGGGCAACATGCGTGATCCTGAGTTCGGTGAGCAGTTCAAGATCAACCCCGACGAGATGAACCGTCTCTTCGGTGAATTCCTCGAGAACAGGCGTTCACTCAAGCTCCTCACCAATGCCGAGGAAGGAGAGAAATTCCTTGCAAAGAACAAGACCAAGGAAGGCGTTGTCGAACTCGAAAGCGGCCTGCAGTACCGTATCGTGAAGGAAGGCGGCGTGAAGCCTACCAGCGCACAGGATACCGTATGGGTACGCTATCAGGGCAAGACCCTCGACGGCAACGTGTTCGATGAGGTTACCGCCGACCGCGACTCCATCAGCTTCACCCTCAACCATGTTATCGCCGGCTGGACCGAAGGTATACAGCAGGTGGGTGAAGGCGGAACCATCGAGCTCTTCGTCCCTGCCAAACTCGGATACGGTGAACGCGGCAACCAGGGCATCGAACCCAACGCCACCCTCATCTTCACCGTCGACCTCTGCAAGGTCGCTCCTTATGTAGAGAAGGAAGAAGAAAAATAGTTTCTGCTGCAGTACAGCTTGAGCCGCCGCTGCGTGGTGGCACCTAAGTTGTTATAAATCAACGTATTAAATAAACCTCTCCCCTTGGATTTCCAGGGGGAGAGGTTTATTTAATACCTGTCCTATAGATGGTTAAGCGCCAGCTGACTGTGCCGGCGGTCGCAACGCTATGCCAGTCGTTCACGGCGTCTATTCGCTCCGGCAAAACCAAAATGTCTTTACAATGAATGACATTGCAGAAATTTATTATATTTGTTGCATGGAACCGCTGAAATTTAATATGTTGGCTTTAGTTACAATGCTGGCCATGACGGCTTGTTCATGGCTTGACAGGGGGAACGAGCCGTCAGAGCAGCGAAAGATTCCTGTTTTCGAAGAAATAACGCCAGGGGCTCCAATCGTGTTTA
>CAJONC010000008.1 GCA_905235675.1 uncultured Bacteroidales bacterium | reverse complement strand
CCTCCCTTGAAGAAGAGCAGGGTGGGGATGTTGCGCACGCCGAAGCGTTCCGCAACGTCTTCGTTGTCGTCCACATTGCATTTTGCGACTGCAATCCTGCCTTCGTATTCTTCGGCAATGTCATCGACAATCGGGGAAAGCATACGGCAGGGGCCGCACCATGTAGCCCAGAGATCCACGAGCACCACATCGGATGCAGCGAGGGTGGCGTCAAAATTATCTTTTTCCAGTATCGTAATCATAATACTGCAAATATATAAAAATTACAGAATATCTTCAACATTCCAGACAAATGCCCTGATTCCGAGCTTGGGAGTCACGGCGTCCTTCCCGCGAAGGGCGTCGAGGACCGGCTGCACGAGGGAATCTTCCACTATGGTGAGCAGGCCGTCGTTGTATTCCGGCCATGCGTGGTTGTCCAGATGCGGGATACCGTCCTTCGAACCGCGTCCGCTCACTCCGTCGAAACGGGTGAAACCCCTCTGCCCGAGTTTTTCCAGGGCTTCTATTATTTCAGTGCCATAGGCCTGGTTGTATGATATGAATATCGCTTTCATTGTATTTCATATTTTTTGGTGGCCCGCCTTTCCTGACGCGAGGCGAATACGCAATAAACCGTAGGAATCAGCACGAGGGTGACCAGGGTGGAGATGGTAAGTCCCCATGCCACGACCATTCCGAGGCCGTTCCACATTTCCGCACCTTCCCCGCGGCCGACGGCAAGGGGAATCATGCCGAGCACGGTGGTGAGGGTAGTCATGAGGATAGGACGCAGACGGCTGCGAGCCGCGGCGACGGATGCCTCGATCACGTTCATTCCGCGCTCGCGGCAGAGTATCGTATAGTCTATCAGCACTATACCGTTCTTCACCACTATACCTATCAGGATTATTATACCTACCATGCCCATGGCGCTGAGCGCGGTATTCGTAGCCCAGAGGCCGAGAATCACGCCCACTGCCGCGAACGGAAGGCTGAACATAATCACGAACGGATTGATGAAGGATTCGAACTGCGCCGCCATCACTATGTACACGAGTATCACCATCAGCAGCATCAGCACTATCATGTCGCCGAACATCTTCTGCTGCTCTTCATAGTCGCCGCCTATAACGCAATACAGGTCGGACGGCATGGACGTCTCATCGACAATTTCATTGGTAACCGCCACAGCTTCGGAGAGGGCCACCTTGTTGGCGACCAGTCCCGTGACGGTAATATAACGCTGGCGGTTGCGGCGTTCAATCGTGGGAGGCACCTCGGTTTCCACGACATTGCCCAGCTCTTTCAGACGTATGGCCCTGCCGGCGGGATTGTAGATGATTATGTTCTCCATGTCCTCGATGCTGGTGCGGAACTCGGGGGCGTAGCGGACGCGGATGTTGTACTCGTCGCCGTCTTCACGGTAGAGGGACGCCACCGTTCCGCTCATCGCCGCGCTGAAGGCGGCGCCAGCAGTAGTGGAGTTAAGCCCGTTGAGGGCAAGTTTTTCGCGGTCGAAGTCCACCTGGTATTCGGGGGTGTACTCGTCGCGGCTCAGGATGACCTGGGCGAATTCCCTGCGCTCCAGCATCTTCGCCTGTATGGCTTTCGCGGCGGCATCGGTCTCGTCGAAATCATAGCCGTAGATTTCAAGCGCAACGCTCGAACCGCCGCCCATTCCCATTCCGCCGCCACCTTCGGTAACGGTTGCCTTGCGGAGCTCGGGATAGCGCCTGAGTATGCCGCGTATCTGGTCGGCTATTTCCATGGATGAACGTTTGCGCTCGGACTTGCTCCCGATTCGTACGGTCATGGAGATAATGTGCGTACCGTTGGCCTGCATAGACGCAAACAGGTTGTCGGAATCGGCCTGGCCGAAGGTATAGTTGATTCTCTGAACCTCGGGAATTTCTGCCACTATATCGTCATAAATGCTCCTCGCAACCTCGGCGGAAACCGGCTGCGCCGTACCCATGGGCAGGGAGAGATTGAGGGTTATACGGTCCTGGTCCGTCCTGGGGAAGAATTCCGTCTTGACGCCCGGGCCGAGGAACACCAGCACCGCCACAAAGATGCCGAAAGCCCCGAAGATGACCGTCTTGCGATGCGTCACCGCCCAGTTGATAAGCTTGGAATATGCCACCGAAATGCCATCAAGGGCCTTGTCGATGGGAGTGAAGAAGAGTTTGTACAGTTTCCCGTCGGACTTGTTCACGCGCATGAACTGCGAGCAGAGCATGGGCACGAGGGTGAGGGCCGCCGTGGTGGAGACTATCATGATGATGCTCACTATCCATCCCAACTGCTTGAACATGATTCCTGTCATACCCTTGATGAGGGTGAGGGGCAGGAACACCGCCAGCATGGTGAGAGTGGACGCGATTACGGAGATACCCACTTCGGAAGTGCCGTGTATTGCCGCTTCCTTCGGCTTCTCTCCCCTTTCGAGATGCGTAGTCACGTTTTCTATGACTACGATGGCATCGTCCACCACCATACCTATTGCTATCGAAAGCGAGGCCATGGAAATGATGTTCAGGGAGTTGCCCGTCGCATAAAGATACACCAGCGAGGCCAGCAGGGCTACAGGGATGGAGAGCACTATGATAAAGGTCGGACGCCATCTTCCGAGGAAGAGGAACACCACGAGCATAACCACCAGGAAGGTGATGAGTATGGTCTCGAGGAGGGAATGGATGGTGTTGAGTATATCTTCGGAGGAGTCGAAAATCTGGGTGATCTCGATATCCGAAGGAAGAGTCTTCCGGGCCTGTTCAAGCTGCTTGTGGACTCCCCTGCTCACGTTCACGGTATTCGCTCCCGACTGCTTCTGCACTATGATACGTGCGGAACGCCTGCCGTTGGTATAGGATTCCTGCTCACGCTCCTCGCTGCCGTCGCGGACTGTCGCCACATCGCGCAGCAGTATCGTCTTTCCATTGTAGCTGCCCACGACTATGTCGAGCAGTTCGGAAGGATCCTTGAACTCTTTTTCGATCCGTAGAGTGTAGGTACTGGATCCTATATCGATGTTTCCCGAAGGAAGGTTGCGGTTTTCAGCGGCGATAATCTGGGCAATTACAGGTATTGTCAGATGGTATGCGTCCAGCTTGTTGGGGTCGCAGTATACCTGGATTTCACGGGTAGGTGCGCCGCTCACGGACACGGTACCCACGCCTTTCACCCTGACGAGGGGAGTGGTGACCTGTTCGTCGAGTATCTTTTCAAGCCCTGATGCGCTCTCCGTTGCCGAAGCGGTGAACATCATGATAGGCAAGGCGTCCGCGCTGAACTTGAAAATGACAGGGGTGCTCGCCCCGTCGGGGAGCGCCATGCTTACCATGTCGAGATTGTCGCGGACATTGTTGGTGGCCTCCTCTATGTCGGTTCCGTATTCGAACTCAAGGGTGATGATGCTGATGTTCTCCTTGCTCTGGGAACTTATCTTCTTGAGGTCCTCCACGCCGTTCAGGGAGTTTTCGAGCACCTTGGTAAGGTTGGTTTCGATATCCGAAGCATTGACACCGGGGTAGGAACTCACCACCATTATGGTGTTGGCGTCGAAATCCGGCATCAGGTCTACCGGTATGTTCATCAGCGAGAACAGACCGAGTATCAGGAAGGCGACGAAGACGAGAGCCGTCGTCACCGGTTTGTTTACGGCGGATTTAATTATGCTCATATCAGTCGATAACTTCTACTTTGGCGCCTGCACGGAGGGAACTCTGTCCCTTCACGACCACCTTTTCTCCTTCTTCCAGTCCGGAGAGGATTTCATATTTTCCGTCGAAATGACGTCCGAGCGAAACCGGCCTGCTCACCGCGACTCCGTCCTCGACCACGAAGACGCTGCGCTGTCCGGAGCCCTGAAGCTTCACTATGGCCGCATCCGGCACCACTATGCTGTTGTTCTGTCCGAAAGTAAGGTTAAC
The DNA here is from genome assembly GCA_905235675.1 of uncultured Bacteroidales bacterium. GTDB lineage: Bacteria > Bacteroidota > Bacteroidia > Bacteroidales > UBA932 > Cryptobacteroides. The sequence goes on along the minus strand of CAJONC010000008.1, from coordinate 82,992 downwards.
CTTGGCATACATTCCGGGACGCAGCTCCCTGTTCTGGTTGGGAACCGCCACTTCCACGTTGAAGGTATGGCTTGCGGGGTCTATGGTCGGATAAATCCTGCGGACGCTGCCGCTGAAGCTCTTTCCGGGCAGGGCATCCACGGTAAGGCTAACCTTGTCGCCCTTCTTCACCTTGGTATAATCGGCCTCCGAAACCCCCACGAGCAGTTTCACCGGCACAATCTGCTGCACGGTGAAGATGGGGCTCGCCATTCCGTACATGTCGCCGCGGTCGTAGTTGCGGGCGGTCACGACGCCGGTGATGGGCGAACGCAGGATGGTGTTTTCGAGCAGGTTGTCGTAGGCGCTCTTGCTCACGTTGTAGTTCAGCTCCATGGCTTCGTAGTCGCTCTGGGCCACGCCGCCCTGCTCATAAAGCTGTTTGAGGCGGGCGAGTTCCGTTTCTGCATTGGTGAGGCGGAGCTTGGCCTGGTCGAGCTGCACGCGGTCCATTTCCGCGAGAATCTGGCCGGCGTTCACGAAATCGCCGACCTCGACATTGATTTTCTGGATACGTCCGCCGCTCTGGGGAGCGATGTTATTTACGGCATTGGCCTGGATATTGGCGGCATAGTCGCCGTCGAGCAATACACTTTCTTTGGCAGCGGTGTAAACCTTCACCGACTTCACTGCGTCCGCTGCAGGGCCCTTGGCCTGTGCGGCTTCACCCGCAGTTTTGTTCCGTGCGCATCCTGCCAGTGCGGCAGTGGCAAGCGCAATAGCAATTATCTTTTTCATTATCTGTAACTTTCTCTTATATAATCTGCTCCCATGGTGCTTTCGAGGCCGGCCTTGGCAACGAGATAGCTGTAAACCGCCTGGCTGCACAGCAGCTGCGACTGGGTAAGTGCGAGCTGCGCCGAGTTCAGGTCGGTAAGGGTGCTGCGGCCGACCTCGTAGGATTTTTCGGCAATGTCATAAGCCTTGCGTGCCGATTCGAGGGCCTCCTCCGCAGATTCATAGCTCTTCACTGCGGTATCCATCGTGTTCATGCTCTGGCGTATAGCTATCTGCAGCTGGCGCTCCACGTTCTCGCGCTGGAGGGCGAGTTCCTGTGCCTGCACCTTTGTCTGGCGCACGTTGTTCAGCCTCTGTCCGCCCGAGAAGATAGGGATGTTCAGGCTGAGTCCGACATAGGAATAAGGCGTCCAGTGGTACTCGGAGAAGTTGAAGTCGTTGGTCATTGCATTCATGCTGTAGGAGAATGCCAGGCTGAGCGTAGGGAGATAGGCATATTGCTGAACCTTGACAGCCTTGGCGAGCTGTTCAGCCTGTATGGTGAGCTGGCGCAGGGTGCTGTTGTAGTCGAGGGCGCTCTCGCCGGGGTCCGCAATCGGAACCATAAGATCCGCATAGTCGGAAAGGCTGCCTTCCACGTCGATTTCCGTGTCGAGATTCACTCCCATCACGGCCTTGAGCTGCCACAGGGCGAGAATTATCGAACTCTCGGCATTGTAGACATTGGGGATGGCATTGGCCACATTGGTCTTGGCCCTCGCATAATCCAGTTCCGAAGCCTTGGAAGCATTGTAACGCTTCTCGATCAGTTCGTAATTCTCGACCGCATTCTCGTATACGTCTTTATATACGTTGAAAACTTCCTTGGCGAGCAGCACGGAATAATATGCCTGCTTCACCTGGTTTACGGCTTCGAGGCGCGAGGAACGCGCTTTCTCGACAGCGAGCTCCACATCGTCGCCGGAAATCGCTATGGACTTCCAGAGCTGGGCGTTCACAAGAGGCATGGTAGCCATAATGCCACCGTTGAAGGTATTCCAACGGCCAACCTCTATGCCTCCGTCGAACGAATCCGTGTTCTCCACCGGGGGTGCCACATAGGGCACGAAGGGCACGCCTGTGCCGGCATAAAGCTGCTGAATATAGTAGGTAATAGGGTCGAGGATGCCCGACATCATGCCTGCCATTCCGCCGCCGCTTTCTTCGTTATCATCTCCCCCCATATACATCACCTGTTTCTTGATGGTGCGCTGATAGGCGCCCGATGCATTGATATTCGGGAAAAGGGCCGCGTATGTGCCCTTGCGGGCATACTCAGTCCTTTCCACTTCCTTGTCTGCCACCTTGACAGACGGACTTTCGCTCAAGGCGATTTTCAGGGCCTGCTGAAGACTGATGACGGTGGGCGTCTCCTGGGCCGTGGTGTCCGCCACGGCTGCAATTCCCGCCGCGGCAACAATTAACATACTAACCATTATTATCTTTCAATTTTTCAATTCCAGGGCGGTGCGAACAAAAGTTCCGCGACCGAAAATAATCGGCGCGGAACATGCAAAAATTAAGCCATACAGGCGATTATTTTACATTAACTGTCCAACCCCATGCAGGAAGTTCTCCGGAAGGCTCCGCGGAGAGGTTGGCATGAACAGTAACCTTGTTGCCTTTGACTGTGCGGCTGAACGCAATCACGTCGGGATCTCCGGTCTCAATCCACTCCATAACGCCACCCTTTTCGCCGGCAGCGAGGGCGGGGTTCGAATGCTTCAGATCTATCAGGTATTTATAGAAATCGGTGAATTCGTTGGAAGACCAGTCGGTGATGGGATCCTTCTCGAAGAATTTTAGGCGGCGGCTGAGTCCTATCTCCTGACCGGTGTAGATGAGCGGCTGCGTCTTGGGCAGGGTGAAGTTCAGCACTGCCATAACCTGCCAGGCATCGCCGAGACGCTCGAATTCAGTGCCGTTCCATGAGTTCTCGTCGTGGTTGGATGTGAAGGAGAGACGGAAGGCTGAGGGCGCCGTGGTGACGGCATCCTTGTCTATGTATTCGCGAAGGGCGGATGCAGGCTTCACGCCGTCGTGGTTGCCGGGGCCGTTCGCAATCGCGTTCTCGATATGGTGCATCTCCCATGCATAGTTCGCATCGAACATGGTATCCACCACATATTCGACGTTTTCGGCTTCGGCGAGCCAGTAGCTCTCGGGATAGTCGCGCCTGAGGACGGGCACGAGATACTGCCAGGTCTCGGAAGGCATCTCCCCTGCGGCGTCGCAGCGGAAACCGTCAACACCCTTGTCGAGCCAGAAGCGCATCGCATCTTCCTGGGCGTACCAGACCTCGCGGTTGGCATAGTTCAGGCTGCGGGTGTCGGTCCAGTCATATTCCCAGATTGCATTTCCGAGGGAATCGCGCTCGTAGAAATCGGCGGGCTTTTCGCTCATCCACACATTGTCGGGGGCCGTCTGGTTGGCTACCCAGTCCATAATCAGCTTGAAACCCATGGCGTGCGCGGCGGCGAGGAGTTCTTCGAAATCCTCCATGGTACCGAACTCGGGATTGACCTTCTTGTAGTCGGATATGGCGTAATAACTGCCGAGGCTTCCCTTGCGTCCTTCCACGCCTATTTCGTTTATGGGCATCAGCCAGAGTATGTCCACGCCGAGGTCCTTCAGGCGCGGAAGCTGGGCTTCAACCCCTTTGAAAGTGCCTTCGGGGCTGAACTGGCGCACATTTACCTCGTACATTACGGTATTGTAGGTCCATCCGGGGTGGATGTCCTTTTTGGGGCCGCTGCAGGCAGCGCAAAGTGAAAGGGCAGCTACTGCTGCGAGAATTGTCTTTTTCATATATCAGGTAAATTATTGCAGGAAAACTACCGATGAATATGCGCCTATCTGGAGATTGCCCCCCTTGACTTTGGCCGAACCGTTGAGGGCTATGGGCTCCGTGAGCTTGTCGCCGGAAAGATCCATGGTTACCACGGAGGATCCGAAGTTGTGCACCACCAGGACCTTCTGCGAGCCGGAAGTCATGTACCAGCAGGCAATCGAAGAATCGGATGAATTTGAACTGTTGTACTTGGAATGGGCGCTTATCTCTCCCGCAGCCAGGGCAGGATAGCTGTTGCGAAGCTGCGCGAAGGCCTTGTATACGTTCAGCAGCGAAGCCTTGTCCGCTTCCTGGGCCTCTACCGAGATATCCGCAGTCAGCATGCTGTTGTCGATATTCGAAGCGGATGTCCACGAAGACGGAACCTTACCGCTTTTCGTCCACTTGACGGGAGTGCGCACCTGCTCGTCGGCACCGCCTTCCGAGCCTATCTTCCCCCAGTAGCCGAGTTCCTCTCCCTGATAGACATAGGGTTTGCCCGGGGATGTCAGCAGCACGCAGGCGGCGAGTTTCTCCTTCTCAAGAGACTTTCCGAAGACTGTCGCCACGCGCGTCTGGTCGTGATTGGTGAGTTTGGTCGCCTCGATAAAATCGCTGCGGACGGCCCTGCAGGCATCCCGTATATCCATTATGTCCTTCGCCAGATAGCGGCCGGTGGAATTGTTGATGCCCCACGAAAGCCTGTTCCAGTATTCGAAGTCGAAGAGGGCCGGCAGGCCCTTGTAATACTGTGCCATGACGTCGGTTCCGGTCCATGCCTCCCCTACCATATAGATGTTGTCGGTATGGCCGGCCGCCCTGTAATATGAATTGCAGCGATCGTACCATTTGCCGAGGAAAGCGGCGTTGGATGCCGGCGCGTCCTTTTCGTAGAGATATAGCACGGCGTCGAGCCTGAGCCCGTCCACGCCCATCTTTATCCATTTTTCGGCGCTGGAGGCAAGTGCGTTGAAGGTGGCATTGCTTTCCACCGAAGAAAGCGGGCCGTAATTGAGGTCGGGCATCCCTCCCCAGAAAGCGCCATAGTAGTATGACCCCGAGGCGCTCTTGTACCACTTGTTGGAATCGTAGGACGAAAGCGAGGGGATGAGTCCGGCGGAAATGTCGGACCCGGGATTGTCGGAGAAGACGTAATAACTCCTGTAAGGGCTGGTCTTGGATGCACTCGCACTCTTGAACCAGGCATTCCCTGTACCGCTGTGGTTCAGCACATAGTCGAGATATATCTTAATCTTTCTCTTGTGCGCCTCGGCGATGAGATTGGCGAAATCGGCCTCGGTTCCGAGCTTTGGATGAATCGCGCTGTAATCCTGCACATCGTAGCCGTGGTACGAATCCGAAGGGTGAACCGGAGAGAGCCAGAGGGCCGACGCTCCCATGGCATCGAGATAGTCGAGATGCTGGATTATGCCGTTGATGTCGCCCCAGCCGTCGTTGTTGCTGTCGGCGAAGCTGTAAACCAGCAGCTGGTAGGTGATATCCGCCTGCTTGTTGCCGTCGAAGGCCCTGGGGGCGGGCACCACGTCCTCGTAGCGCTTCATCACCTCCCCTCCGCCTTCATTCTTCTTGCTTTCCTTAGGGCTGCAGGACAATGCCAAAGCGGCAAATATCAGCAAATAATTCGCGAATTTTTTCATGTTCAGTTGATTGGAATGAATGTAACGGCCTGTCCGCCTCCTGCGGCAAGCACTACTTCAAGCGTATCGGCAGAGCTGACGCAACGCTCGGTAATTGTATAGGATTCGGGATTGCCCAGCCAGTCGGCGTCCGGCCCGTCGGCATAGATGCGGGCGACATATTCTACCCCGGGCTTCAGAAAATCCAGAGGCTGCACCAGGGTGCGGGCACTTTCGTCGGTGGTGGCTCCGTAGAAATAGCGGTCCCCCGCACGGCGGACTATGGCGACGAACTCTCCGGGCTCTCCCTGAAGGGCTATGGACTCGTCGCAGTCGGCGTCGAAGTCGCGGAAAAACCGGAAGGCGGGATGCCCTTCGTAGTTTTCAAGCAGGTCGCAGGCCATCTGGAGGGGCGAATAAATTATCACCCAGTTCGCTATCTGCTTGCAGATGGTGGTGTTGGTGCGGCACTCCGATGCGGGACTGCCCCAGCTGCGAAGGTTGGGATTGCGCCCCGCGACGCTGCTGTAGTCTATGTCGAAGATGCCGGGGGTGTAGTCCATGGGGCCTCCGAGAAGGCGGGTAAAGGGCAGGACCTCGTGATGGAAGGGTTCGTTCCCCTCGCTCCATCCGTTCCATTCCATTCCGCGGGCGCATTCCCGTGTCATGAAGTTTGGCCAGGTGCGGCGGATTCCCGTGGGCTTAATGGCCTCGTGGGCATCCACGTTTATCTGTCTTTTCGCAGCCTCCTCGACCACGCGCTGGAAATGCCGCACTCCATACTGGCTGTGGCGGTGCTTTCCTCCGTAGAGTCCGCCTCCGGCATAGCCCGTCTTGAGATAATGTATGCCGTGCTCCGCGTCCCAGTCAAGGTCGCGTTCCAGCTCCTCCTCGTAGCGGGCAACATTTCCTCCGGTTTCGTTGTGCACGATGAATTCTATGCCCTTGCTGCGGGCATAAGCAGTAACTTTTTCAATGTCGAAGTCGGCTGCGGGAGACGTGAAATCGAAGTCCCTCGCCGCTCCGTCGCCTATCCAGCCGTCGTTCCATCCTTCGAAAAGAACCCCCTGGATATTGTTTTCGGCCGCAAAGTCGATGTAGCGTATCGCGGCTTCCGTATTCGCCCCGTGGTGAGGCCCTATACCCCAGGATTCGAGTCCGAGATGCAGGCTCCACCATACGCCTATGTATTTCGCGGGCTTTATCCACGAAACATCCTCTATGGCGCAGGGGGCGTTGAGATTGAGGATAAGGGATGAATTTATGAGCCCCACCGCCTCATGCGCGATCTGCACCGTGCGCCAGGGCGTGACGAATTCACCGGGCAGCACGGCTTTTACCTTCCCTTCGAGGGGTGCCAGGTCCGACACGAAAGCGCAGTTCCCCGTGCTGCGGAGCACCATCTCGGGATAATCGTAGATGGCGGCTTCGTGTACGCTGGCATAAATGCCATTGTCAGTCCTGAGCGTCATGGGAGTGTTGGCATCCTCCACCCCGCTCAGCGGAAGTTTCCTGTATTTGAGTTCGTAGGTATCGAAGTTCGCGGGAATAGACCAGGACGCTCCATCGGAAGCAAAGGCGAAACAGCTCTTCTCATCCGTCAGCTTCAGCGTATCGACGCCGGAAAGTTTCACTTCATAGCGGAAGGCGAAGCCGTCGTCGAAGGCACGGAAGCGCAGGGTAAGCTTCTCTCCTTCAGCTCCTTCCAGCCTCACCTCCATCTCTTTGTGGCAGTCACGGTTTGTCTTGTTTTCGCCCCAGGGCTGGGTCCAGGTCTCGTCGTGGGAGCGCTTTTTAACTCCGAGCTGTTTGAATCCGGATGCAAGGTTCACGCCCTCCGCTTCCAGCCCCAGTTCCGAAGGAAGGATGAAAGCCTCCCCGCCGACGCTGACGCTGTACGACGGAATTCCCTCCTCCGAAAGAAGGAAGGAAAGACTGATGTTCCCGTCGGGGGAAGTGACTGAGGTGTCCGCGGAACAAGCCGCGAGGACCGTCGCCACAAAGCAAATAATCGCGACTGAAATCTTTTTCATCAGTAGGTGTAGATTACATATTCATGCGCCCCGAGGGTAACTGAAGACTTCAGGCTTACGCTCTTGCCGGAAATCATGTCCTTGAAAGTGAGGCCCGAAAGTTCTATGGGGACTTTGGCGGTCTGTTCCGAGGTAGAACAGTTCACCATCACCAGCAGACGGTGGCCGGAAGCATTGTAATAAATGCCTGCAACCTTGCCCAGCTCAAGCATCTGGGGAGTGACTCGACTCCGCGGTATTTTTCGGTGGCGGAGTATGCGCCCATGACCTTGTTGTACTCAGTCGAGACCGCCTCATTGGACGACCAGGACATAATATTGTAGTTGAAGAAGTTGACCTTCTGCGCATAGCCTATTTCCTGGGAGCTGTAAATCATAGGGACTCCGGGGAGGAAGGCAGAAAGCACGAAGCCGGCAATCGCACCCTTCGCGTCGCCGTAGAGTGTGGCGGGGGCGTTCTCGGACGCAGTATCGTGATTGATTATGTAGCGCATCCTGTTCTGCCCGTCCTTGAGTCCGGCCACGTCTTCCTTCGCTACGGAAAAGACGGAAGAAAGCGCAGATGCCCCCTTCATTACCGCGGGAAGGTTGTCGGCATAGGTCCAGGCATATACAAGGTCGAATCCGTATTTGTACAGATCGGCATTGTTGCCTTCGGCGAGCATTATCAGGCCGGATTTCTTCTTGCGAAGGGCCGGAATCGCCTCGCTCCAGAAGCTGCCGGGCACTCCTTCCGCGTAATCGCAGCGGAATCCGTCCACATCGGCATTGTCTATCCACCATCCCATCGCAGCTGTCATGGCGCCCTGCATGTCGGCGGAGTTGTAATTGAGGTCGGCGACGTCGGGCCAGTTCTGCTCGCGCGGAGAGACTATATTGCCGAAGGCATCCTGGGTGTACCAGTCGGGATGGGCCGTAATCCAGGCATGGTCCCAGGCGGTATGGTTGGGAACCCAGTCCAGTATAACCTTCATCCCTTTGCCGTGGGCCGAAGACACCAGAGACTTCAGGTCGTCAAGGCTTCCGTATGCGGAATTCACCGCATTGTAATCCTTTACGCAGTAGGGGGACCCTACGGACTCCTTGGATGTCCCTGTCGGATAGATGGGCATCAGCCACAGCACGTTCACCTTCATTCCCGCAATACGGTCAAGGTTCTGCTCTATGGACTTCAGCGCGGAACTCTGCGAAAACAGCTTGGGATTCGCTTCGTATATTACCATAGTGTTGCCCGAATCCAAAGCTGAAAGCGCCGGCCTTTCATCGGTGGTTTTACCGTTGCCGCCGTTATCTTTTCCGCCGTCATCCTTTCCACAGGCGGCAAGGACGGCGATGCACATTGCAAGACAGATAAATGTACTGTGTTTCATAATGTTCCAAAAATAATAAAAACAGGGATGGCCCAAAATCTTTCCGGCCATCCCTGTCAGAAATCAGAGTTTATTTCCGCACGGCGGCATCTGCGTTGGCAGTGAAGAACACATCTTCGCTTATCACGACATCCTCAACATTGTACTGGTTGGTATTGTAGTCGTTAAGGATGGGATGGATGAGCTTGCCCTTGTTGCCTGCGGGGATACGGGCGAACTTGTAGTCCACTCCGCCGACGTTCATGGTCTCGGTCATCGCATAGCCGGGCCAGGCACCGAACACTTCGGCATCGCCCCAGGCATAGCACCAGGTTCCGGCCCAGCCGGTCTTGTCCTCGAAGAAGAGGCAGCAGCCGGGATCTTCGATCTTCTCGGCGCTTGTGGGGCCGGCGACGAAGAACAGGTCGGAATTTATCTCGACGAGCGCAACGTCATACTGCGAATTTCCACCGTTGTTGTTGAAGATGAGGTTGTAGGACTTGCCGTTGAACGAGTCGCCGATCTTGTAGCGCTTGTAGGTCTCGCCGCAGAGCGACACGGTTCCGGAGGGAACCGCACCGGCCCAGCTGCCGAAGATCTCGGGTTCGTCGGTCTGCCAGCCGTAGACGGCGAGTTCACCCCAACCGCTGTTGTCCTTCACATAGATGGAATAGGTCGAACGGGGATCGGGAATGAAGGATGCGCCTCCGGCGGTAACGCCGATGACCATACCCTCGCTCACGGTAAGGTCGAAGTCGCCAAGCTGATCGCCTTTTCCGTTGTTGTTGAAGATGAAATGCTCGTTTAGACCGATGAATTCATCGGAGAAACGGAAGCGGAGATACTCGTCGCCGTCGTAGGTCACGGTTTCCACGGGTGTGGCACCGGGCCAGCCGCCGAACATTTCGGCATCGCCCCATGCATACACTGCAATCTCAGGCCATTCGGTGTCGTTCTTCACCAGGAAGTCGACCCACTTGACGCTTCTGGGGTTCTTCTCGATGGGGATGACGCCATCGGCGGTCACGGTAAGGAAGTTCTCCTTTGCAAGCGTGATGTTGAAGTCTCCGAGCTGGAGGTCGTGATTATTGTTGTTGAAGATGAGGTTGACGTTCTTGCCGACGTTGCTGTCGCCGAACTCGAATGCGGTGAAGGTGAAGCCGTTGATCTCGACATCTCCCACAGGGGTGGCACCCGGCCATCCGCCGAACACTTCAGCATCGCCCCAGGAATACACTGCAATCTCATCCCAGCCGCTCTTGTTCTCGATATAAATGTAAGCGGGAACTTCCTCTTTGTCGACAAGCTGTGCACCTTCGAGGGTAATCTTTACGAAGAGGCCGTCTGCCATCCTCACGTTCAGGTCGCCAAGCTGGGTTCCGTTGTTGTTGTTGAAGATGAGATTCTCTTCAAAGCCTTCGCAAGCGCTCAGGAACTCGAAGGTGGTGTAAGTCTTGCCGTTCCATGTCACGGTGCCGGAAGGCGCTGCGCCGGGCCAGCCGCCGAACATCTCGGCATCACCCCAGGCGTACAGGCGGAGTTCGTCCCAGCCGGTCTCGTCAATTACATAAAGTGTCATAGGATAAGGCACCTCTTCATCTTCCTCGACCACCGCATAGCAGCCTGCACTCACGGCCACGGTCATGTCAGCCTCGAGGGTGACGCCGGGGCCTCCGACGCTCTGCATCGTGCCTTCCTCCACGCTTCCTCCATTGTTGAAGATGAAGTTGGCGAAATGTCCGGCATACTGCTCTTCGAATTCAAAGCGCAGGTATTCCAGGCCGTCTTTGGTCACAGTCTCTACAGGTTCCGCTCCGGGCCATTTTCCGAAGGCTTCCTCTGCGGGAACCTCATCGTTGTTCACCGCATAGGCATAGACCTTCTCCCATTCGGTGAAGTTCAGCACATAGAGGCTGACGACGGGAACGGAAGGAACGAAGAGCTCGACTCCGGGGTTCTCGATGTCGGTGACTTCCCAGCAGGTTAATGCGCCGCTCTCGTCGGAGGAGATGGCAAAGAAGTAGTCGGCCTTGTCACCGAAGGTGATTACAGGCTCGATTTCGCCGGGGATCTGTACCTTTCCGCCGTTACCGTTGAAGATAAGGTGTTCGGTGCAGCCCTGGGCGTCTTTCTTGGGAACGTCGACATATGCCCAGAGGTTCTCGCCGAGAGTGGCGGTTCCTCCGGTCTCGATACCGGGCCAGCCGGCTCCGAGGTCGTTCACGTCACCATACATGTAAAGGTTCACGGGATCCCACTCGTTGTCGTTCACATACCAGATACGGTAACTGTCGGTATGGGAAGGAATAGGAATGGCGGGTGCGTCGTAATACGACTCCCAGCGGTCCACATAGATGGTATAGCGGCTGCCGGGCTGTGCGTTTATCTTGTGCAGGGCTTCTTCGCCCTTCATGGTGACTTCCCTGCGGTCTCTCTTGGAATAGAACCAGAAACCGTCCTCGAGGGAAGTGCCGGAAACGAATTCGGCGGGGTCGAGGTAGATGGCCCACTTGCCGTTGACCGTTTCGGATTTCTCGAGCTGGTAGTTGATATTGTCAACCGCCGCGCTGCCGTTGTTGAAATCGCCGCAGATGTAAATTGCGTCGTCGGAAGCGGTGCTTGTGGGCATGATGGCTTCGATGAGCACAAGTTCGTCGCGGGTTTCAAATGCGGGCTGCTCGTGGTCGAATAAAATCTCCTCCTGGGCGCAGCTGCATGCGGCAGCGAGTCCGAGGGAAATCATTGCATATTTGAAAATCTTTTTCATATCGCGAAATTTTTACTCTGCGCTTGAATAAGCAGGATTCTGGATAAGGCCGGTGTTGACGGCGATTGCAGACTGGGGCAGAGGGAACCATTCATACTTGCGGTCGCGCTTTGCAGGAAGGTTGTATCCGTCTTCGGTAGCACGTCCGAAGAACCACCACTGGCCCTGGGTGAACTGGTCGAAGCGGCGCAGGTCGGTACGGCGGCGGCGTCCTTCGCAGAGGTATTCCTGACCCCACTGGTTGAGCATCCAGTCGAGGTCGAATGCGGTGAATCCGTGACCGGGATCATCCTTGGCGGAGGTCCAGTCGGAAGACGAGAAGTAACGCTGGCGAATCCGGTTCACGAGGTCTTTCCCTCCGGAAAGGTCGCCTGCGCGCATCTTGCATTCGGCAAGCATGAAGTAAACCTCCGCAAAGCGGATCTCGACTTCGTCGATATCTTCCCACATCAGGCCGGTGGATTCGGGCGCCATGGGGTACTTCATCAGACGGATGCCGGAATTGGTTTCTCCCCAGCGGGGCGTCATCACGGTTTCGAGATTGCGGCCCATGTTCTGGAAGGTGCCTACCTGGTCGACATAAACCAGATCCTGTCCGTCGCGGTCGGCGTCGGCCTTTACGGCCTTTCCGGTCTCAAGATTCTTTACGGGGCCGTAGATGAACATTCCGCTGTAATTTCCGTTATTCCACTTGTAGTTGGCCTTGCGGATGTCGCGGTTGTCGAAGCGCTCGTAAACTGCGCCGAGCTTGTCGTTGTAGGGGGCGTCGAGGAAACAGGTAGCTCCGGTGGTGCCGCCTACATTCTGGACGGTACCGCTGTTGTCGAACGAAGGGGCGAGGCAGGTGCAGTTCCAACCGTTCATGTTCTCGGGAATCACGTTATATCCGAGGAACTCGGGATAGGTGTAAGGGAGGAAAGGCATGTCGCGGATGTTCAGGCAGTTCTGCGAATAGTGACTGTTCTCTTCGGCAAATGCGAACACAACCTCGGGGCAGGAGGCATTGTTGAAACCGTAGATGTCGCGATAGTCGGTGGCATAGCTGTAATTGCCGTAAGTTCCGTCGATGAGCTCCTGGCAGAGTGCCGCGCACTCGGAGAAATGATCTTCACCGATGAAAATTTTGGCATTGAGAAGGAGCCTTGCCTTCAGGATGCGGTTGGCGGCCTGGTTCATCGCGTTCACCTTGTTCTTTTCAAGATAAGGAAGCGACTCGTCGAGGTCTTTCATTATGAAGTCGTAAACCGCTTTGCAGCCGGCGTCGAAGTTTTCGTCGGCGGATCCGGGCATACCCTCGGTTTCTTCGTCACAGATAGGCAGTGCGCCTCCCCAAAGCTCGAAGTTGTTGTAGTACTGCCAGGCACGGAGAGTACGGACCTCGGCCTTGTAGCTCTGGTAAACCTCTTCCGTGACATCGATGTCGGATGCCGAAACGGAATTGAGGTCGGCGAGCATATTGTTGCAGAGGCCTATTGTCTCCCATGAAGATTCCCAGGCCTGACGGACGATGGTAGCTTCAGGTGTCCAGGTATGGGTGGAAAGCACGAACTTGAGCCCTTCGTCCCATCCCCAGCTTCCTCCGTTCCAGGTGCGCCATGCAACCTGGTCGGCGGAGAATTCCTGCAGATAGAAACCGTATTCCATGAAACGGTTCGCGGCGGAATAATAGATGGCGCTCACGGAGCCCTGGATACTGCCCTCGTTCCTGTAGTATTCGGTCACACCGATACGGTCGAAGGTTTCCTCTTCAAGGTCGAAGCAGGCGGTAAAGCCGAAGGAGAGCGAAACAAGCGCAACCAATCTTATTATATGTTTTTTCATAATCTTATGCATTTAGAAGGTCAAAGTCACGCCAAGGGTAACAGCGACTGCAACAGGATAAGCGCTGTTGGAGTCCACGCCGGGTTCTATTCCGGTCACCCTCACGATTGAAGGGTCGCTTCCGGAATACTTGGTAAGGGTAAACAGGTTCTTCGCGGACAGATAGGCCCTGAGGTTCCTGATGTAGGAGTCCTTTGGTGCCAGGTTGTATCCGAGAGTAGCGTTCTGGAGCTTGAAGTAATCTCCCTTCTCGAGGAAGTAGGACGAGATGACGCCTCCGCCGGTGCGGATGTAGTCATCGGTTGTATAGGCGGTACGGAACACATTGTCGGTTCCGCAGCCCTGGAGACCCATGCCGTACTTGCGCATGTTGAAGATCTCGAATCCGAACGCACCGGCGAACTGGAGCGAAAGGTCCCAATTCCTGTAGACGAAACTGTTGTTCCAGTTGAGGAAAGTAGTGGGAGTACCGTTGCCTATGTATTTCTTCCAGCTGAGGTCGGCTGCAGCCGCATTTACGGCATTGCCTTCGTTGTCGTAGACGAGCATGTTCTTGTTTTCGTCTACGCCGGCATACTCATAGCCGTAGAACTGGCCGATCTTGCTGCCTTCGGCCACGCGGAAGAAGTACTCGTTTGTACCCACGCCGGGCTTCTGGTAAAGTTCCAGATAATCAGCCTTGTAAACGTCGTTGGAGAGTTTCTTGAGCGTAGTGGATCCGAAAGAGGCGTTGATTCCCGTGGTCCAGAGAAGGCCCGTTCCCTTGAGAACGTCGTAGTCGAGGGTAAGCTCGACACCCTTGTTGGAAATCGTTCCCACGTTCACCAGAATTTTGGGATAGACATACGGAGGCTGGGGAGCGGTGTATTCGTAGAGGAGGTCGCGGCTCTGACGGTCGAAGAGGTCGATGCTGCCGCGCAGCCTGTTCCAGAGGACGAAGTCGATACCTGCGTTCAAGGCCACCAGCTTCTCCCACCTCAGGTCGGGGTTCGCATTCTGCGAAGGAGCATAGGCCGTCACATACTTGCCGTCCTGGATATAGCTGCCGGTAGAGCTGTATGTGGACAGGGCCCTGTAGGCATCGAAGTCGGAACGTCCGGTGACACCGTAGGAAATACGGGGCTTGAGGCTCTGGACCACGTCCTTGCTGTCGAAAATGCCGGCATTTGCGAGCTCGACTGCGAGCGATACGGCGGGGAAGTTACCCCATTTGTGGTTCGCGCCGAACTTGGTGGAACCCTCGTGGCGCAGCGAAGCCGATGCGAACACGATGTCTTTCCAGTTGTAGTTTACACGGCCGAATACGCCGATAAGCTTGGAAAGGCTCTTTCCCGAGTTCATGGTGGCGGTGCCTTCGCCAAGGTAAAGGCCGCTCTGGATCGAGTTGTAGCCGGTGATGTCGTTGGCGAAATCGCTGTTCTCCATGAACATGTTTTCCCAGTTGTTGTCCTCGTAGGCATAGCCTGCGACTGCGGTGACGGTGTGGTCGCCCGTGGCGAACATGTAATTGATGAGCCACTCCAACTGGTTGTTCCACCACTTCTGGTACTGAAGGTTGGCCTTTCCGGCATATCCGCCCCAGAAGGATTCGGAAGATGTGGAAGGAGTGTAGTAATTGCCCTTGAGGTCGTTGTAATTATAGGAGTAAGTGAGCGACGTGCTGAGGTTGTGATGGTCGGTCTTGAGCAGATTCACCTTGGCGAAAGTGCTGCCGAGCAGATAAAGCCTCTGGCCGTTGCTGTTGTTGTCCTTGAGCACCGAAACGGGATTCGCTACGCCGGTTGCCGTGGTCGGCTGATACCAGCTGCCGTCTTCGTTGTAAACGGGCATAGTAGGATTGAGGTTGAGTGCGGTGTCGAACATTCCGTCATTTCCCCAGACCTCGTTCACGCGGCGCACGTTGAGAGAAACGCCGAAAGTGAGGCGGTTGTTGAAAGCCTTCTGCTCCACGTTCACGCGGCCGCCGAATTCCTCGCGGCCCGAAGTGATGTCGATACCGTTGGCCTTCTTGTAGTTGATGGATGCGTTGTAGGTTCCGTTCTCCATGCTGCCGTCAGCCGCGACATACTGGTTTATGTCGTAGGAGAAAGGACGGGTGATTTCGCTGTACCAGTCGGTGTCGTAGCCATAATCGTTGCCACGGCGGCTGCGGCGGAATTCGTCGGAGGAGAGCGTAGGAATATGCGGTTTGGCAATGTTCACGCCCACCCAGCTGTCGTAAGTGATGTTGGAATGTCCAACGCCCGCATTGCTGCCCTTCTTGGTGGTGATGAGGATAACGCCGTTTGCACCGCGCGTACCGTAGATTGCTGCCGAAGCGGCATCCTTCAGTACTGTCATGCTCTCGATATCCTGTGCCGAAAGGTTGCGGATGTCACCGCCGGCCACGCCGTCGATAACCACGAGCGGTCCGTTGCCTGCCGTAATGGAACCGGCGCCGCGGATCTGGATGTCGGATGATGAGTTCGGGTTGGCTGCAGCGGTGGAGTTGACGTTGAGACCGGCGACTTTGCCGGACATCAGTTCCATCACATTGTTCAGGCTGCCCTGCGCGAAGTCCTTCTTGTCCACCTGTACGATGGAGCTGGAAAGTTCCTTCTTGCTCACCGTACCGTAACCGATGACGACCACTTCCTCAAGGAAGGTGGCATCTTCGCCAAGGGTGACGACGGCGGGAACTGCCGAAGCCTTGAAAGATACTGTCGAATAACCGATGCAGCTGATTTCAACGACTGCATCCGCCGACGACACCTTAAGTACGTAAGCACCGTCGAAATCGGTGGTAATTCCGTTCATCGTGCCTTTTTCCACTATGGAGGCTCCGATTACGGGTCCGATTTCGTCAATGACCGTACCTTTGACCTCATATCCGCCCTGGGCGGATACATTTGCCGGCATCATCACCGAAGCGACGATGGCGGAGAGGAGGATAAGGATTCTTTTCATTTAACGAATGATTAGTTAACAAAATTGTCTATTTATTGATCTTGATGAATCTTACGCAGACTGCACCGAGCACCAGCAAGCCTCCCGCAATCATCAGCATGCCCGGCTGGGAGCCTCCGGCGAGCTTCAGCACGAGGCCGCCGGTAGCCGCCGCCACTATCTGGGGCAGGCAGATGGTGCAGTTGAAAAGTCCGAGGTAGCTGCCCATGCGGGGGCTGCCTTCGAGGGCGTTGGTGAGAAGGGTGAAGGGAAGAGCCAGCATCGCGGCCCATGCCGTTCCGATGAGGAAGTAGCTGGCGCAGATGAGGAATTTGTCATGCACGAAGAATATGGATGCAAATCCCGCAGCCCCTATCAGCAGGCTGATTACATAAGCCGTCTTCACATTGCGGAACCTGGGGAGCAGGGTAGCCCAGATGATGGAACCTACGGCCTGCACGGCGAACACCACTCCCACCCAGTTGCCTGCGTCCTGATATGCCTTGGACGCGGTGTCGGTGACTCCGTCCCAGCAGTTGAAGGCGATTGCCCCGTTGGAATAGGTCCACATGTAAAGGAAGGCGGACCAGCAGAAGAACTGCACGAGGCCGACCGTCCAGAAAGTGGAAGGGGCCTTGAAAAGAAGGGCCAGCAGGTTGTCTTTCTGTGTTTTATCCTCGGCGGGGGGGGCGATTTTGTGGAACTCGGCGTACTCTGCCGGAGGCAGCTCCCTGACTTTGAGGAAGGTGTAGAGCACGCAGATGATGAGTATGGCCGCACCTACGTAGAACGAGGTTATCACCGACGGGGGAACCATTCCCTCGGGGGCCTCGTTGGCAATTCCTATCCAGGTGAAGAAGATGGGGAGAAGATATCCCACAAGGCTGCCGGCATTGCAGAGGAAGCTCTGTATCGAGTAAGCCTGAGTCTTCTGCTCTTCGGTCACCATGTCGCCCACCATCATCTTGAAGGGCTGCATTGCAACGTTGATGCTGGTATCGAGGAAGATAAGGCTGAAAAGACCGAACCACATGGCGGCGTTGAGCCCGAGGAAAACATAGGCGGTGCTGAGATTCAGGCTGCCGGCGTTGGGCAGGAGGATCATCACCAGAACGGCCACTATCGCGCCCACCAGAAGATAGGGCTTGCGGCGCCCCATGCGGCACCAGGTACGGTCGGACCATTTGCCTATAAGCGGCTGGACTATCATGCCCATAAGAGGGGGAAGTATCCAGAAGAAACTGAGCTGGTGCGGGTCTGCACCGAGAGTTGCGAAAATACGGCTTATGTTTGCACTTTGCAGTGCATAGGCTATCTGCACTCCGAAAAATCCGAAGCTGAGGTTAACCAGTTGCGCAAAGCTTAGCGTACGCTTGTTTTCCATTGAGAAATGGCGTTTTAGTGTTAAAAATCCGGACGAATATAGACTATTTACTTTTATAAAAATACGCCCGCGCGACGAACGGCGGGTTCCTGAGGACGAACGGTGGAAATAAAAAGACGAACTGAAAGGAATTTTTCGTATCTTGCAGGCTATGGAGAAGATAAGCACAAGCTGGCTGATACACATCTTTGCCCTGCTGCATCTGGTTACGGCGGTGCTTTGCCGCAGTTTTGGTATGGATGACACCCTTCTGCTCACCCTACTCACCATGACGCTTACCGTTCTCATCTGCCTGCGCGAACGCATCTCCATAGAATTCACCGCCCTCAGCATAGTGCTTGTGAACATCATCGGCTATGTCGCCGGCATAGGCCTCGCCGCGCTAATCAGGCTCGGCATAAACAACGCGGTCGTCGAGCACGGCATCTCCACCCTCCTCACCACCGAAATGCTGGGATGGGGGATGTACTATGCAACCAAACTGAAGACCGTGCAGGCGGCAAAGAGCAGGAACAGGCTCACCCTCGACACCCAGGCCGCCTGGGTACTTATCGCCGTCGGAGTCATCTACATCATCCGCGTCATCATCAATATATGGGCCAGCGGCTCCGGACAGTCCCTGCGCGAGAGCACCGGCGACGTCCTCGGCACCGCCATCGCACTTCTCATCTTCGTGGCCGACATCATCTTCATCAGTATCAGCGCCCAGAAGGCCATGGAAGCGGAAAGGGCTAAGGCGGACAAGGCCCGCTTCCAATACATCAACCTCAAGCAGCAGGTCAATCCCCACTTCCTCTTCAACAGCCTCAACGTCCTCGACGCACTCGTATACGACGGCACGAGGGAGGAGGCCAGCACCTACATCCACAAGCTCGCGGGCATCTACCGCTACATGCTGCGCGACGAAGGCGAAGACCTCGTGAGCCTTTCCGACGAGCTGGACTTCACCGGCCAGTACCTCGACCTGATGCGTGTGCGCTTCCCTTCCGGCCTGGACGTGGGCATGGATGTGAAGGATGACGACCTCCGGCGCAATGTGGTTCCCTGCGCGGTGCAGCTGCTGGTGGAAAACGCCACCAAGCACAACGCCTTCTCCGCCGCGGAGCCGCTGCATATAAATATCTCGACCAACCACGACACTGTCACGATAACCAACAACTTAATGCCACGGCTTACCCCTTCGTCGTCGACCGGGCTCGGGCTTTCCTACATCCGCAGGGTATACCTCAACCTCTGCGGCAAGAAACCCGAAATACTCAGGACCGACGGCGAATTCTCCGTAAGCCTGCCACTGCTATAATTATGAACGTATTACTTGTCGAAGATGAACTGATGGCCCGCCGCAGGCTTGAAAATATCCTTGCGGAGAATTTCCCCGAGCTTTCCATTATAGGCGAGACGGACTCGGTGCGGGGCACGCTTGAATGGCTGCAGGCCAACTCGGCCAGGACCGACATCATATTCATGGATGTGGAACTGAGCGACGGCAACTGTTTCGAGATTTTCCGCCAGACCGACATAAAGGCCAAGGTGATAATGACTACGGCCTACGACAATTATGCGGTGAAGGCCTTCGAGGTGAATTCGGTGGATTATCTGCTCAAGCCCATAGAACTTCCGGCCCTTCAGCGGGCAGTCCGGCGCTGCGAAAACTCCTCCGCAGAATTCGACATACGGAAGATAGTTTCCGCCCTCGAATCGCATGCTCCCTCCTCAGGAAACTACAAAGAACGCTTCCTGGTGCGCGTAGGAGAGAGGATAGTGCCGGTTTCCTCCGACTCCATCGCCTGCTTCGTATCCGAGAACAAGGGAACCTATCTCGTAACCACGGACGGCACCAGATACATAATGAATCCTTCCCTGGATGAACTTGCCGAAAGCCTCGACCCTTCGGCATTCTTCAGGGTGTCGCGCAGCGCCATAGTTGCAAAGAGCGCCATACACAGCGTCAACCGCCTGCCGGGGAGCAAACTTTCAATCACCTCAGTTCTCCCCGAAAATATAGAGGTCAGCCGCGCAAGAGTGGACGATTTCCTTGTATGGCTGGAGAAATAATCGCTATATTTGCACCCTATGAATTTATTGGCAATACATTGGGCCGTGGACCCTGTACTCTTCCACATCGGGCCGCTTGAAATACGCTGGTACGGCCTGCTCTTCGTGTCGGGTTTCATCCTCGGATGGTATCTGTTCCGCTGGTTTTTCCGCCGCGAAGGCATCAGCGAAAAACTTCTCGATCCCCTTCTCTATACCCTGCTGATATGCACCATAGTGGGAGCCCGCCTCGGACACTGCCTGTTCTACCAGCCGGATTATTATCTCGGCTCATGGCACGGCTTCTGGGAAATTTTCATGCCCTGGAAGGGAGGCCTCGCAAGCCACGGAGGAGCCATCGCCCTGCTGCTCGGCATGTGGTGGTTCGCCCACAGATACGGGAGGAAGAACGATTTCGACTTCATCTGGATATTGGACCATCTGTGCATCACGGTGGCCTTCGCCGGAGCCTTTATCAGGCTTGGAAACCTTTTCAATTCAGAGATTTACGGCGATGTAACCACACTCCCCTGGGGAGTTATCTTCGACCTGCGCGGCGAGACGGAACCCAAGCATCCTACGCAGATTTACGAATCGCTTTCGTACCTGATTCTCGGCCTGTATCTGTTGTGGCGCTACCGCTACAAGCTTGAAAAAACTTACCGCGGATTCTTCTTCGGTGCGTTCCTTGTCGGCTGCTTCGGCATGCGCTTCATAATCGAGTTCATCAAGGAGCCTCAGGTTGAATTCGAGAATCACATGACCCTCGACATGGGCCAGTGGCTTAGCGTGCCTTTCATCATCGCCGGTATCTGCATACTCATCTACACCTACCGCAAGAAGATTCCCGCCGCAGCGGTTCATACCGCCGGCAAGAAAACGGGAGCCCCTGTTCAGGCCGACAGGAAGAAAGCGGGCGCAACAGGTTCGAAGTAAGTTATTGGAAATTAAACACTTGCTAAAAACGCCGTCAAGAATATATGCAATACTGCTGGTTTTGTTGCTGTCACCCCAAATGGTGAAGGCGCAAACCTCGTTCGACCCGGGCGAAGGATGCCTTAATGTCGTGGACATCACTGCCGGGAAAGGGGTGGGAGCGTATGGCAGCGACATCCTGTCTTCCCATTATCTCCACGAACGGTTTATCAATGAGCAGTTCAGCATGGGGGTGGGAGCAGGATACAGTTATCTCGGCAGTTATGGCTTCCCTGCCGTCCCGCTGTACTTCAGCACTCACTGTTTCTTTCTGGATCAGCGCTTTTCTCCCTTCGTGAATCTCAGGACAGGCGTATATTTTCCCATCGGAGCGAAAAGCAGTCAACCCGGGGCGAACCTTTTTGTGGCAGCCGGTATAGGAGTCAAGACACACATAACACCCAATATCGGCATAATGGCATCCGCCGGATATGACGCCTATCTCGTAAAAGCCTTTGATTCAGCCAAGGATGACTATCGGAACATGATGGCCTCTGCTTTGGGTATCCGTATCGGCCTGTGCTTTCAAATACCCGGATGGTAAACCTTTTTCAGGACAGCACGGGCCATGCACAAGTTTCCATGGCACATAACTATCTGTAGAACAGGCATTTAACCAAACCTCTCCCCTTGGTTTTTCAGGGGGAGAGGTTTATTTAATTCATTGAAAAACAGCGACTTAAGCGCCATGAGCATTGTGTCGCCGAATCTTTTTTGCAGGGATTCCCGAAAGATTGTGCAACAGTGTCGGGATGAAGTAATCTTAAAGATTTTTAGTAACTTTGGCGCCGGAAAATTTTTAACATTCAAATCATATTATGCAACAGCACATTGATTCTTATGATTTCAGCGGAAAGAAAGCGATTGTCCGCGTAGACTTCAACGTTCCTCTCAACGAAAATTTCGAGATCACCGATGATACCCGCATCCGCAGGGCCATCCCCACTCTCAAGAAGGTTCTCGCCGGAGGCGGATCCCTCATCATCATGAGCCATCTCGGCCGCCCCAAGAAAGTGGATTCCAAGTTCAGCCTCAAGCACATAGTAGCCCGCGTGAGCGAATGCCTCGGCGTTCCCGTACAGTTTGCCGACGACTGCCAGAAGGCTGATGCACAGGCTGCTGCCCTCAAGCCCGGCGAAGTGCTGCTTCTCGAGAACCTCCGCTTCTATGCCGAGGAAGAAGGCAAGCCCCGCGGGCTCGCAGAGGATGCCACAGACGAAGAGAAAGCGGCTGCAAAGAAGGCCGTAAAGGCCAGCCAGAAGGAGTTCACCAAGAAGCTCGCTTCCTATGCCGACTGCTATATCAACGATGCTTTCGGAACCGCGCACCGCGCACACGCTTCAACCGCCCTCATCGCCGATTATTTCCCCAACGACAAGATGTTCGGCTATCTGATGGAAGGTGAAATCAATGCAATAGACAACGTGCTCAAGAACGCCCAGCATCCCTTCACCGCAATCATCGGCGGAAGCAAGGTGTCCAGCAAGCTCGCAGTTCTTCAGAACCTCCTCCCCAAGGTTGACAACCTTATCATCGGCGGCGGTATGGGATACACCTTCGTGAAGGCCCAGGGCGGCAATATCGGAAACTCCCTCCATGAGGACGAACTCATCCCCGAGGCTCTCGAAATCCTGAACAAGGCAAAGGAACTCGGAGTGAACCTCAGTCTTTCTGTTGAGACAGTGGTAGCCGACGACTTCAGCAACGACGCCAATTCCCAGGTGGTCCCCACTTCCGAGATTCCCGAAGGATGGGAAGGAATGGATGCAGGCAAGGCTTCGCTCGATGTATGGAAAGATATCATTCTCGGTTCCAAGACTATACTTTGGAATGGCCCTGTGGGCGTGTTCGAACTTCCGAATTTTGCAAAGGGCACCTTGCAGATTGCTGAATATCTGGCAGAGGCTACGGGGAATGGCGCTTACACCCTCGTGGGCGGCGGCGACAGCGTTGCAGCCGTTACCAAAATGGGTTATGCCGACAAGGTGAGCTATGTTTCCACCGGCGGCGGTGCAATGCTCGAGGCCATCGAAGGCAAGGATCTGCCGGGTATCGCAGCCGTTCGCGACTAAGTTTCGGAAATAATACAAAAAGTTCTCCGTTCCGGAGACCTGCCACCCCCGGCCAGGGGGATACCCGCGAAGCGGGAGGGGGTCTTCCGGAACGGAGAACTTTTTTGTGGCCTACTTCATCACCACCAGCTCATACCGGCGGGAGCCGAGGCCTATCTCTTCGCCGTGGGAGAGCTGGGTTTCCCACTCGGATTCAGGAGAAGTGTTCCTGAAATGATCGTGACGGTCGACGAAGCCGGGCCGGTGCAGATTGTCGCCAAGGACTGAGTTGGGCAGGGGATCCGCCTTCCTGCAGGCATCCACGCAGGCCTGGTCGAGTGCGACGGGGTCGAAGGAAGCGAACATTCCTATGTCGGGAAGTATGGGTGCGTCGTTCTCAGAGTGGCAGTCGCAGTTGGGAGACACGTCCACTATCAATGAAATGTGGAAACTTTCGCGTCCGCTCACCACGGCCTTGGCATATTCCGCCATCTTGGCCCCAAGCAGCGACGCGGCCACATCGTTCCGGAAATGTATCGCATCGAAATTGCAGGCTCCGAGGCATCTTCCGCATCCCACGCAGTTCTCGAGATTCACCGTCATCTTCCGCCTGTCCGCATCGAACTCAAGCCCTTTGTTCGCACATTCCTTCAGGCAGCACCGGCATCCGCGGCATGCCGACTCGTCTATGAAGGGCTTTCCGTTCGAGTGCTGGTCCTTCTTGCCGGCACGCGAGCCGCAGCCCATACCTATATTCTTTATGGCGCCGCCGAATCCGGCAAGTTCGTGCCCTTTGAAATGCGTAAGGCTGATGAATACGTCCGCATCCATTATCGCCCTGCCGATACGCGCCTCCTTCACCAGCACTCCCCCTTCCACCGGCACGGCTATGTCGTCGGTGCCCTTCAGGCCGTCGCCAATCAAAATCGGGCAACCTACTGAAAGGGGCGTGAAACCGTTCTTCCAGGCGCATTCCAGATGTTCGAGGGCATTTTTGCGGGAACCGGGATACATTGTGTTGCAGTCGGTAAGGAAAGATTTGCCTCCGAGTTCCTTCACCAGTTCCACAACCGCCGCCGCGTAGTTGGGACGGAGATAGCTGATATTGCCGAGTTCCCCGAAATGCATTTTGATGGCGACGAATTTGCCGTCCATGTCAACAGTCCCGATTCCGGCGGCCCGGGCGAGCCTTTTGAGTTTGTCCGGCAGGCTTTCACCGAAGGTATTTGTACGGAAATCGGTGAACCAGACTTTTGATGTAGCAGTATTCATATATGCAAATATAATTTTTATTTATCTTTGCCGTATGAAAAAAATCACCCGTTATCTTGTCATCTTTGCGGCATGTTTTGCCACAATAGCTTGCAGCAAGCACCGCGAATCTTCCTATATACTTGAACAGGAGGTAGTTTTCAGCCGCCACAACATACGCTCTCCCCTGTCTTCCCGCGGATCCATCCTCGCCGAAGTGACGCCGCACGAGTGGGTGGAATGGGGCGTACCTGCAGCGAACCTCACCGAAAGAGGCGGCCGTATGGAAGAGAAGATGGGTGCATACTTCTACAGCACGCTGTCGGAAAGCCTCGGTCCGTTCAACGACACCGGCACTTTCTTCTATTCCAATTCCAGGCAGCGCACAAAAGCGACCGCCACCCATTTCATCAACGGCTTCCAGCCCGGCTTAACCCTGCATTACCTGACTGAAGAAGACACGATGGACCCCGTGTTCACCCCCAAGTTCACCGTAATGAACGACGCCATACACGAGCGTATCATTGCCGAGATGAACGAGCTGGGAGGGGCTGCGGGGACAGCCGAAGATCCCTACAAGGGAATAAGGATGGCGATAAACGCCCTTGTTGAAGACATTCGTTTCATGGAAGAAATGATAGATTTCTCCAGTTCGGATTTCGCAAAGAAAAACGGAGTGGAACATCTGCCCATGGAATCATTGAGCATCACCACGAATCTTGATGACGAAGCCCACTTCGTCGGCGATTACAATAATATCAACAGCATAGCGGACGCCCTTGTACTGCAGTATTACGAGACCGGATTCGAATTCGGCAAACAGGTCAGCGAACAGGATGTCCGCAGAATAGGCAACGTGAAGACAGTTTACGACGAGATGCTTTTCTCCGTCCCCACCTCCGCCACACTGATTTCCTATCCGCTCGTGAAATACATACGCGACGAACTCACCGGAGGGGAACACAGCTTCACCTTCCTCTGCGGTCATGACTCCAACATCACCTCCATTTCCTCCGCACTCGGCTTCGAAATGCCCGAGACCGTAAGCGCCGTGGAGCACAAATCCCCCATCGGTTCCAAAATAGTCTTCAGGAAATACCGCAAGGGGAAAAAGCTTTTCGTCGACATCAACCTGGTGTATGCCTCGGTATCCCAGCTCCGCGAGATTACAGACATAAACGCGGACACAGCGCCGGTAACCCTCAGCATAGGGCTGGAAGGACTACAGCGAAACAGCGACGGCTACTATGCCTATGAAGATGTGATCGCTCGCTTCGACAGCACGATAGCCCGCTACGAAGAACTCTGCAAACTTCAGTAAGCATGGTGGAATTCCCTTCAGCACAGTGGAAAGATTACGAACTGCTCGACAGCGGTAACGGCGAGAAGTTGGAACGCTTCGGCAGGACGGTAATGGCGCGCCCAGAACCCAAGGCCCTCTGGGCCAAAACGATGGGAGAGGCCGAATGGCATCGACTGGCACACGTCCGGTTCAAGCCCGGAGCCGGATTCGGCAAAGCGGGGAAGGAGGACAGCGGCACCTGGGAACGCCTGAAAAAGATGGACGACCAGTGGTATATCTCCTACCCGGGCCTGCAGGACGGCCTCGACTTCAGGCTCAGGCTCGGTCTCACCGCCTTCAAGCACGTCGGCGTCTTTCCCGAACAGGCCCCGAACTGGGAATTCATCTACAACAGGACCTCACAGCTCGCAAGTGCCGCAAAGGCCAAGGGACAGCCCGCCCCCAAAGTTCTCAACCTGTTCGCCTACACCGGAGCCGCATCCCTCGCCGCAAAGGCCGCAGGGGCCGACGTCACGCATCTGGACAGCGTCCGCCAGGTGGTAAGCTGGGCCCGCGGGAACATGGAAGCAAGCGGCCTCGACGGCATACGCTGGGTGGTGGAGGACGCCATGAAGTTCGCCAGGCGCGAGGCGCGCAGGGGAAATCTCTACGACGGGATAGTACTCGATCCTCCTGCATACGGGCACGGACCGGACGGCGAAAAATGGAAGCTGGACGAATGCCTGTTCGAGATGCTGCAGAATGTGGCGCGTATCCTCAGGCCGGAGAACTCTTTCGTTGTGCTGAACCTGTATTCCAACGGCTATTCCGCCGCCCTCGGGGAAACACTGGTGAAGGAGGCATTCGGGCTGAACGCTTCGGCAAGCCTCAGTTCCGGAGAGCTTGCGCTGAACGACCGTTTCGGCAAATCCCTCCCCCTGAGCATCTATGTAAGGCTGGAAAGATAGCCTGTCCTACTCTTCCGCCACGTCTTTTGCGGAACCGACCATTTCGGCGAAGGAATTGTAGATGGTATCGGCCATCGCTTTTTCGCCGTTCGCCTTGAGGGTGTCCACTACATAATAAACATAGTTTCCGCAAAGTTCGAACTCTTCCTGCGCGAAGGAATAGAATTCCAGGTAGAACCTCGTAGCGTAAAGCAGTTCCTCACTGTAAGCGGCTGCAAGCTCACGGGCCTTTTCGCTTTCCCCGAGCTTGAAATACATGTCCATCTCCTTCACGAGCATATAGTCGTTGGTGGAGAAACCGAGAGGAATTGCGCAGAGCGGGAAGCGGCGCATTGTCTCATCGCACCGGGTGAGCATTTCCAGGGCCCTGTCGTTCTGCCCCGCATCGAGGAAAGCGGTGGCGCAGCCGGTGAACAGGCTGCGGATGTTCATCACCCCGAGGAAGGTATAGTTGTTCTGGTAGTCGATGAACCAGCCGGGGGCAGCCAGGGCGTCGAAACTGTAGACTTCGGTCATGTAATGATAGAGTTCGTCCGTGTCTACGAATCCAATCTTCGTACTCGAAGGCCTGTTGCGGAATGGCACCAGTTTGGAGGAGAATCCCACGTTCATCAGGTAATCCTTGATGCCCACGTTCAGGTCGCCGCCGAAGTTGAGCACATTGAAAGGCCTGTCCCACTGGTAAGTGGAGAGGAAGTCCAGTACGAACAGCTCGGGTTTGGTGATGAAATCCTTGCCGTCGGGAATCTGGAGTATTATGGTATCCTGTATCTTGTCGGCATACTTTTCGTCCACGATTCCGTACTTTATCACATTCTCCCTGTTCACCGGCACGGCAATTTTGCGGGAAGCGATATAGTCGAACTTGCGGCCGCTGCTCATCTGAACTTTCACCTGGGGATGGCGGAAGAGCTTCATCACGTCGGCGATGTCCATCACGGTGTTTCTCTGGTCGTAGATGGGTACGTATTCGTTGGTGCCGTAGAGATACTGCTCGGGGCCGACCTGAAGGTCGAGGGGTTTGCTCTCGTTGCATGCCCATTTCATCTGGTCGATGTGCCAGTCGGTGCCGAGGAGCGAGGTGTTGGCGATACGCACGTCGGTGCGGACGTTTTCGACCTCCTGGGCGTACCAGAGAGGGAAGGTATCGTTGTCGCCATGAGTTACGAGTATGCCCTGGGGGCCCGTGGACTTGACATAGTTTGCCCCGAGTTCGGGGGCGGTGCGGCGGTTGCTGCGGTCGTGGTCGTCCCAGTTCTCCGCGGCCATGAGTGCAGGAACGAAGAGGCATGCGACGGAAAGTGCTCCCGCAAGCGCGAGTCCGGAGCGTTCTTTCAGCGATCCGGAGAAGGCCTCATACAGTCCGAGCACGGCGAGTCCGGCCCATACCGAGAAGAAGTAGAAGGAACCTGCGAACACGTAGTCGCGTTCCCTGACCTGGAACGGAGGCATGTTCAGATAAACCGCTATTGCGAATCCCGTCATGAAGAACATCAGGAAGTTCAGCCAGCAGCCGCGTTTGTCGCGTCCGAACTGGAAGAAGAGTCCTATCAGTCCGAGCAGGAAGGGCAGGAAGTAGTAATGGTTCTTGCCTTTGTTCTCCAGTAGCACGGCGGGAGCGTCGCCCTGGTCGCCGAGGCGCCAGTTGTCGATGAACTTCACCCCGCTTTCCCAGTTGCCGTAGAAGATATTTCCGGGAGAAGGGCTGTGGACGTCGTTCTGGCGTCCGACGAAGTTCCACATGAAGTAGCGCCAGTACATCCAACCCAGCTGGAAGTCGAAGAAATACAGCAGATTGGCACCCATCGTGGGTTTGGGAGACTGCGCGCCGCGCACGCGGGTGCCCTTGCCTCCGGTGTAGGCCTTGTAGAACTCTTTGGTACTGTTGTCGAGGCCGCTCCACATTCGGGGGAAGAGCATCTTCCCTGCGGAGTCATATACGGGCTCACCGGGACCTTCCACCTTCTTGTACTTGCCGTCGAGGGGAGCCCAGTAGTAATTGGTCTTGATGTCGTAAGGAGCGTCGTAGTACTGTCCGTAAATCAGGGGCGTGCTGCCGTACTGCTCACGCGAAAGATAGCGCACGAGGGTGAAGGCATTGTCGGGCTGATATTCGTTGGTGGGCGTTTTCGCGCTCGAACGTATGATGTCTATGCTGAAGATGGAGAATCCTATGATGATGGTGGTGAGGCAGAGCAGCGAGGTGTTCCAGAACACCTTTTTTGAGTTGTAGGTGCTGAAGATGCCCCAGAAGCAGGCGGCGAGCACCAGCACGAGGAAGAAGGCAGCGCCGCTGTTGTAGGGCAGGCCCAGTTTGTTGACGAAGAAGAGGTCGAAGTATGCCGCGAACTTGGGGAAGAGGGGGATGAAGATGAAATTGACAACTCCGAGTATGACCACTCCCACGAGGAAAATCTTGATGCATTCCCAGAAAGTGTAGGGCTCTTCGCGGCGACGGTAGTAATACAGGAACACCAGGGCCGGAATCATCAGCAGGTTGAGCAGGTGAACTCCTATGCTGAGGCCCATCAGGAAAGCTATCAGCACTATCCAGCGGGCGGAATGGGGCTCGTCGGCATGGTCGTACCACCTGGTCATCACCCAGAATACCAGCGCGGTGAACAGAGAACTCATTGCATACACCTCCCCTTCCACAGCCGAGAACCAGAAGGTGTCGGAGAAGCAGTAGATGAGGGCTCCCACTATGCCGGAACCGAATATCGCCACTATCTGGCCGGGAGTCATCCGTTCGGCGGCCCCTTCGGAAAGGCCGGCGGCATTCTCTCCCCCGACTTTGCGCAGCACCAGCCTCCTGGCGAACCAGACTATCGTAAGATACAACAGGAGTATGGTGAGCGCGGAGCACAGGGCGCTCATCGCATTCACCAGCACCGCGGCGTGCATATTGTCGCCGAAGAGGGTGAAGATGCGGGCGAAAAGCTGGAAGGTCGGGTTTCCCGGAGGATGCCCTACCTCGAGTTTGTATGAAGATGCTATGAATTCGCCGCAGTCCCAGAATGATGCGGTGGGCTCTATGGTGGAGAGATAGGTGAACGCAGACACCGCAAACACCAGCGTTGCGGCAATCCTGTTCCACATATTGAACTTCTTTGTCGTCATAACCTGCAAATATAGGAAATTCCCGTGAATTACCTACTAACCGCTGCGGAATGGTCGTGCAGTGATGCTGGATGACCTGTTTACCCTTAATCCATTTTCTTGAAAAATCGGTCTACGCCAAGGGCGATGGCTCCGTCGCCGGTAACATTGCAGGCGGGCCCGTATCCATCAAGAGCCAGGTAAATCGCCATCAAGAGGGCAGTCATTTCAGGGGAAAATCCGAGCATCGATTCCAGCAGACCGACAGAGGTCATAAGCACACCGCTCATCACGCCTGGAGACGCTACGGTCGCAACCGCCAGCATCAGTACGAAATTCAGGAAAACAGGGAAACTTATGGGCGTACCCATCATCAGTGCAACTGCCACTGAAGTGGTAGCCAATTTGATAACAGAGCCGCACATGTGCACGTTCGAGCATAGCGGTATGACGAAATTTGCAACTTCCTCTGAAACGCCGTTCTTGAGAGTACATCTTTGGGTAACAGGGATTACTGCTGATGAAGAGCAAATAGAGAAGCCTGTTAAATAAGCCGGGAGCATATTCCAAAGGCACTTGAATGGATTCTTGCCGGCAATTGCTCCTGCAACCGCATACTGTATTATCAAATAAAGTATCGAGAGGGTTACACCTGTAAGAATCACCTTTACTCCAGCCCCCATAACAACAGCAAGTTTTCCCGCTGCACTCATCTCACACATCATTGTAAAGATATAAACCGGCATCAGTGGAATAATGGCTTTTTCGATAGTCATTTTGACCACCTCCCCAAATTCGTCAAAGAATCCACGCAGGGCCTGTCCTTTTATGTATATGCAGCATATTCCCGTCATAAAGGAAAGACAGAGAGCGGTCAGGATATCACATAACGGGGCAATCTTCAAATCGATATACGGAGCGAAAGACTTGGTATCGACAGTGCCTGACGACAAATCCCCTATAGGAATTATACTCTGGAACAACGCGCCGGAGCATCCATATGCGAACAGTCCCGCAAAAACGGTAGACACATAGGCCACTGCCACTACTATAAGCAGCATCTTTCCGGCCCCTTTGCCGAGATTGTAGATGGCAGGAGTAACCAGCCCCAGCACCAGCAAAGGCACTATGAAACGGAGTATCTGCGCAAACAGCACATTGAATGTCTTGAAAATGCGCACAAGCACATCCGGAGCGACCAGACCCAGCAAGGAACCAAGAATAATCGCAATGAGGACCTTCACAAACAGGCTTAGCTTAACTATTTTCATCTTGAAGGATAGCTATAGAGTTTTACACGATATATCCCTGATGTCTTGAAACGCTCATGCGCCGAGGACCAGAAACGTCTCTGGTACGAAAGCCCGTAATCCGGAGCCGGATTCACCACTCCGTCCGGAGCGGTGTAGTTGTCCAGATGCAAACGGCCACGAAGGTACAGCATATTGTGATGTCCGGTTTCGTCCCCATTCAGTATCTGGCTTACTCTCCCTTCAGTCAATTCTTCGCAAACGGCAATCTTGCACTCCTCCCCGGGAATAGAGGAAAAGTCGATCCATGCGCCCACTCCAGCCACAACAAATTCATCTTTGTCAGTCTGTATGATTATTCCATGGGCATTCTTTTCCCCTTCGATATAGTGGATGCAGAAGGTATATCCACCGAGAGACAGATTCAGAGAATCTCCCGGAGCCACGACCCCGGGTTCTCGGAAAAATCCTCGGGAAGGAAGATCTGCATCCAAAAAAGGAAGTATTTCCGAAAATGTCCTGCATTCAACGGAGTAATAAGGGTCGTCATATGACTCTTCAAAACCAAAGGAAAACACTCCTTTGGCCCTTTTTTCTCCGAAAGCATAATAGTAACGGCCAATTTCGCGCCGGGTTTCAGGGATAAAAAGAGGCTGTCCCTGAGAATAAGGGTCGCAAAGTTCTGCAAATCCCGGGTCATAGATGTCAGGAGAAAGCCAGTCAAGATGTTTCACCCTTGCTTTCCAAGTATCCAGCACCGCAATTCGAGGTCCCCCGTTAGGATATGATCCATAGGGAGCGTCTGCAACTTTCAACCATGCGTTTGCAAACATCGGAATGTCGTACTCTTTTTTCCCGGCCTCCGCAACAGCATCCACATAACCGGCAAAAGCCTCCGCCATAAAATGCTGCGGAGCAAGCATATCCGAACTTTTCGACCACTTGCACCTTTCCCATGCCTTCATGGCAGCAGGACACATATCCCTCTCCATAAAGGCGCCTACCTCGTTTTCAACTTGCACGACACAGATGCGCCTTTCTTGATCATTGTCGCGGATATATGCCATCAGACGTGAAAATGCGACAGCATCGGCTTTCTGTGCAGCGGTGCAGAACGGAGAAATTGTTGTACTTGCTTTTCCTTCGGAGTCTGCGCATCGGAAGTATTTCCGTGTATCGCGTTTCACCCACAGAGGCGCATAGGATGATTCTCCGTTCTTATAACTGCCGAACCACAGGATTCCTACCAGCAGATTATTCTTTTTTGCGGAAGCGATGATATTGTCCACTATCCCAAAGTTGAACGTTCCCTCTTCCGGCTCCACAATGTCCCAGGGCACCGCTGCAAGAACGGCATTGAATCCAAGTACACGGGCGAGGAGGAATGATGATTCCAGCGATTCAGGTGTCGTGGAATTGGAATTGTGCATCTCTCCTCCGAACAGGACCTTGTCATTACCCCTTGCAAAGACTGACACACACACTGCCAGTGCAACAAAAAAAGTTATAATTCTTTTCATAATAAATTCAGCCAATCATTGCAGGTTACGCCTTTCACTCCCCACGCCTTCAGGTTCGCAAGCAAAGACGCATCCCCAACAGGGAGGCCATATGCTTCCAGTTCAAGACCCAGCGCACGGCACTCGTCCACCAGAGCCTGATTTATCTTGCGACAATCCGGTCGTACTACAAGCCCGGAGCCAACCATAGATGCGAGATCTTCGTGCGTGAAACGTCCGCCCTTCATAAACTCCCTTTTTGCAGAACAGAGAGTTCCGGCATAATCAACATAATGTCTGTTGAATGAAGTCAAGACATAATCATCATCCGAGAATCCCTCTGAATGAAGCGTCTCTATGGTCTTGGCGATACCCTCGTCGGTCAGCAATTTCAGTTCCACATATGGAACAAGACCGCCTTCACGGCAGATCTTGAGATAATCGGTAAACAATGGGATATGAAGTTTGCCTTTAAATCTTTCGTCCCAGCCATATCCTCCGTCAATATGGAGGCGCGAGAGTTCCTTCCAGGTATAGTCCGACACCATTCCGATTCCGTCAGTAGTGCGTTCTACCGTATCATCGTGCATTATAACCAGCACCCCGTCGGAAGTCATCTGCACATCGGTTTCCATCCCCACATATCTGTGAACCGATGCTGCTTCTTTGAAAGCAAGGATAGTGTTCTCGGGATACCGGTTGCTGATTCCACGGTGTGCTTCCAGACAGAAATCATCAGATGGAACAAGAGTGGCGCGCAAGTCTTCCCATCTGTAATAGACCCCATTCACAGGCTCCAGCCCGGTGATGGTCATTTCTCTTTCGTTCAACAAGCATTTTACCAGCACAGGAGCATCTTTCTTTTTATAGAAAACCAGTTGCAGATTAGCGGCAAAAGGAATCAGTTTACTGCAAATGAAGTGCTTCCTTGATCCTTCATAATCGTACCTTTCACTAACACCAGCCATCCCCATCCTTGCACATAAAGCAAGCAGAGTAAAATCGTGCCCGAAGCGCAGATCCGCCGCCAAATTGCCCGTATTGAGTGCATCATCGGCCCGGTTTACGATGTCGTTTACCAACAGTCTGGTCTGCGACATACGGTCATCCCCGAATTCAAAGGAATTTCCGTGTCCGATATAAATTGTGGAATTATAGAAATCTGCCCAGGCATACAGAGTCTTGAATGGCAGATGCCGGAAAATATTCTCTTTTATATCAAAGCCACCTGAAATTCTTCCGGCACGGAAGATCCAGCGTGACATTTCTACCGGATCCGGCACAAAATCGCTTGCCGCATCGGGGTCCGTAAACAATCTGTCCATCAGTTCTTTAGTCTCGGGACGGACAAGCGCAAGCAAGGAGTCAATCGCACGGATGCGCTTCTCCCTCACTTCCGGAGTGGCCGTATTGTGTATGATTTTCTGATATTCCGGGCCGGAATTCAACTTTATCTCAAGAGACGGATCCATCTTGTTCAACTGTCCAGTAAAAGAAGCCATACTGATCAGGCAGCGAGGATATTCGCTTCCAAGGGCATAAACCTTTCTGCTCCCATCTTTGAAAACCGGAGTAAAACGCCGATACATCCTTTCTGCAATGCCCGAATGTTCCCGCTTTCCTCGCTCGGTCAGACGCCCTTCCATATTGTCCGTAGCCGCAATAACTTTTCGAACCTCCACAAGCAATTCCTTCCCTTCCGGGGTGAGAATCCCGGCAACTGATGCATTGGTCAATGCTTTTTCAAGATTTATAAAACTTTGGAGGTCCTTGCTCCCGGGGCTGCCAGACCGCGCCCCGTGACGTCCATAATGGCTGATATATACCGGCTTGTAGCCTGTTGGAGCCGGAGTATCAGAATCGGGGCGCCCCAATTCATCGTACGGAGTTGCATTCAGACTGGCAAATACGGGATTGTCAAAAATCATTTTGGCAAAATCCGGATTATCAAAATCAGAGAACCGGGGATGAAGGTCATATTTATCAATGCTGACCGGCCCCATCAAGCCCGAAGGGAGCAGAGGGTCGTCTGCTTTATAGAAATCATACGAATAATATGTCTTCCGGTTTTTCCTGCCGGCATCTCCTATCAAACGATTCACCCATAGATTTGTTACTGATATCTCCATTGTATTTTCCCCGGCGCGAAGAGCCCCGGTGATATCCATCTCATAAGGAGATTTCCAACACTGGCCCAAGTCTTGCCCATTCATATTCACGCAAGCGATACTGCCTACCTTCCCAAGATTCAGAACATAACGGCCCCCGTCGGGACGGAAGTTGAAAGTCTTCCTATATTTGGCCGTTCCGGAATAATATTTGATTTCAGGGCTGGAAGACTCGGTCCATGATGACAGTTCAGGCATAAGGATATGCGCAGGGGCTCCCGTCTTCAGGTTGAAAGACACTTCCCACGGACCGCAGACAGGAGTACTGTCTATCAAGACTTCTTCCGCAACATCAAAGGAAGAGTCCTTAACCTGTTCTTCGAAAACAACGAAATACGCTTCATCCCCAGCGAACTTCAAAGAAATATATGTCCTGCCATCAGCAAAACGATAAGGCAGGTCGCTGATTGTTCCCGTTTCCGGATGCCAGAGGCGCGGTTTTCGTCCGCTGATCCGGAAAGATGCCTCCTGAGTGCGTAGGCAGTCCATAGAATTGCATATCCAATATATCTCTGCATCCGGGGCAGTCCTGTGCACAAACTGCATATCACCAGCGTCAGAAAGAATCAGGTCGGGTTCGATAGTTTTCTTCACATAATGCACTTCTGTCCCCTCCAATACCCTTATCCCGGATTTTTTGAATGAGTTGATACGTTCTCTCACCTCTTTCGACATTCTCAAGCCATCACCTCCCACAAATAGAGTAGAATACTCCATACCGGTAGAAGTTACCAGTTTTCCCTGCCGGACTTTCAACTCTTTGAGCAGAGCCTCCGGCCCGATGAAATCGTACCCATAGCCGAAAGGGGCCTTGAGTTCGGATTGGCTGAACTGTGCAGTGACATTGGTATCCTCGCCATAGTAATAGAGATAATCAGCGACATACCTGCCCTGCTGGAGAAGTGCACAACTGCGGCTCAGGTAGTCAATCCACGGTCCGGCGAGTTCAGCCCACGTTTCGTGCCTGTTGAACCACTGTCCGTAATGTCCGAGGCCTATTCCGGGCACTTTATCGTCCGAAGGCTGATGTGCACTTTCGTGTATGACGAAACGGTTTACCCCGGCACCCATCTCCAAATCTGCCGCGTGCTTCAAATTGCCGGGATAATAACTAAATGCTTTTCCTCCAAGGCCGGAAATCGTCAGAGATTCCGCTGCAACAAGGTTCTGCCCGTAAATGTGGGCTACTGATGCAGACTCCCGTATATCCGCCTTACCTTCAGCGACACGGTTCACAGCGCCACTCCCCTCCATCCACATTGCCGACATCGGGTAAGATGCACTTTTCTTGATTGACATTCCGTCCGCCGGGCAGTTTCTTCCGTGTTCGTGTGACTCAATGAAGATGCCATCCATACCGTAGTCCTGCCGAACTAT
This sequence comes from uncultured Bacteroidales bacterium, assembly GCA_905235675.1. Classification (GTDB taxonomy): domain Bacteria; phylum Bacteroidota; class Bacteroidia; order Bacteroidales; family UBA932; genus Cryptobacteroides. The sequence goes on along the minus strand of CAJONC010000008.1, from coordinate 47,477 downwards.
CTCCGTAGCATTATCGTAGTTCTCGGCAAAGAGTTCTCCGATGGTGCGACGGAAATCCCAAAGGAATCGTTCTGTCTGCTCCGTATCTCCGATGACGACACCAGCGACAGCAGGCAACCAGGGCATCATATCATACCCCCTTCTCAACTTGAATTCTTCCGGAAGCGAGGACGTCCAGTTCTGGGCTCCGGATTCGTAACTGTCAATCATCAGATATCGTATACCTGTTTTACCAAGTCTTCCCCCGGTCGCATCATTATACATATCGAGGTAGTGGTGCAGATAACGGGCAAAGGCAGTCTTATCCAGTTTGTCCACCTCAAGACCGGTTGCTTCGGCAGATGCCGGATGGTTCTTCTTGCCGGTAAGCGAACAACCGAAACGATAAATCATCCATCTGCCTTCAGGGGCGTCCCAGTCAAGTATTCCATTCTTGTAATTGGCGGTAATATCGATCACCTCACAGGCTTCCGCCTCCGGAGGTGTCGGATAATTCATAAGGTCGCAGGTATAGGCGAAACCGGCTTTCTCTTCATAGTGATTTATGGGTGTATGTTTATGCAGGATATAATCTTCCGGATTGATTGCAGCATATCCGGAATTCGGTCGTTTGAGCCTCCAAAAGCGAGCCTCGGCATAGGGAATGCATTCTGTCTGCTGCTGGGCCGCCCCGACTGTAATGCCACACAAAGTATGGAAATGGAGTCCGTCGTCACTGATCTGAAGAGAATCCTTGCATTTAGCCGGGATTGCGTGCCCTCCGCTTCTCGCCTTTGCGTTCACGACAGATACAGCCCTGAAACTCTGCTGCTGCGGGAATTCATATTGTATCCAGTAGAATGGCCCATTGCCTCCATTGTCGCTGACCTTTGCCCCAAGTTCCTCCATAGATGCAAAAGATGACGGCAATCTGACAGCATAGACAGCGATGTCCTTGTAATACCACTCCGGAATCGGGCCATCCTGATGATGATTGTGTTCATAAGGCAGAGGGACATTCTGGAATCTGCTGCTCATAGTATATGGCTCGGGAAGCGGACCGTGATAATGCTTGCCTCCATCTACCTGCATATTTCTCCAGACCAGTTTCTTCATAGCGTCTTCTTCGCTCACCCATGGGCCTCCGGTGCAACTCCATCCCGGAGAGGCTGCCACCGCAACCTCCATCCCGAGCGAGTCGGCAAGTGCAACCGCACCGTTCAAAGTTTCTTTCCACTCGGGGCTCATAAAATCGAGGCGACTTTCTGTTATTTGTGGAGTATCCAAACCGGCATCGAAGATATGAAATCCGCCGATGCCGATGCGATGCATCCACATAATGTCTTTCCTTAATCCATCCGGAGAAATATTGCCGTTCATCCAGTGCCACCATACCATAGGCCGGGCACTTTGGGGAGGATTTGCGAAAGACTGTCGCAGATTGTCCGACACGGAAGTCTGTCTTCCTGCACAAGAAACAATCAATAAGAAGGCAGCGGTGAAAATGGCTGCAGGGAATGCTTTGATTCTCATTGATTTCAAATTAGTGATTACTCCGATTCCAACCAGACCCCCAGTTCATCATAAATCTTGTCGGCAATGAAATGCATTCCTTGTATGCCGGGATGGCATCCGCTCGGGTTGCTTTCACTCCAATCGTGTTTGGGCATATAAACTTGGTCGTTGAAACCATTAACTCTCAACAGATTGACCGTCTTAGCACCATAATGTTCCGCCACCTGCAGGATGCTGCCTTCCACTCCTTCTGTTATATAGTCCCCTATTATGCAGACAATCTTGATTTTGGGATTTCTCTCCTGCAACAACCTGATCAGTTTTACATACGCACTGCAGAAATCGTCTGCCGGAAGGGCTTCCACCTCATTTCGTGTCCTTGCGGCATCTCCCCTGGCAAACACCTCATCCAAATCTCCCTCCATAGGAGAGGCGGCCGTCTTGCAAGGCCCGGAACCCGGAAAGAGTTCAAAATCGTTGTGCCCTCGGTCATTGGTACCTCCGTGAATTATAACAATATCCGGATTGCCGACGCCATCCTGCGCGATAAATCTTTCCGTAAAACTCCTGCCATAATAATGCTTCTCTTTTGACACCTCGGTATTCTTAGTTACGGTACTGGAAGACAACGATATGTTTTTATCCAGCATCGCATTGGACATCTTTTTGTATATCAGTCGATACCAGTAAGTATCCGCGACATTCACCAGGGCGCCGTCCCTTGATGGATAATGATAATTGTACCCCTTCGGTATCCACCCGTCGAAAGTGGATATGGAATCACCTATGACACTAACCCGAACAATGTCAGCCTTCTGTACCTTTTGCTCATCAGCCGGAGCGCTGGAACAGAAAGAGAACAGGAATGAAAAAAGCAGAATAGCAATAAACCTCTTCATATCAATAACTTATGTTAAAATTTCCTAAAACCGGATAGTGGTCTGACATAAAGCGCACAAGTCCATACTGCTCCACAACAGTACGATATGCGAGAGCCTCTGCACCCCGGTAGAAAATATGGTCGATGCTCCTCTCTCCTCCGGAAAAGGGAGATCTTTCATCGAAACTGTTCATACTATAATAATCATCACGCTTCGAGTCGGGCAATGATTCCCTGGACGACTTCATCCAAGAGGTAAATGGAAGCAGGCAGTATCTTCCGGATTCATTTGACATTGCGCAGTTCATATCACCGGTAATAAATACGGTAGCATCGTCTCCGCATTCCTTTTTTGCGTGTTCAACCATAGCCTGCGCGCATTTATGTCGGGCGTCTGCATTGTCATTAGTATATTTCCGGGGGAAATGAGTACTATAAATACGCAGTGTTTTCTGCGTTCCTTTAAGCCTCAAATCCGCCCAGATATAGGTTCGGTAAGTCGGATCGTCGCATATCTGCGGGTATGCCGGAGAAGGAACTGACGGAGTATCACTGAACCAGAGATAACCCGATCCGAACCGATCGAAACAATCTTTGCGGTAGAATACACACGTTCCGAAGTTTTTCAGCCTTTCAGGAATATTGACGGCCGCATAATCCGGCAATGCTGCGACAAGCCCTTCAAATTGCGCCTGACGGCATTCCTGAATGCCGATTATATCCGGTTGCACATCATTTATCATCTCTATGCAGGAGGGCATTCTTGCAGACCACAATTGCTCACCTTCATCATCCGCGTGAGTCACGAGGATATTGAAAGACATTACGCTGATTTCCTTGTATTCCACCTCTTCTTCACTGTCCGGGGAGGATGGTGAATCACCTGTCTTCCCGCATCCGGAAAACAAGATCAGCAGAGGTAATATATACTTAATGTTAACGAGCATACCGGAACTCAATCATAATAGGATGATGGTCAGATCCGTGAGAGCCGTTGGAGCCATGAGATGTTTCCAGTTCCCAACTTAAAGGTTCCGAGTTGGACGGGGTATAAAATATATGATCGATGTGCAGTGAGTTCTTCGTTTTCTTTTCCATAGGTTTGTCTCCTCCCATAGAAGCGAACTCCCAATTACGGCGGTGCTCAGGAGCAACTGCAAGTCCGGCATCACGTATATACTCCACATCATTCTGAAGATATTGGAATGTATATGCCTTCTCGTCCATATTATAGTCGCCTGTAATGAACACAGGTCTGCCATCCGATACTTCCAGAACTTTTTCTGCAACCATCTTTGCAGTTGCAAGTTTCGACGGCTCGGTACGGGTAGGCAGGTGCAGATTGAAGACACATACCTCCTCTCCTGACTTTTTGTCCAGGAATACCCCCCAGATTGCAGCCTTGTTGCCATCCTGGCCGTTACCCCAGGATTCATCGCTCACATTCACGCCACACTTTACATCGTTGATGATGTTGAATTCTATCCATCCTTTGCGAAGAAGTTTGAACCTGTCTTTGCGCCACCATATCGGAATTTCGCTGGTCGCACGAAATCTGCTTACCTCCGGCCCCATTATCTCCGGAGTCACCGCTATATAGTCATACTTTTTCCTCAGCGTCCTGTCAAGATCGGCAATATCCTCTTTGGATGTTTCCTGCATTCCGATAAAATCCGGATCCCATTTTTCGATATGTTCGCAAATAGTCTTGCAACGAGGAACCCAAGGCTGCCCTCCGGTAAAACTGGACCTTAGTGTATTATAAGAAACTATCCTCAACTTGTCTTCAACCCACTCGCTCTTTGGTTCAAGTATACGGCCGGCACTTTCTATATATGCTCTGCCGGCATCCCTGGCTTTTAGTAGAGGGATGCGTCTGCGACTGCCGTCCGCGCCAAGCCGCACCAATTTGATATCGCATTCTCTTTGATAATAATGCCTATAGGCAATATAAACATTGCCCTCTGCATCGGAGCAGCACACCGGATTGTCAATGAATTTTTCTCCTGAAATCTTCAGTGTTTTATACCAGGTATTCCCTCCATCGTGCGACCAGCAGGCAAAGAGTTCGTCATCCTTCGTAAACTCAACTTCATCGATTCGGCAGTTCTTTACCAGAAGGACATCTCCTCCCGGGAGATCGCAGACATCGAAAGGTTTGTCAGGATTATGTATCATCCTTCGGGGAAGGCTCCAGGATGCTCCGGCGTCTGTTGATTCCAGACTATAACAGAATCCTGTCCTGAAACCGGCCACGGCCATTTTCAAGACACCATCCGGGCCATGGAACATCCTTGGAGCACAAACAAGGGTGTCAAGTTTCTGAGGCACACACACTCCCTTTGGGAGACGGGCCATATTCCGGCAATCCTCCTCTTTTTCAAACCTCAATATGCCATCGCCCAGATTATACTTGTAAGTACGGACAGTACTGCCTCCGTCAAGCGTTTTTTCTTCAACGGAAACAAGGACAAGCCCGACTTGCGGAGACTCTATCCTGCAAGGGGTTATTGACGATGCCGCTACTATTACGGCAGAAGACAGTAGTGACAGTAAACTCATAAACTATCTGTATCTTACTTGTATTTCTCCGAAATTTACCACACACGGCCATTGCGACTCCTCCGTTGCTTCAAGAACGTCCCTGTGCAGGTAAGCCATATCAGCGACAGTCCTGTCCGCCGGAGACAGACGTATAATCACCTTGCGCCGGCCGAATGCAGAAGCAGGAATACATACAAGATGCTCAGTGTATCCGATTCCGGCCTCGGCAGATGTTTCATATGATTTGCCATCGACTTCCCCGGCAGTATAAGGGAGACTGTGCAGTTCTGCCAAAGACTCCGGGATGGTCACGAAGTTCTTTCCATCAAAAGAGTACGAGACCTGCCAATTATGCGGATATCCGTATGAAGTCTTCTGGCTGTACTGTCCCGCTGCAAAAGTCCAGGCGAATACTATGCTCTCCCCCTGCAGACCGGCTGTCGAAAAAGCGATTGATAACGAACGGGGCTCTCCCGATGTCCAATCCCACCAATCGCAGGTGTGACCTTTAAGACTTAATGCTCCATTCTCTACACTGCCATAAGTGCCTCGGGTGTCAGGTTTTTCTCCCGGCAGATCAATTACAGGATTATCACAATCCGAAAAACGGCCTATGGTGCCCTGAAAATCCGTAGTCATAAATCCTCTTCCGATCTCTGCAGGCACAATACCGTCCGATGGTCGATTCCAGTCCCATCCGGCAATTGTCTTCCATGTCGAAGACTCTCCTTTTGCAAAACGCACCTCCTCCAAGGACGGAGGCCGCAGAGTGTATTCCCGGACTTTCCCGTAACGCGGCATATAGGACTTTGTAAGAACCCCTGCCACTTCGCCGCATCCCTGAGGTATTCCATCACCATTACGGCGGTTGGAAAGTTTAGCATCCAGGCCAAGATATACAGAATTGCCTTTGGCATCATATACCAGACGCCTCCAACTATTCATCCAGTTATTGCCCGTATAACGGCCTGTCTTACTCTTGGGAAGATAGGTTTCGCGTACATTCATATACGCGCCTCCCTTGAACACAAACTCGCAGTCCTGAAGCGCCACCCAGGTAAAAATATCATCGTCCGTAAGTTCAGCAATGTGCTTTTTCTTTGCCGGAATGTCACTTTCCGTTCCCTTCTCGTAACCTATCACATTATCGGAAGTAAGACCGGTAATGACATAATAGTCATATTCTTTGACCAACTTCGTTCCTTTCAGGTTCAATTCAAGAATCCCAAACAACCTGCCGGCATTCTTTGCATCATCGGCATTATCGAAGAACAACCTGAACCCGTATCTGCCATCAAGGCTTTCAAGATACATGGTTCGTGCATTGTTTTTTGGCGAAGCCGATTTTGAGCCTAATTGCCATGCGATTTCAAGATTCTCATTTCTGGGAAACATGGCGGGGCTGCCGACTATAAATCCTTCAATATACAGATTCTCCCTCACCTCGGTCTCCAGAAGCACGGTCACGTCCTCTGCAAAGACATAGTTCGTAAGAACGTCGGTTACGCGCGGATCTCCTTTGTCGGCGAGCGCACGGACAGAGGCGAAGTCCGTTTTTCCGCCTTTTGCGAAAAGAGGGACGGAAACCACGAATACTGCGATTACTATAATCAGTCTTTTCATCATATTACATTACGTTACCTCTGAAAAGGCACCCGCCAATACTGCTGCTTGTTTTACCGGCAATCGCCCCTTTGTTGGAGGAAGCAGATGCGGTGGCTTCCTGGCGGATGCGTCCGAGGTTGATGCATCCGGCGACGGGGGAATCTGTCAATCCTACAATACCGCCTGCATTCACAGTAGTAGCCACTCCTGAGACGTTCACACTTGCCAGGGAAATGCAGTTTTGGATTATTTCTGACGAACTCATACTCCCTGCAATTCCTCCGGCATTAAGAATCTTCTCCTTTCCGGTAACCCCGGCAACAGAAATCGAGACTGCGCTCCTGCAACCGTCAATGCTTCCATTTTCCATCGAGCCCACAATACCTCCGGCATTAGCCGTTGCAGCACTTGTATTTGCTGCAATGTCAATGGTGCCTTCCGCCAAGCAATTTCTTATGCATGGGATGTAATTGCCGTTGGTGTTAATCCTCTGTGCAAACAGTCCGGCAGAACTGTTGTCCGGAATGCTTGTAATACTACCTTCTATGGAAAGATTGAGGATGCAGCCGTGCAGGACGTTGAAAAGGGGGCAGGACAGCCCGCTTATCTTATGCCCGCAGCCGTCAAGGGTCCCGTTGTAAACGTTGAACGGTGTAGTCCAAGTCTCTTCGGACAAGTCGATATCGGCAGCGAGACTTACCCTGCCGTAGAGCGCGAGTTCATCGGAAGAATCAAGGGCGCTTCTCCAGGCAGCCAGATCGCTTTCGGAGGAAATGACCCAGGACAGCGTTTCATCGGCAGAAAAAGTACTGGAAGGGAACTCATAAACAGTTCCTGCGGCAAGGGACTCCCCCCGCAACGCACTGATATGCATAACTTGGCCTTCCGTTGTAACAATCTGCACATCAATGCCTTCAGAGTAGCATCCCGGAGCAACGGCCGCCACAAAAACATAGTCACTACCAGAGAGGTCGACTCCGGAGGAAGTCACAAGGTATATCTCAGAAAGGCTCCTTATGTTTGATATGCTTCCGTTTAACTTCCCGGTAGTTTTGGAAAGCAGGAATTCCCCGGCAATGGTTTCTCCGCCTGCAGCACTTACTCTGATATGGGCTACAGTACCACTGCCATTTACGGGAACATAAAGGATAGCGGCAAGGTGTTCAAGCGTACAAGGCCCTCCGTCTGCCGATACTGCCCACATTGGTGCTACATCATCACCAAAACTACCGGAACTGGTTATTTCCTGTCTGAATGGGATGGAGACAAGATCATCCTCACCTTCGAACCCTGCATACACTATGTTGTATGGAGGCATAATGCCGGATGGCAGAGTAAACTCAGCCTGTGCAGCACCTGCTTCAGAAGCGCTGAGCGGATTGGAGGCGACTCCGTTTACAAGAATCGCATCGCCTTCGTTCCATAGCACCGGATACTCTCCTGCACTTTTTTCCCCAAGCACGGACTTTACCGTCAGGTTTTCCGGCAAACCTACGCATATCGTGACAGTTTTGTTTTCTGTCTCCGGTTGAATGTCAACCGTGCAGGAAACAATCAGTATTCCAAGCAGTATTACTATTACTTTTCTCATCTTCTACAAACTTACGCTTGAATAAATCAGGAAGTGGTCCGAAGGCCAAATTGCCGTACCGTCGGTGTTCTCATATTTGCTACGGTCAACCCCATATGACAATATGGTAGCATCCGAAACAAGTATATGGTCTGTTCGGACAGAGGACAGCCCTCCTTTAGAGGTGTTGTGCATCGTGCCGCTGGCGAGTCCTTTGGCCACGTAGTTGCCTTCTCTGGCCGATACCGTGTCGTATGCATCTTTCCATCTGCTACCGGTGATGGCGGCGTAATTGGCTATTTCGTTTCCGCTATTGTCAATCGGGAAGATGTTCAAATCGCCCATTATAAGCGATGCTGTCCCTTCCGGTACGAGGCTTTCAGCATTTGAGAGCAAAGTGCTCACCTGACTTGTCTGAAGGGCGGAGTCCTGCTCGTTGTTGAGATGGGTACTGAAAACCCAGAGATCTTTCCCACTGGCGCTGTGCCTTAACTGGGCATAAACTACCCAGTAAGGCTTCTGTGTATCTTCTCCCAAATCTATCCATCCGCTGCTCTGCAGGGAAAACAGGCTGCTCTTGTACAATATTACTGGAGACTGGTGGTCAAGATCATCAATAAGGTTGGTCTCTATGCCGTCCTCGGTGTATATTACCCAGGCGTAACTGTCCAGCCCGCTATGGAGCCCGGCCGATAAAGAGTTAACCTCCTGCAGGGCCACTATGTCGGCGTCGTTGCTCTGGATACACTCTATCACGGCAGGCCCGGCCTTGGACCAGGTATATTTTTCGTCCGCACCGGAGCGACCGCCCTGACTCCATACGTTATAGGAAGCAGTCTTGACCTTTATGTCAGTTGTCACCTCGTCAGCATCCATACCGGCGATGCCACCCCTTCATATACCTCCAATCTTCACGCAGCGGACAGAGCAGGCGTTGTAGGCATCGTATGATGTAAGTGTAGCCGAAGAAAATGTCGAACCACTTGTTATAAACCTATATGCATATCCTTGTCCATCACTAGTACCGGGATTATCGGTATAATATCTCGCATCGGTTGTAATGGACCGGGCCGTACCATCAGAGCCGTAACGCATCCCGGCTCTTGGCAACATAATACCACCTCCAAGATTTACAAGTCCGAACGAATTGTACACAGATACAGTGGGAGTCCCGGCATCAATCAAAGTTTCGAACTGAGAGCTACTGATAATCGTATATCCATACGGACATGGATTTGCATTGGGCCGCTCACTCCAAAGCGTGGACTTATCGTCAGCAATATACCCGGGTACTTTTTTTGAAGCAGCCATCGTTACCGGATATTTTGCGCCATCCTCAATAGTCACTCCCCCAAAATCTCCGTTATAACTCCACGCAGAAACATTGCTAATATCCGTATTTAGGACACTGTACCAACTATTGCCGGAAGCATACGCACTGGAGGTGTTTTCTGCGGTATTATTTCTAATCCCGAGTATAGGGTCTTTCCTGCCCCATTGGTAATAATTACCCCTCGTAAGTTGCCAATCAGCATTAGTTTCACCTGCGGGATTACATGCTTTTCCTGCTCCAAGATTGCGGTCCATTACAGTTATGCCTCCGGCGGTAACGTCCTCAATGTCATCCGAGGTCAGCCAGATATGCCAAGTATAAAGCAGGTTACTGCTGCCATCAACAATTCCGAGAACAACGTTTCCAACAGTAAAATCAGAAGGAACATTAAAGTAGATTTTGCCCCCTCTCAATGATATGTTGTCCATCATCTTGGCGTTCAGTCTGGCTTCGGTCTGGTTGGCTGCGGAATTGAATGCTTCTCCGCTCGCCCACACCCAAGTAGCGCTGTCACCACTCACCAGGGCCCCGTCAGGCTTACGGGCGTTGAAGCAGTAGTTGCCGGCTTTGCTTACCACATAACAATTGGCGAAGTGCCCGAATTCGGAAAGATTGGTAAGGTTTGCCAGGGGATCCGCCGTGTAAGTGAGAGTCGTAGGTATCACGACTCCACGGGATATAGGTACTGACGGAGCGGAGATAAGCATAGTATTGTCGTCTGCATCCGTAATGAGAAGACTGAGATTGTGAGTGCCTTCAGGGAGTCCAATATAGAAATCTACCCCATCGGAATCAAGCGGCAATCCGCTTGCATCGTTAAAGGTATACGTCGCTTTCTTGAAATTGCTGATTCCGCCGGTTCCGTCTTCGCCCACCACTTCCAGAGAAGGTTCGGATGCAGCATATGCGACTTTGGCATCACCAACGATATTCTTGTCGGAAGTCACGGCTATTTTCTTGATATTGACTTCACTACCCTCGAGTTTGAGTTGCATCAAGCCTACGGTATGATGGAAAGTGAGTTGCTCTCCGGCATCTGCATATGCTATGAGGGGTAGTGCCGATTTTGCAAAACCGGAAGATGAACTGGAGGGAGCATTGACCATTCTGATCTTGACTGTTCCGTCGCCATAAGTTTCATACCCGCAGGTGGTAGTCCCGCGGTATGGATAGGTGGCGACAATTATCGCCAACTCAGTATCAGGCACAATTTCTCTTTCCGCATCGGTAGTAGGATTATATGAGAAATATGCAACTCCACCATCTATCCTGTTGCAACGATAGCGGCAGGGCAGATGGGTGTCCTCATCTTTCTCACCATTGAAAACGGCAATGTCATCATCAACTGCGAATGCAATGCTGAACGAATCGCCATTATCGGTAATGGTTGTCTTGGTATCCACCGAAAGCGCAACCTGAATTTCAGGATACACCGTTTCCTGTTCCGGCTCGGGTTCGACGGCAGGAGACTCTACGACACTCTTCCCGCAAGAAACAGCGAGGAGTGCGGCAAATATCAATAAACTATATATCTTTTTCATCTTGGCCTATGTTTTAATACCAAATTATACTGTTTACCGTATCTTTGGTCATACTATCGACACTATCCGATTCCGGACTTCCGCAAATAACCATCTGCGGATCAAATTGCAAGGCTTCCGCCTGAGGGATCATATATTCTTTTTTCATACTCTTACTGTTTTACACAACGGACACTGCAGGCGTTGTAGGCATTGTATGTCGTTTCGGTATAAGATGAATACGTACTGGTATTGGACCAGTCGAACTTATAGGCATAGCCCTTGGTAGCCTCCGTTTCGCTTACATCGTTGCAATAATAGCGGGCGGAAGTCTGCCCATACTGCGAGCCACCGGTAGTGCCTGCCCTGAATCCAGCCCTGGGAAGAATAACTGCATCTGCAAGTTTCACCTGCCCGAAGTTATTGTAATTGGATGCAACGACACCCAAACCGATAAGGGTACTGAATTCGCTCTTGTTCATAACTCTGTAGCCATAAGGGCAGGGATTGGCATTGGTTCTCCCGCACCAGGGAGTTGTCTTGTCGGAAGAATCATATCCGGGCACTTTGGCGGAGGCGGCGAGCGTAACCGGATGGCTTGCGCCATCCTCCGCGGTCACACCACCCAAGTCGCCAGACGCAGCCCATTCCGAAACATTATTGATGGATGCCGCAGTATTTATGACGTTATACTGGCTGTTTGTGGTCCCGAATGGCGTAGCTTCTATGGTTCCTGTCGAACTGTTCCGTCCTCCAGGGAACGGGTCTTTGCGGCCCCACTGATAGAAATTGCCCTTTCCTGCCTGCAGGGGAGCATTTGTTGCAAGCGCAACATCGTACAGGGCTCCTGCACCAAGGTTACGGTCCATTACAGTAATGCCTCCTGCGGTAACGTCCTCAATATCATCCGATGTCAGCCAGATATGCCAGGTATACAACAGATTGGAACTGCCATCAACAACACCAAGAACAACATTGCCGACACCGTAACTTTCAGGTACCGAGAACGATATCTTGTCGTTGTCATAGGCTATATCTTTCATCATTGTAACAGGAAGGCCGGCGGCTCCATTGCACTTCTCTCCGCTTGCCCATACCCATACGGCGTTGCTTCCGGACACCAGGGTGCCATCAGGCTTGCGGGCATCTAATTCATAATTGCCAGGAGCCTTTACAACATAGCAGTTTGCATATTTGCCACCTTCCGAGAGATTAACTGTCGGGGCTACGTCGGGAGCGAAGGAGAGGACATTCTTGCTCCTTGTTATTTTTGCTCTCTCTATCGTGAGACCTTCCGCAGTCTTTGTCATCGTATTACCGTCGGTATCTGTGAAGACAAACTTCACATTGTGCGTACCTGCGGGCAGTCCGAAATAGAACTTGACTCCGGTGCTTTCATTCAGTGCTATTCCGCTGGTTACGCCAGACCCTGAATCGTGATTGTAGCGGTAGGTGTTTGTCTTGCCTGTTCCGATCATTGTCAGAGCAGGAGTTGCAGAAGTATAATCTACAGAAGCATCTCCATTTATGTTTTGATTTGAAGTAAGCGCAATAGTGGCAATCGATGCAGTACCTTTCAGTACAACTTCGAACAAACCTACTGTCAAATTGAAGTCAAGAGCATCTCCAGCATCCGCACAGGCAATTATCGGAAGAGATGGTGCTGCAAATCCGTTGTCAGTATCTATAGGGCCGGCAACCATACGTATTTTGACCGTCCCTGCCCCATATGCCTCATATTCTGCCGTCGAAGCACTCCTTTGAGGGTGAGTTGCAATCAGCGGGTCGATGTCGGCATCAACAGTTGCACACTCACTGTTCCCGGGATCAAAAGCAAAAGTAGCGACACCGGCGCTGATTCCTGTACATACATAACGGCTGACACCGTGATGATTGCTTTCATCTTTGACTCCATTGAACACGGTAATCTGGTCCCCGACCATAAAACTGAGTGCAAGTCCGTCAAGGCTGGTCTTGGTGTTGGCAATTCTCGCCTTAAGAACCGGAGCCCCGTTTACAATTTCGGGTTCAGGGTTTGTGTTATTGCTGTTCTCCTTAGTACAGGAGACAAGAATGATGGCAGCCAGTGCCATAAATTTAATTAAGTTCTTCATTATTCTGACCTCCATTAAATCCACCCGTCGAACATTTCGTCGGTATATGATAAACTTTCAATACTCATTAACTGCTCTATATCGCTGACGCAAATCATCGCCTGCGGTTCAATTGGCAGAATAACTGACAAAGGGGGTAAATAATTCTTTTTCATATAATTATGTTATTAGTTATAATCCTGCATCCCACGCTCCCGGGTTGAGTTTACCGGCATTGCGCGTATGGCCTGCCTGATCGATCCCGTAAGGTGCCGGCGACAGAGTTTTGAGCCAGGCATCATACTCGGGCATATTCTCCCTGACCATCGCCTCGACGGTATCGCTCGCCGCATAATTGGAAATCTCCTTGCCGGTAGACCACTCATAGAGCTTATCCGTATCATTCCACGCCCAGGCAATATCTGTATAGAGTATACCGATGGTATCGTGTTCCTGAATTGTATATCCGTTTTTACGGTCGTCATAAACATTGTAGTCCGCCTTGACTACCGGTGTACTTGCATAAAGATTAATCGATGTTTTAGCCTTTGTAAGGTTTGTAAGGAGACAATTCATCATATAGACCTCCTCTACTTTTTCGCCACGGTTCAAGTTTTTGAATATTGTTCCGTTGCTGGCACCGAAAAAGGTCGAGTTTACAGCAAGCATTCTGGTGCGTTCACCGCTGACAAGGCTGAGGCCGTTCCATTTCGCATCGGTTGCAGGAGTTACTGCCTTGCCTGCAACTGTACAATTGTTGAATGCGAGTTCCGAGATACCCACATCTGTCAGTCCATCAGAATGAATAGACTTGCCATAATAGCGTTCTCCGCTCTGAGCCGCCGTCTTGCCGCCATTGTCGGCATATCCTTCAAAGAAAGAGCAGGCATTGAGCCAGGCAGAGCAAGATGCGCTTTCTGATGAAGTATAGATACTCAAATGAGCGCCATAAGTGCCGGATATATTATCGGAGAACGCACAATGATTGATTCTCAGCATTGTTCCGGCCCCTGCACCTTCAGCACAGATTGCATAGACTGCGCCGCCGGAAGGCAGGCCGCCATCCTTGTTGTATGCAACACCGGCAGCAGCGTTATTCCCGGTGAATGTACAAGATTCAATATCTATAGTTCCTGCTGAAAGATAAAGTGCGCCACCGGCTCCTGCAGCAGCGTTGTTGCTGAATACGCAGTTTTTAAGGCTCAAGGTCCCGGTACTGCCCCAATTAATTGCTGCTCCGTTACCGTCGGTGGTTGAACCATCAAATGTTATATTCTCAAAATGAAAAGAACCGGCATTGGAGATAGAGAATGCACTTGCACCTTCACACTTGATGACAGTGCCATCTTCTCCGATTATCTCAACGGGGCTGCATGCTCCGAGCGATGAAATGAGATATCCACTTTCTGCATTGAAGTTGTATGTCCCTGCAGCAAGGTGTATTTTCTTTCCGCCGACACGCCACGAATGCACTTTGCCATCCGCTTCAAGCCCTTCTGAAAGATGCGTGTTCAGTAACTTGCGCAGAAGATCCTGACTCTCCGGAGTGATGCTGTAGTCTCCCTCATAAATCATCTCCTCCGGACATCCGAGATTGAACAACTTCCCGGATTCTGCCTTGACCGCGCTGATGGAAAGTACGCCAGGCAATGCATCGGAACCCTTGTAGTAACGCATCCCAAGACCGGCTTTCAAGTCTGCATCCTTAAGAAATGCAGCATAATACACACCGGGGCCGTTCAGGGAAATACTTACGGAGTCTATGCCGGCTTTTGAATTTCCGGAGAGGGGTGTACCATCACAAGCGCGGATTACGACATTGGAGATATCGTCGCGTTTTACTTCAAAAGAGAAAAGCCCGGATGCATTCGCAAATGAGAAAACCCTGTCCGAAGCCGAGGCGTTCGCAGTCATGAAACCGGCCTCGGAAAACTTCCCGATCTGTTCCGACGGGATGTCGAAAAGGAATGTCCCCTCCCCGTCTATTTTCGCTCTGCATACCGGGTAAACGGCATAATAGGTTTCTGCTTCAGGCACATCTGCTTCAACTGAACCGTCGGCAGCCACTGCGGCGTCTACATAATCATCCTCCCCGGTACCGAATACTATACGGATCTTGTCTCCGTCTGTCCATGACACCTTGTGATGCCCCTCTTCCGCTTCTCCAAGAACAGTCTTGGTATTGCAGAGTTCAGGCAGTATGGCTTGAAAACTCTTGATGGTAGTCTGTTTCAATTCATCAACATAATCGTTGGCGGGAGCGGGCTCCCTTGAACAGGCTATGCAAGCGGCAAGTGCTGAAAGAACAATGTATATCTTTTTCATATCTTAACCCTCCCAGTTATAATTATCATCGTCGTATCCACCGCCAGGGCCTCCGCTGAACGGAACCACCTTCAGCATACAAGTCGCCGAGGCTGCAGGATTGTTTATGCTTATCGCCTTCAAAGTGACGCTGCCGGCCTTCAGGCCTGTGATTATGCCATCCTCCGATACTGACGCGACCGTATTGTCCGACACACTCCATTGCACAGTCTTGTCACCTGCATCCAAAGGAAGGACTATCGGAATGATTTCCATAGTCTTGCCGACGGTAAGAGTGTATACATCTTTTTCAAATTTAATTTCAGCTACCGCTGCGGTTCCGCTGATTACATTAACAGTACAATTATCAGAAAAGCCACCGTCCTTGGTTGTCACGGTAATAACAGCAGAGCCTTTGCTCCTTCCTGTTACGTTTCCGTCAGTATCTACCGTCGCCACAAGAGGATTCGACGAAGTCCATGTTACCTCTTTAACGAAGGCAGATTCAGGCTGGATTGCAGCAGACAGTTTAACAGTCTCAAGAGAATAAATTTCGATAGTGTGCTTGTCAAGTGTCACACCTGTCACGTGAGTCCTGACCTCCATATTGCATGAAGCCGACACCTCACCAAAAGGAGCGGTTGCAGTTATAATCACTTTGCCGGCTGACACTCCAGTTACAAGGCCCGTTTCGCTGACTGTAGCGATGGTCTCATCCGCAGAACTCCATACAATTTCAGGATGGCTGGCGTCGGAAGGAACAGCAGATGCCATTAACTGCAAAGACTCGCCGACGAATATGCTTGCTTCTTCTGCGCTTATCTCAACAGCATCCACAGGCACCCCCACCTCTATCTCACAAACAGCAGTGATTTCAGGATTGTCATCAGATACAGCAGTAATCGTTGCCTTTCCAATGCTTTTGCCAATGACGATGCCGCCACTTACCAGAGCAACTTCAGGGTTGGAACTCGTCCATACAAGTTTATGATTCAGAGCCCTTTCCGGAGTAAAATCAACTTTGATTTCCCTGGATTCCCCGACGCCCATAAAAATGGAGTTGTCGCTTAAAGTGATGTTTTCCACCCTTGCAAACACTGTTACAGCGCAACCTTTTGTGAGAGATCCTACGCTTGCAAGGATAAACGTGCGTCCTCCCAACAGTCCTTTGACACGTCCTTCTGCATCCACGGTGGCGACACTTTCATCCATCGAGCGCCAACTGACCCCGGAGGACAATTTATCCGGATCTGCCGTCGCGATGAGAAGCGTATCGTGATTCTCCTGCAACTGGAGTACAGTTGAACTCAGGCGCAAACTCTTTACTGCAAGCTCCTCGTTGCAGGAAAGCAACAGCGGCAGTAAAACCATTATCGACAATAAATATCTTTTCATCATACCGTCGCCTGATTAATTGTAATATCCAATGTCTCCCCATTGTCGCAGGAGAGTTTGAGGAGCAGGCTTCTGTTGTTGCCTGTATTATTCTGCAGATACCCGACATGGATATACGACACGCCGCTGCCGGACTTTCTGTCGAGATAGGCCCATTCCGGTTCCTCGGCAAAGTCGACCGTCCAGGATCCTGAATAGTATATCACTATGGGAAGTGTACCTGTTGAAGAAGCAATGTCGTACCATGTGAACATCCTGGGCACTTCGTTGCCTTCGGCATCGGTGCGATAAATGGATACGTATTTTTCTTCATATACCTTGCTGCACGACGCTGCTGCGAGCATCGACAGGACAATAAATGATAATTGAAAGATTCGTTTCATAATCTTGTTATTCTATTCCGGCATAGGCGGGGTTTGTGAGGACAGGATTCCCGTCCGCATCGGCGGTAAGTGCGCATTCGGTATCGGGAATAGGATAATATTCGTGGCAAGGCTGGATATTTGCCTGGATGTACTCCTTTGTGCCGGAAGGGGCATACTTGAGTGTCTCGGTGTACCATATTCCCCAGCGCACCAGATCGAATTTACGATGGCACTCTCCAGCCAGTTCACGAGCTCTTTCATCACGAATGAGTTTCATAACCGAAGCCTCGTCGGAGTAACCGCTGAAAGGATCTACAGCAGCACGTGCGCGCACCTTGTTCATATATTCCAGTGCGGCATCATAATCCCCCTGCATACACTTGACCTCCGCCATCATAAGTACGGCATCGGCATATCGGAGAATCTTGTAATTGTTTGAGTCGAAGTTGGACATCATATCCGGCACCCAGAATTTCTCTCCGGCACAAGGCCGTCCCTGAGTACGCACATCCTTGAATGTCTCGCCGTAATTCTCATCTGAAGGATTCATACTGCCAAGCCCGAGGACGTAACGGATACGGCGGTCTATCTTGCGACCGTCGGCAGTATGCCCCAAACGCAGGGCGGTGGTGTCCAGCCTTGCATTCCAACGGTTATAATATTTGTTGAACTCGCCGAAAGTCAAAGGAAGAGGATCGAAGATACGGTCACCCGGGCAATACTGGGCCGTAGTGGTATCTTCCGTCTGATCAGTTCCGGTTTTTGCCCTGAAACATCCCATATGCCAGGTCGCTCTCATACTGGAGACAGACGGAATGCCGCGGCCCCACTGAGGCATATATACATCATCGAGATACCCGTCATACGTACCGTCTATCCACGCCCCGTTCAAGCCTTCGGTGACATCAGTATTATCCCATATCTTCGCAATACTGGACGGATAATAGGTCCGGCTCATCTTCCCCTGGAACTGAATTCCGGCTTCGCTCCACTCGTGCTGGATCTCAAATATGCTCTCGGGAGTGTTTTTCTTGCACCAGCGGGTGTCGTCAAGAGGATAGCGTGCCTCGGAGAAATCACCATATATGCTCTCCAGTTCAGAAAGAGCCCATTCGGCATCTTCCCAGTTCTTATACCACATGGCGAACTTGGCCATCAGCATCAAGGCGAGGGAATATCCGGCCCTGTTGCCTTCAATCTCGCTCGTGCGCGCTTTTGTCAGATAGGGAAGGGCATTTTCTTTCAAGTCTTCATAAAGAGAGCTTCGAATGAGATTTGCATCCGTCCTGGGAAGACGGCGTATCTTTTCCTGAACAGACTGATCTGCAACCATATAGGTGTAAAAAGGCACGCCGTTGAAAAAATTGGTCAAATGATAATAATACAAGGCTCTCATAACACGTGCTTCCGCTATCATAGGAAGTTTGTCGGCTTCGTCGATTGGGGAATCCGCAATGCATTCAATAAATTCGTTGCAACGCATAATTCCCTGATAGCAATACTGCCAAACAGTCGTTCCCACACCCGGCTTGGAAGGAGAAATCTCGCATTTGGGATCCGGGGTGCTGGTGTTGATCCACCATAGGTCTGTAGGGACTTCTACCGCCCAGGCATAAGTTGTTACATAAACCTGAGTGATTGGAATGTAGCAGGCATCCACGCAGGCCTGGCACTGCTGTTTGTTCAAATATGAATTCGCCCTTGTGGTAAATGCCTTATGGTCTTCTTCAAGAGAACATGCCATAAGCACTAAAGCGGATAATATATAAACAGATATCTTTTTCATAGCGCGTCAGAATTTGATGGAAAGATTTGCGACAATGCGCTTGGAAGTAGGATAAGAATTCTTATCTACACGTCGGAGCGTAGAGCCCTCCGATTCCGTGGACACGTCCGGATCGAAGCCGAGATATTCGCTCCAAAGTTTAAGATTGGTTCCGGAAAGACCTACGGTAAGTTCCCTGAAAACCTTGAACGATGCAGGCATATTGAAAGTATACTGCAGACTGACATCTTTCAGTCTTAGATACGAAGCGTCATATACCATTTTGTCGCTGGGTATGAGCCACCTGGACGATCCGGCAATAGGTTGGTCAGACTCCGGATTGCGTACAGGATGCCAACTGTCCAGAGCATAGCGATACTGGTTAGTGTATGAGCCTCCGCCCATATACAATTCGGAATAATTGTATATCTTTCCTCCTATCGAATAAGCGAAATAGACGGAGAGTTGAAGATTCCCGAAATGGAACGTATTCTGCAATCCGCCATACAGATCCGGATCCGCGTTACCAAGATAGAACAGGTCGGACTGGGTAAGGACTCCGTCCCTGTCTTTGTCAATGTATCGGGGATGCCCGAGTGCCGCCTTTGCAGAACTGAAAGAATTTCGGTATGCATACTCCTTGCTGGCGATGTTCTCGTTGTATTCATCTTCATTGTGGACACAACCTGCAGCCTTGAATCCCCACAGTGCATTCAATGGATAGCCTGCTTTATAACCATACATCATATATGAATCGGGGCTGTCCACGCAGGAAACATAACTTTCGTGGCCTATATCGTTCACCATCTGACTGTTGTGAGACACTGTAAAGGAGGTGGTCCATCCAAAATTCCTTTTCTCCACATTCTTGCTCTCCAGAGTCAGTTCGACTCCCTTGTTGGTTGTCAGTCCCAGATTGGTATATCGGGAGGTATAACCTGTCGAAGCGACTGTCGACACCTGCAGAAGCAGATCCGTTGTACGGGAATAGTATGCTTCCAGATCGAAAGTCAGCCTTTCCCTGAAGACTGCACCTTCGAGAGCGATATTGTACTGGTCTGTTTTCTCCCACGTAAGATCCGTACTTGCAAGACGGGAAGGATAGAAGGATGCACCCTGATTCCCATCAAAAATATAACTTGACGTAGTGCTGGTATATGCCTGTTGCGAAAGGTATGCGGCGATTGCATCATTCCCCGTTCTTCCGGCACTGGCACGCAGGTTCAAGTCGTTTATCCAACGTGCTTTCTTGAAGAAGAATTCCTTCTTCATATTCCACTTTAGCGCTACCGAAGGAAAGAAACCCCATTTGCGGTTTTCAGCAAAATTGGAAGAGCCGTCCGCGCGCAGGGTTGCCGTCACATAATACTTACCTCTGTAATTATAATTGAAACGCCCGTAAACAGACTGCCTGAGTATGCGCTGATAGCTGGAACCTATGTTATAGCCGTCTTTTGAAGATACGGCATTAAGGTTGTTCCAGGAAAAAGCATCGGAAATTATACCTTTTGCCGTCACGCTGGTGCTGGACCATTCCTGACGATTCAGGGAGTAGCCGGCCATTGCTTCCAAGGAATGGTACCTGCCGAGTTTCGTGTTATATGTAACAGTGTTTTCAGACGACATATTCACGATTTCCCTTTCAAACTTATAGGCATCGGCACCTTCGGCCTCAATTCGCTTCGGCAGTTCATTGGGCCAGAAATGATATATATGGTATTCTGTATTGCCGATGGAATTCTGACTGTTGATGACAAGTCCCTTGACAGGTTTGATCCTGAATTCCACCACATCCATATTTGTCCAGTTCTTGTCGAAGTAATCTTCATACAAGATAGAAGCGTAAGGAGTATTTATGAGAGCAGAGTTGTCTATGAACGGATTCTGGTTGTCCAGAAGGCCGATTACAGGTGGAAGGTACATCGCACCGTTGCTGTAACCTCCCCCGCTGAACACCGCCTTGTTACGGTCCTTGACTCTGTAAACAGTGCTTGCCTTCAGGCCGAGCGTAAACCAGTCCGTAAGGTCTTTGTTGAAGTTCAGGCGCCCGGATATACGCTGTTGACCGCTGTCCAGGACGATACCTCTCTCATCCCAGAAGGATAGCGAAGTAAAATAATTGTATCCTTTGTCCCTTCCGGATGCACTCACATTGTAATTCTGATAAGGCGCCACCCTTGTAATCGCACTGATCCAGTCCGTGTCGTTGGTATAATTGTCCGGATCATAACGCGGTATCTGACGAGTTTCCGTTGCACCGTTCGCATACCAGAAATCGTTGCGATATCTGGTAAACTCTTCGGCATTCATCAAGTCCAGGTGTTTGGATATCCACGATACGCCGCTGACCGCTTTGGCACGGATTACAGGCTTGGCACTGGTACTACTTCCGGTTTTTGTCGTCACCATTATTACGCCGTTTGCCCCGCGGCTGCCGTAAATGGCGGTAGACGAAGCATCCTTCAAGATGGTGACGCTCTCGATATCATCCGGGTTAATATCTCCGAAATCCGAAACTGCATCCATTACTCCGTCAAGGATGATAAGCGGTTCATTGGATGCTGTTACCGAACGCGTTCCACGAACACGTATGGAAGTGGCCGCTCCGGGCTCGCCGGTAGTGTTCATTATATCTACTCCGGCAACGCGTCCCTGAAGAGCCTGATCGATACTGACCACGGGAGCGGCCTGAATATCGGACATTTTTACATTTGCTACCGAACCTGTAAGATCTCTCTTCTTAACTGTTCCATATCCGATTACGACAGCATCATTCAGGCGATTCTCCTTATCCGGAAGGAGGATTACATCAATCACCTGGTTTTCTCCGACCTCAAGTTCCCTGGATGTGTATCCGACGAAAGAAAAAACGAGTTTCCGGTCACCTGAGACAAGTGGAAAACTGTAGTTTCCGTCAAGGTCCGTGACCACTCCGCGTTTTCCGTCAGCAGACATAACACCGGCACCTATCAAGGCTTCGCCCGTTTCATCAACAACTTTTCCTTTAATCACACGGGCTCCTTGAGACGGCGTCTGTCCTTTTGAAGAGGCGTTGTCTTGCGTCGTCTGCCGGTTCTTTCCGGGATTGGTTCCGGAGGCATTGCCGAACGAGGGGGCGTTACCATTAACTTTGTCATCACCTTCTTTCCGGACTTTTTGAGACTTTGTAACCACTATGGTTTTGCCCTGAAGGCGATAAGAGACCTCCTGTCCCTTGAAAATCACCTGCAACGCATCATCTATATTCCCTGATTCAATATCAACGGAAGGCACTTTTCTTTCAATGTCAACCACATCGGAAGACAATGAAAATGAATAGCCATACTTCTGTTGTATTTCCTGCATGAGTTCACGCACGCTCGCTCCCTGACGGTGCAAGCTGATATTCTGTGCGTCTGATGCAATGAAAACAGACAAGGCTGCAATGAATGTCAGCAGTTTTTTCATATTCCTCTTTTTGTTATTCTGATTGTTCCTGCATCTTCACGTATTACCATACTTCCGTCCGCATTGAAAGTTGCGAGCATTTCCTCCAGACTTTCTCCATTGACGAAAGAAGAATAAAACCGTTTCTCGCCAAGTGTTTTGTCATAAATGACTATATTCACATCAAGCCTGCGTGACAATTCGCTTGCGATATCGCAGAAACGCCTGTCAAGAAAAACGAAGGCTTCGCCTCTTCCTTCTTCAGATCCGTAGTTATTGATATTGAACTCGCTTATACGGGTCTCACCGTTTTTCCGGTCTACTTTTACAACATTTCCAGGGGTAAGAGTTATTGACTGAAGATGAGTTGAAGATCCGCTCCGGCCTTCCAACTGCACACTCCCTTCAACAAGGGCGACTTCAGCCTCGGAATCCTCCGGATACGACTTGATATTGAATTCTGTTCCGGTTACCCTGACATTCATCATACCCGTAGACATAATAAACGGACGTTCCGGATTCTTCGCGATAGATGCATAACATTCTCCGCTCAGGAATACCTTGCGGGTATCTCCTTTGAACTCGGAAGGATAAATCAGGCTGCTTCCGGATTTTAACAGGATAGTGGATCCGTCAGGAAGTGTCACTTTCTCGGAACTTCCGCGCTTCGCATATATTTCCGTAAACTCGACGGGGTCTTCAGAGGCATTTTCCCTGTGAAGAAACAGCCCTAACACGAAACTGGCGGCCATTGCCAGAATCGTTATGACAGGTAACAGCCGGCCGCCAGGCAAGCTGTTCTTTTTTTCACTTCCCAGATTGAGAGTCTCTGCGCATTTTTCATACGCTTTGTCCGCAAGCGCATCATTGCTTTTGTCTATCCTGTCGAAGCTCCAAGCAAGGCGACGTCATCCTCCGATTTTTCAGAGGCAGCAAGCCATTCTTCGACTTTATATGCCTCCGTCGAGGAGCATTTATCCAGAAAATAACGCTCCAGCAGCTGCGCGTCCAGTGTGGTTTTATTTTTCATAACTGTTCTTTGTTCAAGTTCATCCGCAATGAGCGGAGAGCCAGTTGCATATGCTTGTTAACAGTCCTGGGAGATATGCCCAGGCGTTCTGCTATTTCTTCTATTTTTAGGCCTTCCCTCCGTGAAAGTACGAACACCTCCCTGCGTTTGGCCGGCATCTGATCTATTATTCTTTCGGCTATCTTCTCCAACTCATCCATTTCCAAGGGATCCTGAGACTCGGATGCAGCCATTCTGTCGATTTCTTCGCGCTCCAGACCGCTCATGAATCTCTGTATTGTCACTTCTTTCCTGAACCAGTTGCAAACCTCTCTCCTGCACAGCAGGAACAAATATCCTCGGAGAGGTTTGGTCTCATCGAGAGAAGAACGGTAAATCCAGACTTTCATAAAAACATTCTGCACAATATCCTCAGCCACTTCTTTATCTTTGACAAAACCTTCCACAAATGCAAGCAGCGAGGGGTAATGCATACGGAACAGGCCACGGAATGCCGTGGCGTCCCCGGACTTTATCCGATCGGCGATGAAATATGTTCTATCTTCGGTCATTAGTCGACAAATATAAAAACACAGCATCTTTAAACAACGCGTAATACGATTTACCTTTTTCTACAAAATTTTTTGCGTATCTTTGAAATATGAAAAAGATTTTCTCCATCATCCTTCTATCCGTTTCCCTGCAGCTCGGTGCGTTGGAGCGACAGCCGTTATGGCCCGGTATCGACAAAATGCCGGATTTCCAGCCGCATCAGATTGCGGAAATGACCAATGTTTCCAAGGCTCCGGATTTCAATCCGGAAGAGTATCGCATGCCTTATATTGAATGGTATGAGAAACCGTCCAACCCCAACGGAGCCTGCATGATCCTGATTTCCGGCGGCGGATACTACAACTGCTGCGATGTAGGTCTGGTGGAACAATGGCATAAGGAACTCACCGCCCTCGGGGTGCAGTGCGTGAATTTCGTCTACCGCACCTCCCGCCCGAAGGGCATCCCCATCTACCAGACTGCGTGGGAAGATGGTCAGCGGGCTGTCCGCCTGGTGCGCAGCCAGGCAAAGAAGCGCGGTTTCGATCCCGAGAAGATAGGGGCCATAGGAATGTCGGCCGGAGGTCACCTCACCTTACTGCTGGCAACCAGCTCCCAGACACCCGCCTATGAACCGATAGATAAACTCGACAAGACCCCCTGCCATATCAACTGGGCGGTGGCGAACGCCCCTGCGTATGTGACCACCGACGGTGAGACCGGCACGGAAGCCACCCGCGACGGATACGGCCCGGACGTAGCCTTGAGCAAGGCCTTCAAGTTCGACGACCATACCTGCCCCGTCAGCCTGCATCACGGCGGGCGCGACCCCTACTCCCCCAACGGTTCCACCCTTGTTTACAGGCAATTGCGCAGGATGGGCATCCCCGCGGAACTCCATCTTTATCCCAACAAGTGGCACGGCGCGTGGGGATTCGAAAGGGCGGTGGAATTTATGACCCAGATGGGTTATCTCGGCCCTGTGCAGCCGGAAGTGCCGGTTATGGAGCGCTTTGCTTCGGATGATGACCGCGCAGGCTACAAGAAAGAAGCAGTATGGCCCGAGGGGAAGATGCCGGACCGCCAGGAGAATCAGTGCGAGCCCTACATCGAATGGCATTTCCCCCACCAGCTCAGCACCCATGCCATCCAGATCATCTATTCCGGAGGCAGCTATATGGGCAATGATCCCGACGGATTCGAGGTTGCCCCTGTCCGCCGCTATCTGAACGCGATGGGTGTAACCGTGGTGACTCTCAAATACCGTACTCCCCGCCCTGCCGCTCCTCTCGCCAAGCACACCACCGCCTGGCAGGATCTGCAGCGCGCCATCCGCATAGTGCGCAGTGAAGCGCCTTCGCACGGGTTGGATCCCAACCGCATCGGGATAATGGGATCGTCCGCAGGCGGGCATCTCACCCTGATGGGAGTGACATCCTCGATGCACAGTGCATACCGTCCCGTCGATGCCATCGACAAACTCCCCTGCAATGTACAATGGGGCATAGCGATCTACCCCGCCTACGCCCTTACCGACGGGCTCGAAAAAGGTAATACCACCGGCGGTAACGACGATAGCGCAGTGCTGGCACCGGAGTTCAGCTTCGACATCAAGACCGTCCCGACGCTGTTTATCCACGGCGATGCCGACAGCTGGGCTTCGATGAATTCGGTCAAGACATGGGAAAAGATGCGGGCGATGGGCATCCAGAGCGAACTTCATACCCTCGCAACCCGCAAGCACTGCTTCCAGCGCACCGCCTCCCCCGGCACCGGCAGTTACAACTGGATCGACCGCATCTGGGAATACATCCAGCCGTTCATCAAGGAATAAGCTGCGGTGAACCACCTCGGGGAGATAATATCGCTCGCGGTCGCAGTATGCTGGACCGTTACCGCCCTGTTTGCCGACAAAGCAAGCCACCGGCTGGGGTCTATGAGCACCAATGTGCTCAGGCTCAGCCTGGCGCTTGTTTTTCTTGCCGGTGTGATGTGGATCGGCACGGGATATCCCTACCCTGTGTATGCCGATGCCAGGACGTGGTTATGGCTTGCCCTGTCGGCGGTAGTGGGATATCTGTTCGGAGACTGGTGCCTGTTCAACAGCTACCTGGTTATCGGAGCCCGTTTCGGGCAGCTTTTCATGACCCTCGCTCCCCTCTTTGCCGCCATCGCCGGATGGGCTATACTTGGAGAATCCCTCGGCTGGAAAGCCATCACTGCAATGGCTGTAACCCTTTGCGGCA
This sequence comes from uncultured Bacteroidales bacterium, assembly GCA_905235675.1. Taxonomy (GTDB): domain Bacteria; phylum Bacteroidota; class Bacteroidia; order Bacteroidales; family UBA932; genus Cryptobacteroides. The sequence goes on along the minus strand of CAJONC010000008.1, from coordinate 21,376 downwards.
TAGCGATTTCGATACTCAGCAGGGACGACGGCCACCATCTTACGCTGTCGCTGCCGCTCAAGGGCGTGCTGCTCGGAATCGGAGCGGGGCTCGGGCAGGGAGTGGGGCTGGTGCTTAGCAAGGTGGGCGTGCAGTACTACGCCGCCGCCATTCCGGAAGATGCCCCCGCAGCCATGGACACCTTCCTGCCCTTCGCCTCAACCATGATCCGGGCTGCGGTTGGTGCATTGGGATTCGTAGGGATGATGGCGCTGCAGCGCGACCTTCCCCGCCTGAAAGCCGCAGTAGCCGACCGTACCGGAATGAGATATGCGCTGATCGTAACGCTGTTCGGCCCTGTACTCGGTGTTTCGCTGTCGCTGATGGCCGTCCGCTACGCCAACGCCGGCATCGCCTCAACGCTGATGGCTCTCACTCCGGTGCTTATACTTATTCCATACGCCTTCATGTACAAACAGCGCATCCGCTTCCGCGAGATTTCCGGCGTGGTGGTCAGCATGCTTGGCGTGAGCATGTTCTTCCTGCTGTAGGGGTTTCCATCTTTAAAACCCGGCCATGGCAGACAGGCCAACTGCTACGATAGTTATTATTAAACAGCGTTGATTATCAGTAAGTTACGCAAAATCGTCTGGTGCAAATGTACCAGACGATTTTGCGTAAGTGCTTGATTTTCAGGAGGCGGACCTGCGGGCTAAGGAAAATGTTTGTTATATTGAACATTATATGTTATTTTTGTACCCTATAAATTACAATTATGGGGAAAAACACATTTGGTAAAACGATGCCGAGGACCTTGAGCCAGAACCTGGCAATCATGGGTGAGCAAATTATGCTGGCACGCAAGCGCAGGCATTATTCTATGCAGGACATAGCAGACAGGGCAACTGTGACACGACTGACTGTCTCCAAAGTAGAACATGGAGACCCGACGGTTTCTATGGGCATCTATGCGCGCGTACTTTTTGCACTTAATCTGGAAAAAGATATCACCTTGATTGCTGCAGATGATGCACTTGGCAGGCAGCTTCAAGATGCAGAACTACTGGGACAATGAGAAGGATAACAGTTTACGCAGATTTCGATTTCCTTGCTGATCCACAGGAACTCGGGACTTTAGGCTACGAACATATTCGTGGCAAAGATCATTTTGTCTTTCAGTATTCGCACCAATGGCTGAAACAACACGGAGGGATTATGCTGAGCGGTGATTTGATGAACTTTCCTTCGTTGCAGCATCCACGTGGAGAGAGTAATGTGTTCGGTTTCGTCAAGGACTCTTTCCCCGACCGTTGGGGACGGTTGTTACTTGACCGCAGAGAGCGGCTGATGGCACAATCAGAAGGAAGACCCAAGCGTCAGCTAACTGATTACGACTACCTTATCGGAATTGAAGACTTTACGCGAATGGGCGGCCTGCGTTACAAAGAGGAAGGCTACGATGATTATATGGGAGCAAGTGCAAAATATCATATTCCTCCCATTGAAAATCTTCGCGCCCTATGCAATGCCTGCCGTGAGATTGAACTGGCGGAAGAACGTAACGATTTGCCGGAACAGCGCTGGCTTGACCAACTGATCGACCCGGGGACATCGCTTGGCGGAGCCCGTCCAAGGCTAATGTCATCGATACTGACGGAAAACTGTACATTGCGAAATTCCCATCAAGAACAGACTTGGAGAATACGGAACTCATAGAACACTTCTCGCATCAACTTGCCGCCAATGCTGGCATCAAAGCGGCGAAGACACATACCATACGGATTTCAAAAGACCACGATATACTACTCTCCGAACGTTTCGACAGGACAGAGGATGGTCGTCGGATTCACTTTGCCTCCGCTTTGTCTTTGCTCGGTCTTGACGATGGCGCCGGCAGCAACACTGGCAACGGTTATCTGGATATAGTGGATTTCATCCTCCGAGGCTGCACCGACGTATGGTATAATCTACGGGAACTATACCGCAGGGTGGCATTCAACATCTTGTTCGGCAACACCGATGACCACTTCCGCAATCACGGATTCCTGCTTACTCCTAAAGGCTGGACCCTCTCGCCTGCATACGATATCAACCCTGGAGTGAAGTCGCATCAATGTCTGCTTGTCAACTCAAACACCGAGCAGTCGGACATAAATGCCCTGCTCTCCGCAAGCGAGAGTTATATGATTGAGAAACAGGAGGCAGCAACAATTATCGAGGAGGTCCGCGACGCTATCAAAGACTGGCGCGCGACAGCCACAAAATTGCAGATACCCCCCAAATTGCTTGGCGCATATTCAGCACGCTGGGATGAACTATAGCATTTTCCTCCTCAGTGCGAGGTGGCGTTAGTCGTGTACACTGCATATTTACTTTACGTGCGAGTTTAGAAAAAAGCGAAAAATATGTTAATTTCGCGGTATATGGATTTGGGTTCACTGCATCTTTCTACGGTTCCGGACATGGCTGCGGCTTTGCCGGGCTGGGCGGACTATCCCGAGCACAGGTGGATGACGGTGGCCGCGGCCGTGGTCCTGCTGGTAGTGCTGCCGGAGCTTCGGCAGCTGATGCCGGCGCTGACGGGGGGGCTGTCGCGCAGGAGGGGCAATATCGAAATCGAGCACAGCCTTAGCGTGGCAAGATCCAGGAACTACTGTGCCAGAATGCTTTTCATCCCTTTCATAGTGGTGGCGGACAGATACGACCTCCTGCCTGCGGACTATTTGGCGCCGTGGTCTGAGCCCTGGCTGAGGCTCGCAGAAATTGCAGGCATGGTGCTCGGCTTCGTTCTGCTGAGGGTTATCCTGCACGCGTTGATTTTTGCGGCATTCCCTCCGAGGCTGGACCACGAAACCGGATCGGCCGTGCGGAAGGGCTTCTACAATTATTTCATCATATTCACCCTCGGCGTGCTGCTCACGCTTTGCGTATTCGTATTCACTCACTCCTGCGACGAAATTGTCCGGCATGTAATATGGTGCGAAGGCATTGTGCTTTGGTGTATTTCGATATGGCGGGAAAAGCAGATTTTGGGGGCGAATTGTTCGGGTTTGCGAACATTTTTGTATCTTTGCGGCCTTGAATTTCTGCCCGTAGCGGTCCTCGCCCTGTGCGTGCTCCTGCTGTAGCAGATAACACGTTTAGTATGAAAATATTGATTTCACAGAAGGCTCCCGCCAAGATGACCGCATACGAGACGCTCGTATCGAAATATGGCGCAGAGTTGGAGTTCAGGCCTTTCTTCCGCATTGAGCCTTTGACTTCACGCGAATTCAGGGAGCAAAAAATCAATCTTCCCGATTATACCGCCATTGTGTTCTCTTCCAGACACACAATCGACGCATATTTCAAACTTTGTGAAGAACTCAGGTTCAAGGTGCCCGAAACCATGAAGTATTTCTGCTCCTCCGAACTTGTGGCAATGTATCTTCAGAAACATATAGTATATCGCAAGCGCAAGATTTTCTACGGTACCGGCACTCAGGAATCGATAGTCGAGCTGATAGGCCCCAAGCACAAGGGCGAGAGGTTCCTCGTCACCAAGTCTGCCGGAGCCAATGCCGACGCCCTCACTTCCCTGCTTGCAGGAGCCGGAGTGGAATACAGCGAGGCCGAGCTCGTAAAGAGCGTCACCGAAGATCTCAAGGATATCAATCCCGCATCCTACGACATCGTGGCAATGTACAACTCCGCCGACGTGAAGTCCCTCTACGAGAACTTCCCCGATTTCAAGCAGGGCGACACGAAGTTTGTGGCATACGGCCGCGGAATAGCAAAAGCCATGGAAGACGCAGGGCTGCGCATCGACATCCAGGGGCCCACTCCCGAAGCTCCTTCCGTGGCAAAGGCCATAGAACTTTATCTGCAAAACAAATAAGACCATGGCTTCCTGGGGCAACACGCTGAGCAAATCTGAGCGGCTGTCCGGCAAGAAGTCAATCTCCACCCTTCTCGCCGACGGCAAGTGGGGTGTGTACGGTCATTTCCGCTATTGCTGGCGGGAAAGGGAAAGCGGATCGCATCCCGACGCTGCCTGGCCTGGGGAAGTGCTGCCGGGGCGGATTCTGGTATCGGTTCCGAAAAAATATTTCAAACGTGCGGTGAAGCGCAACCTTCTGAAACGCCGCATCAGGGAGGCCTACCGTGTGCGGAAGATTGCGGGCGTCGACCTGATGTTCCAGTACAACAGTGCGGAACTTGCGGATTTTGACACAGTCAGCACCGAAGTTGCGGCAATACTTTCGCGCATCAAGAGCCTGCCGGAAGATACCGGGAAATCATGAACCTGCTGAAAAAAATACTGAGCGCTCCCTTCATCCTCCTGATAAAATTCTATCAGGTCTGCATCTCCCCGCTCAAGCCCCCCACCTGCCGCTTCACCCCCACCTGCAGCCAGTACGCCCTCGAAGCCTTCCGCAAATACGGCCCTTTCAAAGGCTTCTGGCTTTCCCTCAAGCGCATACTCCGTTGCCACCCATGGGGCGGCAGCGGCTACGACCCTGTTCCGTAGTTTCACAAAAATTATTATTTTTGTAGGATATGGACATGAAGAACATACGCAACTTCTGCATAATCGCGCATATCGACCACGGGAAAAGCACTCTGGCCGACCGTCTGCTGGAGCTTACCAAGACTCTCAGCGAGCGCGACATGGAGGCCCAGGTGCTCGACGACATGGATCTGGAGAGGGAAAAGGGCATCACCATCAAGAGCCACGCAATCCAGATGCAGTACAAGGGCCATATCCTCAACCTTATCGACACTCCCGGCCACGTGGACTTCAGTTATGAAGTATCGCGTTCCATAGCCTCCTGCGAAGGGGCGCTGCTGGTCGTGGATGCATCGCAGGGCGTTCAGGCGCAGACGATTGCAAATCTTTACCAGGCCATAGACCACGGGCTGGAGATCATTCCCATCCTGAACAAGATAGACATGGATTCCGCACAGCCCGACGTGGTGGCCGACCAGATAGTCGACCTCATCGGCTGCAATCCCGACGACATTTTCCGCATATCCGCCCGCACAGGCGAAGGGGTGGAGCCCATACTGGACGCCATAGTGGAGAAGATTCCCGCACCGCAGGGCGACCCCGACGCACCCCTGCAGGCACTCATCTTCGACTCGGTATTCAATCCCTTCCGCGGAGTCATTGCCTACTTCAAGGTCAAGAACGGCACCCTGCACAAAGGGCAGAAAGTCAAGTTCTTCAATACCGGCATGGACTACGACGCCGAAGAGATAGGAATACTACGGATGAAACTCGTGCCCACTTCCGAAGTGGGATGCGGCGACGTGGGATACATAATCTCCGGCATCAAGAGCGCCGCCGAAGTCAAAGTGGGCGACACGATCACCGGATACGACAACCCTTGCACTGAGGCCATCGCGGGCTTCGAAGAGGTGAAACCCATGGTCTTCGCGGGCATGTACCCCGTCCAGGCCGACAAATTCGAAGAACTGCGTACCGTGCTGGAGAAATTCCAGCTCAACGACGCCTCCTTCGTCTACGAACCTGAAAGCTCCCTCGCCCTGGGATCCGGCTTCCGCTGCGGCTTCCTCGGACTGCTGCACCTCGAGATTGTGCAGGAAAGGCTCTTCCGCGAGTTCGACATGGACGTGATAACCACTGTTCCCAACGTATCTTACAAGGTTTACACCACCCAGGGGGAAGTACTCGACGTACACAATCCGTCCGGACTCCCAGCCCCCACACTCATCGACCATATCGAAGAGCCTTACATCCGTGCCCAGATAATCTCCAAGGCCGAATTCTTCGGGCCGGTGATGAAGCTCTGCCTCGACAAGCGCGGCACCCTCGTAAGCCAGCACTACATCACTTCCGACCGCGTGGAGCTGAACTACGACATGCCCCTCTCCGAGATAGTCTTCGACTTCTACGACAAACTCAAGAGCATCTCCAAGGGCTACGCATCCTTCGACTACCACATCAGCGACTACCGTCCCGCCCGCCTTGTCAAGCTGGACATACTCCTCAACGGAGAGCCCGCCGACGCACTTTCCACCCTGATCCACGAAGACAACGCCTACGATTTCGGGCGGAAGATGTGCGTAAAACTCAAGGATCTCATCCCCCGCCAGCAGTTCGACATCCCCATCCAGGCTGCAATCGGGGCCAAGATAATCGCCCGCGAAACGGTGAAACAGGTGCGCAAGGACGTGACCGCCAAATGCTACGGAGGAGATGTCACCCGCAAGCGCAAGCTGCTCGAGAAGCAGAAAGAGGGCAAAAAACGCATGCGCCAGATAGGCAAGGTACAGGTGCCCCAGAGCGCATTCATGGCTGTACTTAAATTGGATTGATTATGCATAATTTGTTGATTTTAAATTTCGGAACAGGCGAAATCATCATCATCGCCCTGGTAATCCTTCTTCTTTTCGGCGGCAAGAAGATTCCCGAACTCATGAAGGGTGTCGGCAAGGGCGTCCGCAGCTTCAAGGACGGCCTCAACGATGTCGAAAAGGAAATAAAGGATATCGACGATCAGGCCAACGGCAAGAAGGACTCCGAGGAATAGTTTCCTATGGCCGAGATGTCGTTCTGGGACCACCTCGAAGAACTCAGGTGGTGCATCTTCCGGATGCTCATAGCTGTGGCCGTGGCATTCGCGGGGGTGTTTTCCGTCCTGCCCCATATCTTCGACAAATGGATTCTGGGCGCCTCCAAGGCCGATTTTTTCGCATATAAATGGATAGGCGTCGTGATGGGTGAAGGCGCCGATGTGCCAATCATCAACATCAACGTGGCATCGCAGTTCCTCACGCACATGAGCGTGTCGCTCTGGCTGTCCCTGCTGCTGGTGTTCCCCTTCCTCCTTTACCAGATATGGGTATTCGTGCGGCCCGCCCTCTACGAAAACGAAATCAAGGGAGTCCGCACCGCGTTCGCAGGCAGCACCGTGCTGTTCTATATGGGCTGCGCACTTACCTACGTCGTAATTTTCCCCATCACCTTCAGGTTCCTGACAAGCTACAGGCTCGGATCCGAGATAACCAACACCATCTCCCTCAACTCCTACATGTCCATCTTCCTCACGATGACCTTCATCATGGGCGTGGTGTTCGAACTGCCGGTGCTCGCGTGGCTGCTCGGCAGGCTCGGGCTGGTAAACAAAAGCACGCTGCGCAGCTGGCGCCGCTACGCAATAGTGGTCCTGCTGATGCTCGCGGCGGTCATAACCCCTACGGGAGATCCGTTTACCCTGATGGTGGTGTTCCTGCCGCTGTACCTGCTGTACGAATTCTCGATTCTGCTGGTGCCACGGGAGGGCGGGACCGATGAGCCTTCAACGGAATAATCTGACTGTAAAACTGATGGATAACGAGTTGAAACAAAACGGCAAGACGGGATCTGCGCTGAAGTCGATGAGGCTGCGGACGCTGCCGCTGTCGCTGGCCGGAGTGCTGATAGGAGCAAAGCTGGCATGGAGGGTATGGCAGGTCAATCCTTCGGTGATAGTGCTGCTGGCGCTTACCACCGTGAGCCTGCAGATACTTTCCAACCTCAGCAATGAGCTTGGGGACGTGCTGCACGGAACCGACACCGAAGATCGCCAGGGCCCTGCGTACGGGCTGAACTCCGGAGCCCTGACTGTAAAGGATATGAAGCGGCTGATTGCGGGCGCCGCGGCATGCTGCGTGGTTTTCGGCACGGCGATGGTATGGCTTTCGTTCGGCACCCTGCTGTGCCTGCCGTCAGTGTTACTGCTGCTTCTGGGTGCAGGGGCGATAGCCGCGGCCGTAAAATATACCCTCGGGAAGAATCCCTACGGATACAGGGCCGGGGGTGATTTCTGGGTGTTCGTGTTTTTCGGGCTTGTGAGCGTGCTGGGGGCCTATTTCGTGTGCTGTCACAGGATGGATGACTGGAGCCTGGTACTGCCCGCGGCGGGGATAGGTTTTTTCAGCATAGGAGTTTTGAACGTCAACAATATAAGGGACATGAAGACGGATGCTCCCAACCGTGTTACCGTAGCCCTGAAACTCGGTCTGAAGAACGCGAGGATATACCAGACAGTGCTGATCTGCCTTGGCTGGGCCTGCCTTATAGCCTATACCATGATGCATTTCAGCAGCCCATGGCGCCTGCTCTACCTGCTGACGCTGCCGCTGTATTATATTCATCTCAAAGGTATATGGGCCAATACCGGCAGGGCTCTGGACAAATACCTGCCCATGCTGGTGATGAGCACTTTCATGCTCGCCCTGCTGTACTAATTCCCCCTTTTGGCGTTATAGCCCATGCCCTGGAGAAGGGCGGTCACTTTGTCGCGGAGGTCGCCCTGGATGGTTATCTCCCCGTCCTTGGCCGTGCCCCCTACCCCGCATTTGGTCTTGAGCGTTTTGGCGAGGGCGGCGAGGTCTTCGGAAGTTCCGACAAATCCCTTTACGAGGGTGACCTGCTTGCCGGCACGCTGGCGGCGGTCTATAGTTACTAAGAGGCGCTGCTTTTCCGGAGGGAGTGTATCGGCCTCAGAGGCGTCCGCAGTTGTGTATTGAAAGTCGGGATTGGTTGAATAGACCACTCCCAGACGGCTTTTCCAATCGTTGTCTTTCATATTATCTTCTTCCTGTATAAAGACGGCAGATGCCGAAACTCAGGGCATGATGGCGGACATCCGTAAAGCCGCAGGAACGCATGAACGCCTTCCACTCCTTGGGCCTGGGGAAGTTCTGCACCGATGCGGGAAGATAGCGGTAAGCATCTTCATTTCCGGACAGTTTTCCGCCAATACGCGGCATCACCTTCGTGAAATACCATTCATAGAGTTTCCTGAAAGGCTTGAAACCGGGGACTCCGAGTTCGAGCATGACGAAAGTTCCCCCGGGACGCAGCACGCGCAGTATCTCTTTAAGGCAGGCTTCGCGGTCTTCAAAATTCCTCACGCCGAAAGCGACAGTGACATTGTCGAACCAGCTCCCGGGAAAACGCAGCGAGGCGCAGTCCCCCGTTTCGGCGCTGATGTTCTTCTCCAGGCCCGCATCGGCGACCTTGCGGCGCATCACTTCCAGCATTCCTTCCGAAATATCCACTCCAGTAACGGAACAGCAGCGTTTGCGGGCTATTGCGATGGCGAAATCCCCCGTGCCGCAGGCCACGTCCAGCACCTGCGGACCGTAGATGTGGCGGAGGGCCCTCCGGCGCCAGGCCCTGTCGATGCCAAGCGATGTAAGATGGTTGAATGTATCGTATTGAGGGGCGATACTGTCAAACATCTGCTTTATTTTTTCTTTTTTCGGCATCAAATTATTAACTTTACTGCAAATATAGAAAAAAGGCTTTTATGAAAAGATTTTTCCTGATTTTTACAGCTGTCATCATTGCGTTGTGCGCATCCGCACAGGACAAATATCCCAACCATCCCCTTCCCCAGAATCCCGACACCCTTCGGATACTCGCGATAGGAAACAGCTTTTCCGACGACGCCACCCAGTATCTTCCCGACCTTCTGGAAGCCGCTGGCATCCACAACGTGATTATCGGGCGCCTCTACATCGGAGGCTGCACCCTCGAAAGGCACTGCAGGGAATACGACGAGAACCTCAGCGACTATGTTTACATGAAATCCACGAAAAACAAGTGGGAAACCGTCAAGAGGCACAAGGAAGGCCATTTCATGGACGGCCTGGGCGATGAACCCTGGGACATCATAACCATGCAGCAGGGTTCCCCGAGCAGCGGCCGCTGGGACACCTACGACCCCTGGCTGGGCAAATTGATCGAGATAGTCCGCAAGGAATGCTCCAATCCCGACGCCGCCATAGTCTGGCACCAGACCTGGGCCTATTCCCATACCTATACAAACCGCAGCTTCGCCAACTACGCATACAACCGGCAATATATGTTCGACAGCATACAGCTCTGCGTGGACAAGCTACGCAAAGACTACGGCATCGACACGGTGATTCCTTCCGGACCCGCAGTGCAGGAGCTCCGCGGCACCTGGCTCAATACCGACAAGGACCTCACCCGCGACGGATTCCACATGTCCTTCCGCGAGGGACGCTACGCCACCGCCTGCGTCTGGTTCGAAACTCTTATAAAACCCACCCTCGGCGTCAGCGTCAAAGGCAACTCCTTCCGCAATGCCGGCACGGAAAACGAGGTCAGCGACAAGGAAGCCAAACTGATGCAGAAGGTTGCAGTCAAGGCAAGCAGGAAAGCAAATTCAAAGTAATTACTTTACAATATGAGCAAAACCATTCAGGAACTAACAGACATCGCCTCCCAGGTCCGCCGCGACATCGTGCGGATGGTGACGGCCGCAAAATCCGGCCATCCCGGAGGATCAATGAGCAGTACCGACATTCTTACTGCCCTGTATTTCAACGAAATGAAGCAGGACCCCGAAACCTGGACAAGGGACGCCAAGGGTCAGGATGCATTCATCCTTTCCGCAGGCCACCTCGCCCCCGTGTACTATTCCGTACTCGCGCGCGCAGGATACTTCGATCCCAAAGAGATGGGCACGCTCCGCAAATTCGGCAGCAATCTCCAGGGACATCCCTGCACAGGACACATCAAAGGCATCTTCCAGCCTTCCGGTTCCCTCGGACAGGGTCTTTCGGCAGCTGCCGGCATCGCCCTCTCAAAGAAGCTTGACGGCGATGACACCCGCGCCTTCGTGCTCTGCGGCGACGGCGAGAGCGAGGAAGGACAGATTTGGGAAGCCGCAATGTTCGCACTCCACCACGGGCTCGACAACCTCGTCGCCATGACCGACTGGAACGGTATGCAGATAGACGGCCCCATCGAGACAGTTACCGGCATCGGGGAACTGAACGAAAAATGGCTTGCCTTCGGCTGGGACGTGATAGTTGCAGACGGCCACGACTTCGAATCCATCCTGAGCGCCTTCGAAATCGCCCGCAAGAAAGACGGAAAGCCCAAGATGATACTCTTCAAGACCGAAATGGGCCACGGAGTGGACTTCATGGCAGGCAGCCATACCTGGCACGGCAAGGCTCCCAGCGAGGAGCAGTGCGCAGAAGCTCTCAAACAACTCAAAGAAACCTTAGGAGATTATTAGTATGAAGAAATATAATGTTACCGGAAAGAAGGATACCCGCAGCGGTTTCGGCGCCGGCCTGGTAATTGCCGGACGCGAAAATCCCAACGTAGTAGCCCTTGCAGCCGACCTCAAAGGTTCGCTGAAGATGGATGCATTTGCAGCCGAATTCCCCGAAAGATTCATCGAGTGCGGTATCGCCGAAGCCAACATGGTAGGTGTGGCCGCTGGTCTCGCCCTCACCGGCAAGGTTCCTTTCTGCGGATCGTTCGCAGAGTTCATCACCGGCCGCGTCTACGACCAGATACGCCAGGAAGTCTCCTATGGCAACACCAACGTCAAGCTCGCATCTTCCCATGCCGGCATCACCCTCGGCGAAGACGGAGCAACTCACCAGACCATGGAGGATGTCGCCCTGATGCGCGCACTCCCCAACCTCACCGTGCTGGTGCCCTGCGACTACAACCAGACCGTGCAGGCCACCATCGCCGCCGCCCGCTTCAACGGTCCTGTCTACCTGCGTTTCGGACGCCCTTCGGTTCCCATCTTCACCGATCCCGACGAACCCTTCGAGATTGGAAAGATTTATAACATGAATCCAGGCAGCGACGTCACCATAGTGTCCATGGGGCACCTCGTCTGGGAGGCCCTGCAGGCAGCCGAAGCCCTCGAGGCCGAAGGCATCAGCGCCGAAGTGCTGAACGTGGCGACCGTGAAGCCCCTCGACACCGCAGCCCTGCTCGCATCCGCAGGCAAGACCGGCGCCGTGGTCGTGGCGGAGGAACACAACGTGGCCGGAGGCCTCGGCGAAGCAGTCGCAGGCGTACTCGCAGCCAATGCTCCCGTTCCCGTGGAATTCATCAACGGCGGCGACCGTTTCGGACAGAGCGGCACTCCTGCCGAACTGATGGCGGCATACGGACTCGACGCAGCGCACATAGCCGAAGCGGCCAAGAAGGTGCTGGCACGAAAATAGCACTTATGCCTCCCCGGAGGAAAGTCTTATGGAAAACCGGGAATTCAACAATCTTGTGGAGCAGTACAGCGAACCGTTGTATTGGCATATCCGCAGCCTGGTGAATTCGCACGAAGACACCGACGACATCCTTCAGGAAGTGTATATGAAAGTATGGAAGGCCCTCCCCTCGTTCAGGGGAGAGTCTTCCGTTTCTACCTGGCTGTGGCGCATCGCGACCAACGAGGCGCTCAGTTTCCTCCGCAAGAAGAAGGTGCGCGCCGCCCTCAGCTTCAAGAGCATAGACTCCGAAGCGGAGAGGGTGATCGACGGCGACCCGTATTTCAACGGAGATGCCGCCCAGAGGAAACTGGCGAAGGCCATAGCGAAACTTCCGGACAAGCAGAGGGCCGTCTTCTGCATGCGCTACTTCGAAGAACTCGGCTATGAAGAAATCTCCGAAATAACGGGCACGTCCGCAGGGGCGCTCAAGGCCTCCTACCATCTTGCCCAGGAAAAGGTCAAAAAAGAAATCGAAGCCTGAAATTAAACCTGAAAGCATAATTTTCATCTAATAAGTCGGTATGAACAAGAAACTCAACTATTCGGTGCCCGACGGCTATTTCGAGAACCTCAAAGGGAGGCTCCGTTCAATCGCGGACACACAGCAGGAAGCGCCTTCGCGCCTCCAGCGTTTCACGCCATACCTTGCACTTGCCGCGTGCTTCGCGATCGCAGTGCTTGCGGGCAGCCTGATACTCAAGCGTACGGCAGTCCCGGCAGCGTCCGACGAAGAAATCATAGAATATCTGATTGATTCCGACATGACGCTCGCACAGATTGAAGATTATCTTACTTTAAATGAATAGAACCATGAAACGTATTGCCATTTTGATTTCCGCGCTTTGCCTCGCACTCAGCGTAAGCGCACAGCCCGCACAGCAGGGCGGACGCCGTGAAGGCCGTCCCGAGGGAAGGTTCAACCGCGAGGAAATGATGTCCCGCATCCAGAGCGAGCACATAGCCTACCTTACCGCCGAACTCAGTCTTACCCCCGAAGAGGCCCAGGTCTTCTGGCCCGTTTACAACAAGGCACAGAAGGAGCAGGCGGAGCAGCACAAGACCGTCCGTGATGCCGGAAGGGAACTGAGGTCCGCCGTCAAGGACAACAAGGGCGACAAGGAGATAAAGAAAGCCCTCGACAATTACAACAAGGCCAAGGCCGCCCAGAAAGATATCCTGGCGGGATATCAGGAAGACTTCATCAAGGCCATAGGCGTAGAGAAGACAGCCAAACTCTACATTGCCGAAGACAGTTTCCGCACCAAACAGATAAACAGGCTGGGGCAGGAACGCGGAAACGCCCAGGCGAGACAACAGGGAAACAGGCCCGACAAGGGAAAAGGCGACAAAGAACGCAACAATAAAAAAGAAAGCAAGAACTGAGATTCTTGCTTTCTTTTTTTATGCTATCCAAACCAGCACGTGACGGTCGAAGGTCATATATTCCAGATCGAAATCCTCCTCGAAGCCGTCTTTGTTGATGAACGTGGCTTCCAGCTCGCCTTCGCCCTTGGGGTGGAATGAATCAATCTCGATCTGTTCGGCGAAATCGACTTTGTACTGCGACATTTTCTTGTAGACAGCCTCCTTGGCGCACCAGTAGATGGCCAGCTGCTCGTTGCGGTGATCATCGTCGAGATCTTCAATCTCTTCTTCGGAAAGGGCCTTCTTCTCGACTGCGGAGAAGTCGCGGTCGAGGCTTTCGCAGTCGATGCCCACATCCTCCAGGTCGTTCAGTATCACCGCCACGTAATTTTCGGTATGGGTGATGCTGATGTTGGTGGCGTTGTTTTCGATGTAGGGCTTGCCGTTGTCGTGGTGTGAAAGGTATACTTTTTCGTCGAACATTGCGTCCAGAAGGGCGCGTACGGCGAGTTTCTGCTTGCGCAGGGATTCACTTTTGATGAACGAAATCTCCTCGAGTTCGTCAGTGGGGATGGATGTAAGTGCTTTTAGTTCTGCCTCTGTTTCAGTGATATGCCATACTCCGAGACGCGAGTGCGCGTCATCGTCGAGGTCTTTTGTAAGAAATAGTGCCATAAATATTTATAACGGTGCAAATATAAACAATTTTTGGATTATCTTTGCATGCATTTTGACAAACATCAATATTCAACATGAAATATCTTACAAATGACAAGTTGGTCATCGTTGGAGCAGGTGGAATGATAGGCTCCAATATGGCCCAGTCCGCGCTTATGCTCGGTCTTACTCCCAATGTATGCCTTTACGACATTTATGAGCCCGGCCTCAAGGGCGTTCTCGGCGAAATCGACCACTGCGGCTTCGAAGGTGCAAACGTTACCGCCACCATCGACCCCGCCGAGGCTTTCACCGGCGCAAAGTACATCGTATCTTCGGGCGGCGCTCCCCGCAAGGAAGGAATGACCCGCGAAGATTTGCTCAAAGGCAACTGCCGGATCGCAGCTGAATTCGGCGACAATATCAAGAAGTACTGCCCAGATGTGAAGCACGTGGTGGTTATCTTCAATCCCGCTGACGTCACCGCACTTACCGCACTGATTCATTCCGGACTCAAGCCCGAACAGCTCACCAGCCTTGCAGCCCTCGACAGCACCCGTCTGCAGGAGGCCCTTGCACAGGAATTCGGCGTACAGCAGAGCAAGGTTACCGGAGCCCACACCTATGGCGGACACGGCGAAGCAATGGCAGTATTCGCATCCCAGGTAAAGATCGACGGCAAGCCCCTCTCGGAAATGGGTCTCAGCGAAGAGAAGTGGGAAACCATCAAGCATAACACCATCCAGGGCGGCAGCAACATCATCAAGCTCCGCGGCCGCAGCTCCTTCCAGAGCCCTGCATACCAGGCCATCAAGATGATCGAGGCTTCGATGGGCGGCGACAAGTTCACCTGGCCTGCCGGATGCTATGTCAACAACAAAGTGTTCCAGAACGTGATGATGGCAATGCCTTCCACTATCGACGGCACCGGCGTTCACTTCACAGCGCCCAAGGGAACCGCAGAAGAAATGGCAGCCCTCAAGGCTTCCTACGAGCACCTCTGCAAGATGCGCGACGAGATTATCGGACTCGGCATCATCCCTCCCGTTGCGGAATGGAAGAGCCTGAATCCGAATCTGTAGTTGCGGCGTCATGAAAAAGACGCTCTTCTTTCTTCTGATACTCATCCCCACGGCGCTTACAGCCGCCGTCTCCCCCAACCTCGCCCGCAGGGCCGACCGCATCTACTTTGACTCCTCCGAGGGATCTCAGTGGAAGATGTGCCGCGCCGACGAGGCAGGGCAGGCGGAAAAGATATCCCTTCCGGGATTCAATGATTCCGCATGGATGAACGCCAGGGTGCCCGCCACCGTACTCACCAACCTCGTGGAAAACGGAGTGCTGCCGGATCCCTACTTTTCCGACAACAACCGCCTCAGCAAAGGGCTCATCCCCGACATCAACGAGGTGGGGCGCGGATACTATACCTACTGGTTCCGTACCGAGTTCGACATCCCCGCATCCTACGAAGGGAAAAAGGTCTGGCTGCATCCTGAAGGAATCAACTACAGGGCGGAATTCTGGGTGAACGGACATCTGTTCAGCACCCTTACCGGCATGTTCCGCGACGACGACATCGACATCACCGAATTCGCCAACATAGGAGGGAAGAACGCCCTTGCGGTGCTGGTTTACCCCGTCGACTTTCCAGGCAGGCCCGGCAAGAAGACCTGGGGAGCGCCAGGGGAATACAATAACGGAGGGGACGGAAACATCGGCCTGAACTCCACAATGCTGATGAGCGTGGGCTGGGACTTCACCTTCTGGGACGCCGTCCGAGACCGGAACACCGGCATCTGGCGAAGCATATCGCTATACTCCACCGGCGGAATCACGGTACGCCACCCCTTCGTCCGTTCTGAACTCAGGCACCCCGGCTACGACAGGGCCGACCTCACCGTCAGCGTGGAAGTCGGGAGCCGCTATGTGGACAGCCCCTCAACCCACAAGGCCCGCGTGGTGGGAGAAATAATCGCCCCAGGCCGCAATGCAGGGGATCAGGTATTCGAGGAGGAAGTGGAGCTCTATCGCGAAGAGACTCAGGAAGTTACGTTCACGGCAAAGCAGCATCCCCTGCTCCGTATCCACGATCCCGAACTCTGGTGGCCCCTCGGAAAGGGAGACCAGCCTCTGTATAAACTCCGCGTCAAGGTATACGACGGCGAGGTGCTGAGCGACTGCACAGAGACCACCTTCGGAATCCGCGAAGTGGTCGCCACCCGCGACACGCCGGACGAGAGCAAACTCTTCATAGTGAACGGCAAGCCCATCTTCGTACGCGGCAGCAACTGGATTCCTGAGGCCATGCTGAAGGACAACGACAAGCGCATGGCGGCAGTGCTGCGCATGAGCGCCCAGTGCGGCTTCAACCTCCTGCGCCTCTGGGGCGGCGGAATCGTGGAGAGCGATTATTTCCACCAGCTCTGCGACGAATACGGATTCATGGTATGGGAAGAGTTCTTCATGACCGGAGACACCCGTCATCCCCACGATGTCGCGACATATTTCGCCAATGTGGAATCCAGCGTCAAGAGGGTCCGCAACCATCCCTGCGTAGTATTCTATGTGGCATCCAACGAGAGCACCGAGGTCAGCGGCACCCGCGAACTGATAGAAAAACTCGACGGCACGCGCCCCTGGCAGCAGCAGAGCGAATGCGACGGAATACACGACGGAAGCCCTTACGTGCAGGTCAATCCCATGCTGCATTATCTCGACCAGGCTTCTCCAAGAGGCAGCCGCGTAAACGGTTTCAACCCTGAATACGGCTTTACGGGTATGCCGCATTATACCTCGCTGCAGCGCTTCCTGCGTCCGGAGGAGATATGGCCCATGGATCAGTACGTATGGGATTATCTCGACGGCAGCGGCTTCGGGAAGGTAACCACCACCGTGAAGGCCCTCGCCGACAATTACGGAGAGTCGTCTTCAATCAAGGAATACGGATGGAAAACGCAGTTGCTTTCCGCAATGAATTCCAAAGCTATCTGGGATGTGTGGAACTACAACAAACTGGGCTATGGCGACCGCTTCTGCTCCGGCACCCTGTTCTGGAGCCACGCCAGCCCCATCCCCATGATAAAGAACCACATGTGGGACTGGTACCTCATCCCCACCGCATCCCTCTACCACACCATGCACGCACTGGAGCCCGTCCACGTGCAGTTCGACTACAGGAAGAACAGCGTTTCGATATACAACGACACCTTCCGGCCGCTTTCCGAGCTTACGGTGATTGCCCGTCTCTACGATCTGGATTGCGACAAGCTCGCGACCTTCACCACCCACGCAATCAAGGTGGATGCCGACGGCGTGGCCTGCGACGTTATGAAACTGATATTCCCCGACAACATCAGCCAGGTGCACTTCATCGCCCTGGAAGTGAGGGATTCGCGCGGGAAGCAGCTTTCCAAGAATTTCTACTGGCGCTCCAAGGACAAATATGTGCCGGGGACCCTTACCGGCCCGTGTGCAAGCGGGTTCGAGAAGCTGAACGAAATGCCCCGCGTTAAGGTGGGGACCTCGCTCAAGAAGCGTTCCGATGCCGACAACCTGTACTTCGACGTAAGCCTGAAGAACAGCACAAAGAAGCTCGCCTTCTTCAACGAAGTGCTGCTGCTCGGCGACGACGGCCTGCCCGTGCCCTACACTTTCACCAGCGACAACTACTTTACCCTTGAACCCGGCGAGTCCCTGACGGTCACGCTTGAGATTGCCCGCGATGATGCTCCCGCCAGGCCCGTAATCCATGTGGAGGGCTGGAATGTGGCGGAGACGGTATTAAGGTAAATATTAAGGAAACAGGCGGTCGAACCGGTCCCTGAGCCAGCCGGGGCGGCGCAGGTTCTGCCTGAACTCTTCGAGCCTTTCAGCATTCGGGGATTCGGGAATCCAGAGTTTGAGGTATCCGCCGTAATCATATTTCTCGCTTATATGGTCGCACATACGCTGCCAGTGGCCCTCGCGGTCCAGCTCAGGGTAATGCGAAAGTCCGTATTGTATTGTGCGGCGGATGATTGTTTCGCCGTCGATGATGCGGTCGGCCTCGGCCACTATGCGCCCGTAAATGCTCCTGGGCTCGTGGTCGGATGAAGCCCTGTGGTCTTCCGCCGCCTGCGCCATAGTCTCTATCTGTTCTTCACTGAACCAGTTCCGCAGGGTGGCGTCGCCGCGGATTATGCGGCCGGAAGCCAGATGATGCACTTCCCTGCCCTCCACAAGTCCGGTGTCGTGAAATGCAGCTATGGCATATACCATGTCGGTATCCAAGCACTGGTCTTTGAGCCTTGAGGCGAGTTCCAGGCTTTGGGAAATCACGGTGCGGGCGTGGTCCACTTTGTGGGCGTCGTCGAAATGTTCATAACGGGGGATTATTTCCCGTTCGACGTATTCTTCAAGTTCTTTGTTCAGCATATATTACAGATAAAATTGTGCGGTGAGGGCGGAGTAGGCGGCGCTGCGGGCGGTGCCTTCCGTCAGGATAATGCTTTCCCTGTTTTCCGGCAGTGCGGCGGCCGGTCCGGAACGGCGGAACTCGGCGATTATGCGCTTGGGGGGCTTTGCCGCCGTGGTGCAGATATACAGGATACGGAAGGCATGCAGGCCGAATCCCCTTGCGCTGCGAAGCAGGGCAGCCTCGGTTTCGGATGGCAGAATCAGGGACAGGGTGCCTTCGGGTTTGAGCTGCCGCGATGCGAACGCGAGTATGTCGCGGTACGAAAGCGTGTCGGTGTGACGGGCGGTGCTCCTGCGGCCGTCGGGGGCCTTCAGGGAGTCGTCGAAGTAGGGAGGATTGGAGAAGATGGCATCGTACCCCGCTGCCGTACTGCCTTCAAGTGAAGCGGAAAGTTGCTGAAGGGAGATATTTTCTGCACGCAGAATGCAGCTCCAGGGTGACGCGGCGAAATTCGCCGAAGCCTCGGAAATTGCTTCGGGGTCAATGTCTATGGCATCTATCATCACATTATTGCCTTCCATACGCTGGGCCGCCATCAAGGCTATCACCCCCGTCCCTGTGCCTATGTCCAGAAGGCGGAGAGGGCATTGGGGCCCCTCCGGCAGCGTCATCGCAGCGCCCAGCAGCACGGCATCGGTTCCCACCTTCTGGGCCGCGAGGCTGTTCCGGACTTCGAAACGCTTGAATCTGAAGACATTGTCCTTCATCATTCGAAGCGGCCGTCGCGCATGGTAAGGGAACGGTCGCAAAGGGAAGCGAGGGCCGGATCGTGGGTAACAATCACTATGGTCTGGCCGAATTTGTCGCGAAGCGAAAAGAACAGGCGGTGAATTTCTTCCTTGGTTACCGAATCGAGATTGCCGGTAGGTTCGTCTGCAAAGATGACGGCGGGCCTGTTCACGAGGGCCCTCGCTATCGCCACCCTCTGTTTTTCGCCTCCGGAGAGTTCGGAGGGCTTGTGGCCCGTCCTGTCCGCAAGTCCCACTTCCGCAAGCAGTTCCTGCGCGTGCACGGTGGCGGTTTTGCGGGGGACGCCTGCAATCAGTTCGGGAATCATGACGTTTTCGAGGGCGGTGAACTCCGGGAGGAGATGATGGTCCTGAAAAACGAAACCAATCTTCTTCCCGCGGAAAGACGAAAGCTGCCTGCTGCCAAGGGAGAGGACGTCGGTGCCGTCGATGCAAAGCGTTCCTTCATCGGGGGAACTCAGGGTGCCGAGGATCTGCAGCAGTGTGGTTTTTCCCGCTCCGGATGCTCCGGTGATGGATACTATCTCTCCATGCTCCGCCTGAAAATCCACGGACTTCAACACCTTGAGCTGACCGAAGGACTTGCTGATATTTTTCGCTTCAATTATCATAATCAGCCAAAGATAGAAAAAATAACTATCTTTGCAGTCCACTTTGCGTGGAAAATTTCGGGGTGTGGCGCAGTTGGCTAGCGCATCTGCTTTGGGAGCAGAGGGTCGCAGGTTCGAGTCCTGTTACCCCGACAAAGTCCTGAAAGCCATCTTCGAGGCTGAAGTTATCTGATTGCTATTTTTTCTGCAGACGCTGCTCCCATCGCTCGCGGGCGTACTGCTGCATATCGGAGACGACGTCGTTTTCATCGATAATCTCGCTTCCCAGCAGCGTTTCAATCACATCTTCCAGGCTCAGAATGCCCTGGAAGCAACCGTATTCGTCAATGATGCAGCAAATCTGCTCATTCTTGCTGCGCATGGTGTCCCAGATTTCACCCAGCGGCGTCTCTTCATTGAAGAGCTCGATGTCGCGGCGTATGCTGCCAAGACGGCGCTCGAACTTGTCGTCGGCAAGCAGCTGGAGCGCATCGGTGCGCAGAATGTAGCCGGTGATGTATTCGTCCGACTCGGCATAGACAGGGATGCGGGAGTGATGCAGGAATTTGTCGTTCTTGTAGAAGGCCTTGAGCGTCATCGACTCCGGAGCGATGGCACAGACCACACGCGGCGTCATAGCCTCGTAGGCCTTGATTTCATCCATTTTTATCAGGTTCTGGATGAGGGTATTCTCGTCTTCGTCAAGCACCTCCTCCTCTTCGGCCACATTGGCCATTGCCGACACTTCCTCACGGCTGACGGCGGCCTCCGTGTCTTCCGGAGTGAAAATCCGGCTGATCCATTCCACCACTATGACAACAGGGTACATAATCACAATGAGAATGTCCAGTGCCGTGGTGGTGAAACCCATCAGGTGTTTCCACTGGGAAGTGCCGATGGTCTTGGGAATGATCTCGGAGAAGATGAGTATGAGTATGGTGGTTACGGCAGACACAAGGCCGAACCACTGCGAACCGAAAGCCTCGGTGACCTGATGGCCCACTCCGGCGGCGCCCAGGGTGTTGGCGATGGTGTTAAGCGAAAGTATGGCTGCGATGGGGCGGGAACTGTCCTGCTTGTACTTTTTGAAACGCACGGCCTTGGCGTAACCTTCTTCTTCTTTCATGGTGATGAAAGACAGCGGCGTAGACATCAGCACCGACTCCAGAATGGAGCAGAGGAAGGATATCAGCAGCGCGCCGAGCAGGTAAACAAGCAATAGAGCCATAGCGTCTGCAAATTTACAAAAAATTCGAACTCCGTATTACTTTCACGGAATCATGTATGGTTTCCGGAGCGTGGACAGCCGCAGCGGGACACAGTCAGTTCTTTAGCTTTTTAATTTCTTCTTCGGACAGGCCAGTCCCTTGCGCAACCTGCTTTACAGACAGTCCCATTGCCAAAAAGTTTCTGGCAACTTCCTTAGCCTTATTGGTTTCCCCTTCCGCACGTCCTCTTGCCAAACCTTTGGCTTCGCCCTCGCAGAAGGCGTAGTCCTTTTCGGCACATATGTCAAGTTCGTTTCTCATGATGGA
>CAJONC010000007.1 GCA_905235675.1 uncultured Bacteroidales bacterium | reverse complement strand
GATGCATTTCTGTCAGCACCCCGGCCTTCCGGTCATTCACATATACATCCACTTGTCTCATATTCTGGAGAATCATATCGTCTGACGAACCTTATATTCAATTTCCATCCCAAGTACTCCCATTATTTTAGAAACAGTCCCAATAGACGGATTCCCTTTTCCCCGCTCAATATTCTTTATGGTTGCCAGTCCAATTCCAGCCATCTCAGCAAGATCCTGCTGCGATATATCGAGCGTTTTCCTGCGACTTTTAATTACTTCCGTAAGGTTCATAAGTCCAATAAACTATACTTTTGCTGCAAATATATATAAATATCATTCAAATCACAAGCAAAAGTCTAATAAAACATACTTTTATTGCCAACAATCGAACATTAGCACCATCATTGCCAATAAAGAATAATATATTAGACTTTAAGGCTGAGATAGCTAACAATTGTTGCTGTATGTTATTTTATCAGGATTGCATATAATTGCAAGGTATCTCTGCAAGAGTCACCCCAAAACCTGCTTCGTTGTTTTGTTACATTTCCGGCCCTTCAGTGTTATAACATTAGAAGGCATGAAAAATGCTTGATTGGGTTGCGATGGCAGAAGATTATTTAACAAGCGCATTCATACGGCTTCGGCAGAGGCTGAAAAGGGTTTCCGACCGGATCGTACCGAAGAGGATTGATGCAGAGGATGTCCTTCAAGATGCGTTCGTCCGTCTCTGGGAAAAACAGTATCCACTTGCGTCCGAGAAGGAGGCCGAGGCGCTGTTGGGAAGGGCGGTGCGGAATGCCAGTCTGAATGAGCGGCGACGAAAGGGAACGACCGTGTTGGATTCAGAGGTCCCGGAAGATCCGCCGGATATGGAAGAAAAAGAGCTACTCTACGAAGAGATGCATACCAAGATAAAGACAGAACTTACAGATTTACAAAGATATATACTTGAAGAGAAGGAATACAGAGGAAGGACGCTGGAAGATATAGCCCGGGAACTTGGAATGGAAAGCGCTGCCGTCAGGATGCAGCTCTCCCGAGCCCGGAAAACACTTAGAAACGCATTGAGCCATGACAGATAAAGATAAATACAGTCTTCTGATGGAGCGATACTTCGAGGGCGAAACAACCCCGGAGGAGGAGAAGGCACTTGCTGCCTATGCCGCATCGACCGAAGACTCCTGCTTTGATGAACTTCGCGGCGTCCTGGGGTATCTGTCCATCGGCCGGGAGTTACGTCAGCCCAAGGTGCGGAAAATCCACTGGTCGACGGCAATCGCCGTTGCCGCCAGTCTGGCGACAATCATCACTGTCGGCCTTGTCACGAAGGGCGACAATACCTATGTCCGCTATGCTTTCGGCGAAAAGTCCACGGACAGCGAACTGGTCATGGAAACCGTAAACAATTCACTTGCAGACTTCTTTGCCGATGGGACCCGGGCGGAAGCCTCGCTGGAAGAAATATTTGGAAAATGAAAAAGATTGTACTCATACTTTCAACCCTCCTTATGCTTGGGAGCCAGGCCTTCGCCCAGAAGGACCTGCACAGCTGGGAGGCGTTCAGAGACGGCATCATCCCCAAGAAGGAGATGGTCCGAACGGAGGTAAAGGGCAGCAGCCTCTCCTCATACAAACTTGCCTACTATCTGGGCGTCAGCGCCCCGGCTACGACAGAGCAGGTTTCCCGTCTTGCAGCCCTTGTCGAGGCCGATTCCGAAGGAGCGCTCCTCTCTGAAATGGAGAAGACGGCAGAGCTTCTGACCTATGCCCTCATCGAACCAGAAGGCAATGGGAAATATCACCGCTACCTCTGCTGGCAGGCCAGGCCCGACGGCGACAGATGGAAGGTCACGCTGCTCTATCTGGAAGGGCAGGCCACGGTTGAAGAATTAAAGAATATGTTTAAAAAACAATAACAATTTATGAAACAAGTATTTACTACTATTATTGCCGCACTGGTCGTGTTGTCGGCGGCTGCGCAGAACCCGGAGACGGAATCGACCGTCGTGGGAAAGAAGCTGAACTTTGAAGCGCCGCTTTTCGGCGTAACCGCGATACATACCATGCCAGCCTGGTCGGCTGTAGCTTTCGGAGAACTCGATCTCGGAGGAACATACGCGCTGGACACTCCTTCTGAGATGAAGCCGCTGGGCCGGTCCATGGAACTTTCCATCATTGAATTCCGCTACCGCCCATGGCGGGATGGGAATATCTTCACATGGGGGCTGTCGACTTCTCTGCAACGGAGCAGCCTGAAATCCGGAAGCGTTTTCGACGAAATGGGAAATATCGCCAGCACTCCGGAACAATGGAAAGATGCGAAGTCATACTCCGTCGAGAGCGTATTCTATGTCCCGATCGGCTATGTCCATGAATTCGGGAAGTGCAAGACAGGACTGTGGGTTTCACCCGGATTCGGCTCCACGATCCATCAGAACTCGTATCTGCTCGGCAAGGCTGTTCCGAAAGAAGGAGGCATGTTTTACGGCTCAGAACCTACTGAGGGGGATCTGATGTATATTTATATCGGCGGGCCCCGGCATGATGAACGACTGATGGGCAACAACGGATTTCGCCTGAACGTCATGACCGGTTTCTGGTATGACAAATTCGGCATTACGGCAGGCTATACTTTCCAGTCTGTCGGCACTGAAAGCACTTGGAAAAGATATGGTACCTTTAATGTAGGCTTGTCTATACGGTATTAAATGGAGTATTCACCCGATATTGACACCGCTCTTCCGTATAATACACCCTTGACCACATGCCCTGCAAGGAAAAGGACATTTACGAGTCATAAGGAGAGAATTTGTCCGGTATAGGGCCAATGGGCCGACGCCAAGGCTTGGCGAATCCAGAATCTGTCGGGGACAAGCGTCTAATAATGACAAAAAACCGTATATTTGAATCTTGAAATCAATTTCCGCCCCCTTTCCTATGACGCTGGACAACGAAATCTCGAAGCATCTGACCATGATATGAAAATAGATCCCAGACTTGAAAGAATCCTCCTCATGGAGGACCGCTACGACAAGGTCTCCCGTGTCCTCACGGTGCTGGAGGAGGCCGTGTCCGAGTACGAGAAGTGCAGAGACGAGCTTGACATCCTCGACGGCTATATGTCCTCAGGACAATGGAAGGAGGATTTCGAGGCCGACGAGGCCGGACTGATTCCTGTAGGAGTCACGAGAAAACCCCATTGGAGTGCATCCGGTGGGGTTATTTGTTTTTTTTGCAGATTACAGTTAAATTTATGCCGGACTAAATATGGAAGGATGAAAAGGATACTTTTTTTTACGATGGTGCTCCTTATGGGGTTTTCGGCATCGGCACAGACTATGGCCGACGATGCCCGTAGCTGGGCAGAAGGCTGGAAGTACGCTTTCTCCCAGGAAGGCAGACAAAACTGGAAGCCGGAGTTTACGGCCCGGTGGTCAACGGGTTTTTTCACCACCGGGCCGGAATTCACCGGAGGCGTAAGGATTGACGACAAGCGCACCTTCGGCCTTCTCGTCGGTCGGGGCGAACTGTATCTGGATGCCTATCCCGCCGAAGTATATTCCATCGATACAGGAGTTTATATGCGGCGATATTTCCATCTGGGGCAGCGCGACATATTCGCTTTCTACAGCGACGCCGCCATAGGGGCGAGCTGGGTTTACAAGGTGGATGGAAAATACAGGGTAGATTATCAAACCGGAGAGCAGATCGAGGTTGTCGGCTACAATCCTGGCGACAGATGGTTTTTCGCGGCCTGGGAACCTGGAGTGCGGATAAGGATATGGAGAAACTTCCATCTTTTCCTGGGTCCGACAGTTGCGACCCGTTGCGTCGGCTTCCACTTGGGAGCGGGATTCTGATCGCTCCCCTGTCCTCTATTTTCAGTCTTCGTCACTCAGGGTGAGACCTTCCTGAGTCAGGCGGATGGGGCGGATGGTGCCGTCGGGGTTGAAGTGGAGGAACTCCGCGCAGACGCTGCGACGGCAGTCGCCGCCGGGTTCGCCGTTCTGGCTGTACGAGCCGTCATGGTAGATGAAGTACCACTTGCCGCCGAACTCTATCACCGACGGGTGGATGGTGAATCCGTGGTTGGCGCTGGTGGTGAGATAGCCGCCGAAGCGCCAGGGCCCCTCGACGGACTCCGCCATCGAGTAGCACATCTGCTCCGGCTGCACACCGGGCGCATCAGCCGCATAGACGTTGTAGTAGTACTTGCCGCGCTTGAAGAGCCACGGCCCCTCGGAATAGTTGCGCATCGGCACTTTCTTCACTTCCCCGTCGAGCTCGATCATGTTCTTCTTGAGCTTCACCATATAGCAGTCGCCGTTGCCCCAGGCAAGCCAGGGAGTGCCGTCGTCGTCGATCAGCACGGTGGGGTCGATATCGGCGTTGGGACGGTACGAGTCGGGGGTCATTCCGTCGGTGATGAGCGGGGTGCCGTCCTTCCTTGCGGGACGGAAAGGTCCTGTGGGAGAGTCGCTTACCGCGACATCGACAGTATGCTCGCCGTTGTCCTTGCGGTCGAGCGTCACGTAGTAATAGTACTTGCCGTTGGCCTCGACCACCTGGCCGGCCCAGGAGCCGCCGGGTGACGCATAGGGAAAGTCGCCCGCGGCCAGCACCGGCCCGTGCTCCTTCCAGTGGACCATATCCTCTGACGAATAGCACAGCCAGTGCGGCATGTTGAACCACCCTCCGGGCCGGGCGCGCTGAGGCGCGCCTTCGCAGGCTTCGCCTGCTCAAGTTGAGGGGGCACCGCCCCCTTATCCGCTCACTGGCGCCGGCTATGCATTTCAAGGGGGGGGCCTATAGCAGAAAACCCAGAAAAGTGCTGTAGGTCCATGCATTTCAAGGGAGACCTACAGCAGAAAACCCAGAAAAACGCAATAGGTCCCTACATTTCAAGGGGGGCCTATAGCAGAAAACCCAGAAAAGTGCTGTAGGTCCATGCATTTCAAGGGAGACCTACAGCAGAAAACCCAGAAAAGCGCAATAGGTCCCTGCGTTTCAAGGAGGACCTACAGCAGAAAACCCAGAAAAGTGCTGTAGGTCCCTGCGATTCAAAGAGGACCTACAGCGGAAATCCCAGAAAAGTGCCATAGGTCCCTGCGTTTCAAGGGAGACCTACAGCAGAAAACCCAGAAAAACGCAATAGGTCCTTGCGTTTCAAGGGGGACCTATAGCAGAAAAACGCAATAGGTCCCTGCCATTCAAGGGAGACCTATAGCAGAAATCCCTTATATTGAGTATTATTTCAACTAATGCCTATAAGAGGGCTTGCGTCAGGCTCCTGTGCTAAAAGCTGTTGAACGCCACGGCTATGCCGCCGTAAACTGCGTACTTTGTATAGACGGCATTGATGCTGATCCATTTGCAGGGCTGGATCGAGATTCCGCCGCCATAATTGAAGTAATGGATATGGCTGCCCGGGGTGACCCTGTATTTATGGTACAGGCTTGCATCACTGTCACCGGAATTCCAATACAGGGTTCCTCCGTCGGTATATCCCTCGTTGGTCTGGGCATAGCCTGCGAGAGGCATGATTCTCAACCACGAAGTTATCGGTATCTGGTAACCGGCATTGATGCAGCAAGCCTCGGTGTCGGGCCAGAAAACGTCGATAACCCGATTGTCGTATTTGTGCTGGGGATCGGCGTGCAGAAAATCAATATAGAACCCGCAGGCAAGAATACTCGCTCCGATGCCGAAATGGGCATATCCGGTAGAATATCCGGCCTGACCGAGATTCAGTCCCACTTCAAAACGGTGAAGATTCGCTCCAAAATCGAAAAACTGGGCGTTTGCTCCGAAAGAGGCAAGAGCCAGCATGGCTGCAACTATTAGTTTTTTCATGACAGAAGACATAATTTGCGCAAAGATAAGACAAATTATCGCATAGTACTATTTTCTGCACAATGACGACTGTCCGATATTTTTGTATATATTTGCAGTAAAGCACGTCAAATGAAGTCCAGTATCATCCAAATTATAATTTCCCTCCTCCTTATTGTAGGAATAGTCGCCATTATTTTCGTTTTCGTGTTCAATCGAGGCGATCTTTCAAGCACGGAGTTCTGGCACATAATGCTGGGCATTTTCATTCTTGCCGTAATCATCCTGAACGTGCGGCCTCACTGGTCGGTGGAGAAAAGATACAGGCATTTTTTCGAAGAATTCCTTTCCGAGACCGACAGCACCCTTCAGCAGCAGCTTTTCAACAACCCCGCGATAAATGAACTGGATCCCGAATATCAGGGTTTTTCAAAATTGATGGCCGGAGTCTTCCAGGGCAGCATCAGCAGGAACAATTCCGTGGAAATAATCACCGACGGAGCACGGAAGTACGAGCTGCTGATGCAAGACCTCGCCAACGCCAGGGAATCCATCAACATGGAATATTTTCACTTCGGGGATGACAAGGGCAGCAGGGATGTACGCGACATGCTCATCAAAAAAGCCGAGGAAGGAGTCAAAGTCAAGTTCATCAACGAAAACATCGCGAACTTTCCCATAGGCCACAGGTATTATCGCAGCATGAAAGAGAGCGGAGTCGAAGTTATCCGCTTTACCAGCCTGCGGCACCTTCTGCTCGACTGCATCACCAAGCTGAACTACCGCAACCATCGCAAAATCGTGGTGATAGACGGCAAGATAGGCTACACCGGAGGAATGAACATCAACGACCACTACTTCCGCCAGTGGAGGGACACCCACCTGCGCATCGAAGGCGATGCGGTCGCCGCACTGCAGGGCATTTTCCTCAATTCGTGGGTAATCTCCGGAGGCAAGCGCGAAGAGCCCTATCCTTTCTACTTCCCAAAGCAGGACGTCCATCCCGAAGATAAACTGATACAGATAATATCCGACGAACCGGGACTGAATTTCCACCCCATCGAAAGCGGATATGTGTGGGCGCTTTCCAACACCAAGGACTACTTCTATATGCAGACCCCTTACTTTGTCCCTTCCCAGCCGGTGCTGACCGCACTCAAGGCTGCGGGACGCTGCGGGGCCGACGTGAGGATAATGATTCCCGATAAGGCCGACACCTTCTTCATGGGGCCTGCGAACAAATCTTTCTTCGAAGAACTTCTGCACTCGGGAGTGAAGATTTACCTGAGGGAGGGGGAATTCATGCATGCGAAGACCTTCGTGATGGACGATTATCTTTCATGCATCGGCTCCGCCAACCTTGACAACCGCAGTTTCCACCTCAACTACGAAGACAACGCCTACATCTACGACAGGGACCTCGCCCTTGCAAACAAAGCCATCTTCGAGCACGACCTTGAGCAGTGCAAAGAGTTCACCCTTGAAGATGCAGCGGACACAAAGTGGTATCAGCGCTTCCTGCAGAAGACAGTCCGCATTTTCAGTCCCATGCTGTAAACAGCACTTTTTGAACAATATTTTGTCCAAAAAGCTTTTCGATATGATTACCTATGACCGTGCCGTGTCAGATAATGCGGTCTTCCACATTGCGGATGGCCGAGTCTATCTCGTCCTTGCGCTTGAGTACGAAGTTCTCGACATATACTGCGGCGCAGGCCAGAACGAAATAGACGACTCCCTGGATGCAGAGCGCACGCAGCAGCGGCGCGACTATCTCCAGATTGGCACCGGCAGTATTCAGGTTGATGAAAGCCTGGCAGCCGAAGGTGGAAGGGAACAGATAGGAGAACCACTTCCAGAAGGCAGGAAAAGCCGAGACCGGCCAACTGAACCCGGTCAGGAAAACGCACACCGGAGACATGAACAGGAAAAGGATGAAGACCGATTCGCGGCGCGTAACCATGGTGCTCCAGGCCATGCAGAAAAATACGCAGACGGTAACGAAGATGCAGAGCAGCACCATAATATCCTGGAAGTCACCCCTCTGCGGGAAGCCGAACATTGCCGGTACTATAGTGGTGACATAAATGCCTATTATCATGAATATCAGCCAGTATACCGCTCCCCTGCCGATTACCGCACGTCCCACTCCGCGCCCCTTCAACGAATCCGGAAGGGATGCGAAACTGCGGTTCTCCTCGCGCATAGTACCCACGCTAATACTCATCCCATAGAACATCACCTGCTGGATTATCAGCATCAGTATGGCGGATAAGAGGAAGATACTGTAGGAAAAAGCCCTGTTGTAGGGATTGACATCCTCATACAACACCGTGTTCACCGCCTGGTCGGCCTGCACGTCGGTGAGACCGTCGAAGGCATAGCGCTCGATCTTGATCTGATTAACCTCGTGGAGCATCACGAAATTGGACCCCATCAGCACATTCTTGTAATAGAGGAAACTGCTCATATCGGCATAGATGCTGAATGTAGCCGTTTCCTTGTATGCCAGCCGATCGCCGAAGTCGGCGGGGAAATAAATGATTCCGTTGACTTTGCGCTGGCGGAAGAGTTCCTTCGCTTCTTCCATCGACACACATTCAAAAGCGATGTCAATCTCGCGCGTGGCGTCCATCTCACGTATCATTCGGCGGGTGTCGCTGCAGTCGGCATTGTCCACCACCGCGACCGGAGTCTCTTCCAGGATACCGTTCTTGTAGACGAAATTATACAGTATAGGGTAGAAAAAGCCTGCGACGATCAGGATAATCATCACCCCTCCGTCGTTCAGTATGTTCTTCAACTCCAGATTGAAGATTCCGAGCGTATCGCGCAGCCATCTTTTAAGATAAGACTCTCTCATTGCTAGTTCCTCGCATAATCAAGTTTGTCATACGCACCATGCAGCCGCCTGAGCACCAGGAAAGGCAGGAAGCAGAATGCTAGCAAGGCAAGCACATACACATACCAGTCCCCGAAAGGATTGTCGAAAATCCCAACCTGTACGTAAATCTCGTAGTAATAGCGCAGCGGATAAATCATCGTAAGGCCTCTGAGGCCCAAGGGCATTGCCTCCACCGGAAATGTGAAGCCGGTAAGGGACATCCCCAGCACGCTGTACAGTGCACCGATGCTGAGCGCAAAGCGGCATACCGGCACGCAGCCTATGATGAGTATGGCTACCGCCTCGCTTGCCAGGACCAGCAGCAAGCATGCGAGAAACATCTCCCCGAGCCGGCCTGCCAGCGGGAAATTCATCCACTTGTAGAGGATTATCTCCAGTGTCCATCCGATTGCTGTGAACAGCAAGGTGTATAGCGCGACCTTGCCGGATATTGCCGCGTATATGTCGCCACCCGTCACCTGCATCAGATGCCTGCTCGTTCCATATTTGAGTTCTGTTCCCAGCGAGTATATCAGGATGATGACTATCACCATCTGGAGCATTGCCGGAATCATCATGTTCGCGAGATAGGCACCATAGTTCATGGTAGGATTCCCTATCTGGTGGACATCCACATCCACCGGACGCAGAAACCCCATTATTTCGCTCTCGTCCACTCCTTTCATGCGCAGGACCTCACGCTGCACGGCACCGGAGGTCAGATTGACCATGGTGAGGATGTCCTTCCATGCAAGAGAACCTCCGAGGAAGTACAGTCCGTTGATGTAGAAACTGAAATGCGGCTGCCTCTGGGCCTGGATATCACGGTTGAAACCCTCCGGAATCAGACATACCGAGGTCACTCTGCCCCCCTGCAGGTCGGCGCGTGCAGAGGAGAAATCATCGTAGTATACGACCTTTCCCAACTGGGTGGCGTCGAGTTGCCGGCAAAAGTTGCGCGACGTCGAACTGCGGTCCAGGTCAACCACCGCGATAGGCACGTCGGAAGGCACTCCGTCTTTCAGGAAACTAAGGTAGAAGATGGTGCAGAACGCCATCACCGCCACCGTTCCCAGCAGATAGATGGGCCTGCGGACCCATATCCGGAGTTCGCGTCGGACGACTTTGAATATTTTCTGCCGGAATGTCATTTTACTTCTCCACTATCGCTGTCATGCCCGGACGGAGTCCCTTGAGAGTCTCTGCGGGCACGGCGCGCACCTCGAATGTCTTAGCGTCGTACAAGTCGGTTTCCTTGGTCGCTTTCCATGTGGCGTAACTTTCGCGCACCGCCATGTAGTTCACGGTCGCTTTGAGCGATGCACCGTCAAGGGCAGGTATGCTGACCGTCAGTTCATCGCCCACGTTCATGCCGTGGAGTTGGTCTTCCCGGATATTGAAAGTGAACCAGATATCGGAAAGGTCTGTAACCGTCATGACCGGACTTCCCTGCCCTACCAGTTCTCCCTGCTTGGGATATACGTTCGAGATAACTCCGTCGGCAGGTGAAACGAGATAGAGTTCCTTCAGATAAGAATCGACCTCCTGGATAGCACCTTCCGCCTGATGCACAAGAGCCTCGGCGGCAGCCTTGTCCTCTGCACGGGCGCCTTTCACGGCCATGTCGTACTGACTCTTGGCGGCCTTGGCCTGGGCGATCGCGGCATCGTACTTTGCCTTGGTTTCGTCATACTTCTGAGCGGCAACAACCTTCTGCTCATAAAGGCTCTTCACACGCTCGAAACTCTTCTTCATTATATCCTCCTGCACCTGGGCCTGCTGCCAAAGTTCATACGCACCTGCAATCTGCTCTTTCCGGGCACCGTTCTGCGCCTTGGTGCTCTGCGCCTTTGCGGCCGAACGGGCGGCCTGTGCCTGCGCGAGTTTCGCCCTCACCTGTGGAGAGTCGATGAATGCGACCGTATCTCCCCTGTGCACTTCCTGACCTTCCCTGTAGTAGAGTTCTGTCACGTGTCCAGGCACCATGCAGGAAATCCTGTATTCGACAGCCTCGGTCTCGCCCTGGATTATGTGCGGGCGCGGTTTGCTTACGAGATAACCTACCAGGGCGATAATCAGCACAATCGCTACCAGCGATGCGAGACCTATGATGAGGTTGTAGTTTTTCTTCTTTTCCATATCTGTTTATTCTTTATTGTCTGCCAATTCTATATCCGATTTATAGTTGCCCAGGGCCGCCTTGAGCCTGGAATTATTGAGTTGAAGTTCGATGCCCGCGTCTATGCACTCGCTGTGGGCTTTGAGCCAGGCTGTCTGGGCTCCGAGCGCGGTATTCACGTCCACCACTCCGGCTTCCTGACCAATGGTCGCTATACGCAGGTTCTCATCTGCACTGGCAAGGTCGTTGTTCGCCATTTCCAGCCTCTGCATGGCTTCCTTGCGCTGCTGCCTCAACTGCGTCACCTGCATTTCTATCAGTTCGCATGCATCATCGTACTTGTTCTGGTATATCCGCTCTTCGGCCTTCGCCTTCCGGGTTTTCTGAAGGGCCTCGGTGCCGTGGAAGAGAGGCACGCTCACCATCACGCCCGCTGCCCAGTGCTGGCCGAACTCGTTTTGGAAACCGTGATTCATATTGGGGTTCATCACCAGGTAATTGCCTGTCAGGGCGACGGTAGGCAGCATGTCTGCGCGGGCGACATTGGTCTTTTCGTGATAGATCTTGCGTGCAAGGTCCAGGCGCCTGGTCTCAGACCTTGCCACCAGGATTTCTTCCATACTCTTTTCGGGCTCATCCTCGGGTATGGGAACTATCTCGAGATCCTCGTCCAGAAGTCTGATCTCCGTATCAAGAGGAAGACCTGTCTGTTTGCACAGCAGCATCTTGGCAAGTACCAGACCGTTGGTTGCCTTGGTGAGCGTCATGTCCGCCTCGTTGCACTTTACCTTTACAGTAAGGGCGTCCGCCTCCGTGGCTACGCCCTCCTTCACGGAAACCTCCACGTTGTCTTTCATCTTGTGGAGAAGATGCGAATAACTCTCGGCCAATTTCTTCTTGTTCGAAACGGAGACTACCTGCCAGTATGCCTGGTCAACATCGATAAGGATTGCATCATAGTCGCCGTCATATTCATAGCGGGCAAGTTCTTCGGCATACTTCGCCATCTTGTTGGAAGCGATTATCCTGCCGCCGACGAAGAGGGGCTGCTGCACGCTGATCACGCCGAGATATATATCGGAAATGTCGGGATGGATGGTCTCATCTATCGCCTGATCCACCCTCTGCCCTACGCCCGCGATTGCGGAATTGGTCTCGACAGCCGTAAGGGTGCCCACCAGATCCGCAATCTTTGGATCTGCTGCAATGGCTGCAGCAACCATAGGATTGGAGTTCACAAGTTGGGTAAGGGCATCTATCCTTTCGTTATAGACACTCTGGAACTTTGCCGCTTCCGGACCGAACTGCGGGATATTGCTTTCATCCACCAGCGAGAAGTCTCCCCATGTATGCTGATAGGTGCCGATGGCACTGATTTTTGGGAAAAAATTTGCAGCCGCTATCTTGCGGTCATAACCGGCCATTTCGAGTTTGGCGCGCTGTTGGTCGAGATTCTTATTACTGCTGATCGCCATCTGGCGGCAGTCATCCAGACTCAGGGCTCTGGGCGTCACCTCCGTTTCCTGCCCCTGTGCAGGGGACCCTGCCAATGCCAACACTATGCCGGCAACACAGATCATTCTTTTCATTTCATTTTTCATTTGCGCCTGTCTGCCCTGCAAATTCGTTGCCTTAATTATTCCAAAAAGAAATTAAAAGGCAGAACATTGTTTCGAAAAAGTCGAAATAATCTACTAATTTACATTTTTATATTAGATTTGCAGAACTGAAATCAATCGACATATGGACAAGCACCTTCACGAAATCAGCCTGAATGACTTGCAGAAAATATTCCCCTGCACAGTCACTGACACCTTGTCTGACGATTTTTTCATCGCTGAAATCCGCCAGCATGAGGTTCTCGACATTCTCAAGTACCCTTGCCGGCTGGACGGCTACATGGCCGTATTCTGTCTGGAAGGAGAACTCAAGGCTGAAATAAATCTCAAAACCTACGACATACACGAGAATTCTGTCATCATCAATCTTCCAGGAAACATCAGCAGAATCTACAGTATAGAAGACGACCAGTTTGACCGTCTGCACTTTGTGGTCGTGGCCGTTTCCAGCGACTTCCTGTCCAGTTCGCGCATGGACTATGTGCGCATGTTCAACGAAAGCATAGCAGTGCTGGATAATCCCTGCTTCGAGATGAACGGAGATGAGCGCGCGATCTTCTTCCGGTATTTTGAATTGGTGGACTCACTTGTAAAAAACTCTCCCAAGGGCCTTATCCACGTCCTTCGCAACATAGTGTCCTCGTGCCTCTACTTCGCCGGCAGCATCTGGCAGGAGAAACTCCTCGCAGTTGAGCGGCCGAAATCCAACGGAGAGCAGACCATACGCACAAAACTGGTGCTGGAACAATTTCTCAAACTGGTTGCAGAATATCACGACAGGGAAAGGGCGATGGACTTCTATGCCGATAAACTTTGCCTCACTCCCAAGTACCTTTCGAAGATAATCAAGAACGCCAGCGGCAAATCCGGTCCGGAGTGGATAGATTCCTTCGTGATACTCGAAGCCAAGAATATGCTGAAGTATTCCGACATGCCCATTAAGGAAATAGTCTACCGGCTGAACTTCCCGAATTCCTCCGTATTTTATAAATTCTTCAAGGCCCACACGGGGCAGACCCCAAGCGAATTCCGTCGATAATTGCTATATTTGCGGACTATGTCTGCAGCAAGCAAAGATTTATTACTGGATAAAGTCAGGGGAGGACAGGAACTGCACACAAAAGAACAGCTCAAGCTCGTCTGGCTGCTCGGCCTGCCCGCCATTCTGGCACAGCTGTCCCAGATAGTAATGGAATATATTGATGCCGGGATGGTCGGACATCTGGGTTCAACGCAGGCTGCATCCATAGGCATCGTGGCAACGAGTACCTGGATTTTTGCAGGTTTCTGCGCCGCGAATTCCTCCGGATTCTCCGTTCAGGTAGCCCAATTGATTGGTTCCCGCAGATACGCCCAGGCCCGCGCCGTAATGCGCAAGGGCTTTTTCAGCGTGTTGTCGGCAAGCGTGCTGCTCGCACTGGCAGGGCTGGCGATAAGCCCTTTCCTTCCCCGTTGGCTGGGAGCGGAAGAAGCCATCTGTTCAGACGCAAGCGCATATTTTGCAATATTCTGCGCCTTCCTCCCCGTGCTGCAGCTCGCCATCACCAGCTGTTCCATGCTTCAGGCGACCGGCAACATGAAAATTCCCAGCATGGTGGAAATTGCCGCATGCGTGCTGGACGTCGCCTTCAACTACCTGTTTATATATATATTCGGGCTCGGAGTCAAGGGAGCGGCCCTCGGAACAGGCGCAGCGACGCTCATCACCCATCTTTTCGCCCTATGGTACCTGTTCTGCAAGTGTCCGGAGCTCAACATCCTTCAGGATTCCGGTTCATGGATACCCGACAGGAAGTCGTTGCGCACAGCCCTGACCATCAGCGGGCCGATGTGGCTGCAGAACATAATAATGCGCGGAGCATACATCATGAGCACTATTATAGTGGCTCCTCTTGGCACCGTAGCGATAGCCGCCAATTCTTTTGCAATCACGGCTGAAAGTTTCTGCTACATGCCTGGGTACGGGCTCAGTGAAGCCGCCACATCCCTGGTCGGGCAGAGCATAGGGGCCAGGCGCAAAAAACTCGCGAAGCAATTTGCATTCCTTACAATGGGAATGGCGTCAGTGATGATGACCGTCCTTGGAATACTGATGTATATTTTCGCACCCCAGATGATGGGAGTGCTCACCAACGATACTGAAGTAATAGCCCTCGGCGTAAAGGTTCTTCGCATAGAAGCATTTGCTGAAACTCTTTACGCAGTGTCCATTATAGGACACGGTTCCTGCCTCGGTGCAGGGGACACCCTTGTTCCCATGATTTACAATTTCGTGAGCATGTGGGTGGTGCGCATAGGCCTCGCCCTTGTACTCACTCCCAGGTTCGGCCTTGCAGGATACTGGATTGCAATGTGCATTGAACTGAATGTCAGGGGAATAATCTTCTTCTTCAGGGTCAAGGGCGAGCGATGGATGAAAAAATGTTTTGCATGATGTTCGATTTTGAAAGCGAAGCCACCCCCCGCGGCACAAATTCCGTAAAGTGGGATAGCTGCGAACCCGACGTTATCCCGATGTGGGTTGCGGAGATGGACTTCCCCGCCGCTCCCTGCATTGTAAATGCGCTTCAGGAGCGCGTTTCGAAAGGCGTTTTCGGCTATACCGAGATTCCGGATTCATATTACGGGAGCGTGATGCGCTGGTTCGCGCAGCGCCACGCCTGGGAAATCAGCCGCGAGCAGATTATTCCCGTCCAGGGAATAGTGCCGGCCACATCCATCGCGATAAAGGCGCTGACATCCCCTGGAGACAAGGTCATACTCCCCACCCCCGCCTACAACTGCTTTTTCCACAACATTACCAACCAGGACGCGGAAATAAGCGAAACCAGGCTGTTGTGGAACGCCTCCCTGCACCGCTACGAGATGGACTGGGACGACATCGAAAGACGCTGCGCGGATCCTGCCGCAAAGGCTTTCCTGCTCTGCAATCCCCATAACCCCACCGGACGCTGCTGGACAAGGGAAGAACTGGAGAGACTCGGAGACATCTGCCTGCACAACGGCGTTGCCGTAATCAGCGACGAGATTCACTGCGAAATTGTGGCCCCCGGCCATTCCTACACTCCCTTTGCTTCCATCAGCCCCGAATTTGCGGCGAACAGCATTTCATTCGTCTCCCCTACCAAGGGATTCAACATCGCGGGCATACAGATAGCCAACATAGTGAGCGCCAATGAGGAATTCCGCCGCAGGATGGACAGGATAATCAATATCTGGGAGCACTGCGACGTGAACCAGCTTGGCATAGTGGCCCTGCAGGCCGCCTACAGCGACGAAGGGGCCGCATGGCTTGTGGAGATGAACGAGCTGGTGCACTGCAATTTCGTGATGCTGCGCGACGAATTCGCCGGCCGCTTCCCCGCCGTCCGCATCCCTGAAATGGAGGCCACTTATCTGCTTTGGGCGGACTTTGTCGACTGCTCCGTCGGAGGGAGTGCTTCGATTTTTAGGGAGGGGGTTGAAGAGCCGGAAGCACTCCCTCCGACGGGTAAGGCCATAGCCGACAGGCTGCTTGCCGCCAATCGCGTCCGCATCAGCGACGGTGCCATCTACGGCGTTCCCACCGGCTGCCGCATCAACCTCGCATGCCCCGCCACCACAATGAAAGAAGGCCTCCGGCGAATCACCGAAGGCCTGTCTCAGATTCTTTAGGAAGTTTTAGAAACTGAACTTGATCATTCCCTGCACACGGTGATTCGTCACCCAGTGCAGATCTTCCGTATAAAGACCTTTGGACAGATCCATGCCCTGGGCCTTGTCGCCATACTGCACGCTCGTCATCTCATACTCCAGGCCGAAGGCAAGCTTGCCAAAGTTGTATATCACCGAGGGCGTCACGCGGACCATCTGGTTCAGGTTGTCGAAACTGTTGGTGCTGAACCAGAACTTGTCGGCATCCACAAGAGCCTTGGCCGTGCCGAAATTCTTTACATATCCGGCAAAGAGGACGGCCTGCAGCTTCTTGCCATAGCAGAAACTTATCCAGCTGGAAGAGTTGCGCGTAGGGGTGTAAATCCAATTCCCGTCGGACTTTATCTCGCACACGCCGTAACCGCCGTTAAGGTTGAGATGGTCACCTGCCTGAGCGAATACGCTCTTGAGTTTTACACTGAAGAGATCCTTCTTGTACTGTCCGTAGAAGAAAGGAGTGAGGGTTGTGATACGGTCGGTCAGGAAGCCGTAGTCGTCGTAAAGACGGGGCTTGATGCTGAGCACGTCCAGTCCGGCGCGCAGAAGGAGATTGTCGGTCTTCACGTTTGCACCGAAGTAGAATTCAGGGGAGCAGGCCCACTCAATGTACTTGGCGCTCTTTCCGCTCGGGCCGTTGGATGCGTACTGCATCTGCCAGATAAGGGCGGTGGAAAGGCTTAAATGTTCTCCGAAGTTATACTCGAACTGAGTCAGCGGAGTACGGCTGAAAGGGCCGAAAGGGGCGCCGGTATTCAGCGAGAACACATCGGGCATATCGGCGGCAAGGGGATGCCATGCCTGTCCGGCCTTGAGGTTCCAGTGGGCGCGGGACAAGGTGACGAAGGCCTGGCGCATGCGGAAGTTCGCGGTGCCGGTAACCTTGTCGTTGCCGAGTCCGTTGTAGAAGTCGCCTTCCACGCGGGCACCGACCTTGAGTCCGTTGAATTCATAACCCTTGGCCTCAACCCAGAGGCGGGATGTGAGGGCGGCAAAGCGGGCGTTGGGATAGAAATTCCCGTCATCCGAATTATTCAGCGTCAGCACATCCTTGGGGACGTAGGTAAAGAAGTCCTCGGTAAGGCCCACCATTTCGCGGGTGTCCACAGCATAATAGTTGCGGATGAATCCGTGTACCTCCACCGTAGGTTTGGTTTCCTGCGCATAGGCTGCGGCGCAGAGAAGCGACAGGACTATTATTGTATAAATTTTTTTCATATCAGGCAAAAGGGAAAATCTTTGTAAGCCAGAAGAAGCCGAGGATGAATCCTACGATGCCGACGATAATACCGACCTTCGCCATATCCTTGGTCTCCACCATGCCGGTGGAAGATGCAATCGCATTCGGAGGGGTTGAAATAGGGAAGAGCATAGCGATGGATGCGCAGGTAGCGATGAATATAATCATTGCCTGGGTTCCGCCATAAGCCATGAAGCTGGCGTTGCTTGCGGCGGCGGGGTCCGCCATGCCTTCGGCAACCACGATAAGGATAGGAATGAGCAGGGCGGCGGTGGCGGAATTCGAGATGAAGTTCGAAAGGAAGTAGCACACCAGGCCGGCCACGACAATCACGAGAACCACGGACATGGTTCCGAAAGGAATGGCCTCGATGAGCACCTTCGCCAGGCCGGTATCCTGCAGGCAGTAGCCGAGGGCGAATCCGCCGGCGACGAGCCAGAGCACGCTCCAGTTGATTTCCTTAATCTCCTCCTTGCCGAAAATTCCGGTTGCCGTGAAAACCGCCAGAGGGATGAATGCGACTATGTTGGAATTGATTCCGGTGATGGATTCAGTGGCCCAGAGAAGGATGGTGCCGATGAAAGTCACCCATACCAGATAGTATTTCCAGTCTTTCTTTACATTGCTTTCAGGTATCTCAAGGACGAGTTTCTTTGTCTTGAAGGGGAAGAAAACCATCAGCAGCACCCATGCAACGAGTATCATGATGAGAACATAGGGAATCATGTGGGCGCACCAGTCACCGAAGGTCACGTCGATGCCGGCCTGCTCCAGATATCCCTTTGCGGTAGCGTTGGGAGGGGTGCCGATGGGGGTTCCAATACCGCCGAGATTGGCGGCCACGGGGATTGAGAGCGCCAGGCCTATCTTGCCCTTGTCATCGACGGGAAGCTTTGCAAGCACCGGAGCGAGGAGGGTAAGCATCATTGCGGCGGTAGCGGTGTTGCTCATGAACATCGAGAATACCGAAATGATGAGAAGGAATCCCAGAAGTACGAACTGGGGCTTGGTTCCGAAGAGCTTGAGCAGGGCGCGGGCTATCACCACGTCCAGGCCGTAGCGTTCCGCCATGATTGCAAGCACGAAGCCACCGAGGAAGAGCATCACCACAGGATCCGCCATGGATGACATGATTCTGGCGGGCTTCATCAGGGTGCCGTATTCAGGGTTGCAGAAGAAGCCTATTCCCTTCGTGGACAGCGTCAGCAACGCTATCGTAATGATAAGGAGGGAAGTTGCCCAGTTGGGGATAATCTCGAAAATCCACATGAGGGCGGCGAAGACGAAGAGGGCGATAACCCTCTGCTGCACCACGGTAAGGGCCTCGATGCCGAAGAAAGATGTAGGCACGGCCCAGAGGAAGATTGTGGCTATCAGCACTATAGGCAGCAGCACACAATACTTGACATTGAATTTTTTGTCAGCCATATTATAGTAAATACATTAAAACCAACTATAAAAAATGCAGTCGCTCCGAAAAGCGGCTGCAAATTTACTAATTATTTATAAATAATTATAGCCTAAATTATTCCTTGTTCAAGCATTGCGGTGGCAACCTTCATGAAACCTGCGATGTTGGCGCCTTTCACATAGTCAATGCTGCCGTCGGGCTGGGTGCCGAACTGCACGCACTGCTCGTGGATGCTCTCCATTATCTGGTGCAGACGCTCGTCCACTTCCTTTGCAGTCCAGCTCAGGTGGGCGGCATTCTGCGTCATCTCAAGACCGGAAGTGGCGACTCCGCCTGCATTCACGGCCTTGCCTGGAGCGAACAGGACTCCGTTGTTCTGGAAATAGTGGATGGCGCCGGGCTGGCATCCCATGTTGGACACCTCGCAGCAGCACCAGCAACCGTTGGCCTTCAGCTCTTTGGCATCTTCCTCGCTGAGTTCGTTCTGGAATGCGCAGGGAAGGGCGATGTCGCAGGGAACGCTCCATGCCTTTTTGCCTGCCTCGAAACGGGCCTTGTCGGGGAATTTGACCGCCATGTCCTCAACCATGTTGCGGTTGGATGCACGCATCTCGAGCATATAGTCGTTCATCTCGGGAGTCATTCCCCCGGGAACCACGCAGACGCCGTCGGGGCCGGAGATTGCCACGACCTTCGCACCGAGCTGGGTGGCCTTCTTCACTGCGCCCCATGCCACGTTGCCGAAGCCGGAGATAGCCACGGTCTTGCCGGCGATATCCTTGCCCGCCTTGTGGAGGAGATGCTGGGTGAAGTACAGCGCCCCGAAGCCGGTAGCTTCCGGACGGAGTATGGAACCTCCCCAGGTCTCGCCCTTGCCGGTGAGGACTCCGGTATGGTACTGGCGGGAAAGTTTCTGATACATTCCGTTGAGATATCCTATCTCGCGTCCGCCTACGCCCACGTCGCCTGCAGGAATGTCCTGGTCGGGGCCTACGCAGCGCCAGAGTTCGAGCATGAAGGCCTGGCAGAAACGCATGATTTCAGCATCGCTCTTGCCTACGGGGTCAAAGTCGGAACCGCCCTTGGCGCCGCCCATAGGAAGGGTGGTAAGGGCATTCTTGAAGGTCTGCTCGAAGCCGAGGAATTTCAGCATCGAAGGGGTGACCGCCCTGTGGAAACGGAGGCCTCCCTTGTAAGGGCCTATCGCACTGTTGAACTGCACACGGTAACCGAGGTTGGTCTGCACCTCTCCCCTGTCGTCGATCCATGTAACGCGGAAGGTGAAGATGCGGTCGGGCTCTACCATGCGCTCCACTATCTTCGCAGCCTCGAATTCGGGATGCTG
Organism: uncultured Bacteroidales bacterium; assembly: GCA_905235675.1. GTDB lineage: Bacteria > Bacteroidota > Bacteroidia > Bacteroidales > UBA932 > Cryptobacteroides. The sequence continues at coordinate 51,818 of CAJONC010000007.1, read as the reverse complement.
GTTGTAAACGGGTTCTATGCTTTCAAGTACTTCCTGCACAGCCTGCAGGTATTCACTCTCACCAGGGTACTTGGCCTGGAGTTTCGCCATGATTTCTGACGTTTTCATAATTGGTTATAGTATAAGTTTTTATTCTACTTCCCATGTGGAACCGCTGTTCAGCAGGTCGTCCACACTGTGGATTTTCGATTTGAGCATTACGTCCTTCACCTGGTCGCGCACGCCGTCGTCGTAGGTGACGTCCTTCACGTCGCGGATTATGCCGAGGGCCACGGGGAAATCGGGATACTTCATCTCAGCAAGCATCATGTGCACGCCTACGCTCCGGCAATGGGCGTCATGGGTGAGGATGTCGTCCTCGGTGACACCGTTCTCGCCTATGGTCACGACCTTGAGTCCGAGTCCGTCGAGGACCAGGCCCTTGTCGCGGTTCCTGCCGAATATCATCTTCTCGCCGTGGCGCAGCACTATGGTCCGGTCGGCGCGGGTTGCTGGATCGGAGATGTCCTTGTGGGCACCGTCGTTGAAAATGACGCAGTTGGTGAGCATCTCCATTACGGAAGTGCCGTCATGAAGGGCGGCGGCCTTCATTATCTCTTCGTTCAGTTTGAGCTCGACGTCGAGGCTGCGGGCGAAGAAAGTGCCCTTGGCTCCCAGCACGAGGCTTCCGGGGTTGAAAGGGTGTTCCACCGTGCCGTAGGGCGATGTCTTGGTGATTGCGCCGAATTTGGAGGTGGGTGAATACTGCCCCTTCGTGAGGCCGTAAATCTGGTTGTTGAAGAGGAGTATGTTGATGTCGATATTGCGCCTGATGGCGTGGATGAAATGGTTTCCGCCTATCGCAAGGGCGTCGCCGTCGCCGCATACCTGCCATACCGTAAGGTTGGGATTGGCGACCTTGATTCCGGTGGATACGGCCGTTGCGCGGCCGTGGATGGAATGGAAGCCGAAGGTATCCATATAATAAGGAAGACGCGAGGAGCATCCTATACCGGACACCACCACATAGCGTTCCTTTTCATAGCCAAGCGCCTGGCTGACCTGCGGAAGGGCCCTCTGAAGCGCGGCAAGCACGGCATGGTCGCCGCAGCCGGGGCACCAGCGCACTTCCTGGTCGGACTTGAAATCTTTGAAAGAAAGTGTTGACATATCAGAGTTCCTCCTTGATTGCCTCCACGAGCTCGCTCACGAGGAACGGCTGCCCCTGGACCTTGTTGAACTTCCGGAAATCGCTGTCGGGATAAAGCCCGCGCAGGTAATTGGCGAACTGTCCCGAGTTGAGTTCGCAGACAAGTATCTTTTCGAAATTCCCGAACACCTCCGCGGTATTGCGGGGAACGGGACAGATGTAATCGAAATGGGCGAAGGAAACGTCCGTTCCCGCTTCGCGGAGTTCATGCACCGCTGAAAGAATGTGACCGTAGGTGCCGCCCCATCCCACTACGAGAAGTTTCCCCTTCGCGGGACCGTCGACTTCCAGTGTCGGAATGAAGTCCGCGATTTTCTGAACCTTGGCCTCGCGCTCGGCCACCATAAGGGCATGATTAGCCGGATCGGTGGAAAGCACCCCGTCGTGATTCTTCTCAAGCCCTCCTACCCTGTGTTCGAAGCCTTTCTGGCCGGGTATGGCCCACTTGCGCACCAGAGTTTCGGGATCGCGTGCGAAAGGCTTGAACTTTCCGTCCTCCGGAAGATTGGTGGCGAAGGGAGGATTGATGGCGGGATAATCCTTCATCGAAGGTATCAGCCAGGGCTCGCTGCCGTTGCCGAGGAAGCCTTCGGAAAGCAGGAGCACGGGCGTCATGTGTTCCATGGCTATCTTCGCCGCATTGAATGCAGCGTCAAAGCAGTTGGAAGGGCTGTGTGCAGCCACTATAGGTATGGGACATTCCCCGTTGCGGCCGTAGAGGGCCTGGTCAAGGTCGGTCTGTTCCGTCTTGGTGGGCATGCCCGTGGAAGGGCCCGCACGCTGTACGTCAACCACCACGAGGGGAAGTTCGGCCATCACCGCAAGTCCGAGAGCTTCGCTCTTCAGGGAAAGCCCGGGGCCGGAGGTGGTGGTGACCGCAAGATTCCCCGCATAGGAAGCTCCTATTGCGGTGCAGATTCCGGCTATTTCGTCCTCGGCCTGCAGGGTTTTGGCTCCGAGGCTCTTGTGTATTGCAAGTTCCTCGAGTATGCCGGTGGCAGGGGTTATGGGATACGAACCGCAGAAGAGGGGAAGACCGCTTTTTTCGGATGCGGCCAGAAGGCCCCATGCGGTGGCCTGGTTGCCGGAGATGTTGCGGTATTTCCCTTTCTTCGGCTTTGCGGGCGCGACATGGTAGGTGTCAGCTATCATCTGGAGGTTGGCCGCATAGTTGAATCCGTCCCTGAGCACCTTCTTGTTGGGTTCGATAACTTCGGGATGCTTCTTGGAGAACTTGCGTTCGAGATATTCGTACAGGTAATCGAGCGGACGGTCGTAGATGTAGCAGGCCATTCCGAGGGTGAACATATTCTTGCACTTGCGTATGGCCTTGGTGTCCATTCCGCTGTCCTTGAGGCTCTCCTCGGTAAGGGTGGTGATGGGAGCCACCACAAGGGTGCGGTCTTCCACTCCGAGCTCCACGAAAGGATTGTCGGTCTTGAAGCCTGCCCTGCGGAGCCCCGCCTCGTCGAAGGCGTCGGAGTCCACGAGTATCATCGCATTGCGCTTGCACCATTTTGCATTCGAGTAAAGCGCTGCGGGATTCATCGCCACCAGAAGGTCGCAGAGATCTCCGGGTGTGGATACATGTTCGCTCCCTATATGTACCTGAAAACCCGAAACGCCGGACACGGTGCCATGGGGCGCCCGTATCTCGGCGGGATAATCCGGAAATGTTGCAAGAGAGTTGCCGTAGATTGCAGACATATCTGCAAAAAGAGACCCGGTGAGCTGCATGCCGTCACCGGAATCTCCTGCAAATCTGATTACAACATCATTTAAATCAATGACTTTGTGTTGCATCTAAATTATGTGGTAATTATTCTCCTACTGCTGCTGTTGCTGGGCCTGGAGTTCTGCCTGGAGTGCTTCGAGGGTACGGCCTTCAGGAATGCCGAGGGCCTTGCGGGCTTCGGGGGTGATGTCCACGCTCTGGGTATCGTCGATGTAGAGGATGGTCGAACGGTCCACCACATAGATGTATCCGCCCTTCTTTGCAATTTCGGCAACGGTTTCCTGGGCTTTCTGGTAGATGGGAGCCATCAGCTGATCCTGCTGCTGCGAAAGTTCCGTCTGGACATTCTGGCTGAATTCCTGGATGCGCTGCTGGATCTGGGTAAGCTCGTCTTCCTTGGCCTTGCGGGTGGCGGCGGTATAACTGTTTACGTTCTGCTGATACTTGGTATACTTGTCGTTGAACTCGCTGAGCATTTCTTCATAACTCTCCTGGGCTGCCTTGCTCGACTCCTGGATGGTGGCTCGGGCCTTGTCCGATTCAGGCATCAGCTGTACAAGTTCCTGGAAATTCACATGGGCGAATTTCTGCGCCGAAGCAGAGAAAGCAATCAGCGAAACCGCTGCAATCAAAAGAATTTTTTTCATATTGAACTTAATTAAAATTGTTGTCCTATAATAAAGTGGAACTGGCTTCCGCCTATCGCGGCATCGTCAAATCCGTAACCCCAGTCTATGCCGAGCAGACCCACCATCGGTAAGAAGATGCGCGCACCCACTCCGGCGCTGCGTTTGATTTGGAAAGGATTGAATTTTGCCAGGTCCGACCAGCAGTTTCCTCCCTCCAGGAATCCGAGCACGAAAATGGTGCTGGAGGGCTGGAGAATCACCGGATAACGTATTTCCACGGTAAACTTGTCGTATACGTTCCCCGCATAATAGGAACCTCCCGAATTGTACGCCGAATAATCCGTAGGCGTAAGGGAATAATTCTCGTATCCGCGCAGGGGGATGATATCGGAACCGTAGGTGCTGTATCCGCTCATTCCGTCGCCTCCCACAAGGAAGCCCTCGAAAGGAGAATAGCCCCAGTTCTTGTTGTAACGGCCGAGTATACCGAACTGTGCCCTCGTCATCAGCACGAGGTCGCCCACGACCTTGGTATAGGTGGCGGCCGAGAGTTTCCACTTGTTGTATTCTATCCAGCGGAAGCGGTCGTCGGAGGTCCAGTTGCTGTAATTGACGTCGCGCCAGCTGTTCACCTTGTATTTGTTGCCATTGTCGTCGAAGTCGTACTTCCTGAACCAGGAGAACGGAGGCGTCAGCTGGAGGCTGAACGAGATCTCCGAGCCCGAACGGGGATAAATCTGCTGGTCGGTGGAGTTGCGCACGAGGCTCATCGAGTAGCTGATATTGTGCGAAAGACCGTCGTCGAAGAAGAAATAGCCGGAATACCAGTTGGTAAGCTTGTATGTCTGCCAGCTCAGGCCGTTGTACATGACAAAGTAGTTGTCGGGCCACTTGAGCCTGCGTCCGAGCGATGCCGAGAATCCGAAGATTTCCATCATTCGGTCGTGCGAAAGTATCTGCAGATAGGTATTCGAGTTGGTCTGGCGGGTATAGTATGCGGAAAGGTTCAGGCTGGTAGGACTCTTGCCGAAGAGCCAGGGTTCCACGAAATTGGCGGACAATGCGGTGTAATATGTGCCGTTGGTCTGGAAACGGAACGACAGCGTCTGGGCGTCACCCAGCGGAACCGGTCTCCAGGCCCCCTTCTCGAACATGCGGTGGGTGGAGAAATTGTTGAACGACACGCCCGCGGTAGCCACGAAAGTGCGGCCGCCCCATCCTCCGGAAAGCTCCAGCTGGCTGGAAGGCTTTTCGGTCACGTTGTAGATGATATCGACGGTGTTCGTGTTCGCGTTGGGAAGCAGGGTATAGCCCTCCTGGCTCATTATGGCTTCAGGATCGAACTGCCCGAGCGAAGCAATTTCCCTGATGGAACGTTCGAAATTGGTCTGGCTGAACAGCTCGCCAGGCTCGGTGAAAAGCTGGCGGCGCACCACCTTTTCGCTGGTGAGGTCGTTGCCGTTTATGATAATGTTGTTCAGCCTGGCCTGCTTGCCTTCGGAGATGCGGATTTCCACGTCGACGGAGTCGTTTTCGATATTCACCTCGACGGGATTGATGCGGAAGAACATGTAACCGTTGTCGCGGTACATCTTGGAAATGTCGTAATCCGTCTGTTTTCCGCCGCCGCTGAGGCGTTTCTCCATGGTCACCACATCGTAGGTGTCACCGGATTTGATATTGAGCCTGGAATCCAGGAATTCCGAAGAGTAAACGGAGTTTCCTGTCCAGCTTATGTCGCGGAAGTAGTATTTGTCGCCCTCTTCGACCGTTATGTCGATACCGAGCCTGCCGGGTTCCACCTCGTATATAGAGTCCTTAACGATACGGGCGTCGCGGTAACCTGCCTCGTTGAAAGCGGTAAGCAGCAGTTTTTTGTCGTTGGGGTATTCCTTGGGGTCGAACTTTTTGCTGCGGAAGAGGTTGTATAACTTGTTCGACTTGGTCTTCTTCATGCTCTTGGCGAGCTTGTAATCACTGACATGCTCGTTGCCTATGAAGTTGATTTCCTTCACCTTCACCTTCTCGCCTTTGTCGACGGCAAAGTTCACCCTGATGGCCTTGCGGATAATGGTATCCTTCTGCACTTCGGCCTTCACCTCGCAGTTCAGGAAGCCTTTTTCGGCATAGTATTTCTTGATGATGTCGGAAGACGTCTTCTCCACATAGGCGGAGAATTCGCCGCCGCGCCTGAGGTTGAGCCTTTCCAGAAGGTCCTTCTTCTCTCCGGATTTCACGCCGGTGAAAGTCCAGGCCGAAACCCTCGGACGTTCCTCGATGGCGATGCAAAGGTATACAGAATCCCTGGCAGGGCTGAAATGGTCGATTTCCAGAGAAACATCTTCAAAATAACGCTGCATCCACAGCCTGCGAACTATCGAGGACATCTCCTCGCCGGGGATGGTGACTTCCATACCTTTCTGGAGGCCCGACAGCTGGACTATCTGGTTTTCGGAGAAATAGCTGTTACCCTTGACGCTGACACCGCCTACGATGTATTTCTGAGGGCGGGTGTAATCCACCTCCAAAGCATCGTCCTGCTGCTGTGCAAAAGCAGTCAGGCAGCCAAGCATCATGGCGGATATCAGGAGTATTCTTTTTATCATCTTTGTCACTTCACTTTTCCATAGCGGCGGTCGCGGGAAGCATACTCCCACAACGCATCGCGGTAACTGTCCTTTCTAAAATCGGGCCAAAGCGTATCCGTGAACACAAATTCACTGTACGCGGCCTGCCACAGCAGATAATTGCTGATGCGCTTCTCGCCGGAGGTCCGGATTATAAGGTCGGGGTCGGGGTAGCCGGCCGTTATGAGATAAGGCTCTATGCTGTCCCCGCCTTCCGCGGCCATGCGGTCGGCGGCCTGCTGAATGTCCCACTTGCCGCTGTAACTCAGGAATATGATAAGCACGAGGCCGGTATTGTGCGAGGTTTCCTCCATAAGGGAGTCGATGGCGTCACGCAAATCTACCGACAGCCGGGCCCTGTTGCCGAGCACCACGACGCGCACATTGTTGCTCATCATGTTGTCGAGCTCCTCGGTTACCTCCTTGAACATCAGCTGCATAAGGGCGTTGACCTCCTCTTCGGGGCGGTCCCAGTTCTCTTCCGAGAACGCAAAGAGGGAGAGGACCTTTATTCCCCAATCGCCGCTTGCCTCGACTATGGCGCGTACGCTCTCTATGCCTGTCTTGTGCCCGCAGACACGGTCCAGGCCGCGTTCTTTGGCCCAGCGGCCGTTGCCGTCCATTATAATAGATACGTGTTGCGGAAGTTTGTCGGGTAGTTCTGGTGTCATAGGTTGCTATTCGGTTGAATTTCTGACGTCCTGCCCCCAGAAGAAACGGCTCCGGAGGGCTTCGATGAAGTTTGGCTTGCCGAGGCTCGCGCGTTTCAGGGTGAACGGGGCCTTGCCTATAGTGATAGCCTCTCCGCAAGGCAGCGCATAACTGCGGTTGTCCAGCGAGAGGAGGGCCTTCCCGCAGCGTGCGCGGGCGGACATCCTGACGGGAGCGTCGATGGGCACTGCCATGGGGCGGAGGTTGAGGTTGTGCGGGGCGATGGGGGTGATAAGCCTTACCTGCGAATCCGGCAGGCAGATGGGGCCTCCGGCGCTCAGGCTGTAGGCGGTGGAACCGGTGCTCGTGGCGACCAGCACCCCGTCCGCCCAGTAGGTGGGGAGTTCCGCACCGCTGACGTTCACATCCACTCCGAGCATTTCCGCGCCTATGCGGTGGAGGGCCACTTCGTTGATTGCATAGGGCCAGAAGTTTTCGGGGCAGGCACCTTCGCAGCTTACATGGAGGACATCGCGTTCTTCAACTTCGTAGCATCCCGAGAGGATTGCATCGGCAACATCTTCGGCACGGTTGTCGGACAGGAAGCCCATACGGCCGAAATTGACTCCCATGACGGGTACGCCGGCCTCCGCGACGCGGTGTGCGGCACTGAGGAAGGTGCCGTCCCCGCCGAAACTGAGGACGAGCGAAGTCTGCTCCCGTACATCTGCGGAAGTTTCGATGGCATACAAGCCGACTCCGGCCGAACGCAGACGGTCCAGAAGGGCTCCGATGCGTTCATCGTCGCGCAAAGCCAGCTTTTTTATGTAATAGCCAATCTTCATTGAAACTTGCAAAAATAAGATTTATTTTACGATTTTCCGCGGATTTTGCTACTTTTGTGTTACTGTGACAAAATTAAGCGTAAATATCAACAAAATTGCAACCCTGCGCAATGCACGGGGAGGCAACGTGCCCGATGTCTGCGTTGCGGCCGTAAACTGCCAGAAGTTCGGGGCGCAGGGCATAACGGTGCATCCCAGGCCCGATGAAAGGCATATCAGGTACGGCGACGTCCGCGCCCTGCGCCCTATCGTACACACTGAGTTCAACATAGAAGGAAATCCCGTTCCGGAATCCTTCAGGGATCTTGTGCTCGAGGTTGTCCCCGACCAGGTCACCCTCGTTCCGGACGCCCACGACGCCATAACCTCCAACAAAGGCTGGGACACGGTAGCCAACCGTGAATTCCTGACCGGCATGTGCAGTCTTTTCCACACCAAAGGCATCAGGGTTTCCATCTTCATCGATCCCGATCCCGCAATGGCGGAAGGCGCCGCGCTCTGCGGTGCGGACCGCGTGGAGCTCTACACCGAGGCTTATGCTGCGAACTATTCCGCCGGCAGGGAAAAGGCCATAGAGCCATATCTCCGCACTGCAAAGGCAGCCCGCGACGCAGGCCTGGGCCTCAATGCAGGGCACGACCTCAGCCTCCAAAACCTCGAATACTATATCGATACCATTCCCTGGACCGACGAAGTCTCGATAGGCCACGCCCTGATCTGCGACGCCCTCTATTTCGGACTGGAGGACACTATAAGAAAGTATCTGGCACAGATTTAGCAGAAAAATGCTTACATTTGCAGCCTGTATACCCCAAAATAGAAACAATAACATAAAACAAATATGAAAAAAAGCGCTATCCTTTTAAGCATTTTCGCCATGGGCCTGATGGCCGTTTCGTGCAACAACGCCCCTGCAAGCCAGGAGACCGAAACTGCGGCGAACACCGAAGGGCCCGTTGCAGGTTCCATCGTTTATTTCAATCTTGACAGGGTCATCGACGAATACGACATGGCCAACGACCTCCGTTCGGTGGTGGAGACCAAGGTTTCCGGCATACAGCAGGAACTCACCCGCCGCAGCAACAAGCTGGAAAAGGACGTCAAGGATTTCCAGGACAAGATTGACAAGGGCCTTCTCACCCGCAGTGTAGCCGAGGTCCAGGGCCAGAAGCTTCAGGATCAGCAGAACAATTTCCAGAATTACTACAACCAGAAACAGCAGGAAATGATGGAAGAGCAGCAGGTGATGCTCAACCAAATTGCCGATGCCATCCATTCTTTCCTCGAAGAATACAATGCAGAGAAGAACTACGCCCTCATCCTTTCCACCCAGGGCGGCATACTTCCCGCTCCCGTAGCTGTAGGCAGTGCCGAACTTGACATTACCGACGAGATTCTCGAAGGGCTCAACGCAGCTTATGTAAAGACCAAGGCCAAAGAGCAGAAGTAATTTGAAAATTGCCATTCTATCCGCTTTCCACCCTTTCAGGGGAGGCATAGCCCAGTTCAATGGTAATCTTCTTGCCGAGCTGGGCAAAACCGCGGATGTAAAGGCTTTCAATTATTCCCGGCAATATCCGGGATTTCTCTTCCCCGGCACGACGCAATATGTCGAAGCCGGGGATGATTCGTTCAAGGTGGACGCCGAAGCCGTGCTCGACACGGCGAATCCCCTGAACTGGCCCCGCGCCGCATCCAAAATCCGCAAGTGGGAACCGGACCTGCTGCTGATGCGCTACGTGATGCCCTACTTCGCCCCTTCACTCGGATATGTGGCAAGGCACGCAGGCAGGAACACAAGGGTAATCGCGATTGCCGACAATGTAATCCCGCACGAAAGGCATTTTTTTGACAAGCCTTTCACCGGCTATTTCCTTTCCGGACTGGACGGATGCGTCACGCTCTGCGACGCAGTGAACGCCGATCTCCGCGAATGGGCTCCGGAACTGCCGTCGAGGGTAATCTTCCATCCTCTTTATACCCATTTCGGGGAGAAACTCCCGAGGGAAGAGGCCGAGAGCCGCCTGGGGCTCCTTCCCGGAAAGAGGAATCTTCTGTTTTTCGGCCTGATACGCGAATACAAGGGGCTCGACATACTGCTCCAGGCTTTCAGCGGCCTTTCCGAAGAATACCAGCTGATAATCGCAGGGGAATGTTACGGGCCTTTCGACAGATACCAGGAACTGATTGACGCCTGTCCGGGCAAGGAACGCATACATGTATTCCGCCGTTACATTGCCGACAGCGAAGTGAAAGATTATTTTTCGGCCGCCGACCTTACCGTGCTTCCCTACCGCAGCGCCACGCAAAGCGGGGTGAGTTCAGCGTCCTACCATTTCGAAGTGCCCATGGTGGTGACCGCCGTGGGAGGTCTTGAGGAGACCATAGGTAACACGGGCACGGGACTTGTTGCATCCTCCGCGGAACCGGAAGAGATAAGGCGGCGCATTGAAGAATACTTCGCGGACTCCGCCATACGCGAACGCTGCGTCGGCGCGATACGTTCCGAGAGCGAAAGGCTCAGCTGGAGTTCGTTTGTGAAGGAATTGTTGAATTTTGCAGAAGATATCAGATGAAAAAGACTGTAATACCCTTGCTTTGCACCCTGCTCGCAGCCGCACCACTTGCGGCGCAGGAATACCATACCCCCGAGGTCAGGCTGTCGCAGGACAAGGTGAAGGTTGAAGGCAAGACATATTATGCCCACGTGGTGGGAGAAAAGCAGACACTATATTCCATAAGCAAGGCATACAACGTAAGCCTGGATGACATCTATGCCGCCAATCCCGACCTGCACCTGAAGCAGGAAGGGCTCAAGGCCGGACAGATACTTCTCATCCCCACGAATCCCGGCGGCGGTTCCACATCCTCGCGCTGGCTCTTCCCCGGCCTGGGACGCAAGAGCACCGAGGCGGAAGTGCCCGCACAGCCGTCCGCACCCGACACCCTCCGCAGCCATGCCGTCAACCCTCCTGCAGACTCCACGGAATACGGCCCCCGCGACACCGGCGATTTCATTCTCGACATCCCCGCCCGCATTGAAGTTGCGGTAGTCCTCCCCTTCTCCGACGCCAGGCTCTCCGACAACGCCGTGGACTTTTACTCCGGAGTCCTGCTCGCGGCACGTGAACTGGGCAATTCGGGCACAGCTCTCGACATCAAGGCCCTCGACATACGCGACAGCCTCGCGATAACTCCCCGCAGCCTCGAAAACTACGATGTAATCTTCGGCCCAATAACGGGTAAGGACATGAAGAGCATGCTTCGCCGCTGCCCTTCGGACAAATTCATCATCTCCCCGCTCGACCCCCAGGCCACCGCGCTTGCGAAGGGCTTCCCTTCAATCCAGGCACCCACGCCCGTAAATGCACAGAACGCCGACGTCGTGCGCTGGGCACTGGAAGACCTCGCTCCCGCCGACAGCCTGGTCCTGATTACGGCAAGGGGGAATTCCATGTCGGCGACAGCGAAAAACCTGGCGGACTGCCTCAAGGCCTCCGGGCACAAGTACCACACCATCTCCTACGACATACTCGACGGGGCTTCGGTCCAGAGGTCGTTCATTGCCCACGCCAGCCTGAACGGCACCACGCGCTACATCATCGCCTCCGATGAAGAATCCTTCGTGAGCGACGCCATACGCAACATCAACCTGATGACTTTCAAGAAATACGATGTGGCGCTGTACGCACCTTCGCGACTGAGATCGTTCTCGCATATTGCAAGCGAAAACCTGCACAGCATCAACACCCATGTCTGCGCCACCTACCATACCGACTACGACAACAAGGCCGTCAACAACTTCATACTGGCATACAGGGCCCTGTTCAATGCGGAGCCGAATTCCTTCGCCTTCCACGGCTACGACACTATGAATTATTTCGCCGGTATCTGCAGGACCTACGGACGGCAATGGCCGAAGAAACTGGACACCTTCAAGGGACATGGCATACAGACGGACTTCGCGTTCAGCAGGGAGGAAGAAGCCGGAGGGTTTGTGAACCATGCCGTCAGGCGCATAATCTATACACCTGACTATCAGATAATTCTGCAGTAACTACCTGCCGAGGAGACGGCGGGCGTTGGCGACGGCTTCGGGAGTGACGTCCGAGCCGCTGAGCAGCCGTGCAATTTCCTGCACCCTGCCTTCATCGTCCAGACGGCGCACGGAAGAAACCGCGGCAGCCGCCGAACTGTTCTTTTCCACCACGAAATGGGCGGTTCCCTTTGCCGCTACCTGGGGAAGATGCGTGATGGCGATGACCTGCATGTCGTCGCCCATACGGCATATCATGCTTCCCATCCTGTCGGCGGTACTGCCCGAGACTCCGGTGTCTATTTCGTCGAAAATCATGGTGGGCATACCTTCGAAACGGGCCATCATCGCCTTCAGGCTCAGCATGATGCGGGAGATTTCGCCTCCGGATGCGCACTTTGAAACGTCTGCAGGCGCCGCGCCCGTGGACGAAAATTCGAAACTTATGTCGTCGGCTCCGTCGGCACGGGGGGATGCCCCGATAACATTCACCCTGAATACCGCCCTGTCGAGTTCCAGCTCGTGTAGGGATTCTTCTATTCCGGCAGCGAGGCCCGGAGCCGCCGCGGCCCGTCTGGAGTGAAGTTCGGCACAGATGCCGAGATGCTTTTTCCGTGAGTTGTCAAGATCCGCTTCCAGGGTGGAAATCCTTTCTTCAAGCGAATCGGAATCGAACAGGGCCTCGGAATAACGGTCCCTCTCCGCAATCAGCTCCGCGACGCTACGGCAGCCGTGCCTCTGCATCAGCGAATAAAGCAGGCCCATACGGTCTTCAACCTGCTGCAGGCGCTCTTCGGAAAGCTGGACGCCTTCGTCCATGGCCGTCGCAGTCGAATAGATGTCGTCGAGTTCCACCCTTGCCGAACGCAGGCGCTCGGACAATTCCGCAGCGGAGGGGATAAAGGCCGACACCTTGCCCATCAGCCGTTCCGCCTCCTTCAAAGCCATGTCGGGTGCCGTTCCTTCGGAAGGTTCGAAAAGGGCACGGAGGCCGGCGAAATTTTCCTTGATGGATTCGGCGTTGGCGAGCTGCTTCTGCTCAGCTTCCAGCTCTTCAAGCTCCCCGTCGCGAAGGCGGGCTTCGTCAAGACGTCGGAACTGGGCTTCATTGTATTCCCTGTCGGCCACCAGCCTTGCAAGGCGTTGGCGGGCGGATTCCAGTTCCTTTTCCAGCGCCCTGGTTTCTTCCCAGCCGGCACGGCATTCTTTCAGCAGATCCGCATTGCGGGCAAAAGCGTCGAGAACCTGCATCTGGAAACGCTTGTCGGAGAGTTTCAGGCTCTGGTGCTGGCTGTGGATGTCCACCAGGCTGGCGGAAAGATCCTGCAGCAGCTGCACGTTCACAGGAGAGTCGTTGATGAACGCCCGTGCCCTGCCGCTTCGCGACAGCACCCTGCGTATGGTAAGGATACCGTCCTCCCATTCAACTTCGGCCTCCTCCAGCATGCCGCGCATCGAAGCGTCGACGCTGAACTCCCCTTCCACGACACAGCTGCCCGCGCCTTCGGAGATAAGGGACGCGTCCCCCTTGCCGCCCATGAGCAGCGACAGGGCCCCGAGAAGTATGCTCTTTCCGGCTCCGGTCTGCCCCGTAATAATGCTCAGACCCTCCGGAAACTCGACGTCCAGAGAGTCTATCAGCACGTAATTCTCTATGTGAAGGGAGCGTAACACGATTACTCCTCGCCCTTGGCGGTACGGAAGTAAATTTCGTCGTTCTCGAATTCGGATATTGCCACGAGGTCGGGTTTGGGCTGACGCTCGTAGTATTTGGAGATTTCTATCTGTTCCTTGTTTTCGAACACCTCTTCCTTGGTGGCGTCACGTTCGCCGCGGAAATCTTCCAGTTTCTTGGAAAGTTCCTTCTTCTCCGCAAGGGCTATCTGGTTGGCCCTCTTCGAAAGTATAACTACCGTTTCGTAAATGTTGCCCGTAGGCTCGGCCAGGTTGCGGATGTCCCTGGTGATTGTGTTATTGGGTATTTTCTTTTCCATATCTCTTATACAAGGCGCAAAGCGCGGAAAGTTTCAAATTTTTTCTTTCGCTTTTTTGTACAGATGCTCAAGTTCCTTGCAGCGGGAGGACTCGGGATATTCGCCCACGAAATTGAAATAGTCGTCCACAAACTGCATGTAGCGTTCCTTCTGTTTGTTGCGTACGCTGTTCTCGGCATATTTGTACGAAGACATTGCAGTATAGAAGAGTATTTCCTCGCGGTAAATGTTGTCGGCATCGTCCTTCAGCACGTTCGTCAGCGCCACCCGGGCGGCCCTGTATTTCTCCATCTTGTAATAGAGATAGGCGTTTTCGAAGGCTTTCTTGTCCAGACGGTGGTCGAGGTCTTCGCCCATACGTGCGCAGACGGCCGAATTCACCGATCCTGGGTATTTCATCTGGTACTCATTGATGGCGACCAGGGCGGCATAAGTGGGAGTCTGGTCGAGTTCCCACCTGTTGGTGGCCTTGTAAAGGCAATCCACACGAAGGAATTCGGCATTCTCCGCGAAAGGGCTTCCGGGGAACTTGTCGAGGAAACTCTTGAAATTGGCCTCGGCGGTTATGTAGTCCTTGTCCCTGTAGTTGCTGAGCGCCCAGTAGAACTGCACGGTATCGTCCTGGGGGGTTCCCGAGGTAAGCACCAGCATCGACTCGAAAAGGTCGGCGGACTTGCGGTATTTCCCCTGGTTGAAGTACTCGAAGGCAGCCTTGTACTTGGCTTCTACATTGTTGCCGCTGAGCAGCTGCTCATATCCGGATTTGCACGATGCCATAAGGCAAAGCGCTGCGACGGAGGCAATGAGTAATCTGGTCGGTTTCATCTCTTCAAATATTTTTCGGCGTCCAGTGCCGCACGGCAACCCGAAGCGGCGGCTGTAACTGCCTGACGGTAATGCGGGTCCTGTACGTCTCCCGCGGCAAAAACCCCTTCCACATTGGTGAGAGAGCATGCTCCGTCGGTACGGATATAGCCCTCGGCATCGGTTTCCACCCACTCCTTGAAAAGATCGGAGTTGGGATGATGCCCAATCGCCAGGAAGAAGCCATCCACCGGAATATCAAAAACCTCGCCATCCTTGCGCAAAATCCTCACTCCTGTAACTCCGGACGCATCGCCGAGCACTTCCTGGGTATTACAGTTCCACAGCACCTCGATGTTCGGGGTGGAGAAAACCCTTTTCTGCATAGCCTCGGACGCCCTGAACACATCGCGCCGCACAATCATGTAAACCTTCCTGCAAAGCCCTGCAAGATAGGTCGCTTCCTCGCAGGCGGTGTCTCCCCCGCCTACCACCGCCACGTCCTTCTTCCGGTAGAAGAAGCCGTCGCAGGTGGCGCATGCCGATACACCCATTCCGCGGTACTTGCGTTCGGAGGGCAGGCCGAGGTATTTGGCGGTGGCTCCGGTGGCGATGATGACCGCATCCGCCTCTATCGCGGGAGTGCCGTCTATCTCGAAACTGAAGGGCTTTCCGGAGAGATCCGCACGGGTGACTATGCCGCGCCTGAGATCCGCGCCCATAGCCGCGGCCTGTTCCCTCATCGCCGTTGTCAGGCTGATGGAATCGATGCCTTTGGCAAAGCCGGGATAGTTCTCCACGATGGTGGTTGTGGTAAGCTGTCCTCCGGGTTCAGGACCCTCGTAAAGCACGGGGTCAAGACCTGCACGCGAGGCGTAGATGGCGGCAGTATAACCGGCGGGGCCTCCCCCTATTATGAGCAATTTTGTTTTTTCCATTTCACTTTCAGCAAAGTATGCAAAGATAAACATTATTTATTATATTTGCCCGAATTATGAGACGAACTGACTCTGCTCCGGACATGGATAGGTTCCGCGCCATCCTCAAGTCGAAAGGGTTGAAATCCACCCCGCAGAGGCTGGTTGTTCATGAAGCGATGCTGTCCCTCGGACACGCCAGCGTCGACCAGGTCTGCAAATGGATTGCGGACAACGGAAAAACCGACATCTGCGCGGCATCCGTCTACAACGTACTGAACGACCTCAGCGCCCTCGGAATGTACAAACGCATCCCCAGCCAGGGCAATAAGACATATTACGACATCCACACCTATTCGCACATACACATCTACGACAGGCGCAAGGACGAGTACAAAGACCATATCGACAAAGAATTCACCGCAATGGCCGAAGCCTGGTTCAAGGAGCACAGGCCCAAGGGCTACAGGGTGGACGACATAGAAGTGCAACTCATCTGCCATCCGTCACGAAAATCCAAAAAAGACGCAATATGAAACTTGTAAATCTCGGAGAAACCAATTCGGTGCTCAATTCATTCGTTGCGCAAATGCGCGACAAGACTGTCCAGAAAGACAGCCTCCGCTTCCGCACCAACCTCAACAGGCTCGGTGAAATCTTCGCTTACGAAATCAGCAAAACGCTGAACTACAGCGTAAAAGAGGTCCGGACTCCGCTCGGCACCGCCCAGGTCAGCACCTATGACGACCAGCTTGTGGTATCCACCATTCTGCGTGCCGGCCTGCCCTTGCACGAGGGCATACTCTCCTACTTTGAGAATGCCGGGAATGCATTCATCGCCGCCTACCGCAAGTACGACGCAGCCGAGAAGTTTCATGTGAATACCGAATATTGCACCACTCCCGAGCTTACGGGAAAGACGCTTATCATTGCAGACACCATGCTCGCAACCGGTTCATCTCTCCTTCTCGCCTACGAAAGGCTGCTCAACGACGGAGGAGACCCCGCATACACCCATTTCGTCTGCCCCATCGCCAGCTCCTATGCCGTGGAGGTGCTCAGCAAGAGCCTTCCCGCCAATACCACGCTGTGGACGGCGGCCATCGACGAAGAGCTCACCAGCCACTCCTACATTGTTCCCGGACTGGGCGATGCAGGCGACCTTGCCTACGGTGAAAAACTAAGCTAGTTCGCAGAGCAAAGTGGCGGAAGTGCAGTCGAGGACTTTCACCTGCACGAAATCGCCCGGCTTGTGGACGGCATCGCGCCATACGCACATTTTGCCCGATCCCGTACGGCCGCAAAGGTCTGCGGGATCCTTTTTTGACGGACCTTCCACGAGCACTTCGAACACTCCGCCAAGGTCGCGGCGGTTGCTCTCGAGCGAGAGCCTGTTCTGAAGGGCAATCAGCTCGTTCAGCCGGCGTGTCTTGACTTCTATGGGGATGTCGTCGGGATAGTTCCTGGCGGCGAGGGTGCCGGGGCGTTCGGAGTAGTTGAACATGTAGGCGGAATCGTATCCCACCTCTTCGAATATGCTGAGGGTGTCGCGGAATTCCTCCTCTGTTTCGGAGCAGAAGCCCACTATGGCGTCGGTGCTGATGCCGCAGTCGGGCATGACGGAACGGATCTTCGCCACCCTCTCAAAATACCATTCGCGGGTGTAGCGGCGGCGCATTTTTTCGAGTATGCGGTTGTTTCCGCTCTGGACGGGCAGATGGATCTGGTGACAGATATTGGGCCATGCGGCCATGGTCTCTATCAGTTCGTCGGAGATGTCCTTGGGGTGGGATGTGGAATAGCGTATGCGCACCCCGGGAAGGGCTTCGGCGACCATTGCAAGGAGTTTCGCGAAATTCACTCCTTCAAACTCGTAGGAATCCACGTTCTGGCCCAGAAGGGTGATTTCCCTATAGCCGTTTCCGGCACATTCGCAAGCTTCGCGCACTATGGTATGATAATCCCTGCTGCGTTCTGCTCCACGGGTGTAAGGCACTACACAATAGGAACATACGTTGTTGCATCCGCGCATTATGCTGATGAAGGCGGACACTCCGTTCCTGTCTATCCTCACAGGGGAGATGTCGCCGTAGGTCTCCTCGCGGGAGAGTTCGACGTTCATCTGCGGATGTCCTTCTGAAACGGCGGCAAGCAGATCCGGCAGGCAGCGGTATGCATCCGGCCCCGCGACTATGTCCACCTTTCCGGTGTCCAGAAGGGCGTCTTTCAGGCGTTCCGCCATGCAGCCGAGTATGCCGATTCTAAGCTCCGGCTTCGCCTTGCGGAAGGTATTGAAGTAATCCACCCTCCCCCATATCCTCTGCTCCGCATTGTCGCGGATCGAGCAGGTGTTCGCCATAATCACGTCGGCCTCGGCTATGTCCTCGGTCCGTGAATAACCGTATTTTGCCAGAATCGCGAACACCACCTCGGTGTCGTTCACGTTCATCTGGCAGCCGTATGTTTCTATGTAGAGCTTTTTCACGATGCAAAGATATTGGTTTCCGTCTTGTTTTGCAAGTCCCTGCAAGGGCGGCAAGATGTTAGGGCTTTTTTAAAAAAAGCAGTATCTTTGTACGATAGTATGAAAAAGGCCATAAGAATATCCCTTCCCCTGCTCCTGTCGGCTTTCCTGCTGACGGGCTGCGTCAACAAGTTCAAGCAGATAGAGGTTACTGATTTCCGTATAGAATCGGTTATTCCTTCCGGCCTTCGCAATTATACGGTCAATGTGGCGCTCGATGTGAACAATCCCGCCCCGTCGTTCAAGATTCAGGATATTGAAGCCCTTGTCAAGCAGAATGGCAGCGTGATAGGGCTCGTCACCGCGGAACCCCTTGCAATCGACGGCAAGTGCGAAAGGACCTACCGTTTTCCGCTTCAGGCGCAGTTTGCGGACAACCTGGGAATGATACAGATTCTTACCATTGCAAAGACCTTCAATCCCGATGAATTTACGGTCGACGTGAAAGCGAGGGCCTATATCGGAGAGATTGGCAAGAATATTGAGTATATCGATCTGCCTGTTTCAAAATATGTCAAGAAATGAAGAGATTGTTTTCAATACTGTTCTGTGCCACGGCGTTTGCATGCGCCGCGCACGCCCAGCATACCACCCCTCCCGGATATGAGCTGGTGGACTCTCTGGTATTCACGCCCCTGGCGGTCGTGGACTCCACCCTCGAAGGCAGCACGGTGTTCAGCGTGATGCCCGACAATGTTCACGTCAGCCAGTCCGGAGTGATTCGCAACACCGTGGAGTCGCGCATCCGCAGCAACAGGGACAGGCAGTACAGCGGATACCGCATCAGGATATTCTTCGACAACGGACAGAATGCCCGCGCCGAAAGCGAAGCGGCGCTGTACAGGTTCAAGGTACTCAACCCTGGCATCTCGGCTTACCGCAGTTTCTCCAACCCCTATTTCAAGGTTACCGTAGGGGATTTCCGCAACAAATCCGAGGCGATGGCCGCGCTGGAGAATATACGGCAGCAGTTCCCCTCCGCCTTCATAGTGCAGGAAAAGTTCAAGTATCCCGCAATGGAGAATATGGTCGCCTACAGGGTAGATACGGTAAAGGTTTTGAGAAAGGTAGACTGAAATGCAGAAACAAGGGCTCGAACTCAAGCAGACTCAGCGGCTTTCGCCTCTCCAGATCCAGACTATCAAGCTGATAGAGCTTCCCGTGCAGGAGCTCGAACAGAAGATACGCGCGGAACTGGAGTCGAATCCGGTGCTTGACGACGGCCCCGATCCGGACAGGCAACAGGACGACGACAACGCCAAGGACATCTCCATAGACGATATCAAGGACGACGGTGAGATCCCCGCTTACAAAACGAGGATAAACAACTGGGGAAAGGATCCCCGCCCCGAATACAACACCTTCTCGGTAAGGGAGAGTTTCACCGAAAGCCTGATGGAGCAGCTCGGATACCGCAATCTCAGTGAAAGGGAGTATCAGATAGGTTCATTCATCGTCGGAAGCCTCGATGCGGACGGGTATCTGCGCCGCGACATCGAGTCCCTTGTGGACGACATGGCATTCAGGGCAGGGATGGAGGTCAGCGAACAGGAGGTGGAGGACATGCTTTCCGTCATTCAGGAATTCGACCCGCCCGGAATCGGCGCCCGCGACCTGAGGGAATGCCTCATCCTACAGCTCAACGCCAGGGAACAGACCGAGGATGTCCGTGATGCGAAACGCATCCTTACCGAACAGTTCGCCGAGTTTACCAACAGGCACTTTAACAAAGTGATGTCGCGCCTGAACATCAACGAAGACCGTCTCAAGGCTGCCATGGCCTGCATTACCAGGCTGAATCCCGCCCCTGGCGGCCAGCTTGACGATTCCTTCAGCGAGCACGCCCAGCAGATCGTGCCCGATTTCGTACTCGAAGACCACGACGGGCAGCTCAGTTTTACCATGCCGAGATTCAACATTCCCGAACTGAGGGTTAACAAGAAGTACTCCGACATGATGGAATCCGCCAAAGGCTCGGACGACCGTTCCCAAAAGGAGGCTGCCACTTTCATCAGGCAGAAGGTGGATTCCGCCAAATGGTTCATCGAAGCTCTCAAGCAGAGGCAGAACACCCTGCAGCGTACCATGCAGGCCATACTCGACTTCCAGCACGACTACTTTCTCGACGGCGACGAGGCCAATCTCAAGCCTATGGTGCTCAAGGATATAGCTGAAATTACCGGCTTCGACATCTCCACCGTTTCCCGCGTGGTGAACAGCAAATACATCGAGACCCATTTCGGAATATTCCCGCTCAAATATTTCTTCTCCGAGGGGATGGAGAACAAGGAAGGGGAGGAAGTTTCCACGAGGGAACTGAAGAAGGCCCTGCAGGAGTGCGTGGACTCCGAGGACAAGAAGAAGCCCCTTACCGACGAGCAGCTCGTGACCGAGATGGAAAAACGCGGTTACAAGGTCGCAAGGCGCACCATCGCCAAATACCGCGGCCAGCTCGGCATCCCTCTCGCCCGCTGGCGCAAGGAGCTTTAAACGCCATGAGCCACCCTACTTTACCACCTGATCCTTCAGGAAGCGGGCAAGGTCGGTCTTGAAGACGTCGCGGTAGATGCCGAGGCCGTCGCCCTTGCGATAAGGCGGGTGGTTGAATCCCCAGCCGTGGCCTCCGCCGGGATAGATGTGCATCTGGGCTGTCACGTCGTATTTGCGAAGGGCGTAGAAGTAGTCGATGCTGTTCTGGATGGGTACTCCGCCGTCGTTGGCGCTCAGGCCGAGGAAGGTTGTGGGAGTGCGGCCGTTAACCCTGTTCTGCAGGGTGTACCATTCCACATCCTCTTCTGAAGGATTCCTGCCGATAAGGTTGTCCTTGCTGCCCTGATGGGTGATGCCGGGCTGCATGCTTATCACAGGATAGATGAGCACGGAAAAGTCGGGGCGGGTGACGTCGTCCACATAAAGGGTGGATGCGCTCGCTGCGAGATGTCCGCCGGCGCTGAATCCCATCACGCCTATCTTGTCAATCCCCCACTCCGCGGCATGGTAACGGCAATAGCGGAAGGCGTTCTGCACGTCGGTGAGCGGCACGGTCTTGTGGCCGTAAGGCAGGCGGTAGAACATGTTGCAGACAGCGATTCCCTGGCTGAGAAGCCATTCCACGGTGCAGTAACCCTCATTCACTTCGGACACGAACCAATAGGCCCCGCCGGGGCAGTTGATAATCATGAGTCCGTTGGGATTCTCGGGGAAATAAATTTCCATACGGGCGCTGTCGCCTATGTCATAGGTGTCTCCCGAAGGTTTCACGGTCTCGGGGCCGTGCTTTCCGTTGTCGTCGCCGGGGCCGAGGGTGATGGCTACGCCGTTCTCGACGATTCCCTTGTCAACTCCCTGTCCTTCAGGATAGAGATAGACAATTTTGTTCTGTTTGATAGGCTTGTCGTCGTTTACTCCGGCGAACATGGCAATTGGCATCAACATGGCCAAAATAGGTAAAATTACTTTTTTCATTATTCTACGAATGCTACAATTTCTCCTTTTACTACATCCTTGCCCTGCTTCCCCGTCACAGCCACGATGCGGCCGTCGCGGGCGGACACGATGTCCTCGCGACCATAATAGGTCTGCACATATCCCACGGGCTCTCCGGCCTTCACTTCAGTTCCGGCTACAGGAGCGGTGGAATCGTCGTCCACATCCACCTGCCACAGCAGCTTGCCCTTCACCGGGGCCTGTACGGGCACCGCGTGAGGATATTTTTCGGCATATTCCTCCACGCTGAACCCGGGCATTTCCACCACGGGACGCACCACCTTTACCGGGGCACCTGCCTTGGCGCGGAAGTCTTCCAGCTCGGCGTTGAAACGCTCCTTGGCAAGGCCTGACCTGTAGTCGCGGTACTGCCTCTCGTGCATCGCGAACTCGAAGAGTTCTTCCTGGTCCTGTCCTTCGTCCCAGCCTTCTTCCTTCATCATCTGACGGAACTTGGGAAGTTCGTCGGGATACATGTCCTGAGGGTTGCCGGTATAGAATTCGTCGCCCTTCTCCCTGACGAGTTCCACGATTTCGGGAGCGAGTTCTCCGGGCAGCCTGCCCATCTTCCCGAGTATCATTCCCCATGTATCCTTGTCGATTGTGGTCCAGCGGGGATTCCCCTTCACCACGTTCAGCAGGTTCATCAGGGCGGTGTTCTTCACATACTGGCTGAAAGGCGTCACGAGCGGAGGATATCCGAGGCGGGGCCAAACGTACTGCACTTCGTCGAAGAGCTTCACCATCAGGGTGTCGAGGGTCATGTCGGGACGGCCCGCGGCGCGCTCGGCTGCGTTGACAGCACCGAGGAAGGGCTTGAGGTCGGCCATCATCGAACCCATCATTCCGCCGGGAAGGCCGCAGCCCACGAGCAGCGAGGTCATCACCTTGTTCGCGGGATTGATCCAGTATCCGAGGAAGTCGTCGATGAATTCCTGGGTGAGTGCGCGCACCTGCATGTAGGCGTCCATATTTATATCTTTCACGAGGAAGCCGTCGGCCTTCAGCATTTCGCGCACGGTTATAACGTCGGGATGGACCTTGCCCCAGGAGAGGGGTTCCACCGCCACGTCTATGTAGTCGGCACCGGCACGGGCGACTTCCAGCATGGACGCGGGGCTGAATCCGGGGCCGCAGTGGCCGTGGTACTGCACTATGATATGGGGATATTTCTTCTTTATTTCAGATGTGAGCTGCGCGAGGAAGGTGGGACGGCCTATGCCTGCCATGTCCTTGAGGCATATTTCGTCGGCCCCGTATTCCACGAGATGGTCGACCACTCCCATATAATATTCAACGGTATGCACCGGAGAATAGGTGATGGAGAGGGCGGCCTGGGATATCATTCCGGCCTTCTTTGCATATTCCACGCTGAGGCGGAGGTTGCGATGGTCGTTCAGGCCGCAGAAGGAACGGGCTATGTCGGTGCCCTGGGCCTTCTTCACTTTGAACATGAGTTCGCGCACGTCTGCGGGAACGGGGTTCATGCGCAGGGCGTTGAGCCCGCGCTCCAGCATGTGGGTCTGGATTCCGGCCTTGTGGAAAGGCGCTGTCCACTGCCTCACGGCGACGTTGGGATTCTCGCCGTAAAGGAGATTCACCTGTTCAAAGGCCCCGCCGTTGGTTTCCACGCGGTCGAAGCAACCCATGTCGATGATTGCGGGAGCCACGCGCACCAACTGGTCCACCCTCGGCTGGTATTTGCCCGAAGACTGCCACATATCCCTGTACACCAGGGAAAATTTTATTTCTCTTGCCATAATAGTCTGTATCTCTCTGCCGGCACCTTAGCCAAACAGTTTACAAATATACAAAATAAACTTGCAGGGTTAAAATAATTTTGTACCTTTGCAGCACTTTACACGGTGCGATTAGTTCAGTTGGTAGAGCACCAGATTGTGGTTCTGGTTGTCGTGGGTTCGAGCCCCACATCGCACCCCAAATGAGACATCTGACAAACAATACTTGCTGCTGTTGTGCCGATTCCGCAGATTGGTACGGGCAGCCGTGTGTATTGTAAGAGACGATAATCCACCCATAATGTGCTCCCTGCCAGTCTGAACCCCGGCAGGGAGTTTTTTTATGCATTTTCACAAACAATCAAATACTTTTCAATCATGGTTTACAATTCACTTACCGAACTTATCGGACGCACCCCGCTGCTGCGCATCGCAGGGATTGACGGCCAGAAGGCCGACATCATCGTAAAACTCGAATACTTCAACCCCGGAGGCAGCGTGAAGGACCGCATCGCCCTCGCAATGATTGAAGACGCCGAGCAGAAGGGCATACTCAAGCCTGGAGCCACCATCATCGAGCCTACCAGCGGCAACACTGGCGTAGGCCTTGCCTGGGTGGGCACATCCAAAGGTTACAAGGTGATTCTTACCATGCCCGACACCATGAGCCTCGAACGCAGGAGCCTGCTGAAGGCCCTCGGAGCCAAGCTTGAACTCACCCCCGGAGCAGAAGGCATGAAGGGTGCCATCGCCCGCGCGGAGGCCCTTCGCGACAGCACGCCCGGAGCCGTAATCCTCGGCCAGTTCGTAAATCCCGCCAATCCCGCAGTGCACGAGCGCACCACCGGCGAGGAGATATGGGAAGATACCGGCGGAAAACTTGACATCTTCGTTGCCGGAGTAGGCACAGGCGGTACCGTAAGCGGAGCCGGAAAGGCCCTCAAGAAGCACAATCCGGCCGTGCAGGTGATTGCTGTCGAGCCCGAATCTTCCGCAGTCCTTTCCACCGGAATTGCAGGAAAGCACAAAATTCAGGGCATAGGAGCCGGCTTCGTTCCCCAGACCTACGATGCTGCCACCGTGGACAGGATTCTGCCCGTGAGCGACGATTCCGCAATCGCGGCTTCCCGCCTTCTGGCTGCAAAGGAAGGCCTTCTGGTAGGCATTTCTTCAGGAGCCGCCTTCGCCGCCGCCCTGAAACTGGCGAAGGAAGCGGAAAACGAGGGCAAGACCATCGTGGCCCTGCTGCCCGACACCGGCGAACGCTATCTCTCGACCGTGCTCTACGCATTTGAAGAATATCCCGCGAGCCTATGAGTTCCTTGAAGCATACCGGGGACCAGCTGAAAACCCTGATGGGCGCAGTGAAGGACGCCGTCTTCCCTCTGTACAGCGATGTGCAGACGGAAGACGCCCTCGGCTCGATAAGAAAAGCCCTTGAATCACTTACGGACGCCAGGGTTGCGGAGGAGTTCCTGAAAGGACTGCCGGAGATAAAACGCCTCGTCAACACCGACGTGGATGCCATAGCCAGGATAGATCCCGCCGTGACAGACCGGAAGGAAATAGTTTTCTGCTATCCTGCGGTTACCGCCATGCTGCACTACCGCAGCGCCCATCTCCTGCACGGGCTCGGGGTGGAGATAATCCCGAGGATGCTCACCGAGCACGCCCATTCCGTAACCGGCATCGACATCCATCCGGCAACCCGGATAGGAGAATTTTTTGCGATAGACCACGGCACCGGAATAGTGATTGGAGAAACTGCGGTAATAGGCAACAATGTTACTTTGTACCAAGGAGTTACGCTTGGGGCAAGAAAGTTTTCGTACGACTCTGAAGGAAGGCCGCGTAACATTCCCAGGCACCCCATACTCGAAGACGGCGTTACGGTTTATTCCAATGCTTCCATACTCGGCCGCGTCACGATAGGCGCGGGTTCGGTAATTGGGGGCAACGTCTGGCTCACGCACTCGGTTCCCCCCGGCTCGCGCGTAATGCAGGGGAAAACCCAGGAATCCTTCAGCGACGGCGCAGGAATCTGAAAGTTTACCGCAGCTTGTCCATACAACAGCTCCTATAGATTGGCGGAATACAGGCGCTCGTCGGCAAAGGAGTAGAAGGAATCGTCGCAGACCACTACATGGTCCGTCAGGCTGATGCCGAGAGAGGCGCAGGCCCTGCGTATGGAAGACGTTTGTGCGATGTCGTGTTTGGAAGGATTCGGATTCCCTGCAGGATGGTTGTGGACGAGCACTATGGAACTGGCTCCGCGTTTGAGCGCCGCCTGCAGTATAAGTTTTGCATCAAAACTGGTGGAATCCGTTCCTCCGGCCGACATTCTCTCCCTGCCTGTAAGGTAACCTGCCCTGTTCAGGAACAATACCCACAGCTCTTCCCTCTCAAGGCCCTTGAGCAAGGGCAGCATCTTTTCGTAGACGCGCCTCGGGCCTGTAAGGGGCTGTTTCTCAAAATTGCTCTTTTCATGGAAAAAGCGCTTTCCAAGTTCGGAGGCGGCCATTATGCTGCATGCCTTTTCGGTACCGATTCCGGGAAAGGAAAGCAGTTCCTCCGGCGACATTCCGAAAAGCCGCACCAGGCTCCCGCCAGCAGCCGACAGCATCATCTCCGAAAGTTCCAGCACATCCCTGCCCGCCGTTCCGCTGCGAAGCAGTACGGCCAGCAGTTCGGCGTCGCCGAGGCTCGGCACCCCGCGTGCGAGCATCTTCTCCCGAGGACGCTCGCCCTCACATAATTCTTTCATTTTCATAGCTTTGCTAAGATGGCGACACGCCCGATTCCCGTCAATCAAAAACACATAATTGTGGCGAAATTCCGGTAGGTAAAAAAATCCCGTAGCTGTTTTTTATCCCACATCGCCGGCAGTTTCAGGCCCTTGCATAAAAAAATGCCTTCCACGGCCCTCCAGGAGCTTTGTGGTGAAATCCCAAACCGAAAAGTGTAAAAAAATGGGAAGAAGTGGAAAAAAGTGGAAAAATTGTATTATCTTTGTGCCATTGCGTATATGAATTATGGTCACTTTTATCGGCGAATACACTTCGAAGATTGACGACAAGGGGAGAATGGTCTTTCCCTCGCCGCTCAAGAACATGCTTCCGCCGGGGAGTGACATGAGGTTTGTCATCAAGAAGGATCTTTTTGCTCCGTGCCTGCAGATGTACACTCTGGAGGAGTGGGAACGCGAAAGCGCGGAGACCAAATCAAAGCTCAATTTCTTCAACAGACAGCACGCAATATTCTGGAGAGAATATATGCGCGACCGCGATGTGGTGGAGCCAGACTCCAAGCTGGGCCGTATTACCGTGTCGCGCAAACTTCTCGATGCCATAGGTGTAACCAAGGAAGTGGTTTTCGCCGGCAATGACTTCAGGATCGAGATCTGGGCCAGGGAAGAATTCGAGCGCGGCAGAATCTCCGACGAACAGTACATTGCCATAGCTGAAAGCCTCTCCGAAAAGTAGGGGGAGGATTCAGGATGAGCGAATATCACAATCCCGTACTGCTTGACGAAAGCATAGGGCGCCTCGTTACAAATACCTCCGGAAACTATGCCGACGCTACATTCGGCGGCGGCTCGCACAGCGCCGAAATCCTTCGGCGGCTGGGCGCGGAAGGCCGGCTGATGGCCTTCGACCGCGACGCGGACGCCGCCGCGAATGCTCCGTCCGATCCGCGCTTCATATTCGTACACAACAATTTCAGATTCATACACAACTATACCCTTCAATATTTTCCCGAAGGGCTCGACGGCATCCTGGCCGACCTGGGAGTGTCGTCGCACCAGTTTGATACGGCTGAGCGGGGCTTTTCGTTCCGTTTCAGCGCCCCGCTCGACATGCGAATGAACGTGCAGGGCGACATGACTGCAGCCGACATCGTGGGTTCATATACGCAAAAAGAGTTGGAAAAAATCCTCTATGTCTATGGGGAGGTTGAAAATGCGGACAAAGTCGCAGGCCTTATCGTGGCTGCAAGGCAGCAGAAGGCAATCCTCACCACCGACGACCTCCACGATGCCATCGCAGCGGCCCTGCCGTCTTTCGCAGAGCACAAGTATCTGGCAAAGGTGTACCAGGCCCTCCGGATTGAAGTGAACCAGGAAATGCGCTCCCTCGAGAAATTCCTCGAAGGAGCATCGGTCTCGCTCAGGAAAGGCGGGCGCCTGGTGGTAATAACCTATCATTCCCTCGAAGACCGCATGGTGAAGAACTACTTCCGTTCCGGCAACATCGAAGGAAATATCGAAAAGGATGCTTTCGGACGCAGCCTCGCGCCCCTGAAGCCCCTTGGAAGCAAGCCCGTCCTCCCCTCCGAGGAGGAGATTTCGTCGAACACGCGCGCCCGCAGTGCAAAACTGAGGGTAGCTGAAAAACTATGATGCGCCATGGCGGAGAGCAACAAAAGAAAATGGAAGATAAGCGACCTCTGGACGCTGCTGCGCAACGGCGTGGCGGCCATCTTCACAGGCAACCTCCTGCTGCGCATCAACGCAGGGAAGTATTTCATCCACATCGCATACACCTTCCTGCTCTGCTGGATACTCATCTTCCAGAGCCTCATGGCGGAAAACGTCCTCAACAAGGTGGAGAAGAACAAGGCGAAACTGAACGAACTTGAAATCATATATGCCGACAAGACCTTCGAGGTGGCGAGCATGAGCCGCCGCAGCGCGGTCGCGAAAAGGCTGAAAGACCTGGGATCCGATGTGGGAGAACCCACGGAACAGGCGATAATACTGGAATAGATGGCTGAAGACAACAACATACGGCAGGCTCAGGAGAAGGCTCCTAAGAAGAAGCGGGACAGGATCAGTCTGGTCTTGTACTGGTTCTATCTTGCACTGTTGCTTCTCACCTTCGCCATTGTATTCAAGCTGATATACTTCCAGGCCATCTGGAAACCCAATCCGAAGATTGAATCAGCCCTGACTCCCAAAGTGACGAGGGAGAAAGTCGAGCCTGTGCGCGGCAACATAATCGACTGCAACGGAAAGTTGCTCGCAATGTCTTATCCCGTCTACGACATACGCATGGACTGCACGGTGCGCAAGGCCGAGTTCGCAAAGATGAAAGACAAGGACAGGGCTGCGGAAAAAGAAGCCAAGTGGCTCGACAAGGCCCGCGCCCTCTCCGAAGGCCTTGCGGAAGAAGTTCCCGGGATCAACGCCGACAAGATGTATTCCCAGATAAGTTCCGGCCGCAGGTCTGGAAAGAAATATCTGCCCATAGCCAAGGGCGTCGACCGCAAAACCCTGATGCGCATACAGCAGCTGCCCCTCTTCAACGAAGGAGCCAACCGCGGCGGAATAATCGTGGAACAGAGGAACGTGCGCAAATATCCCTACGGCAGCCTGGCCCGCCGCACCATAGGCTTCGTGCGCGACAATTCCGGCCTTCCCGAGGAGGAAATCAAGGGCAACCCCGGGCTGGAAGGCCGCTACGATGCTATCCTGCACGGAAAAGACGGGGAGGAATACCTGAAGAAGACCGATGCCGGGCTCGTCCGCGACCATACCAAGAATTACACCCGCGCCGTGAACGGACAGGACCTGCGCACCACCATCAACATCGACTACCAGGACGTTGCCGACAGGGCCTTGCGCGAGCGCATCGACACCCTCGAAGACATAGCCGGAGCATGCCTCGTGCTGATGGAGGTGAAGACGGGGGCCATTCGCGCGATGGTTAACCTCTCCCGCGACCCCAACAGGGGAAACCGTTTCGAGGAGATTACCAACTTCGTGATAGGCCGCCGCTGCGAACCGGGTTCCGTTTTCAAGACCGTAACCCTGCTGAGCGTGCTTTCCGACGGGATATACAAGAGCCTCGACGAAACCATCCCCACCAACCACGGCATCGTGAAGAACACGAAGATGAAGCAGGACGTGCATATACTCGACTGGGAGCGCGAACACAAAACAAGGGAGATAAGCCTGCTGGACGGCTTCAAGATATCTTCCAACTATGTTTTCGGGACCCTTGCCGTGCAGAATTACGCCTCCGACCCCAAGCACTTCGTGGAAAAGATATACTCCTACGGACTGGGCGACAGCTTCGACTTCGACCTCGAAGGTCTGCTCACCCCCTCCATACCCAATCCCGACGACAGGCGCTACTGGTCGAACACCACACTCGGCACCATGGGATTCGGATACTCCACCGAAGAGACTCCTCTCCACATAATCACCTTCTACAATGCAATCGCAAACAAGGGGAAGATGGTGAAGCCCTACCTGGTGGAAGACATCGAACGCGCCGGCACGGTCACCGACCGCAGGGGACCCAGCGTGCTGAACGCTTCCATCTGCTCCAGGGCCGTGGCCGACACCATGACGCGCGCCCTGCTTTCGGTTACCGAGGAAGGTACCGCCAGGGTGCTCAAGAGCGCGAAGTGCAAGGTGGCGGGCAAGACCGGAACCTCATTTGCGACCTTCGAGAACGGGCAGTACAGCGACGCTTCGGGGCGCAGGCAGTACCAGGGTACCTTCGTGGGATACTTCCCCGCCGGGGAACCCAAATACAGCGTGCTCGCGGCCGTATACTCCAAGCCCACCCGCCACAGCTACCAGGGCGGCGGCATCCCCGCGAGGGCGGTGAAAGACCTTGTTGACTATATCTGCGTGAACGACCCCGACTTCCGCATCCCGATAACAGACATGAAAACGAAATGAAGCTCGAAAAGATAATACACGGAACAGGCGCCGCCATAGTTCACGGCAGCCCTGAGACGGAAATCACTTCCATCACGAGTGATTCCCGCAAGGCCTGCCAGGGCGCCCTCTTCATCGCAGTGAAGGGATGCAGCGCAGACGGACACGCTTTCATCGAAGACGCCCTCGCAAAAGGTGCTTCGGCAGTCGTGGACGCCGACCGCAGGGGACTCGCCCTCTGCGCCGACAATTTCTACGGCCATCCGTCCGGGAAACTCCAGCTCGCGGGCATCACCGGCACCAACGGGAAGACCACTACCGTAACCCTGCTCTACAACATGTTCCGCAGCCTAGGCTACGAATGCGGCCTGCTTTCCACCATAGCCAACTACGTAGGTCCGCGCCGCAGCGAAACGGCCAACACCACCGCTGACCCCATCACCATCAACTCCCTGCTGGCGGAGATGGCGGATGCGGGCTGCCAGTATTGCTTCATGGAGGTCAGTTCCATAGGCGTGGAGCAGGAACGCATTGCCGGTCTGGAGTTCAGGGCGGGCATCTTCTCGAACCTCACCCACGACCATCTCGACTACCACAAGACCTTTGCGGAATATCTGCGCTGCAAGAAACTCTTCTTCGACAACTTGCCCAAAAACGCCACCGCCATCGTGAACATCGACGACCGCAACGGCAGCGTAATGGTGCAGAACACCGCGGCGAAGGTGGTCACGTACTCCTGCAGGGGCGCCGCAGACCACTGCTGCCGCATTCTGGAAGAAAGCTTCGAAGGGATGCTGCTCCGCATCGACGGCACCGAGACCTGGACCAGGCTCACCGGAAAGCACAATGCCTACAACATACTCGCAATCTACTGCACCGCCCTCGCACTCGGAGTGCCGGAGGACGAATCCCTTGTGGCAATCAGCAAGCTGGAATCAGCTCCAGGAAGGCTCGAAATCCTGCACGGCCCGCGCGACCTTGCCGCAGTGATAGACTACGCCCACACCCCCGACGCCCTTGAAAACGTGCTCCAGACACTCCGCGACATAGCTCCCGAAAGGGAACTCGTCTGCCTCTTCGGCTGCGGAGGCGACCGCGACCGCAGCAAGCGCCCCGAGATGGCCGCCGTGGCAGAGAAATACGCCGACCGCATATTCGTCACTTCCGACAACTGCCGCACCGAAGATCCCGATGCCATCATCGCCGAAATCCGTACCGGATTCAGCCGCGAAGGCCTGATGAAATCGGTCTGCATCACCGACAGGCGCGAAGCCATCAAGGCCGCAATCACCATGTCCAAGCCTTCTTCGACCATACTGGTTGCAGGCAAGGGCCACGAGACCTACCAGATTATAGGCAGCGTGAAACATCACTTCGACGAACGAGAAATAGTAAACGAAATTTTTGAACAGATATAATAAGATTATGCTATACCATCTCTTCAACCATATCCAAGGCCTGGACATCCCCGGTGCGGGGCTGATGACTTACCTGTCGTTCAGGGCCATGCTTGCCGTCATTTTCAGTATGCTGATGGCATTCTTCGCCGGCAAACGCATCATCGGCTGGCTGCAGCGCAAGCAGATAGGCGAAAGCATACGCGACCTCGGACTCGAAGGCCAGATGCAGAAGAAGGGCACCCCCACCATGGGCGGCATTATCATACTCCTCTCACTGCTGGTAAGCGTCCTGCTTGTCTGCGACCTCAGCAACATCTACATCCAGCTGCTGCTGTTCACCACAATCTGGTGCGGAGCCATCGGCTTTACCGATGATTATATAAAAGTGTTCAAACACAATAAAGACGGCCTAAGTGAAAAAGGCAAGCTGGTCGGCCAGATAGCCCTCGGCTTCGTGATAGGGCTTGCCGTCTGCTTCAGTTCCGACATAGTCGTGCGCGAGAAAGTACAGACGAAGGCACAGGTGGAGGACCGTTCCGAACTCACCCTCGACAGCGAAGCTGGTGGAAGATTCGGTCTGGCAGGAAGAGGATGTGGTGAAGAGCACCAAGACCACCATCCCGTTCGTGAAGAGCCACGAATTCGACTACAAATCGCTCTCGCCGGTGAAAGGCAAATGGGGATGGTATTGCAAGTGGGCCATCTACGTGCTGATGATAGTGATAGTGATTACCGCATGCTCCAACGGAGTGAACCTCACCGACGGCCTGGACGGCCTGGCGGCGGGAACGTCCTCCATAGTCGCGGTGGTGATAGGCGTGCTGGCTTACCTCAGCGGCAACCTTATCAACTCCAACTATCTCAATATCATGTATATACCGGGCACGGGAGAGATAGCCATATTCATGTCGGCGCTGATAGGGGCACTGATAGGTTTCCTGTGGTACAATACCTATCCCGCCCAGGTGTTCATGGGCGACACCGGCAGCCTCACCATAGGAGGCATAATAGGGGTGAGCGCGGTGCTTATCCGCAAGGAGCTCCTCCTCCCCCTGCTCTGCGGCATCTTCCTGATGGAGAGCCTGAGCGTGCTCATGCAGAAATACTATTTCAAATATACAAAGAAGAAATACGGAGAGGGACGCAGGATATTCCTGATGGCTCCCCTCCACCATCATTACCAGAAGAAGGGCATGCCGGAACCGCGCATCGTAACCCGTTTCTGGATTATAGGGATAATTTTGGCCGTATCGACTTTGGCGCTTTTGAAAATCAGGTAGATTATGGGAAGAATGGTTATTTTGGGCGGCGGTGAAAGCGGAGTGGGATCCGCGGTGCTCGCCAAGGTGAAAGGATTCGACGTGTTCCTTTCCGACAATGGAGAAATAAAGGAAGAGTATGCCGAGACTCTCCGCAAGTGGGACATCCCCTTCGAGCAGGGCGGGCATACGGAAAGCCTTGTGCTGAATGCCGACGAGGTGGTGAAAAGCCCCGGCATTCCCTCGACTGCGCCCATAGTGCGCAAACTTGCAGGACAGGGGACGGGCATAATCTCCGAGATAGAATTCGCCGCGCGTTACGACGATGCTAAAAAGATATGCATCACCGGATCCAACGGCAAGACCACGACTACCAGCATCATCTACTACCTGCTGCAGAACGCGGGGCTGAACGTGGGCCTCGGGGGCAACATAGGCAAGAGCTACGCGATGCAGGTGGCGACCGAGAAGCACGACTATTACGTGCTGGAAATAAGCAGCTTCCAGCTTGACAACTGCTACGATTTCCGTCCGGACATCGCGATTATCACCAATATCACTCCCGACCATCTCGACCGTTACGACTACAATCTGGAGAATTACATACGCAGCAAGTTCCGCATCACCCGCAACCTGCGCCCCGAAGACTGTTTCATCTTCGACTCCGATGACGCCATCACCATAGACCATCTCGACAAGATAGTGCTCCAGTGCAAGATGCTCCCCTTCACCCAGAAGGAGGAAGTGAAGCAGGGCGCCTTCCTGCGCGACGACAGGATAGTGGTGCGCTACGAGCAGAGCGAGGACGAGATTTACCTGAAGGAACTCGCCCTGGGCGGCAGGCACAATGTCTACAACTCCATGGCCGCAGCCCTCGCCGCAAA
Source organism: uncultured Bacteroidales bacterium (assembly GCA_905235675.1). Taxonomy (GTDB): domain Bacteria; phylum Bacteroidota; class Bacteroidia; order Bacteroidales; family UBA932; genus Cryptobacteroides. Next base: position 18,429 of record CAJONC010000007.1, on the reverse strand, counting down.
GGCCGCGGGCATAAGCAACGAAGTGATACGCAACAGCCTCAGGACCTTCAAGGCGGTGGAGCACAGGCTGGAACCCGTGCTGAGCATAGGCGGAGTAATGTATATCAACGACTCCAAGGCAACCAACGTGGACGCTGCATGGTATGCACTCGAATGCCAGACCAAACCCGTGGTCTGGATAGTCGGCGGCAAGGACAAGGGCAACGACTACGGCGTGCTCACCGATCTTGTGAAGGAGAAGGTGAAGGCCATAGTCTGCCTCGGAGTGGACAACAGCAAGATTCACGAGGCCTTCGGGGAAATCGTCGGCAGCGACAGGATTACCGACACCACGAGCGCCGAAGACGCGGTGAAGGCGGCCGCCGCATTCGCCGAAAGCGGAGACGTCGTGCTGCTCAGCCCCTGCTGCGCCAGCTTCGACCTTTTCAACAATTACGAAGACCGCGGCGAGCAGTTCAAGGAAGCGGTAAGAAACCTTTAGGAAAATGGCGGACAGGAAGAAAAATATCTGGAACTTTTTCGAGGACACCGAGGGCGACAAGGTGGTGTGGATAATCGTGCTCATGCTTATCATGATTTCGGTGCTCTGCATCTTCTCGTCCACCTCGCGCCTGCTCCTTCCTGGGCAGACGCGGCTCGACCTCGTGAAAGGCCACCTGTTCATTGTTCTGATCGGCCTCGCCATCATAATAATCTGCTATAACATAAAGAACATCAATTTCTTCCGCATCTGTTCCAAATACGGATTCCTGGTTTCGTTCATACTCCTGACCCTGCTGCTCAGCCATATCGACGTAGGTCCGATCAAGTCGGTATCGCGCAACGGCGCCCGCCGTATCATAGAGGTTTACAACCAGCAGATACATGTGAACGAAGTGGTGAAGGTGGCCATGGTGATGTACCTTGCCTGGGCGGTCGACGCAGTCCGCAGGAAGGAAGGAATGCGCTTTTTCAAGGGCGATTCAAAGAAACAGAAATACCTGTATGTCTATATGCCCTTCATCCTTATCACCCTGATGGTGCTTCCCGGCAGCAACTCCGCGGCCCTCTTCACAGGAGGCATAATGTTCCTGGTGATACTTCTCGGAGGAGACTCGGGACGCGACCTGCTGAAGCTGCTGCTGCTCGGAATCGCCGCCCTGGCCGTGTGCATGGGCATATTCTGCGCAACGAACTCCATACACAAGAAGAATGAGAAATTCCCCGTGGTGTTCGAGAGGATAGGCACCGGCATCAGCCGTTTCACCGGCGGCAGTACGGATTACGATCTGCAGGCGGCGGAAAGTCCGGTGGGTTCCACCGAATTCTACGAAGCGATAGACAAGATAAGGCAGCCGTATTCGGCAAAGATTGCCGTGCATCAGGGCAGCCTGATAGGAAAAGGCCCCGGCCAGAGCACCCAGCGCTACGTAGTGCCGGACATCTCCGAAGACTACATGTTCAGTTTCATCATCGAGGAATACGGAATACTCGGAGGGCTGCTCGTGATAACCCTGTACCTGAGCCTGCTCGCACGAAGCTCGATAATAGTGCGCAACTGCGGCAAGGACCTCTTCGCCAAGCTCACGGTGGCGGGACTGTCGCTGCTGATATCCTGCCAGGCCTTCCTGCACATCTGCGTAAACGTGGACATAGGGCCGATGACAGGCCAGACACTGCCTCTGGTGAGCCACGGAGCCTTCGCCTTCCTCTGCTTCAGCGTAGCCTTCGGGGTGATACTCTCCATCAGCCGCATTGCATCCAACAGGATAGCCCGCGAACAGCGCGCCGCCGACCCCCTGGTCGACCTCAGCGCACCGCAGGTGGAAAACGACCTTGCCGACCTGGACGCATTTGAAAGCGGAAACGACATCAACGAACAATTATCCGACGACGAATATGGAATATAAGAAGATAAGGGCCATAATCAGCGGAGGCGGCACGGGAGGACATATCTTCCCCGCCATCTCGATTGCGAACAAACTCATGGAACTCAACCCCGAAAACGAGATTCTCTTCGTGGGGGCAGAGGGCAAGATGGAGATGGAGAAAGTGCCTGCGGCCGGTTACAAGATAGTCGGCCTGCCCATCAAGGGCCTGCAGCGCAAGCTCAGCCTCAGGAATCTGGTTAACGACGTCAAGGTTCCGTTCATGATGCTCAAAAGCGAGAGGATGGCGGGAAAACTTATCGACAGCTTCAAGCCCGACGTGGCGATAGGCGTAGGCGGATTCGCGAGCGCTCCCCTGCTGCGCAAGGCTGTGGCGAAGAAGGTCCCCGCCCTGATACAGGAGCAGAACGGATTCGCAGGGCTTACCAACAAGATGCTGGCGGAAAAGGTGCAGTGCATCTGCGTGGCCTACGACGGAATGGAGCGCTTCTTCCCTGCGGAGAAGATAGTCTTCAGCGGCAATCCCATACGTAGGGAATTCCATCCCTATTCTGCGGAAGACAAGACGGAAGCGATTGAATTCTACGGACTTACCCCCGGGAAAAAGCACCTGCTCATAGTGGGCGGAAGCCTTGGCAGCGGCACCCTGAACAATGCCATGAAGAAGTGGATAGAGGACGGCTGCCCGGGAGGGGAAGACGTGGAGATAATCTGGCAGTGCGGCAAATACTACAAGAACGGCATAGACGAGTTCATGGCTGGAAGGGATCTTCCCTTCATCCGATATTCCGATTTCATTGCAAGGATGGACCTCGCCTACGCGGCGTCCGACGTAATTATCTCCCGCAGCGGGGCATCCTCCATCTCGGAAATATGCGCGGTACAGAGGGCTGCGGTGTTCGTGCCCTCCCCCAACGTTGCCGAAGACCACCAGACGCACAACGCCATGGCCCTCGTGAACAAGGATGCCGCCCTGATGGTACGCGATGCCGACGCACCGCAGCAACTCCTCCCCACAGCGCTCGCGCTGGCGGCGGACCACGAAAAGATAGCCCGCCTCGAAGCCAACCTCGCCCCCCTCGCAAGGCTCGACGCGGCACAGACCATAGCCGACGAAATCTATAAACTGCTTTAGTATGGAATACAGCGACATCTACTTCATAGGAATAGGCGGAATAGGAATGAGCGCTATAGCCCGGTACTACAAGTTCCAGGGTTACAGCGTAAGCGGCTACGACCGCACCCCTTCGGAACTCACTCGCGAGCTTGAGGCCGAAGGGATAGCCGTGCACTATGAAGACGATGTCACCCGCATCCCCGGAGACCCTGCAAAAACCCTCGTAGTTTACACTCCGGCCGTTCCCGAAGAGTTGGGAGAGTTGCAGTTCGTGAAAAGCCGCGGCTACAGGGTGATTAAGCGCAGCCGCATGCTCGGAGAGATTGCAAAGGGGCAGAAATGCCTTGCAGTGGCCGGAACGCACGGAAAGACCACCACTTCCACTCTCGTCGCCCACATACTCACCGACAGCGGCGAAGGCTGCACCGCATTCCTCGGGGGTATCTCCAAAAATTACGGCACCAACGTGCTGATGAGCAGGAACCCCGTGGTGGTGGCCGAGGCCGACGAGTTCGACCGCAGTTTCCTGCAGCTCTTCCCCGAGACCGCCGCCATCACCGCAATGGACCCCGACCACCTCGACATCTACGGCGACGCCGATCACTACCGCGAGGCCTTCCGCGACTTCGCCGCGCAGGTAAACGGCAATCTTATAGTGAAATACGGCCTGCCCATCAAGGCTTCCGACACTCCCGCCCGCCTTCTCAGCTACAGTTACGACAATACTGCGGCTGATTTCTACGCCGACAATATATCCTGCGACGCCCTCGGGCACTACAGTTTCGACCTTCACTGTCCCGAAGGCACAATCAAGGGCATACGTGTCGGCACCCTCGGCTGGCTCAACGTGGAGAACAGCATAGCCGCAGCAGCCATCTGCCTTACCCACGGCACAAGTCCGGAGGCGGTGAAGGCTGCAATAGGCAATTATCAGGGGGCCAGAAGAAGGCTCGACGAGCAGCTGAATACCCCTGGCCTCACCTACATAGACGATTACGCGCACCATCCCCAGGAACTCTCCGCCGCCATATCTTCGATACGCGGAATGTTCCCCGGAAGGAAGCTCACCGGCATCTTCCAGCCCCATCTCTACACCCGCACCCGCGACTTCGCGGAAGGCTTCGCCGAGGCCCTCAGCGCCCTCGACCGATTGATACTCCTGGACATATACCCCGCACGCGAGGAGCCGATTGAAGGCGTCACTTCCGAAATAATCTTCAGGAATGTAAGCATAGGCGACAAGGTGTTGATACGCAAGGAGGAACTTATGGAGTACCTGGAAACCATGGATTTGGACGTGCTCGCGACCTTCGGTGCCGGAAACATAGACCGTTTTGTTGAACCCATAAGGGAAATGCTCGAAAAGAGAATATGAAAAAAGGCGCAAAATACACGATAGCCATCCTGGCCGCAGTCCTGTTCGTATGCGTGACCGCACTCATACGGACCGGCGTCCGCGCGAACAGGCATACGCTTACGTGCAGCGGCCTTTGCATAGAATTCAAGGACAGCCTGCGCTTCGTGGACGAGGCCGACATCAAGACCTGCCTCGAGCGCAACTGCCCAGTTTACATAGGACGGAGGCTCGACAGCATAGACCTCTGCGGGATAGAAAACGTCCTCAACAGCCGCAGCGCCATACTGCGCAGCGAAGCCTGGACTGAAAGCGACGGGAACCTGCATGTCAGCATCACCCAGCGCAGCCCTGTAGCGAAAATCACCACGGCCGACCACAGTTTCTACATCGACGACCGCGGCTTCATCTTCCCCATGCGGGGCGAATGCACCGTGGATATTCCCGTCATAGAGGGAGCGGTTCCGCTCCACGAACCGGCGGGTTACAAGGGGGAGGCGTCCACGCCCGAAGGTAGGGCCTGGGTGCAGGATATAACCCGGCTGATATCGTATATGGACAGGCAGCGCGAATGGAAGGGACGCTTCGGAAAGATAAGGGTGGATGCAGGCGGCGACCTCGTGCTGGTGCCGGTGGAAGGGCAGGAAACGTTCATCTTCGGCAAGTGCAGCGACATCCCCGCGAAGTTCGCAAGGATAGACAAGTACTACCGCCGTATACGTCCCGAACTGGGCGAAGACCGGTACAGGACGGTGAACGTCAAATACAAGGGACAGATAGTATGCAGAAAGAAATAAAACTATAATATTATGGAAGAAAGATATTTAGCAACCGTAGACCTGGGCACGTCCAAAATTGCCCTATCCGTGGCGAAGGTAGCGGGAAACAGCACGGAGATACTCTATTACAGCGAGACTCCTGCAGATGGCATCCGCTACGGCTGCATCTTCAATCCCACCAAGGCTGCGGCGCCCCTGCGCAAGGCGGTCGCCGAAGCCGAAAACGAGCTGGGAATCAAAATCAACCAGGTGGTGATAGGACTCCCCCGCTATGGCGTGTACCAGGAGCAGTCCAGCGCAAGGATAGACCGCAGCGATGCGGAGTCGTGCATCAACCAGGAAGAGATAGACGCCATCAAGAACATGGCCCTCGATTCCTATCCCCTCGACAATCCCGAAAAGCAGGAAATCTATGGCGCAGCGGCCCAGTCGTTCAGTACCGAGGACAGCATCAACTGCACCGAAGACGACATCGTGGGCATGCCGAGCGCAGTCCTCGAAGGCAATTTCAAGGTATTCGTGGGCGAGAGGAAGGCCTCGCGCAACATCGACATCATGCTCAACCAGGCGGGCATAGCCGCAGCTCGCAAATACTTCCTTCCCCCTGTCACCGCCGACGCGGTGCTGAAGCCCGAGGAGAAGGAGAACGGCGTGGCCCTTGTCGAAATGGGAGCCGGCGTAAGTTCCGTCACCATCTACCAGGGGGGCATACTCCGCTACTACTTTGCACTCCCCTTCGGCGGAGCAAGCGTAACCAACGACATCAAGATGGAATGCGGCTTCGGCGGACGTCTCGCCGAGAACATCAAACTCGGCTTCGGATCCTGCATGCCCGACAAACTCCAGACACTCAATGACAAGATACTCCAGATACGCGACGAGGAGAACGGCAGCGTCCAGCAGCTCCCCGTGAAATATCTCTCGGAGATAATCACCGCCCGCACCCGCGAAATAGTGGACGCCATACTCTTCAAGATTCAGGAGAGCGGTTACGCCGACAGGCTGCGCAGGGGCGTGGTGGTAACCGGAGGCGGATGCGAGCTTACGGGATTCTGCAATCTCGTCAAGGAGATGTCCGGTTACAATGTGCGGGTGGGCTATCCCATCATCAGCAGGATTTCGGTAAGCGGATGCGAGGGTGTGGGTGAAGTGAGCGCGGTTTCCACCATAGGGATGCTGATGCTCGCAAGAGAGGATTCCCACCTCAACTGCATAGAGGAAGTGAGCCTGCCGCAGAAAGCCAGGCCCTCCGAAGCCGCGGCCGAAAAAGCCGTGGCACAGGATTCCGTACCCGACCTTGCAGGAACGGTGTTCGACAATAGCCCCGAGGCTCCCGTCAGGACCGGAACCGACAAGAAAACTCCGGCAGAAAAGAAGCCCAGGCGCAATCCTATTGTCAGCTGGACCAAGAAGACGTTCAAGCCGGTGGAAGACCTGGTGGGCAACCTGTACGAAAAGATGGAAGAAACAGAAGAAAATTAAACGCTATATGGAAGACGACAATTTTATGATAACACCCGACAACTGGGTACCCAGCGACAATACCATCAAAGTATTGGGCGTGGGAGGAGGAGGCTGCAACGCGGTTTCCTACATGTATGAGATGGGTATAGAAGGTTGCAGTTTCATAGTCTGCAACACCGATTCCATGCACCTCATGGCAAGCCCTGTCCCCATCAAGATTCAGCTTGGCACCGGCCTCGGCGCCGGAACAAACCCAACCAAGGGACGCAAGGCCGCCCTCGAAAGCCAGGACGAAATTGCCGCCAAGGTTCTTGACACCAACACCCAGATGCTCTTCATCACCGCAGGAATGGGCGGAGGCACAGGCACCGGAGCCACTCCAGTGATTGCGAAGATGGCTAAGGACAGGGGGATACTCACGGTGGGTGTTGTCACGCTTCCCTTCCTTAACGAAGGCAAGAAGGCCCTTGCGAGGGCCCTGGAAGGCATACACGAGCTTGAGAACAATGTCGACAGCCTTATAATAATCAACAACGAGCGCCTCTACGATTACTACGGGTCCCAACTCATCCAGAACGCTTTCCCCAAGGCCGACGAGGTGCTTGCCACCGCAGTGCGCGGCATCATCGAGATAATCAAAAAGAAGGGCTATATCAATGTGGACTTCGAAGACGTGAAGACCATGATGAAGGACAGCGGCATGGCCCTTATGGGATACGGCACCGGAAGCGGCGAGGGCAGGATAGAGAAGGCCGTGAAAGAGGCTTTCGAGTCGCCCCTGCTCAACGACTTCGATCTCAAGAGCGCCAAGAACGTGCTGGTGAACACTACGGTGGGCAAGAACGACCAGGGACTTACGATGGATGAGATGAAGAGGCTGAACGACCTGATTGACCAGTACACCGGAGGCGGCAACAACTTCAAGCGCGGCCTGATCTACGACGAAAGTCCCGAAGCCGGAGACAGCATCCACATTACCTCGATAGTGGTGGGGCTGCGCCTCAACGACGTGATAGGTCCGGGCCTCAGCGACGTGGACAACTATATCACGATAAGCAAGGATTACGTCTATGACAAGGGCGAACTTGCATCCGGAGACGGCATCAGCCTGCCCGCCGACACCAGTTCTCAGCATATAGGCTATGTGAACAAAGAAAATGAGAGGGCTTTCCGTTACGACCCCGATACCGTTCCGGTGCTGCTCGCAGGCAATGTAAGCCAGCTTGAGAATGAACCGGCAATACGCCGCAAAACCAATAAGAGCGAAAAATGAAAAAGACAAGGGTAAGATTTGCGCCGTCCCCCACCGGCCCTCTTCACATGGGAGGGGTCCGCACGGCATTATATAATTATCTCTATGCCAAACAGAACGGAGGAGATTTCATCCTCCGCATCGAGGATACCGACTCCAACCGCTTCGTGCCCGGAGCGGAGCAGTACATAATTGAATCGCTGCGCTGGTGCGGAATCATCCCCGACGAAGGGGTGGACGCCGACGGAAAGGTCGTGGAGGTCCCTTCAGAGAAGCATCCCCACGCACCCTACCGCCAGAGCCAAAGGCGCGGCATCTACCGCAAATACGCCGAACAGCTGGTGGAAGCCGGATACGCATACTATGCCTTCGATTCAGCTGAGGAACTCGCCGCAAAGCGTGCCGAAGCGGAGGCTTCCGGCCAGACCTTCATCTACAATTACGAAAGCCGTACCGCCCTGCGCAACTCCCTCACCCTCAGCCCCGAAGAAACCGCGCGCCTGATTGCGGAGACAAGCGACTGGACAGTCCGCTTCAAGATGCCGGAGGACGAGGTGGTGGAAATGGACGACATGATACGCGGACACATAGAGGTGAACACCCGCACCCTCGACGACAAAGTGCTCTGGAAACGCGCCGACGAACTCCCCACCTACCATCTCGCCAACATAGTGGACGACCATCTCATGGAAATCACCGAGGTCATCCGCGGCGAAGAATGGCTGCCTTCCCTCCCCCTGCACTATCTGCTTTACAGGGCATTCGGATGGGAAAGGCCCCGCTTCGCGCATCTCTCCCTCCTCCTGAAGCCCGTGGGCAACGGCAAGCTCAGCAAACGCGACGGCGACAAGCTCGGCTTCCCCGTATTCCCCCTTCAGTGGACAAACGCCGAGGGCGAAAGCTCGCGCGGCTACCGCGAAGACGGATACTTCCCCGAAGCCTTCGTAAACATGCTGGCGATGCTGGGATGGAACCCCGGCACCGAGCAGGAGATATTCTCACTGGACGAACTGGTGCAGGCTTTCTCCATGGACAAGGTGCAGAAGGCAGGAGCGAAGTTCAACCCTGAAAAGGCGAAATGGTTCAACAAGGAATACCTGAGGATGAAGAGCGACGAAGAACTCGCAGGGCTGTTCGTGCCGGTGCTTGCTTCACACGGAATCAGCGACGACTTCGGCCATCTCTGCAAGGTAGTCCGTCTGATAAAGGAGCGCGCCACCTTCGTGGCGGATTTCTGGGACATAGCCTGGTATCTTTTCAAGGCCCCCGAAGAGTATGCCGAAAAGGATGTCAACAAGTTCTGGAAACCGGAAAACGTGGAGCCCGCAATGAAGGTCGCGGACTTCATCCTCGCCTATGACGGGGAATGGAAGCGCGAGGCCCTCGAAGGCAAGCTGGAGGAATTCATCCGTTCCAACGAATGGCCAATGGGCAAGGTGATGAACTGCATACGCCTCGCCCTCACCGGATCCGGCAGCGGCCTCGGTATCGCCGACGTGGTGATCCTCATCGGCAAGGACGAGTTCAAGGCCCGCATAGACCGCGCCGCCGCCGTGCTGGGATAGTCGCTATTTGTAATTGATGCGGACGACGTGCTCCGCATCATTCTCGAAGGGTTTTCCAGTTTCGGGATCAACGTAATAGGTGTTGATTTCGGTTATACGCCCCTGTGAATCCTTCTTGTAGCTGTAACGGCAGACGCTTGTATATTTAAAGCCGTCATTGTCTGTTTCATCTGTGTATTCCGATACCAGATGGGCGGAGCGTTTGCCTCCGAATCCAAGCTCGTAAAAGGAAGGGAGAATATCCCTGAACACCGGATCGACAGAGTCCGCGAAGGGGTTCTTATCGCTGCTGTATTTGAAAGTCTTGCGGTTGTAGTTGCTGGTGATGCTTGCCAGGTCTCCGTCTTTCCATTCCAGGGTTTCCCTTTGTTCGACATAAAGAACCATATATCCGTTCTGATATTGGTAATTCGATGTATATCCTGAACTTGTCATGGACAGGATATTCAGGTCGTCGTCAAGCTTAAAATCCTGCGAGTATGTGTTTGTACTGCCGCCATCTTCATACCAGGTATCCGTTCCCTTGAGACTGCCTGTTTTTGCCGATGCATTCCATGTATAGGTCTCGGCGATTTCTTCCACAAGGGCGGTTCCTTCATAATGTTCGGTTTTAACGCCGGTAATACGGCCGGAGGCATCGAATGTCGGTGTATAGACATATTTGAAATGCACTTGTCCGTTAACGAGCAGGGCATTCTCCCAGGATTTGATTTCAGTTGTTTTTTCGTCCGGTGTATTTTCATCGGAATTCTGTTTTTCACAAGACCAAAGCGTCAGGGAAAAGACTGCCAAAGAAAGTAGAATAATCTTTTTCATATTATTAATGTTTAGTTGGTTTTCAGTGATTCAGGACAAAATTCATACGTTCATCTTCTCAGAAAGGTTTGAAGGCGTAAACGCTCTTGTACGGGGAGTAGTTGCTGTTGGTAATGCCTCCTGCGACCATCAGGCGGCCGTCGCCCATCAGGGCGATACCCTGGGCGCCACCGCTGAAATCAATCGGGTCGGAGTAGTACATGGTCGTGGCGACCTTGCCTTCCGCCAGCCCCGCGGAATAGTCGATTTTCAGGATAAAGCACACCATTTTATTTATGTCATTGTTGGTGCCGAAGGCGTAACCGACCTTTTTGGACTTGTCCACGACGACGGAACCGCTGTAATAGATTTTCCCGAATTCGCATTCTGCGGGAAGGTCATAGCCGGTATCCAGCAGCGTAAAGCTTTCCCCGCTCAATAAGGCAGGGCGTCCGCCCGTTCCGGTTCCGCGTTTCTGGACCAGGAAGAAGTAAGTATAATCGGAGCCTTCCCCGATGGCGCAGTCTTCCGCCCGGAAGTTGCTGCCTAAACTGACGGGAACCCACTCCTCGAACAGTGTGGCCGTGAAACTCTCACCTTTGTAGCGGTCTATGATGCACGAAGACAGCGGTGATCCGTAGTTGTCGTTCCGGCCAAAGACAATGGCATTGTCGGCGGCCGTACGGAACAGATAGGGACAGCTGCGTCCTTGAGAAACGGATTTAACCGTCGCGAAAGTACCTGAAGCGGGGCTGTACGCCTCCAGACCGTCACTGCCGTACCAGTTGCCCGAAACCAGGACTTCGTCTCCGACCGCTACAGCATGCGGCATGGTCCTTCCGGTGGTCATATTCTTAAAAACGGAGAAAGAACGGTCGGCGGGATTGTAAACATCTACATTGCCGGTCCGTCCGGAGCCTCCGTCCAAGGAGCAGCCGCCGCCAATAAGGATTTTCCCGTCGGGAAGGGTTACGGAGAAGGGTATGTCGTGCGGGGCTTTCATGTCCGGCAGGCTATGCCACTGTCCATCAGCATAGTACTCCGCCGCGGCGGAAGGATTGAACCCGTCGGTATGTCCGCCGGCCGCTACAATCTCATTTCCCGAACGAATCAGGATAAAATCGGAGCGGGATGTCAGCATATCGGGGAGCCTCTCCGCTTCCATCTTTCTATATTTCAGGCCAGGCGTCGGCTGTACAGTAACGGTGCAGGTGGCCGTTTTGGCGCCGTCGGTAGTCGTTACCGTGATATTGGCAGTCCCTTCTGCCACGGCCGTAACTGTCCCGTCCTTCACCGTGGCAACGGCTGTATTGTCGCTGCTCCAGCTCACGCTCTTGTCATCCGCATCATCGGGCTTCACCGTGGCGGTGAGCGTCGCCTCTTCCCCTTCGGTGAGCTCAAGCGTTGTCCGGTCCAGACTGACAGAGGTAACGCTGATAACTTTCCTGTTCACCGTCACGGCGCAGGTGGCCGTTTTGGCGCCGTCGGTAGTCGTTACCGTGATATTGGCAGTCCCTTCTGCCACGGCCGTAACTTTCCCGTCCTTCACCGTGGCAACGGCGGTATTGTCGCTGCTCCAGGTCACGCTCCTGTCATCTGCATTATCGGGCCTCACCGTGACGGTGAGCGTAGCTTCTTCCCCCTCAGTCAACGTGAGCGAGGAAGGAGAAAGCGTTACCCCGGAAACAGGGACTGTGACTGTCTTATTGCAGGCGGCAGCAAGCAGGATGCAAAATGCTGCGCTCAGCGCAAGGAAGATGTTGTTGTGTTTCATGGTTACCATTTATTTTATTGCAAGATAAGTCTTCTGTCCCGAAGGATTTATCCTAAAAATGGAAAACAGACTTGCAATTCCGGAATTGCAAGTAAGATTTTCTTGATGTGGGAGGGGAAGTATGGATTTTACCCTTACCTTTGTATAAGAATGTGTAAACTGTTCAAAATAGGGATGTTCCTGCTGCTGGCGATGCTGACGCCGGTTTTGGCATCGCCGCAGGACAAAGCGACGGGCCGTGCCGAAGCGGAGGTCCCCTTCCTGCCTATGCAGTGGGAGCGGCTGCCGGATATGACACTTCCTCGTGCCGGTCACAAGTCCTTCGTGGCGGACGGGCAGCTCGTGATGGTTGGCGGCCATACCGGCGGCTTCGTACGCACCGCCACCGCCGAGTACCTGCAGGACGACGGCTGGCACATAGTCAAGACGCTCTATCCGCACGACTTGGGGTTCTCGCTGCGGCTTCCGGACGGGGACTGGCTAGTCGGAGGGGGCAGCAGCGACGACTTCGGCATCGGCCAGACCTTCGGCGTGGAACGTTACAACCCTGCGGAGCACAGCTTCAGTCCATTCCCGATTCTGGACGTCAAGCGGGCGATAGCCTCTGCGGCACTGCTGCCCTCAGGGGAAATACTCGTCGCCGGCAACTGGTATGCCGATGACGCGCTCGGCCTGTCGGACGGCATACAGCCTTTCGAGACCGTGCAAAACACTGCACAGAACCGCGCCAATCCCTATATTTTCCCTTACGGCAAGCGCGAAGCCGTTATCTTCGGCAGCTTGGATCATCACGGCGAACACGTGGAGTCGATCATTGACCGCCTGGGCGGCGAAGCTTTCACTTCGGGACTGCTCTCCGAATGGCGGCCCTGGGGAGACTACGACCAGCCACCGGTGGAGAATATGCGCCTGGTGGATCCTGTCAGCGGGCAGGGGATCTACCTCTTCCGCGGGGAAAATGCCGAAGGCAGGCAGGCCATCCTGAGCTTCTCCGACGGCATGTTTACCAAGGTCGATACCGACTATGAAATCCCATCCGAAGGCCCTTGGGGGCCGATTTTCTGGTTTAGTTCGCTCTTTACCGACAGCAGAAGCGCTGCGGCGCTGATTGCCGGGCAAGATGAGCAGCGGCGGGTGTATCTGCTTGTTGCCGACTGCCAGTCCCTGCTGAGCGGCGGTTCCGTTTCCTCCGTCATGCCCGGCGCCGAACGGGCATCTTCCCGGGCGACAGTCAAGGTATATTACACTCATCCCATCAAGGATTTTTGCTGCGGGCCCACCGCCATCCTGCCGGACGGCCGCATCGTCGTTACGGGGGGAATAGCCTATGGCGACCCTATGGGCAATTACAACCCTTCCGCCGCAGTATTTGCTTTCAGTCCGTTCGAGGCATCTTCCGCCGTTGCCCACGTAAGGAGATGGTTGTGGTTTGTTCCGGCGCTGCTGTGCATTCTTGCCTGCGGATGGCTTATCATGCGCCGAAAGCGCAGGGGAACGCCACAGCAAGAAGAAGTTACGGACACTCCTACACCCAGCGGGAAGGACCTTGCACTCTATTCCATGATATGCGATCTGATGGAGGGCGAGCAGCTGTTCCGACAGCCGGGCCTTACCATTGCTGACCTGGCCTCACGCCTGCGTTCCAATACCAAATACATCTCCAATGCCATCAGCGCGGGGGCCGGATGCGGCTTCACGGAGCTGCTGAACGGCTACCGTATACGTGAGGCGGAAAAAATGCTCCTTACGAACCCTACGGCGCGCATGAGCGAAATTTCCGAAGCCGTGGGCTACGCCAACGAATCGTCCTTCTTCCGCAATTTCAAGCTCGTCCACGGCTGCACCCCGCAGCAGTGGCTTGCCAAGGGCAAACAATGAGTAAGTCCGCCGCCACCATCGTCCGGATGGATGTCGATAGCGATTTTTTACTAAATTTGTTCGCGGAAACGAAGAAATGGAAGAAGACAAAACATTAAAGGTCGGACAGGCGCAATAACTGCTTTCGGTTTGAAAAATCATCAAGTCAAATATCATCTTCTGGCACTTCTGGTGTCCTGCATCTGGGGAACGACTTTTGTGTCTACCAAAGTACTTATCACGGCAGGCATGCACCCCATAGCCATATTCTTCTGCCGCTTTGCCCTCGCATACGCCGGACTCCTGCTCTATTCCCTGATTACCGGAGGACAGCATAAATTCTGGTACGGTTGGAAGGAGGAAGCGGTATTTCTCCTGCTCGGCGTCAGCGGAGGATCGCTGTACTTCATCGCAGAGAATTCGTCGCTCATGTACACCCAGGCGAGCAACACATCCTTCCTCGTCAGTTCCACCCCGCTGCTTACCGCAATCCTCACCCTTGCATTCGGCCGTTTCGGGAAAGGACGTTTTGCCGACAATGTTGAAAAGTTCCATGCAGGCTGGCTATTTGCGGCAGGCACCGTACTGGCCCTCGGAGGAATGGGACTGATGATTTTTGAAGGAAGCAGGATTCAACTTTCGGCCAAAGGCGACCTGCTTGCAATAGGAGCGGCTTTAGTCTGGGCCGTCTACAGCATTTTCATGGGGCGTATGATACTGGATTACGGAACTACGACCGTTACACGAAAAGTATTCTTTTACGGGCTTCTTACGATTATTCCCTTCCTGTGTTTATGCCCGGATTCATTTTCCTTAAGCATACTCGGCCGGACACGGGTATGGACGAACCTGCTCTTCCTCGGCCTCGTCGCTTCCCTGGGATGTTATCTGGTCTGGAATCTGGTGATAAACAAACTCGGGAACGTCACGGCCACCAATTATCTGTACCTGAATCCGATTTTTACACTGATATTCGCAATGATTCTGCTCGGGGAAAGGATGACTCCGCTGGCGGCGACGGGTGCAGCCGCCATCATGCTGGGAGTAATCTGTGCCGACAGGAGATGACAACTTGCATTCATAATTAAACGATAGAAACTATGCCACAAAATTGCCTTTACTGTGAAAACAAAGCGGCGCTGGATGCCCTGATGATCAAGATTGCCGACCTTTCCGTTTCTACGCTTTACCTGTTCAGGGAGCAAAGCCACCCCGGACGGTGCGTAGTCGCTTACAAGGACCATATCGGCCAGCAATTCGAAATCCCCGAAGAGGAATGGATCCGGTTCATGCTGGATACCCGCAGGGCGGCCATTGCCATCGACAAGGCCTTCCATCCCGACAAGATCAACTTCGGTGCGTATTCTGATACGCTCAAGCACGCCCACTGGCACCTTGTTCCGAAATACAAGGATGGTTTCGAATGGGGCGGAACCTTCGAAATGAACCCCAAAAAGACCTACCTCACGGACGAGGAGTACGCCGACATCATTGCCAGGATCAAGGCGGAACTATAGATAGCGTCCGGTGATGCTGTCGGGCGATGAGGCGATCTCGGCAGGGGCGCCGGTGGCGACGATACGGCCGCCCTGCGATCCTCCGCCGGGGCCCATGTCAACCACATAATCGGCGCTGCGGATTACATCAAGGTCGTGTTCTATAACTATTACGGTGGCGCCGTTGCCGATCAAATGCCGGAACACATCCAACAGGGTTTTCACATCGAGAGGATGAAGTCCTATGGTCGGCTCGTCGAAAACGAATACCGTATCTCCCTGTCCCCTGCCCATCTCGCTCGCGAGCTTGAGTCTCTGCGCCTCGCCGCCTGAGAGGCTGGGCGTGGCTTCCCCGAGGGTAAGATACCCAAGTCCAAGGTCGTGAAGGACCTGCAGGCGTTCGCGGACAAGTTTCATGTCCGCGCAGGCGCCGAGGGCCTCGTCCACGCTCATTTCCATCAGCTTCGGCAGCGAAGGGCCGTTTCCCCTGCGGATGTCGAAGGCCTGCGGGGCATAGCGGGAACCGTGGCAGTCGGGGCATGGAATATCCACATCCGGAAGAAACTGCACATCCAGACTGATGCTGCCGGTTCCGTCGCATACGCCGCATCGCAGCCTGCCGGTGTTGTAGGAGAAGTCTCCCGCCTTCCAGCCCCCTTCCCTGGCTCCTTCCGTCCGGGCAAAGGCCTTGCGCAACTCGTCATGGATGTTTGCATAGGTCGCCACCGTGGAGCGCACATTGATTCCTATGGGGCTGGCATCTATCAGTTTGACCTGGCGTATACCGTCCGCTTCCACCGAAAGAACGTGTCCGGGAAGGGCCGCCCCGATGACGGAGGCCTTCAGCGCGGGAATCAGGCTCTCCAGCACGAGGGTGGTCTTGCCGGAACCGGACACCCCCGTCACCACCGTGAGGCGTCCTTTGGGGAAGGCCACCTCAAGAGGCTGCACCGTATGGATGGCGCCCGTGCGGAGCCGTATCTCCCCGATGTCGAAGAGGTCTCCGCGCCTGCCCTGAGGCTCAAGGGCCGAATGCAGGAATGGACCGACGCGGGATGCAGGATTCGATTCTATCTCCGCCACCGTGCCTTCGGCGATTACGGAGCCGCCGTCCGCGCCTGCACCGGGCCCGAGTTCGATTATATGGTCCGCATGGGCGAGCACCTGCATGTCGTGGTCGACTACCATTACCGTATTTCCGTCCGCCACGAGGTCGTCCATCACTCCCGTCAGTCCCTCCAGATTGGCAGGATGCAGGCCGATCGAAGGCTCGTCAAGCACATAAAGCACTCCCGTTGTACGGTTTCGCACCGCCCTGGCGAGCTGGACTCTCTGGCGCTCTCCGGTGGAAAGCGTCGCAGCCGCACGGTCGAGCGTAAGATAGGAAAGCCCGAGGTCGACCAGTCGGCGGGCAGTGTCATTGAAAGATTCGCAGATGCGTTCCGCCATCGGCCGCATGGCCTCCGGTACCGATTCCGGAACCCCCGCCACCCAATCGACAAGTTCAGCCAGAGTCATTTTGCAGGCGTCCGCCAGGCTGATGCCGCGAAGCCTCGGGGCGCGGGCCGCCTCCGACAGGCGGGTTCCTCCGCAGTCGGGGCAGACATCTTCCCTCAGGAAACGCTCCACCCTTTTCATTCCGCTCTCGTCCTTCACTTTGGAAAGGGCGTTCTCCACGCTGTACACCGCATTGTAATAGGTGAAGTCCATCTCGGCGAAGTTGTTGGTCTTTTCGTTGCGGTAGATTATATGCCGCTTCTCGGCAGGGCCGTGGTAGACAATTTCCTTTTCTTCCGGAGTAAGGTCGCGGAAAG
This sequence comes from uncultured Bacteroidales bacterium, assembly GCA_905235675.1. Lineage (GTDB taxonomy): Bacteria > Bacteroidota > Bacteroidia > Bacteroidales > UBA932 > Cryptobacteroides. The sequence goes on along the minus strand of CAJONC010000007.1, from coordinate 1,294 downwards.
GGACGTCAGTACGCACGCCCATCTCGCGGGCGATGTCCTTCATCAGCGACCACATCAGGGTTCCCCACGGCGCTACGGCGCCTTCGTCTATTGTCAGCGAATCGTCGGGGACAAGGGTGGATTCATCCACCGTACGCACCACGCCCGTTCCGGAACAGGTCGGGCAGGCGCCTTCGCTGTTGAAGGCGAGCTGTTCCGCCCCCGGGGGATAGACGCGTACGCCGCATACGGGGCAGTGAATGGGCTGCTCGGCCGCAACGTCGAGGGTGGGTTCCAGGTAGTGGCCGTTGGGGCACCTGTGGGACCCGAGGCGGGAGTACATCAGGCGGAGGCTGTTCAGCAGTTCCGACATGGTTCCGAATGTGCTGCGTATGCCCGGCACTCCGGGACGCTGGTGCAGCGCCAGGGCCGCAGGGACGTAACGCACATCATCTGCCAGGGCCCGCGAAGCCTGAGTCATGCGCCTCCGCGTGTAGGTGGAGAGGGATTCCAGATAACGCCTGGATCCTTCGGCATATACCACCCCCAGGGCCAGGGACGACTTTCCGGACCCCGAGACGCCTGCGATTCCCACAATCTCCCCGAGGGGGATATTCACAATATTTTTCAGATTGTGCGCCTTTGCACCGCGCACCTCGATATTTTTCGGCATAACCTTGCAAAGTTGCAAAAAATGCCCCTCAATCGCAATAGAACGTTTGAAGTTACGCTATATGTCAAAGCGTTATTGGCCAACATATAAAAACATTTCTTGAAAACCCCGGAAAAATTAGCATTTAAGAAAATTGTTTATATCTTTGCGAAAGTAAGAATTTCTTACTTTTAAAAATATACAAATATGGCAACGATAGCAGCAGTATCCTCAAAAGGACAAATTGTACTCCCGATAAGTATTCGTAAACGCCTTGGGCTCAAGGCCGGATCTCAACTTGTAGTTATTTCAGATGATGAAAATATTCTGCTGAAACCTGTAAAGGAGCCATCCATTGAAGAGTTCCGTGGTCTCTTGGCGGAATCTCAGGCTTGGGCGAAGAATGAAGGTATTACCGAAGATGACATTGCCATCGCAATTAAAGCGGTTCGAAAATCCAAGAAGAAATGAGAATCGTCATTGACACAAACGTTCTCGTATCGGCCAGCCTTGGAAACAATGCCGATGGCATGGGTTTTTTCCGTCCATTCCTTGGTGCTAAGTCGGAAATTGTTGAGACCCGCCTTGCTTTTAATTATGTCGAATTCGGCAGAATTAAAATCGGGGTTGTACACCTTCTCCCAGGTTCCCAGGAACTCTACG
>CAJONC010000006.1 GCA_905235675.1 uncultured Bacteroidales bacterium | reverse complement strand
AGGGGCTGTCTTCCACTATTAGCAGGTCCTCCTGCCGGGCGAAGTCCACCAGGGCGCGGCGCTCTTCGAGTGTCATGGTGACTCCCGAGGGGTTGCAGAAGTCGGGGACTATGTAGATGAATTTCCGCGGGGAGTCGCTCTCCGGCCCCGTAAAACGCAGTTCCTCCACGGTTGCGCGGTAGGCTTTGAAGGACTGGAGGGCGCCGAGGTAGGCGGGATTGGTGGTGAGCACCACGTCGCCGGGATTCAGGAACACCCGGGCGCAGACGTCGATGCCCTGCTGGCTCGACGTGGTTATCTGCACGCGCTCCACGGGCACGCCGTAACGCCTGGAAATCACTTCGCGAAGCTCCGGGACCCCCTGCGTGGCACCGTACTGGAAGGCTTTCGCACCGTATTTGTCCATTACTTCCCGGCTCAGCCGTCCGATGTCCTCCAGCGGGAAGGTGGCTGCGTCGGGGTAGCCGCCGGCGAAGGAATATATGGATGCGAGATCCACCTTTCGGAAGATCTCGCGCACCGGACTCCTCATGAAGGAGGGCACATCGTCGGAGAAGAACTTGCCGTAATCCATCTACTTGCGTTCAATGACCGCGCCCAGTGCACGCAGCCGGCCGTCGATGTTCTCGTAGCCCCGGTCGATCTGCTCGATGTTGTCGATTTCCGAAGTGCCCTTGGCGCTCATGGCGGCCAGCAGCATGGCTATACCGGCACGGATGTCGGGGCTGGTCATGCGGTTGGCGCGTAACTGGAATTTATGGTCATGGCCTATCACCACCGCGCGGTGGGGGTCGCAGAGAATTATCTGCGCACCCATGTCTATCAGCTTGTCGGTGAAGAACAGGCGGCTCTCGAACATCTTCTGATGAATCAATACGCTGCCCTTGCACTGGGTGGCGACCACCAGCAGCACGCTCAGGAGGTCAGGCGTGAGGCCGGGCCAGGGAGCATCGGAAATCGTCATGATGGATCCGTCGATAAACGACTCTATCTCATAGCTTTCCTGCGCGGGCACATAGATGTCGTCGCCCCTCTGTTCGAGCTTGACGCCTATACGGCGGAAGGATTCGGGGATGATGCCGAGGTCGGGGTAGGAGACGTTCTTGATGGTGAGTTCGCTTTGGGTGATGGCGGCAAGGCCGATGAAGGATCCCACCTCGATCATATCCGGCAGGATGCGGTGGTTGGCCCCGTGCAGTTTCCTGACTCCGTGGATGGTGAGAAGGTTGCTTCCTATGCCTTCTATGTTGGCCCCCATAGCGTTCAGGAGGCGGCAGAGCTGCTGCAGGTAGGGTTCGCAGGCGGCATTGTAGATAACGGTGTCACCTTCGGCGAGGGCGGCGGCCATCACTATGTTGGCGGTGCCGGTGACGGAGGCCTCGTCCAGCAGCATGTAGCAGCCCTTCAGGCCGGATGGTGCTGTGAGATGATAGGCGCGGCGTTCCTTGTCATATTCGTAGGATGCACCCAGCTTCACGAAGCCCTCGATGTGGGTATCCACGCGCCGGCGGCCAATCTTGTCTCCGCCAGGCTTGGGAAAGAAGGTCTCGCCGAAGCGGCTCAGCATGGGTCCTGAAATCATCACGGATCCGCGCAGCGAAGCGCATTTCTTCACGAATTCCGGACTCTCCACATATTTCGTGTCTATCCCGTCTGCCTGGAAGGTGTACTCGCCTTTCTCATGGCGGGTAACCTTTACTCCCATCTCCTTCAGCAGGTCGATGAGGTTCTTGATGTCCAGGATCTCCGGCACGTTGCTTACGCGCACCGGCTTGTCGGTGAGCAGCACTGCGCTGAGTATCTGCAATGCTTCGTTCTTGGCACCTTGGGGAGTGATTGCTCCGCTGAGGCGATGCCCGCCTTCGACTATGAATGTTCCCATGTTATATGTGGTCTACTTCCGGATGGAGGACAATATCGTATTTTTCTTTGACTTTTGCAATTATCTGCTGCTCCAGGGCGATGACATCGTCCGGACTTGCGCTGCCGCTGGCGTTCACTATCACCAGGGGCTGCTTTTCATACACCTGCGCACCGCCCAGGGTTTTGCCCCTGAATCCGCACCGGTCTATCAGCCACGCAGCCGGCACCTTCACCGAGCCGTCAGGCAGGTCGTAGTGCGGAACTTTTGCGGCGGACTCCGCTGCAGGGCTGTCCGCGACGATGCGTTCGAAATGTTCGCGGGAGATGACGGGATTCTTGAAGAAGGATCCGGCACTGCCGATTTCCGCGGGATCGGGGAGCTTGGCGTTGCGGATACCGATAATGGCATCGCGTACAGCCTGCGGCGTAAGTCCATAGCTGCCAAGCGGATCGGCGGCCGCAGAGTATCCGTCGGGGATTCCGAGTGCCGTCCTGATTCCGCCGTAATCCAGTTTCGGAGAGTATTTGCGCGTAACCCTGAAAAGAACGCTTGTGATGATATAGCGCCCGCGTTCATGCTTGAAGCGGGAATCGCGGTAGCCGTAGGCGCATTCTCCAAGCTTGAATACGGTTTTGCTCCAGTCCCTGGTGTCCAGGCAAACAACGCCCGAAATTATATCCTTCGCCTCAACCCCGTAAGCTCCTATATTCTGCACTGCCGCAGCACCCACCTCGCCGGGAATCAGCGACAGGTTTTCCGGCCCCCAGAGGCCCTGCTTTGCAACTTCCGCTACGAAATCGTCGAAAACCACGCCCGCACCAACGGTCAGCAGCACCTCGTCCAGCCCCATGTCCACATACTTGATGAACTTTACGCCGGAGTGCAGCACCGTGCCTGGGAAGTCTTTGGTGAACAGCAGGTTGCTGCCGGCACCTATATGAAACACCGGCTGGGGCAGCGACGCCATATCGAGGCTTTTGATTTCCTCGACGGTATCGTACTCGATATACAGCGCCGCCTTCACCTTCATTCCGAAGGTGTTGTGGCCCGACAGGTCGTAGTTTTCGAATCTCTTCATATCCGCTACTCAAATTCCAGCCGACCGAAGAATTCCGGACGGTGATAATCGGGATTTTCGGTGGAAATGGGCGCCCAGGTTACGAAGTGCGGAACAGCAAGGCCGTCTCCGCATTTGTAGAAATTCGCCCAGGCCTGGAGGCCGCGAAGCGAGGGTTTGCCGTCTTTGAACGGAAGTCCTCCCTTCCAGAAAGCCTCCATGTGGATATCCACTTTCAGCGTCCAGGGGCCGTCGGAGGGCTTTTCCGCAAAGGGAACGGAGCCGAGGGAAGATTCCGTCTCAACCGATGACAGCACCTCCGCCGGGGCCTTTTCGGGGTCCTGCCGACCTGTGCGCCAGGCAAGATACATGATTCCTATCGCGTTCCACTCGAAGTTGTAGTAATGTGGATCGTCCGCCGAAGGCCTGAAGAAGAATTCCACGCAGGAATCTTCATAAACCTCGCCTCCGGGAGTGTCCTGCAGGGCGCGGACACTGCGCTCATCCACCGTATATTCCAGATGGATGCCGGAGTCGTCATACCCGATACGGAACTCCACATCGGGCTTGTAGGGCCAGGACGGCCAGTTGAGGCAGTCCAGTTTCTGCGGCTCCGAAAGCCGGCCGTAAGGGACTTTAAGCATTTTCTTTGACTGTTGAAGCCAGGAAAAGCTCCTCCATCTGCACATCGTCGATGAGCGAAGGGGCGTCTATCATTACGTCGCGACCCTGGTTGTTCTTCGGGAAGGCGATGTAGTCGCGTATGGTTTCCTGTCCGCCGAAGAGGGCGCAGGTGCGGTCGAAGCCGAAAGCCAGTCCTCCGTGAGGCGGAGCCCCGAACTTGAAGGCGTTGATGATGAAGCCGAACTTGTATTCAGCCTCTTCCTTGCCGATTCCGAGCACTTCGAACATCCTCTCCTGCACTGATGCTTCGTGGATACGTATGGATCCGCCGCCGAGTTCGTTGCCGTTGAGCACGAAGTCGTAGGCATTGGCGCAGACACGCTCCAGATCCTCTTTTTTGTCGGAATAGAACCAGTCGAGATGTTCCGGCTTGGGTGCGGTGAAAGGATGGTGCATGGCGTAGAAGCGGCCGTCCTCCTCGCTCCATTCGAGCAGGGGGAAATCCACAATCCAGAGGGGTGCGAACACCTTGGGATCGCGCAGTCCGAGGCGCCCGCCCATCTCCAGACGGAGGACACCGAGCTGGGTCTGGGTTTTGCGTTTCTCTCCGCAGAGCACGAGCACGAGGTCTCCGGTGTTCGCCTCGACGGACGCTGCCACCTTGCGCAAATCCTCCTCGGAATAGAACTTGTCCACCGAAGACTTGACGGTACCGTCTTCATTAAGTTTGATATAAACCAGGCCCTTGGCACCCACCTGCGGGCGCTTCACCCATTCGGTGAGTTCGTCGGTCTGTTTGCGGGTGTAGGATGCCGCGCCCGGGACGGCAATTGCACCTACATAAGGCACGCTGTCGAATACTCCGAATCCGTGTCCCTGCACCTCGGAAGTTATCTCGTGTATAGCCATTCCGAAGCGGACGTCCGGTTTGTCGGAACCGTACCTGTCCATGGCGTCGTACCAGCTCATGCGGGGCAGAGGATTGGGAATGTCCACGTCGAGAACATTCTTGAAAAGGGTTCGCATCATCCCTTCGAACATGTTCAGGACATCCTCCTGCTCCACGAAGCTCATCTCGCAGTCTATCTGCGTGAATTCGGGCTGGCGGTCGGCGCGGAGATCCTCATCGCGGAAGCAGCGCACAATCTGGAAGTAGCGGTCGTAACCCGCCACCATCAGCAGCTGCTTGAAGGTCTGGGGGCTCTGCGGAAGGGCGTAGAACTGTCCGGGGTTCATGCGGGAAGGCACCACGAAGTCGCGGGCGCCTTCGGGGGTGGACTTGATAAGATACGGGGTCTCTATCTCAAGGAAGTCCTGGGAGTCCAGATAGTTGCGGACTTCGTGGGCCAGCCTGTGCCGCAGTTCCAGCGCCCGTTTGAGGGGCGGACGGCGAAGGTCGAGATAGCGGTATTTGGCGCGGAGATCCTCCCCTCCGTCGCTTTGTTCCTCAATCGTGAAAGGAGGAGTGAGGCTCTTGTTGAGTATGTTGATTTCCGCTACGCGGATTTCAATGTCTCCTGTTTCCATCTTGGGATTCTTGCTGGCACGCTCAACCACTTCGCCCTTAATCTGGATCACGAATTCGCGTCCGAGCGAGGTCGCGGTTTCGACGAGTGCGGCGGGGGCGTCGGCCTCAACCACCAGCTGGGTAATGCCATAACGGTCGCGGAGGTCGATGAATGTCATGCCTCCGAGCTTGCGGCTGCGCTGAACCCATCCGGCCAGCGTAACGCTTTTTCCCACATCGCTTATGCGGAGTTCTCCGCAGGTGTTAGTCCTGTACATATCTTTTGTTTTAAGTATGCAAAATTAGCAATTTTATCGGAGATAAGTCTTGAAGAAAGACCATATCTCGGCGCAAGTGTCCAAATCCTTCAGCGCCCATGAGTGTTTTCCTCCCTGCACTTCATAGAGGCGCACCTCTGCCGCAGGGCCGCCATTACGAACATCGTCACAGCCAAGATAGCGGTGCAGCACTACTGTATTGGCGTTTTCTCCCAACTTAGGGAGAACCTCTTTCTTTTCATAAGTGCAGCGCGAGGCGGATACCACAGTTGCCACGGCAACGGGTACTGAAATATATTCTCCCCATCCTCCGGTATTGAAAGGGTCGCCTTCCCAGTACGAGGTGGTGTCGGCGGTTCCGTGCACTTCCATGAAGGCAACGGGTGCCGACGGCCTGTAGCCTTTGTAAAGCCACTGCATTGTGAGGCCCGCCACCGAGGCTATGGCATTGAACACTTCCGGATGCCGGTAAGCCATTATGTAGCACACCTCGCCGCCGTTTGACATTCCACACAAAAATGCATTCTTCTCCGCTATGCCGTATTCGCGGGTGAGATACTGGCGGAGATAACAAATAAATGAGATGTCATCGCGGACAAGACCTTCTTGGACTGGATATCCAACGTTCCATCCTGTTTTGTCGACCTTGGAATCCTTCAGGCCCTGGGGCAGGCACAGGGCAAAGCCTTCTTTTTCGGCCAGTGCCGCCATTTCGGGGCGGTATCCTTCTGCCTTTCCGCCATGCCCGTGCAGCAGAATTACCAAAGGCGTCTGCAAATTGGCGTTTTCGGGAAGATACAGCCAGTACTCGCGTTCTTCACCCTGGAAGACGGTGGAGTGTTTCTGCATCCGGGCCATGGCTGCCACCGGAAGCAACAGCGCAAGCAGGACGATAAAAAACTTCTGGCGGATAACTCTCTGAAACATAATCTTTTAACTATATGTCTCCCCTCAGTTTTCCAGGGGGAGAGATTGTACTAAAATATTGAGTATCAAACATTTGTCTGCCATGACTCGATGGCGGATACCAGGGATGAGGCCAATTCCACGAACGCCACCCCGTCAGGGCGGGACGAAAGAGCCGCCGGAGTGCCCTCGTCGCCGTTCTCCCTGATGCTCTGCACGAGGGGAATGCGTCCAAGCAGCGGAATTCCCAATCCGGAAGCCATCCTCAGGCCGCCGTCGCGTCCGAAAATGTAGTATTTCTCGTCGGGATGCTCCTCCGGAGTGAACCAGGCCATATTTTCCACCAGTCCGAAAATGGGTTTGGCTATGTTCTCGTTGCGGAACATGTTCGCACCTTTCTCCACATCGGCGAGAGCCACGTCCTGGGGAGTCGTGACAAGGACCGCGCCTTCGATACCTATGTCCTGCACGAGGCTGATATGGATATCTCCCGTCCCCGGGGGCATATCTATAAGCAGATAGTCCAGCGGCCCCCAGTTCACCTGGAGCACCAGTTGCTTGAGAGCATTGGAGGCCATGGGGCCGCGCCACACCAGGGCCTGGCCTTTCTCGGCGAAATAGCCTATCGATATCCACTTGACGCCGTATTTTTCTATGGGAATGATGTAATCCTTCCCGTTTATCTCTTCCGCTTCTGGACGGGCCCCTTCCGTCCCTGTCATCAGCGGTATCGAAGGTCCGTACACGTCGGCATCGGCCAGTCCCACGCGGTAGCCCAGCCTCGCGAGCGCCACTGCAAGATTCACGGCCACAGTGGATTTGCCCACCCCGCCCTTGCCGGACGCCACTCCGATGATGTGCTTCACGCTCAACAGGGTCTCCTTGGTGAGTTCCGTCCCCTTCTTTTCAGTCTCCTGCGAGGGCAGCTCCACTTCCCTGACTTCGGCATTCACCTTCGCACCCATGTGCCTTATCAGCGTGGCGCGGGTGGCACCGAGGATATACTTTTTGAGAGGGTCGCGCCCTTTTGGAAAACCGAGAGTGACGCAGACCGTATCTCCTTCAGTCTCAATATCCTGCACCATCCCCAGTTCCACTATGTCGCGGTCGTCTTTAGCGGGATGATGAACTTCGCGCAGATATTCCCTTATCTCTTCTTTTGTCGTCATTTCACGAAATCAAGTTCATCGATAATGTTTCCGGCCTCTCCCCATTTTTCGACCATCCAGAGCACATAGCGTATGTCCACGTTGATGCAGCGCTGGAGATCGGGTTCGAAGCACACGTCGCTCGACATGCTCTCCCAGTTGCCGTCGAATGCAAGCCCTATGAGATTGCCGTCGGCGTCGAGCACGGGGCTGCCGGAGTTGCCTCCGGTGATGTCGTTATTGGTAAGGAAGCAGGTGTGCAGGCTGCCGTCGGCATCGGCGTAACGGCCGAAGTCCTTGCCGGCTATCAGGTCATGGACCTTTTCGGGGACGCGGAACTCGTAATCGTCGGGGTTCTCTTTTTCCAGCACTCCGTTCGCGGTGCAATAATACCAGTAGCTCACCCCGTCCTTCGGCGAATACGGCTTCACGCTGCCATAGGTGAGACGCATGGTAAAGTTGGCGTCGGGATAGCTGGGCTCGCCTTTTTTCCAGGCCAGCAGGGCTGCCGCATAATCGCTCGAAGCCTTGTTGAAACTGTCCCTGCCGTCGTCTTTCATTGCAGCGGCCGCAGCGGACCTGATTGCCTTCATCAAATCTACCGCGCCCTGGTCATTACCTTCTTCGAAGAGCCAGTCTATGTATTCGTCGGAATTCTCTTTAGTGAGATCCCATCCGGGAAGCTGAATCCTGTCCTCCTCCTTCACTTTGTCGAGGTAGAATTCCGTCATGGCCTTGGCTATCTTGCGGTCCACCTCCTTGTTGTAGTCCTGCTCGCGGAATCCGCGCTGGCCGTTGACCTTCTGCAGAAGCTCGATTCTCGCCAGGGTTTCGTTGAGGAGGATTACATTGCGGTAAGCATCCTTGCGGCCGTCGATATAGCTGTCGATGGTTTCGATTGCATCGCCCCAGGCTTTCTTGCGGGAATTCTTTTTGTTTATCCACTTGGTGAGGTCGGCCTCCTTCTGCTGCTGGCGGCCTATAATGTTGAGTTTTTTGAATGCAAGGTCTTCTCCCTGCCATTTCTTCCAACCGTTGGCGCTGCCTGCGAACTTGTTGGCATATTGCAGGCGCACGACGGGGTCCGCCATCATTTCAGCCCACATTACATCCTGAAGTACGGTACGGGCCTCAACCCTGAGATTGTTGGTCTCGACCATGTCCTCCAGCTGGGATGCGGTCTGGAAGCGCTGGGTCCTGCCGGGATATCCCATGATGAAGGCGAAATCGCCCTCCTGCGTGCCCTTGAGCGAAATTTTCAACGACTTTGCAGGAGTATAGGGCCTATTGTCGGAGGAGTATTCCGCAGGGTTGTTGTCCGCATCGGCATAGATGCGGAAGAGCGAGAAGTCGCAGGTGTGCCGGGGCCACATCCAGTTGTCGGCCTCGCCTCCGAACTTGCCCATCGATGCAGGGGGCGCCCCCACGAAACGGATATCCTTGAACACCTGATATACAATAAGATACCACACGTTGTCGTTATAGAAGGACATCACCCTTGCAGTGCAGGACGGGTTCTTCTTCTCTGCAGCGCTTATTATCTCCTTCGTTTTGCCTTCCCTCTGGGCAGCGGAAAGCTTTTCCAGATCGGAAGTTACGTCTTCCATGTACTTCATGAAGGTTACGGTCAGGCCGGGCACGGGAATCTCCTCGTCGAGGCTCTTCGCAAAGAAACCGTCCTCGAGATAGTTCTTCTCTGGTGTGGAAAGCCTCTGGATGCTGCCGTAGCCGCAGTGGTGATTGGTGGATACCAGTCCCTGCTGCGAAATGACTTCTCCGGTGCATCCGCCCCCGAACTGCACTATGGCGTCCTTCAGCGAGGCGTGGTTGATATTGTAGATGTCTTCCGCGGTAAGGCGGCAGCCTATGTTGCGCATGGCCTCTTCGTTAAACTGCTGGAGCATGGGAAGCAGCCACATGCCCTCGTCGGCAATGGCGCTGAAAGAGATGGCTAACGAGGCCATCAAAGCAAGCATTCGTTTCATATAGCTTCTGTTTTGAATACAAAAATAAATAAAGAGCCGCAATTCCGCAAGGGATTTCAGAACAGCGTGGGTTCGAGCGCGGCGGGATGGAAGGACCGGCGGTGCTGTGGCGTGTAGCCGTAGCGGCGGATGGCCTCGATATGTTCGGGGGTGGGGTATCCGAAATTGTGGTCCCACCCGTACTGCGGGTATTCCGCGGCAAGGGCGCGCATGCATTCGTCCCTGTGGGTTTTGGCGAGCACCGATGCGGCCGCGATGCTGGCGTAGGTGGCATCGCCGTGGACGACGGTGAGATAGTCGGAAGATTTGTAAGCGCCGAACGGGCGGAAGCGGTTCCCGTCTATGAGCAGGAAGTCCGGACGGGGGGAAAGGCCGAGCACCGCCCGCTGCATTCCGGTGACCGATGCCCAAAGTATGTTGAGACTGTCGATTTCCTCCGCTTCGACAGCCACAACCTTCCATGCAACGGCCTCTTTTTCAATTACTTGCCTGAGCTCGTCGCGGGCCTTTTCGCTCATCTGCTTGGAGTCGTTGAGCAGAGGATGGAAAAAATCTTTCGGAAGAATTACCGCGGCGGCGAAAACGGGACCTGCGAGCGGACCGCGGCCTGCCTCGTCGCAACCTGCCTCGACAAGTTTTTCGTCATGATATTGAAGAAGATGGACTTCGTGTGGCATACAGCCACAAATTTAATCATTTTTTGGCGGAATGGCGCTGAAGCATTCCTATCATCTGTTCCTGGACCGCTATCGTATGCTGATGTGCCGATACAAGTTCCCGCAGACGGGAGATTTCCTCGTCCTTTCCCGCAAGCCTGTCTTCATATTCTTTTCTCTGGGCCTGCATTGCTTCGCGCTGGTCCGCTTCTTCGTGGAAATAACCCGAAGTCCTATCCGGATAACATTCGGCAATGAGTTCAAGAAGCGGAGTTCCGGTGAATTCACAGAAAGAGAGCACATGCCCGTTGACCACATGCGTGACGCCGTTCTCCAGTTTTATATACGCGGTACGCGACATCTCTATTCCGTCCGCAACTTCCGTCTGGGAAAGACGCTTCTCCGTCCTGATTCTTTTGAAAACAGTCTGATCTTTCATAGTCCCGTGCTTTGAAAGCACAAAAATAAAATACGAATTTTCCAGTTCAGGTCAACCAATATGCGACAAATGTAAATCAAAAGTTTACAATCGACATTAAAAACATATAATTTCAACTTTTACCTACCTGTCTTACCTACTTCCGTGTTGCAGAATTCAGACATTTACTCCACCTTCGTGCCACAAAACTGTTAAAAAATGAAAACACTGCTGACAACTTATTCTGAATTTTCGAAGATGCTGCTTCAAGACCGCATCCATGAAGACCGCACCGTTACCTACGATGACATCTGCGCCGCCCTGCAGGTGTCCCCGTCCTCCCTCGACGAGATGCTTTTGAAAGAATTGGGAATGAATGGGCGGGAAATTTTGTATTCCTTTCAAAATTTGTTAAATTTGTAGGCTTACACGCTTATTAATTTAATAACATACAAAAACACATGAAAGATTATTCCACCAAAGACATCCGCAACGTGGTTCTGCTGGGCGGCTCCAAATCCGGCAAGACCACGCTGAGTGAAGCTATGCTGTTCGAAGGCAAGGTCATCGACCGCCGCGGCACCGTTGAAGACAAGAACACCGTTTCCGACAACACCGAATTTGAGCAGACCAACCAGAAGTCGGTATTCGCCACCGCATTATATGCCGAGTATGAAGGCACCAAGTTCAACATCATCGACGCCCCCGGTTCCGATGATTTCATCGCCGGCGCAGTAGAGGCGTTCAAGGTTTGCGAAACCGGAATCCTGCTCGTGAACGGACAGCAGGGTGTCGAAGTGGGCACGGACATCTTTGCCCGCCAGGCTGCAAAATACAATGTTCCCGTCCTGATTGCAGTGAACCAGCTCGACCACGAAAAGGCCAACTGGGATCTCGCCCACGAGAGCATCAAGTCCACTTTCGGGTCCAAGGCCGCATTCGTGCAGTTCCCCGTCAACCCCGGCGCAGGCTTCGAAGGCTTCGTCGACGTGATTGACATGAAATATTATCACTTCCTCGATGCAAACGGCAAGCGCGAGGCCCTCGACATCCCCGCACAGTATGTCGACGAGGCGGAAGAATACCGTCAGGAACTCCTCGAAAAGGCTGCAGAGGCCGACGACGAGCTCATGATGAAATATCTCGACGAACTCACCCTTTCCGACGAAGAATTCGCAAAGGGACTCAATCTCGGCATCGCCAAGGGCGAAATCATGCCCGTATTCTGCCTCTCCGCAAAGAAGGACATCGGCGTGAAGAAACTTATGGATTTCTGCATCAAGAGCACCAGAAGCCCCGAAGGAACGGTCAACAAGACCCTCTCCGGCAAAGAGGTCGTCTGCAAGGAAGCGGCTCCCACCAGCATTTTCATCTTCAAGACCAGCGTGGAGCAGCACCTTGGTGACGTATCATACTTCAAGGTGATGAGCGGCGTTCTCCGTGAAGGTGCCGATCTCGTCAATCCCGAAACCGGAAACGGCGAGCGTCTTTCCGCAATCTACGCAGTCGCAGGCGCAAAGAAAGAGAAGGTTTCTTCCCTCAAGGCCGGCGACATAGGATGCGTCATGAAACTCAAGGCCGGAAAGACCGACGTCACCCTCGCGGATGCAGGATGCGAGGCTTACGAGCACATCCAGTTCCCCGAGCCCAAGTATCGCTGCGCCATCAAGGCTGCCGACAAGAACGACGAGGCCAAGGTGGGCGACGCCCTCAATAAAATTTCCGCACAGGATCCCACCGCCATCGTGGAATACTCCAAGGAACTCCGCCAGACCATTCTCAGCGGCCAGGGCGAGCAGCACATCAACTTCATCAAGTGGCGCATCAACAACGAGTTCAAACTCGACGTCGAGCTTTATGCACCCAAGGTTCCCTATCGTGAGACCATCACCAAGGTGGCTACCGCACAGTACCGCCACAAGAAACAGTCCGGCGGCGCAGGCCAGTTCGGAGAGGTTCACCTCCTCGTCTGCCCTGCAGAAGGCGAAGTGGGCACCAAGTTCATGATAAACGGCAAGGAAACCCAGCTCAATATCAAGACTCAGGACATCACCGAACTCGAATGGGGCGGCAAGCTTGAGTTCTACAATTGCGTCGTCGGCGGTGCCATCGACCTCGGCTTCATGCCCGCCATCCTCAAGGGTATCAAGGAGAGAATGGTAGAAGGCCCTCTCACCGGTTCCTACGCACGCGACATCCGCGTGTATGTTTATGACGGTAAGATGCACCCCGTGGACTCCAAGGAAATCGCCTTCATCATCGCAGGCCGCAACGCCTTCCGCGAGGCCTTCCGCAACGCAGGTCCGAAGATCCTCGAGCCTATCTACAACGTGGACATCTTCACCCCCAGCGATTATGTAGGCCCTTGCATGTCCGACCTCAACACCCGTCGCGGCATGATTATGAATCAGGATGTGGAAGGCAGCTTCACCGTGCTGCATGCCCGCGTCCCGCTCGCTGAGCTTTACCGTTATTCCACCACCCTGAGCTCCCTCACCGGCGGCTCCGCAACCTTCACCATGAAGTTTGCCGAATACGTGCCCGTGCCTGCCGACGTGCAGACCAAACTCCTCGCCGAGTACGCCGCCCAGGAGCAGGAAGAAGACTGATCCCTATGCAAGTATTGAAGTTTGGCGGCAGTTCCGTTGCGAACGCCACCAATATTTCGAGAGTTCTCGACATCGTAATCAAGGCTGCCCGCAAAGACAGGGTAGCCTTGGTTTGTTCTGCCATCTCCGGCTGCACCGACTCTCTGCTTGAGCTCGCCCGCACCGGGAGGGACAGCGCAGAGCGCAAGCACCTGATTGACAGCCTCCAGGACAGGCACAACAACATAGTCCGCCGCCTTTTCACAGGTGCGGAGCGCGCCGAAGTGGAAGCCAGAATTGCAGTACTTTTCGAAAAACTCGCGCATACGCCCGAAGATGAAATGGTAACTTACGGCGAAATTTTCTCCACCACCATCATCGCTGAAAAACTGCGCTGCGAAGGCCTGCACACCAAATGGCTCGACTCCCGCATCCTCGTGGTGAAAGACCATCCGGAACTCACCTATAACAATATCTCCACGGCTGTGGCGCTTGAACCGGGAGTGGAGATTTTTGTGGCCCCGGGCTTCATCGCAAGCGAATATGACGGAAAAGTGACGACTCTCGGCAGGGGCGGATCAGATTACAGCGCGGCACTTTACGCTGCAGCCCTGCAGGCGGACCGGCTGGAAATCTGGACGGACGTCCCAGGCATCATGACCGCCAACCCCAAGGTAGTGCCTTCCGCACGAACTGTTCCCGTGATGAGCTACCAGTCTGCCCTTGACATGGCTTCGCACGGAGCCAAAGTGCTTTACGCGCCCACCGTGCAGCCAGCGATGGAAGCGGGCATAGCGATTCATATCCTCAACACCTTCGACCCCGAAAATCCGGGGACTGTAGTGAAGGACATTCCCGAGCCTGAGGTTGCGGAATGGATGGGCGTTGCCGCCACTGACGACAAAACCCGCGGCGAGGCGCTTATCTGCCTCGTGAGCAACGGCGGCATAAACGGCAAATCCGCCTGCGAAAGGGTGGAAGACAGTCTCCGGAAGGCAGGAATCAAGACTCTTTCCATCTCTTCCGACGGCACCAACGTCTATGCATGCGTCCGGCTTGCCGTGGCGAACGAGGCCCTGAGGGCCATCCACAGGGAGTTCTTCGAAAGCGCCCCGTCCACAACCCTTAATATATACATTGCAGGCAAGGGCGCAGTGGGAACCGCACTGGTGAAGCTGATTGAAGAATCCGCCGAAACCGTAGCCAGGCGCGCCGGAAAAACCCTGCATATCGCAGGAATGTCCGACAGCAGAAACTACACCATCGACGGGCAGGAGGGCAGCCTCTCCGCCGCCGACGGGGCATTTTTCAAGGCCGTGCGCGAAAACGCTCCGCGCGGAAGCATCTTCGTGGACGTGACCGACAGCAAAGAAATCTACCGCGAATACGAAGGCCTGCTTCGGGAAGGGCTCAACATAGTAAGTTCCAATCGCAGGGCTCTTTCCGTGCCCTATGTGGATTTTGCCGCGATGCAGGCGGCGGCAAGGGAGAACGGGGTGTTCCTCCGTTACGAAACCACCGTCGGATCCGCCCTGCCCATACTCGAGAGCATTGCCGCAGGAGCGAATTCCAGCGACGAGATTATTTCCATCGAGGCCGTTGTAAGCTGCACCCTGAACGAGATCCTTTCCTCCTACGACTACTCTCCCGCCAGCTTTGCCCAGATTGTGCGCAAGGCGCAGGAGGAGGGACTGACGGAGCCCGATCCGAGGGTGGATCTCAGCGGAAAGGAGGCCCTGCGCAAGCTGCTGATCCTCGCGCGCGAAGCGGGAGTGCCATTGGAAGAGGAAGATGTGGAAATCCGCCCCGTGGTGGGAGACGAGTTCTTCGGAATTCCTCTCGAAGAGTTCTACCGCAAACTGGAAGAGGCCGAGCCCATGTTCAAGGCAAGGGAGGCCGAAGCGGACGAGAAGGGATGCCACCAGCGTTTCGTGGCGTCGCTTGAGAAGGATTCCCGCGGCCCCCACGGCTACAAAGCCGTCATCGGGCTGCGCCTGGTTGATGAAAACCATCCCGCCTACCGAATCACCGGCACCGAGAACGCCATCATCATCCGCAGCACCTTCCATCCCTACCCCCTGCTCATCCAGGGTGCCGGCGAAGGCGCAAGGCTTGCCGCCTCCAGCGTGCTGAACGATATACTGCGGTAGCGGAAATCAGAACAGCCGGTCCAGGTCGCCAATGGTGAACCTTACGCACACCACCGAGTGCCTGGCTTCGCCCGGATGATATTTAACATAGGTGGTAGCCACGATTGTGCCGTCCGGAAGAATCTCCAGCCCTGGATATCCACAGTCCACCCCCGCATAATTGTGCAGGAGTTTCACTCTGTACTGGCCGGAACGGTCGTCCCCGATATCGTCATAAGTCCCCACCCAGGCGACGAAATGCCCTTTGGTGGAACTGTTCGGAGCCATGTCCCTGAAAACTGCAATTATCCTTCCGTCGGGAAGATATCTCGCCACATGCCGGTCACCCGTAAGCCCCCAGGGGGTTTCCCTCATGGGCGTCCAGGTCTGTCCCTCATCGTGCGAGAACATCATCAGCGAACGGCCTTTGCGCTGATTCTCCCTCGCAAGGCACACCAGCACTTTGCCGTCCGGCTTGTAGAAAACGCATGGCTCGCAGGGAGAAAGCCCATTGACTTCCCCTACCATGCGCGATTCGTCCCAACTCAGGCCGCCGTCATGCGAAACTGCCTGCCACAGTTTAAGCGGACTCCTGTCCCTGTCGCTGTTGCCGCGGTGATACATCCCGAGGTAGTCGCCATTTTTCAGCCTGACTATGCTGGTAAAGGCCATTATGCAGGGCTTTCCGAGCCTGTGCACTTCGCTCCATGTCTTCCCGCCGTCTTCGCTGCAGGAATAGGCCATGTCCCTGTTGGCATTCCCGTCTTCATATTGGGCGAACACAAATAGGCGCTGTTTGCCCTGCTTGTCTGTAAGCAGATAGGCGCTCGGGCAGTTTACAAGGCCCTTCCACTGCGGAGGGGCGGGCCTGTTGTGCCAGGTTTTTCCGCCGTCATGGCTGAAGCTCATGAAGGCCGCCTCGCCGCCATGGCCTTTCGACCAGGTGCAGAAAATCGTTTTTCCGTCATCGAAGAGGACTGTGGTCGGATGTCCGTTGTAAAGCTCCGGCGTGCCCGCCGCTATCACCACCTGATTTGCGGTCCGCGTGGAAAAATCCGCCCAGTGGAGGTTGGGCCTCCGCGAATCGCTTTCCGAAAAAGCAGGGAAAGCCACGGCGCAAAGAACTGCCGCGCCAAGCAACAATGATAAAAACTTCTTCCACATACACACAAAGATAATGAATTAAATAAATACTTCATTGTTGTCCGCTAATTCACGCGGAATTGACCGAATCTATTGAGATACAATTTTGACTCTTACGGCAATTAATTTTTGAATTTTTTCAAAAAATTATTGCAATTCAATAAATTTTTATATATTTGCAGAAAACAACAAACTGCAATTTTTTTAAAACTATTCAAGTATATGACTGTCTGGTGGGCATCACTCAGCGTGTTGAGCAAAATCCTGTGGGGAGTTACCCTTTCGGCAACTCTTGTCTTCATTATCCAAAGTATCATGACCTTCATAGGGGCGGACGCCGATACCGCGACCGATTTCGACATGGACGCCACTGATATGGGCGGAGACCTCGGCGGAGGCATCAACCTTTACACCTTCCGCAACTTCATCAACTTCATCCTCGGCTTCGGATGGACTGCCATCCTGCTGAAGGACAGCGTGGAATCGAAGGCCGTACTGATTCTTATTTCGGTACTGGTCGGCATGGCCCTGGTGGCGATTGTAATGTATCTTTTCAAACTGCTCGCCAAAATGCAGCAGAGTGGAACGATCGACGTTTACAAGCAGGCAGTGGGCTGCACCGGAAGGGTTTATCTTACCATTCCCGGCGAACGTTCCGGCGAAGGCAAGGTGCAGATAACCATAAACGAGTCGGTGCGTGAGTATCAG
Organism: uncultured Bacteroidales bacterium; assembly: GCA_905235675.1. Taxonomy (GTDB): domain Bacteria; phylum Bacteroidota; class Bacteroidia; order Bacteroidales; family UBA932; genus Cryptobacteroides. Next base: position 123,009 of record CAJONC010000006.1, on the reverse strand, counting down.
GCACTTACCGACGGCGACACCATAAAGACCGACACCCCCATCAAGGTTGTGGAGGTAATCAACGAAAGCACCCTCCTTGTAGAAGAATTGAATTCATTAATAGTATAATAATATGGAAATCTACGTAATCCTAATTGTAGTCGCCGTCATCTTCATTACGATTTCGGCCATCCTCAGGCGCTATCGCCGCTGCCCTTCCGACAAGATTCTTGTCATCTACGGTAAAACCGGCCGCCGCTCCTCCGCAAAGTGCATCCACGGCGGAGCCGCTTTCATCTGGCCCGTTTTCCAGGATTTCGCCTATCTCGACCTCAAGCCCATCAGCATTGAGTGCAACCTGCAGAACGCCCTTTCCAAGCAGAACATACGCGTGGACGTGCCCTGCCGCTTCACCGTGGGTATCAGCACCGAGGCCGATGTAATGACTAACGCCGCCGAAAGGCTCCTCGGTCTCAGCACCGACAGCATACAGAGCATCGCCACCGATATCCTCTTCGGTCAGCTGCGTCTTGTGATTGCCACCATGGACATCGAGGAAATCAACGCCGACCGCGACAAGTTCCTCGCAAGCGTCTCCGCAAATGTCGAGGCCGAGCTCCGCAAGATAGGCCTGAAGCTCATTAACGTGAACGTAACCGATATCCGCGACGAATCCGGCTACATCGAGGCTCTCGGAAAGGAAGCCGCCGCAAAGGCCATCAACGATGCGAAGAAGAGCGTCGCCGAGCAGAACCGTTATGGTGAAACCGGAAAGGCGATGGCCGACAAGGATACCCGCGTGAACGTCGCCGCCGCCGATGCGGACGCCGTGAAGGGTGAGAACAATGCCAAGATCGAAATTGCGAATTCCGACGCCCTCCGCCGCCAGAAGACCGCAGAGGCCGACCGTATCGCAGTTGCCGCCGAGAAGGTGCAGGCCGCAAAGGCCCTCGAAGAGGCCTACCAGAGCGAGCGCGACGCCGAACTTGCCCGTGCCGAGCGCGAAAAGGCCACACAGCAGGCAAACGTGGTGGTGGCTGCCCAGATCGAGAAGGAGAAGGCAATCATCGAGGCCGAGGCCGAGGCCGAGCAGATACGCCGCAAGGCAAAGGGTGAGGCCGATGCAATCTATGCCAAGATGGATGCCCAGGCACGCGGTGTGCTGGAGGTTCTCACCAAGCAGGCAGACGGTTTCAAGAGCCTGGTGAACGCAGCCGAAGGCGATGCCCAGAAGGCGGTTATGATGATGATAGCCGACAAGCTCCCCGAGCTCGTGCAGACTCAGGTGGAAGCCGTGAAGAATATCGACAAGGTAACCGTCTGGGACGGAGGATCTTCCGTGAACGGAAAGACTGCCACCGCAAACTTCATTTCGGGTATGATGCAGAGCGTACCTCCGCTTAACGACCTCTTCAAGATGGCGGGAATGGAGCTTCCCGACTATCTGAAGAAGGATGCAAAACCTGAAGAACAAGTTTCTGCCGAGGAGAAATAGCCATGGCGATAATGATTAACATTGACGTGATGCTGGCCCGCCGGAAAATGAGTTCCGGCGAGCTGGCGGAACGCATCGGAATCACGCCGTCCAACCTTTCAATCCTCAAGACAGGCAAGGCGAAGGCCATACGCCTCTCCACGCTGGAAGCCCTTTGCAGGGAGCTCGACTGCCAGCCGGGGGATATCCTGGAATATATCCCCTGATTATAGAGCAGTCATCATAAAAAGGAATCCGGCCCGATTGAGCCGGATTTCTTTTATTTTACAAGATTGAAGCCGGCGCTGGCCCATTCCACCATCCCGTTGTCCGTGGCGGATGGCGAAGAAGCGGAGCAAATCAGATATCCTTCTATGTCCGGTCGGCTCTCTATGAATTCTTTCGCGGCCTCGAAACCAATCACCATGCAGTAGGTGGCATAAGCATCGGCCTCCATCGCAATAGGTGCTATAATGGTGGCGCTCAATAGATTATGTTGAACAGGCCAACCGGTACGAGGGTCGATTGTGTGGGAATATTTCACCCCGTCCTTTATATAGTATTTGCGATAATTTCCGGAAGTAACGATTCCATGCGGACCGCCGTCCGATTCCCAAATTCCGTCAAGGTCGGCTCCGGGGCTGTTGTTCCCGTCCTTCGGCCTGTCCACTCCCACTCTCCACGGCTTCCCCTGCGGATTAAGTCCGTCGCAATAAATCTCTCCTATATCCACCAGCATATCCTTCACTCCGATACCATACAGATATTCCGCCACTTTGTCGCAGCTGTATCCTTGGGCTATTGCATTGAAATTCAGTTGGATAGCACAGTCTGCTTTATGCTCTTCGGCCTTGTCCTGTCCGTTTCCCGAGTACCTGCCACCCCCGGGTAGGGGGAGGGGCCCTTCAGGGAGGGGGTCGAGGGAACGGAGCAGGACAGGCCGCGATAATTCAGAAGAATCCAGCAACTTCATCCCGCAGGAGGCAAGGGTCCGGCGGACCAGTTCGTCGGAAGGGAGGGAATCTGTTTTGAAACCGAATCCCCAGATATCGAAAAGCGGCCCTGCGGCGCAGTCCAAGGCTCCGTCCGTCTCCTTCCAGAAACCGTAAGCCGCATCCAGAACTTCATTGAACATCTGGCTTAATGCCACCTCCACCCCATTGTTGAAGCGGCTGAGTTGCGAGGCCTTGTTATATCCTGAAAGAGTCGTATCTATCTCATACAGAATATTTTCGATATGTTTTTGGATTTCTGCAGGCTTCACCTTGACTCCCGCCAGATTCGCTTTTACTCCCCAGGTTCCCCCTTGCGCGTAACCCCCGAACCGGGCGTATCTGCTTTGTGTGCATGCAGAAAGAACTACAAGCAGAACCGTGAAAAACAAGGCAGGGAGCGTGCTGCGGAAATTATTGAAGTTCATGTGATTACCTAAAGTGGGTTATTTCCGGGAACTGTCATAGGGGGAAGCGCTGATGCCGAGGTTCAGATAAACGGCTTCTACAGCGGTGATGGCGGCAGTTTCAGTGCGGAGACGGCTGGGACCGAGGTGCACGGGGATGAAGCCGGCGTCAAGTGCCGCGCGAACTTCATCCTGCGAAAAATCGCCTTCAGGACCGATCAATATCGTTACCACCGCAACTTTCTCCTCCCCGTCCGCTGAAACGCCATCGCCCGCTGCCGCCAGCGCGTCCACGATGGACCCGCGGGGCGCGACATCATCGGAACAATATGCTATAAGCCGAAAGTCGGGGCATACGGATTGGCACTCCGCCGGCTTGGGCACGGCAGCCACTCTGCCGACCTGTACTACAAAATCCTTCACCGAAATCGGTTCGGCAATCTGCGGCACTGCCGCTTTCAGGCTCTGCTTTGCGGCTGAAACCGCAATGCGCTGCAGGCGGTCGGTACGCACGCTGCGCCTTTCGGAATGATCTCCTATAAGCGGAACAATCTCATCTACACCCAACTCCACGGCCTTTTCTACGAACCACTCAAAGCGGTCGATATTCTTAGTGGGGCAGACAGCCATCCGGAGAAAATACGGGTGTGCACCCCATCCGGCCTGCTCCGAAACCACCCTGGCCGAGACTTCCTTCGGCGATGCGTCCAGAATCTCGCAGCACAGCAGAGATCCGCTTCCGTCTGTCACCGAAATTACGTCCCCCGCACGGTGGCGCAGCACGCGTACGCAATGGGCGCTTTCCTCTGCGTCCAGATACACGATGCCGTCGGAAACCTTATGGGCGTAGAACAACTCCATCTACGGACGTATTATTTCAACCTCGCCGCGAAGCCCGAGCTTGATTATCTGCGAAGCCCGTCCTGTGGACTCGCGTTCCAAAGCGGCAGGCACCACATAGTCGACGGCCGAGACAATCTCGGGAGAAATCTCCGCAAAGCACGAAGGGGTAGGCTCTCCGGAAATATTCGCCGAAGTGGACACCAGCGGCTTGCGGAGTTTGCGCACCAACTGCACGCAGAAGTCGTTCATGGGGATGCGTATGCCCACAGAACCGTCTTCCGCCACCACATTGGGCGCCAGATACTGTGCCCCCGGGTAGATTATAGTCATCGGGGCGTCGTTCACTTCAACGAGATCGATTGCAATCGAAGGTATCTCGCGTATGTATTTTGCCACCATGTCGAGGTCCGATGCAAGCAGCACCAGCGACTTTGCCTCGCTGCGGCGCTTTATCTCGAACACCCGCGCCACGGCAGCCTCGTTGGTGGCGTCGCAGCCTATACCCCAGACCGTATCGGTAGGATAAAGAATCACACCTCCGCCACGCAGCACTTCGAGGGCGGAAGAAATCGCAGTATCAATAGTCATAGTGGATGTAATGATTGTCGTATTTGTTGCGTTTGTTGCGCCCGGGCCTGCGGTACCACCAGAGTATCAGCAGCCATCCTATCAGGGCGCCTCCGAGATGGGCGAAATGCGCCACCCCCTGATCGGTGCCCGTCACGCCCGTGAAGAGTTCGATGCCGATGAAGATGATTGCCATCCATTTGGCTGACAGCGTAATGGGAGGGAACAGCAGGGTGAGTTTTGCTTCGGGGAAGAGCATCGCAAACGCGACGATTATGCCATAAATGCTTCCTGAGGCACCCACGGTGGGGAAATATGAATGGGTGAAGGTCTGCACTCCGAGCTGGGCCGCAGCCGCGCCGAGTCCTGCCAGGAAATAAAGTATCAGGAAACGCCTGGAACCCGTTATCCTCTCCACCGCCATGCCGAAAATCCATAACGAGTACATATTGAAGAATATGTGCCAGAACCCTCCGTGCATGAACATATAGCTGACCGGCTGCCAGAATTTGAAGTAAGGGACGGCCGGGTGCCAGAGTCCGAAGGTCTTCACCATGAACGTCTCGTTTATCAGCGTGGCGACATAGAAAATGACATTTACTACGATAAGATTGTAGGTCGCAGGACTGCTCTGCTTCAATGTACCCTGGTTATATGGCATTTCAATGGAATTTTTTATCTATTTCGTCGATTGGCAATATGGAAATTATCCTGTGTCCCGAGGCCGTAAGGTCGGCGTTGTCACAGGCGAACAGCGTATCTATCAACTGTTTGGCTTCAAGGGCGTTGCGCGGAACCTGCGCGTTGATGCTGCCGAGGGTTGCCATCTTCGAGGCAAGGGAACTGTTCACGAGTTCCGGCAGTCCGGCATTGTCCTCGGAAAGAATGAGGGTGAGATCCTGAACCATCCCGTCCACCTTCCCTGGTTCGCAGGTCCAGCCTTCGGGCACCCCGTTCACCACCACGGTATCCGTCCCGAAAGGGGAGATGTCGAAGCCCATGGCCGAGAGTTCCGATGCGTGTTCCTCGAAGAGCAGGCACGCCGAGGCGCCCACCTGCACCTGTACGGGGAAGAGGGCCGTCTGCGTGACGGGAGCATTCTTCGAGAGGGCCTTGAGGCTGCGTTCGTAGATGATGCGCTCCCATGCGCGGCGTATGCTGACTATCATCAGGCCGGATGAAGACGGTGACAGGATGTATTTATCCTTGACTATCAGTGCTTTGGCCTGGGCAGCCTGGTTCTCTTCGAAGAGCATTCCATAGTTCTGTGACCGCTCTACCGGATAAGTGTAGGAAGATTCCCCTGTGTGTATTTCCGTCTCGAAGGAAGGATTGGCGATGCTTTCGAAGGGGTCGTAGCCGCTGTCGAGAACCGGCTCCGGCCTGTTTGCGGGCCCTTTGTACTCTTCGAAGTTGCTGCCCATCTGCGGCATCTCCACGCGGCCCTCCGTGTCGAAGTCTATCCCCTCGCCGAAGGCATTCCTTCCGAGAGTTTCCTTGACGCAGGCGAAGATGGTCTGGAAGATGACGGAGTCTTCCTCGAACTTGACTTCGGCCTTGGTGGGATGGATGTTCACGTCCACGCTTCCGGGGTCGACCTCGAGCCAGATGAAGTAAGACGGCGTATATCCTTCTGGAACGTATTCCGCATAGGCGTTCATCACAGCCTTGTGCAGATAAGCGCTGCGGAAGTACCTTCCGTTCACGAAGAAGAACTGGTTGCCCACCGTCTTGCGGGCCGAGTCGGGCTTTGCGAGGAAGCCGCTTACGCGGACGATTGAAGTGTCGGCACTGAGGTCGACAAGATCGCCCGCCACATTGGTACCCATCAGGTCGAGCACCCTGAATTTCAATGATTTCGCCTTGCGGAGGCGATAAATGTCGCGACCGTTGGAATTCAGCGAGAAGGCAATTTCAGGCCTGGTTATCGCCACGCGCGTGAACTCTTCCACTATGTGCTTGAGCTCCACGGTGTCGGACTTCAGGAACTTGCGCCTTGCCGGAGTGTTGTAGAATAGATTGCGGACGAGGAAATTGCTACCGGCGGGAGCCGCTACCGAGGAGGTCCTGACGGCGGCGGGATCGGTGATGCTTACCTGTGTGCCGGTGTCGTCGGAGGCCCTGCGCGTCTTGAGTGTGACTTCCGCAACCGCGGCGATGGAAGCGAGGGCTTCCCCCCTGAATCCGTAACTTGTAATATGCTGGAGATCCGCTGCTTCGGATATCTTGGAAGTGGCGTGGCGCTCGAAACAGAGAACGGCGTCGGCCGGACTCATCCCGCAGCCGTCATCTATCACCTGGATAGATGTCCGTCCGGCATCCTTCACTATCACGTCTATCTGCGAAGCCCCTGCATCTATGGCGTTCTCCATAAGTTCCTTTACCACGGAGGCGGGACGTCCAACGACCTCCCCCGCGGCAATCATGTTGGCAATACTCGCCGGAAGAACCTTCAGCTTCCCCATTACAGCAGTGAGTAGAACCGGGCTATGTAATACAGCACCACTACAATCAGCAGCAAGGTGACAATCCCAATGAAAGTATGCACCTTCTTCATCTTGTTGCGGGTTTTCTGATAGGCTCCGTCGCGGAAAGCCCCGCGTATGTAGCTGCCGGGAACGTATTCTTCCTTCTTCTGGTCCTGGCTGCCGTCCACGGCGCCGAACATACGCTTGCGTTCCTCCGCAGCTTTATCGTAATACATTGGCTTGTAATCGAACACCCTGTGCTCGTTATCGCCGAAAAAACTGAATTTGGCCATAGATTACAAAAATAAGAAAATTGTGTTAATTTTGTGGATATGCAGACAAGAATCGGACAAGGATACGACGTTCATGCAATGGCCGACGGGCTGCCCATGTGGCTTGGAGGCGTGCAGATTCCAAGTGAAAGGGGATTCGTGGCGCATTCCGACGGGGATGTGGCGATTCACGCACTGTGCGACGCCCTCCTCGGAGCCGCGGCCCTCGGCGACATAGGCCTTCATTTCCCCGACAGCTCCCCCGAATGGAAGGGCGCCGACAGCAAAGACCTGCTGCGAAAAGTCGTGGATATGCTCGCGGAGAAAGGCTGGCACCCCGGCAATGTGGATATCACCATCGCCCTCCAGGCACCGAAACTCCGTCCCCACATCGACACCATGCGCCGGACACTCGCACCGATTCTCGGCCTCGGCATCGACGCGGTCAGCGTGAAAGCGACCACCACCGAAAAGCTCGGCTTCGTGGGCCGCGGGGAAGGATGCGAGGCATGGGCTGTAGTAACTGTAATCTCTGAATGATATGGAATTCCTTCAACTTGCAAAAAACCGTTACACCACGCGTAAATACAGCGACAGGCCTGTGGAACAGGAACTTGTCGACAAGCTTTTGGAAGCCGGCCGCGTGTCCCCTTCCGCAAAGAATTTCCAGCCCTGGCATATCTGGGTGATTCGCAGCGCAGAGGCCCTGGAGAAGGTCCGCGCCGTCACCCCCTGCACCTACGGCGCCCCGCTGGTGTTCGCTGTGGGATTCGACAACGAGAAAGGCTGGGTACGTCCGAGCGACGGCAAGAACAAGGCCGAAATGGACTCGATAATCCAGGCCGCACATATTATGCTGGAGGCCGAAGACCTCGGGCTGGGATGCACCTGGATAGGGGCTTATGAGCCCACCGACCTCTACGCGGCATTCCCCGAAATGGCCGGATATGAGGTGCAGGTGCTGCTCGCAATAGGATATAAAGCAGAGGATTGCAGGGCAAGTGTCAAACACCTGGACCGCAAACCTCTAAGCGAAATAGTAAGCGAGTTGTAAGCCGGATTATTCGGCTACTTCTTTTTTGGCTGTCGTCTTCTTGGCGGGAGCCTTTTTTGCAGGGGCCTTCTTCTCGCCGGTCTCTTCAGCCTTCTTGGCCGTAGTTTTCTTGGCAGCAGGAGCCTTCTTTACGGGCTTCTCCTCCTCCGCGGGCTTTTCTTCGGCCTTCTTTGCAGGGGCTTTCTTCGCGGGAGCCTTCTTCTCTGCAGGCTTCTCTTCCTTGGCTTTATTGCCGTTGGCAACAGCCTCGCTCAGTTTGGTATAGAGAGCGTCGGTACGTTCAAGGATTTCCTTGCGGAGATCGTTGTAGTAAGCCTTTTTGGGGCCGTCCACCTTTGCAACAACCTTGTCGCGAAGTTCGTTGTAGAGGTCGATGGCGTCATCCATAAGGTCGGAAACAGCGCTTTCGTCGGCGTTGGGATTGACGGCCACACAAAGCGCGCAGTCCTCGATGAACGCGCTGAGAACGTAGTCGATGTCTTTCTTGATGTCTCTGAGATTCATATTGATAAGTTTTGCGTTTTAGCGGGACAAATATACAAAATTATTTGGTTTGCAGAAAATATGCGGGGCTGTCGGCGAGCCAGGAGGGGGCGTAGCCGTCGGATCCTTCGCCGATGTGGCCTATGATGCGGCGGATGCCGAGGATGTTGCGGCTGTAGTAGTCCGGTTCGCCCTGCAGCAGGGAATTGATGCGGACCAGTTGGGATGAGTGGATAATCTTATGGTTTCCTATGCAGAGGGCCACGTGGCCGACGGAAGTATCTCCGAAAAAGACCAGATCTCCCGCCTGCATGTCTTCGAAGGATACCTCGACTCCGCATTTTATCTGCTGGGAGGCGTCGCGGGGAAGCAGGATTCCGTTCATGAAATAGCAGAATCCGGTAAGGCCGCTGCAGTCGAAATGCCCGGGGGACATTCCGGCCCAGAGATAAGGGCATCCGAGAAAATCCTTCGCGGTGGCGATGATATCTTTAATCTTTCCGTCTCCATCTTCCGCCTTCTCCTTTGCCGCCCACTCGTCCAGCACCTCAAGAGCCCCGAAATTGCCCTGAATCCAGCCGGTCTGCCCGTCCGCCAGCCTTACCTTGTTCCAGCTCAGCCTGCGAAGCACTCCGTCCTCATTGGCAAGCTCCACCATATTGCCCATTATCATCGTCCGGATTACGGCACTGCGGGTGTCCCTGTCGGCATATACTTTCAAATTGGCATTCTTGCAGAGGATTATCCTCTTCGAGCCGAGGAAGGCCTTGGGATTCGCGGTGCTGACGGTAAGTTCGTTCACCCATCCCTCGTAAGGCTCCGGAGATTTTATCTTCACCCAATAGCCCTGATGGTCAAGCACTTCCACAAGCGTACCCATGCGCGTCTGGCTTTCGCCCGCACTGGTGTAGGACGGTTTGGAGCGCATGATAAGGTCGCTCACGTTCACCACGGCCCACTGCCCTCCGGTTTCCTGCGTCTGCGCACAGGCCGCCGTCCCGAGAAACATTCCGGCAGTCAATATGCTGATTATCAACAACTTCTTCATATACAAACAGTTAATATTACGCAAATATACTAAAAATTGTTATCTTCGTAGTCCGATAACACGAACTGCAATGAAAACTCAACAGGAACTCGCCGAAATCGCCGGCAAATTCGCAATCAGCGGAAAAATCACAGAAGTCAAACCCCTCGGCAACGGACTAATCAACGACACCTTCAAGGTGAGTACCGACGGGCCCGACGCCTATGTGCTCCAACGCATAAACAATGCCATATTCCAGGACGTGGAACTGCTCCAGCACAATATCGAAGCCGTTACCCGCCATATCCGCACCAAACTGGAAGGAAATCCCGACATCAGGCGCAAAGTACTGGAATTCATGCCGTTGAAAGATTCAGCCAAGACATACTGGACCGACGGCGAGACCTTCTGGCGCATCTCCCTCTTCATCCCCGACGCCATCACCTACGAGGCCGTCACCCCCGAATACTCATATTACGCCGGCAAGGCCTTCGGCAACTTCGAAGCGATGCTCGCCGACATCCCTGACACCCTCGGCGAGACCATCCCCGACTTCCACAACATGGAACTGCGCGCCCGCCAGCTGCGCGAGGCCGTCGCCGCCGACAAAGCCGGAAGGATGGCGGACCCCAGGGTAAAAGCCCTCGTGGAGGAAATCTTTGAATACGAGGAAGAAATGACAAAGGCGGAGCGCCTCTTCCGCGAAGGGAAACTCCCCAAACGCATCTGCCACTGCGACACCAAGGTGAACAACATGATGTTCGACAAGGAAGGCAACGTGCTCTGCGTGATCGACCTCGACACGGTGATGCCGAGCTTCGTGTTTTCCGACTTCGGCGACTTCCTCCGCACCGCGGCCAACTTTACTGCGGAAGACGATCCCGACACCTCGAAAGTGGGCTTCAACATGGAGATTTTCAAGGCTTTCAGCAAAGGTTACATCGAATCCGCCAAGGTCTTCCTGACAGCTCTGGAGAAGGAAATGCTGCCCTTCGCGGCCTGTCTTTTCCCCTACATGCAGTGCGTCCGCTTCTTCGCCGACTACATCAACGGCGACACCTACTACAAGATAAAGTATCCCGGGCACAACTGGGACCGCACTCTCAACCAGTGGGCGCTGTTCAAGAGTGCGGAAGGAAAGCTTGACGAGATGAAAGCCTACATCGAGGCGTTGTAATCCGCAAGAATCGCAATAACTTCATCGAGGGCCCTGAGCATATCGTTCGTGGGCCCTACGTAATTATTGACCATCACGCTGAAAATCACGGTCTCCCGGGCTTTCCCCGAGGGAGCGTCGATGTAGCCGCTGAAGCAGTAGATTCCGTTCATGCTGCCGCTCTTCATGAAGATGCGGTTCTTCGTGGCGGGGCCGGCTTCGGGAAGGCGCGGCTTGAGCGTGCCGTCGGCCCGTCCGGGGTTGGGAAGGGAGTTGTGGAAGTCGGTATAGACTCCTGTCCTGGCCATTGCACGGAGGTATTTCACCATGAAATCAGGGGAGATGTAGTTCTTGCGGGAGAGGCCGCTGCCGTCGACAAAGTGCATTTTCCGGCTTTCGGAGGCCAGGCCGAGGGGTGAGAGGGCGTTGTGAAGGGCGGGAATGGCGTGCTTGTAGTCGTCGTAGCCTGTGGTCTGCAGGCTGAGTTCCCTGAGCAGGAGTTCGGCGGAGTAGTTGTCGCTGCGGTGGTTCGTAATCGAGACTATGCTGCGCAGGGGTGGCGAGAAGGTTCTGCCAAGTTCCGTGAGGTATTCTTCGGGGATGGAACCGGCGCAGGGCATGCCAAGTACGGTGACGCCGTGGCTTTGCAGCCATTCATCGAAGTGTATTGCGGCAGCGAGGGGCCCGTCGGGGATGCTGTCATCCATCCTTCCCCTCCAGCAGAGTCCGGAGGGCATCACTCCGTCTTTGGACTCGAAGTCTTCCCGGGTCCAGTCTTCGTGGTAAGGCTCTTCTGCAAAGTGGGTTCCGTCTCCCACAATCGCGCCGCCGATGCGTTTGATTCCGGCATCCGAGATTATCTTTCCCCACTGTTCGAAGGTCCTGTCCGGTTTGGGGAGATAGCTGAACAGCTCTCCCAGCATGGGGTCGCCTTCGCCTATTATGTAGAGGTTCCCGAAGAGTACGCTGTCGCGGATTTCGCCGTCGGTGGCGATTCTGGTCCTGAAAGTATAGCCTCCTCCGAGTTTAAGCAGGGCCGCACCCGTGGTGATGAGTTTCATGTTGCTCGCGGGCACCATCCTCCGTTTGTGGTTGAGCTTTGCGATGGTGTCGCCTTTGGCGTTCACCGCAAGTATCCCCCAGTTGCAGGCCTCGAAGATGCCTCCGGGGCCGTCCAGTGCCTTGGCCTTGCGCTGTGCCGCCGTGTCGGGAGTGCCGGCCAGAAGGCTGCCCGACAGTACCAGGAATGCGAGTATGGAGATAAATCTTTTCAATTTGCTGCAAATTTGCGCAACCGACTGCGAATATAGGTGTTTTTCATCACTCTGTCAAAAATAAAAAAACCATCACTGGGAACAGTGACGGGAATATATATAGAATATCGATATTGTTCGGTGTTTGTAGCGGGAGTGGGGCATGATCCCACGACCTCCGGATTATGAATCCGACGCTCTAACCAGCTGAGCTACCCCGCCATCATTGATATTTCAAAAATAAAATCAGCGCGAAGCTGATTTTTGTTGAGATGGAAGGATTCGAACCCTCACTGACAGAGCCAGAATCTGTAGTGCTACCATTACACCACATCTCAATATTGGCGCCGTACAAAACGGACTGCAAAGGTACAATTCTTTTGTTAAAATACAAAAATTATCTTAAAAAATGCACCGGAGTTAGTCAAACATTTCCCAGAATTCAGGGAAAGACTTTGCCACGCAGGCTTCGTCGTCTATTTCTATGGGGCCGTCTGCTGCGAAAGAAGCTATTTTCAGGGCCATCGCCATACGATGGTCGGAGCGCGAAGTGTACTTCCCTCCCTTCAGAAGATGCCCGTTCAGAAGGCGGAAGCTGAGGGTTTCCCCTTCCACCGTGAGATTATCCCCCTCGACGGTAGCGGGAACACCCATCTGAGTAAGCATCTCGACTATCGCCTCTGCCCTGTTGCTCTCTTTCCCCACAAGGCGGTTAGCACCGGAAATCACACTCTTCCCTGCACAGAATGCCGCCAGAATGGAAACTATAGGGAAAATATCAGGGGCGTTGTTGAGGTCGGCTTCGAAGGCTTCCAACGGGGCCTTGCTTACGCATACATCGCCTTCCAACTCGGAAACCACCGCACCTGCCTGTACGAGAATGTCGGCTATCGCGAGATCGGCCTGCAGGCTGCCGGTGTCCAGCCCGCTCACCTGCGCATTCCCGTAGACAGCGCCCGCGACGAGGAAGTTCGCCGCGCTGCTCCAGTCGCCTTCTATATTGAAGTCGGCGGCCTTGTAGCGCTGCCCGCCCTTGATCTTGAAGGTAATGCCCGTGCAGCCGGTCCAGTCCTGCTCCGCCAGCATCCGTTCGTCACCTTCCATTTCGGAAGATATCCTGATGCCGAAATGCTTGAGCACGTCGCAGGTTATGAACATATAGGGGATGCTCTTGGGCTCGGTAACCAGAAGGGTTGACTGCTGCTCCGCGAGGGGCAGGGCGGTCAGCAGGCCGGAAATCAGCTGCGAGCCGTCTTTGCCGGACACTTCCGCCACACCGGGGATGAGCTGACCTTCGATGCGGAGGGGGACGGTGTTTTCGCGGACTATCACCCCGAATGAGGCCATGATGTCGCTGACGCCTTTCAGGGGCCGTTTGGTGAGGGTTTTTTCGCCGGTTATGGTGACAGGGCAGTCGTTGATGCCGGCCATCAGGGGTATCATCAGGCGGGTGAGCAGCCCCGATTCGCCGGTATGCAGGGTTTCAAGATTCGTATGTGCTCCGCCTATTCCGTCGATTGTGAGGGTGCTGCCGTCGCGGCTGACCTTGGCTCCGAGGGCCTGGACTGCGGCGATGGCGGACTCGCTGTCTTCGCAAGGGGAATACCCGCGCAGATGGCTCCTTCCGTCCGCGAGGGCTGCAGCGACTATCGCCCGCTGTGCGAAACTCTTGGATGCTGGCATACGGAGGTCGTTGCGGAAGAATCCGCGGAAATTGCCGTACACCTCCCTGTGCATGGTGACATAGTCGATCTGCCCTGGGGCGGCGGCTTCAGCGTCGGAGAGGGCTGCGTAGCTGAACGGGGCGCCTTTCCGGAGACATTCAATCCGTGTCTGACGGCCTTCTGAACCCATCCCGAATGCGACGAGCCTGGTGGGATCCTCAACAACAGAGTAGAGATCTTCTATCAGTTTTGCATCCGCTTCCGATTTGCACATGGTAACCACTTTAGCGATGTCCGCCCCGTAGCGGTAGCAGCGGGCGGCAACCTGCTGCAGGTATTCCGCGTCCGGAGTGCCCTCGAAGTCGTGGAAGGAACGGATTATTTCTGTTCCGCACTCTTCGCAGAGAGTCCTGAATCGCTTGCTGAACGCCACGTCCGCCTCAAGTTCGAGGTCGGCGAAACGGGCCCCCGAACGAATGGCGATGCCGAGTTTTTCCTCCGCTGTCTTTGCACCGGCTTCCGCGATGCGGCAGGTGGCAATCAGCGGAGTTTCGGTGTCGCTGAACAGATCTTCTATTTCCTTGTCGCTCAGTTTGCAGCGGTCCAGGCGGATTTCCGCCATCTCTATCCACGGGTCGTCCAGCAGGGCGAGGATTTCGTCGTAAGTTTTGTTCTGTATCGAGGTGCAAATCATATTGTTGCGCTTTTGCGTGCAAAGATAACAAATTCAGGGACACAATGGCGGTCCTTAAATCATCGAAGCTATTATATCGTCGGCGACGAACCAGTCTTTTTCGGGGATGGGGCCGGCGGCGGTGCGGGCGAGAAGCATTATTTCTTCCTCGCGAATCTGCTCGGGGGTGAGGATTTCGCTTCCTGAGCCATCCTCGTCATTTCTCCAGTTTTCAAGGGCTTCGGCGTTCCAGCTGCGGCACTGTATTTCCCCGTCTTTTGCGGGGGTACCGTCAGGCTTCCGGAATATCAGCGAATGGGCTCCGGGGCCGAGACCGACGTAAGGATGGCGGGTCCAGTAGGCGGAGTTGTGAACTGCTTCGTGACCCGGCAGGGCCCAGTTGGATATCTCGTAATGATGGTATCCTGCGGCGGCGAGCCTGGTACAGACAAGTTCGTATTGCGCGCGGCACTGTTCTTCGTCGAGTTCGGCGGCGATGCCCCCGTCTATCATTTTCGCGAGGGCGCTGCCCTCCTCGACACTCAACTGATATGAAGATATGTGTTCAGGATGCCATGAAATAATCTCATCGACAGTCTCCGCCAAAATCCTTTCCGTCATCCCCGGAACGCCGGTTATTATATCTACACTTATAGCGCCGGCGGAGAATCCCTCGCAAGACCTACGCCACCCTCGGCTTAGAGGGAGGGACCCAGCTTTGCTGGGAGGGGCGGAGCGAAGCGAAGCGGTCGGCGAGGGATTGCTCCGCCGCGCACTACGCAGAATATCAAAAGCCTTGCGGGCATCGGCGGCATCGTGGCGGCGGTTCATCCAGCGGAGAATGCCATCGTCGAGCGACTGCACCCCCATACTGAACCGCGTCACCCCCAAATCCAGAAGACCCCGCACATACTCATCTCCCTTCTCCACTATATCCTCCGGATTCACCTCCATCGTAAACTCCTCATATCTCCTCCCCGAACGCGGCCCCGCGCCCGTAATCTCCTCCAGGCACTCCACCACCCTACGCAAAACGGAAAGAGGAAGCACGCTGGGCGTACCTCCTCCTATGTAAAGCGTATTGAGGTCGAGCGTCTGCCCTATCTCCTTCCTGCGGGACAGCGCCTCCGTACAGACTTCTTCCGTCCAGCGGTCAATCGCGGCGGCATCCCTCCCCTTGCAGGCAATCTCCGAATAGAAATCGCAGTAGGTGCAGAAACTCCTGCAGAAAGGGACGTGCAGGTATACCATTACCTCAGCAGGGCCTCGGCCTGACCGAGCCTGCCCTGTACGGTATAGGCTTCGGCGGTGTAGATTCCCTTCACGAAAGCTCCGGTATCGTTGATGTAGATGCTCACCTCGACATCCTTGCCGTTGAAGTCTATTTCACGCGAAGCTGTCGCGGGGACCATGTCGGAACCAAGGGTGAAAGTGGCACCGGTGCCGTCGAGAAGCAGATTTCCGTCCGGATCCTTCACGCGCAGGAAGATGCGCACGGGGCCCGTGGGAGCCAGTTCGTTCTCGGAAAGCGTGAGATTCATCACCATCTGGGCGGTACGGCTGCTGCGGTCGGTAACCTTGCCGTTCGAGGCATAGGCCACGAGCGAAAGATTGCGGGCCTTGAGCACCGAACCCACCGCCACCTTGTCGGTAAGGGCGCTGACCTGCTCCGCAAGTTCGGCGTTCTTGCGTCCCGCCTCGGCAGCCTCTCGGCGGGCATTGGCCGCCTGCACGGTAAGCTGCTTGTTGAGGGTGTTGAGGGAATCTATCTGCTTGACATATCCGCGCATGATGCTGCGGAGCGTACCCAGTTCCTTTTCGTACTGGCGCATCTTGGCACGGTTGGTGGCCTCGGTATTCTTGATGCGCTCCACCAGCTGGGCGACCTCCTCGCGGGAAGAGTCGAGCTGGGAGTTGACGGAATCATAGTCGCTGGAGAGGGCCTCATAGTCTCCCTGCAGGCTCACAATCTGCTCCGTGAGCTGCTGCTTGTCGATTTCGAGGTCTTTAACCAGGCTCGTCTTGCTTGACCAAACATACGCCAGGGCGGCTACAAGGGCCAGCGCAACAGCCGCCAGCACCCACATTACGGCCTTCAGGCTGCCGCCGCGTTCCTTGCGTTCGCGCTCTTCGCGTTCAAGTCTCATCAAAGGGTCTTCTTTTTCCATATAAATTGAAGTTTGTGCAAAAGTAATGAATTTTCAGTAAATTCGCAGAATGAAATACATAGTACGTTCCATCAAATACTTTGCCTATCTGGGCATAATACTGACAATAATCCTTGTCCTGCTGTCGCTTTTCGGGGTGGTAGGGTCTTCCCTTGACGAAATTTTCAAGGACGGAGCCGACTCGCTCTGGAAGATTGCCGGCATCCTGGCGGTATTCGCCGCCATTTATCCCTACCTAGGCTTCGGCAAGCGCCAGGTAATAATCCCCGGGGCTTATTCCGAAATCAGGGACGAGCTTGTGGAACTTATGCACCAGAGGGGATACATTCTTGTAAGCGAAGACGGGGACAATCCCGTATTCCGGCTTTCCTCGCCAGCAAGCAGGCTTACACGCATGTTCGAGGACAGGCTCACTTTTACCCGCACCATTTCCGGCTTCACCATCGAAGGACCATCGAAGGACCTTGTAAGGGTGGCGGCCGCCCTTGAGACAAAATTCAGGATTGACGAATAAAACCAAACAATATGCTCTGCGAAGAACGATTTTACGAAATTTACGGCCGCAGCCCCGAAAATGTCGCATTTTCCCCTTACAGGATTTGTCCCGTAGGGGCGCATTCCGACCATAATCTCGGCAAGATAACCGGCCTCGCAATCGACAAAGGCATACATATAGCGTATGCTCCCAAACTTAACGGCGTGGTGGAAATGACCTCGCTGCAATTCCCCAAGAGGGCCCAGTGGCATGTTGAATCCGTCCCCGAAAGGAAGGTGGACGACTGGGCGGACTACCTCCGCGGCGCCACCCTCGCCCTCGAAAAGAACCACCGCCTCAAGGTGGGCGTGTGCGGGGTTATAGAAGGGTCGCTTCCGATCGGAGGCCTGTCCTCTTCGGCGGCAGTAACAATCGCGTTCATTCAGGCCCTGTGCTCGGTGAACGGCATATCGCTTGAGGCTCAGGAGATTATCGATACGGCATACGATGCGGAAAAGAATTACGTGGGCGTGTCCATAGGCAAGCTCGACCAGAGCTGCGAGGTGCTGAGCAAAAAGAACAGGCTGCTCTATCTCGACACCCGCGACGACAGTTACGAACTGATCCCCTGTCCCGAGGGCATGAAGCCATGGAAGATAGCGATTTTCTTCTCCGGACTGGAGCACAGTCTTGCAGGGTCGAAATACAATATGCGGGTGGATGAACTCCGTTCGGGGGTTTATGCCCTGCAGGCTTTCGCAGGCATGGAGTACGGGAAATTCAAGGATGCGATGGCCCGCGACGTGCCTCGCGAGGTTTATGAGCAGTACAGGGACAGGCTGCCCGTGCCATGGGCAAGGCGCTGCGAGCACTGGTACACCGAGTTCGACCGCGTGGAGAAGGCCGCGGAAGCCTGGAGGAGGGGAGATATCGAAGAGTACGGACGCATCTCCTTCGAGTCCGGCTGGAGCAGTATCCATAACTGGGAAAGCGGGGCTCCGGAGCAGATAAAGCTCTATGACATTATGACAAAGACCGAGGGTATATATGGCGGGCGCTTCAGCGGAGCCGGATTCAAGGGCTGCTGCATGGCGCTGATTGACCCCGCATACGAGGATCAGATTTCCGATCAGGTAAGCCGCCAATATCTGGAGGCCTATCCCGAAATGGAAGGCAAATACGACGTTTTCATCTGCGAAAGCGCCGACGGAGTAACATTCTGAGCCATGAAATGCATTATTCTCGCCGCGGGTTACGCCACCCGCCTCTATCCTCTTACCGAAAACTTCCCCAAACCCCTGCTGGAAGTGGGCGGCAAGCCCATTCTCGACTGGCTGATTGAAGATATCAGCAGCGTCAACGGGCCGGACGGAACCCCCTTGGCAGAGCAATTCATCACTGTTTCCAACGCCAAGTTCGCTCCCATTTTCGAAGAGTGGGCGGCAGGGGACTCCCGAATCAAGGTTATTGACGACGGCACTTTCACCAACGAAACCCGTCTCGGTGCGGTGAGGGACATCCAGCTCGGCATAGATTCCTGCGGAACCGACGACGACCTTCTTGTGATTGCAGGCGACAACCTGCTGAGTTTCAGCCTGTCCGGTTTCCTCGACTATGCCCGGGGGAAAGGCACTTCCTGCGTGATGCGCTTCTATGAGCCGGATACCGAAAAACTGCACAAAACGGGCGTTGCGGAAGTGGATGCCGACGGACTGATTCTCTCTATGGAAGAGAAGCCAGCGGAACCCAAATCGCACTGGTGCTGCCCTCCTTTCTACTATATAGTAAAGGAAGATGTGCCCAAGGTGGCCGAAGCCATCGCTTCAGGCTGCAACGTGGACGCTCCCGGCAGCTTCATCGCCTGGCTCAGCGGCAGGACGAAAGTGCACGCCTACGAAATGCCCGGCCGCCGCTACGACATAGGCAATCTCGAAAGCTACAGGGAAGTGAAAAGAATCTGGGGGGAATAACAAGACAGTCGCCGCGTGCATCCCTGCAAGCGGCGACCAAATTCTAACCTAAAATTTAACCTATGAAAAAACTATTCGATGGTACTTTATTACGAATATCGTGCCATTCGAATTGTCTATTCGGCTTTAATATTTATAATTTTTACCTGTGCGACGGGCCTGTCGCGGCGGTCGGTCTCTACGGCCGCAATTTTGTCGATGATTTCGAAGCCTTCGACGGTTTCGCCGAACACGGTGTACTGCCCGTCAAGCTGAGCGCAGGTCTGCTCGTTCTGCACAATGTAGAACTGTGAGCCGGACGACTCCTTCAGGGGATTTGCGGCATCTCCGCGACGGGCCGCGGCAAGCGCGCCTTTCTTGTGGCGATGCGCAGGGACGAACTCTGCGGGAACGGTGTACCCGGGACCGCCGGTGCCGAAGAGGTCTGCATTCGCAGGGTCCTTGGTGAGAGGGTCGCCGCCCTGGATCATGAAACCGTTGATTACGCGATGGAAGAGGGTTCCGTCGTAGAATCCGCCGAGGGCGAGCTTCGCGAAGTTCTCGCGGTGCTTCGGAGTGTCGGCATAAAGTTTAACCTTGATTGTGCCATAATTGGTCACGATGTCGAAGATGGGTTCTTCGGCCAGTTCAGAGAATTTCTTTTCCACTTTGATTGAATCTTGTTTGACTTGTTCCGCAGCCTGCTCCTGTGCCTCGGCTTCCGCTTCGGCTTCGGCAGACTTCTTGTTTTTGTTCCCGCAGGAAACAGCCATGAGCGCCAGCACTGCAACGCCGATGGCGGTGATGATAATTTTCTTCATATTAACGCAAATATAATTATTTTTGCAAATCATTAAATCTTGACTTTGCCGGCATGAACCTTAAATCCCTCGCGAAGGATACCGCCATCTACGGCCTGAGCAGCATAGTGGGGAGATTTCTCAACTATCTGCTCGTCCCTCTCTATACCACCTTCATCGACGCCAGCACCGGCGGGTACGGCATCGTTAACAATCTCTACGGCTATACTGCGCTGCTGCTCGCCCTGCTCACCTTCGGCATGGAAACCACCCTCTTCCGCTTCTCAAACAAGGACGGGGAGGACCCCAGGCTGGTGTACGGGTCCATACTCAGGATGGTAGGAGGCGTGGCACTCGGATTTCTCGCGGTTGTGTTAGTATTCCTGCAGCCCATCAGCTCCGCAATGGGATATGCCGCGCACCCCGAATACATCGCCTGCATGGCTGCCATCGTCGCCATGGATGCTTTCCAGGCCATAATGTTCAGCCGTCTGAGGCAGCAGAACCGCCCGCTGAAATTCATGACGCTCAAGTTCTGCTTCATCATCCCCAACGTGCTGCTGAACCTCGTCGCCTTCTGGATACTGCCCAAATACTTCGGCACCCATCCCGCACTCGCAGAATTCTACGCCCGCTTCGACGGCGGCGTGGGGCTGATATTCTTCATCAACCTCTTCTGCACCGCGATGGTAAATTTCGGCTTCGCGAACGAGATAAAGGGCCTCGGATACGGTTTCGACGGCAAACTTGCGAAGCGCCTGCTGTCGTATAGCTGGCCCCTGCTGATTCTGAGCCTCGTGGGAGTATTCAACCAGGTGGCTTCGCAGATACTCTATCCCATAGTGAAGCCCGGAGAGGAGGGGATGATAGAACTTGGAATCTACGGGGCGTGCGCCAAGATAGCGATGATTATGGCCCTGCTCACCCAGGCTTTCCGCTATGCCTACGAGCCTATAGTCTTCAACGGCAGCCGCGACAGGAACAGCCCAGAAACCCTGTCTGACGGGATGAAATACTTCGTAATCTTCACCCTGCTGGCCTTCCTCGCCGTAATTATCTATATGCCTATACTTCAGCACTTTATCGGTGCGAGTTACAGGGTGGGCCTGAAAGTGGTGCCCATAGTGATGCTGGCCGAGATATTCATGGGCATCTACTTCAATCTGTCGTTCTGGTACAAACTCAGCGACCGGACGCTCTGGGGTGCGGTGATGAGCGCTACCGGAGCGGCGGTGATGGTGCTCGTGATAGTGCTCGGCATCCCCCGCTGGGGATATATGGCCTGCGCATGGGGAGGCTTCGCCGGATACGGCTCCGCTATGGTGTTCAGCTATTTCGTGGGGCAGAAGAAATACCCCATACGCTACGACATGCGCTCTATGGGCGTCTTTGCTGCCCTCACCGGCGTAATCTGGCTGGCGTACGACGCTCTCGGCCGCACGGGTCTAGGCCCCTGGCCCCTGATGGGCCTCGGCACCCTGATGCTGCTCGCATACTGCGCCTTCACCTGGAAAGCGGTGGTGCGGAGATAGAAAATTACTTTTATGAGTAAAAAACGGGTACTTGTTTCGCTGATTCCCATCCTGGTCCTAATCGGGATCCTGGCTGTCGACATCTCCATTTTCGGCGCGGATTCCATTCTTGGACCGTCGCAGGTAACACTGCTGTTTGCTGCGCTGGTTTGCGCGGTACTGGGCATCCTGCTTTATAAAGTTCCCTGGCGGGCTTTCGAAGATGCAATCAAAGCCAACGTCGGTGACGTGGCTTCGGCGATTCTGATTCTGCTGCTTATCGGCGCCATCTCCGGCACCTGGACAATGAGCGGAATCGTTCCGGCATTCATTTACTACGGCCTCAAAATTATCAGTCCCAAGGTGTTTCTGCTCACCGCCTGCGTACTTTGCGCGATAGTATCCGTAATGACCGGATCCTCATGGACCACCATCGCAACTGTGGGCGTGGCGCTGCTCGGAATCGGGAAGGCGGAAGGATTCAGCGAAGCGATGACCGCCGGCGCCATAATCTCTGGGGCATATTTCGGAGACAAGATATCTCCGCTGTCGGACACCACGGTACTGGCATCGTCCCTTAACGGAGTAGGCCTGTTCGAGCACATCCGTTACATGCTTTACACCACCGTGCCGTCCTTCGTGATAACCCTTGTGGTCTTCACCATACTCGGGCTTTCCCACGGAGGCGCCGACAGCGACCAGATGCGAGTCTATTCCGAGGTGCTCCAGGCCCGTTTCAACCTGACGCCCTGGCTGATGATAGTTCCGCTGCTGACAGTTTATATGATATGGAAGAGGCTTGCCGCACCTATGGTTCTCGCCCTGTCCGTACTGGCAGCGGTCATAGCCGCCCTTATCTTCCAGGGAGATATAGTCACGGGCATCGGCGCTGCCGCAAGTTCCGGAGCCCATGCGAAGATTCTGTTCACCGGAGTTGTTGAATCCATCTACAATACGGTTTCGATAGAGACGGGTAACGCGGAAGTGAATGCGCTCGTGACTTCACGGGGGATGCTCGGGATGCTCAATACAGTTTTTCTTATCCTCTGTGCGATGTGTTTCGGAGGTTGCATGAAGGCCAGCGGGATGCTTGCGGATATCGCGGGCGTTGTCAAGCGTTTCACCCGTTCGCGCGCCAGCCTGGTCGGTTCGACCGTAGCTACGGGAACACTGCTGAACGGAATCGTGTCCGACCAGTATCTGTCGATAATACTTACTTCGAACATCTTCCGCGAGAATTACGAAAAGGAAGGATATGAGATGCGGCTGCTTAGCCGCAGCGTGGAAGATTCCGCCACCGTCACCTCGCCCCTCTGCCCATGGTCGAGCTGCGGAATGACTCAGGCCACGATTCTGTCAGTCCCCACCCTGGCGTATGCGCCTTTCTGCCTATTCAACATCATTTCTCCCCTCATGTCCATTCTCGTGGGCATAATCGGCTGGAAGATTGCCGCACCGGGGAAGAAGGGGGCGTAGTTGGCGTTGATTACCAAGTTTTTCTATTGGCTCCCATAAACCGGGGCTTCGGGCTCTGCAACGAAAGAATATTGGCGGTCTTGACTTTTATACCCGTCTACTACAGACAATGCTGTTTTTATCAAGTCCATATCCAGACATTCCTCCAACCTAGAGATAGTATCCAAGGTTAAGTTTTCGTTTCCTTTAAGCATTTTTGATATGTATTGAGGAGAACAGTTCATCTTTTCCGCAAGTTCTTTCTGGCTCATATCCAGTTCCTTCAAGCGTTTGATTACCGCGAGTGCGATATAACCGGAATAACGGAGCCAGCGACGGTTCTCCTGCCGCCATTGAGCTTTTTCACGCCAATTGGTTTTCACCTCGTGCTTTTGCAGCACGGAAAGTTCCTTGTCAATCGTTTTCATCAGTATAGTCTTCGAATGCTGAATAATCAAATAGCCCTAATGATATCAGGAAGTCCCTGACCTTATTTAACTTGTTCAACTCTTGTAAAGTGTGTTCCCTTTCTTGCATACTTGCCGTTAATTTAATGGCACCTCCAGTAATGATATATCGGCCAGATTCCAATCTAATAGCATATAACCGCAGCCAAGATGCATGGGTTCGATATCTCCCCTTTGCCTTTTCCCGCCCCAACAGCACTTCTGACAAACGCGTATTCTCCAAAGGGCGGAAGAATTCATCAAGATTAGCTTCAGGATCAATATCCAATATCAGACATTCCAGTTCATTTGCATCGTCAACCGTATCAAATACCGCCCTGTCTATATCCGTAATATGAAAATAGGATGTAAGATCTTCAAAATGTCTGGAAAAGAAGTCGCTTAACCACTCATAATCATTCCATTGCTCGAATGTCTTTTCAAGGATATTTTCACTGTCCCCGTCATACATCACAGCCCATAACCGTCCGTTTTCCAGTATCTTTTCAAATCTCATAATTCATTAATTTCTGCAAAGCTAAACAAATATTTTAAATAAATCAACCTATAAGTTGATTAAAATGGGGAAAATCACATAAAGACGAGAAAATTACCTGACAGAACAATAGGTGTTCGGGATTCCGCGGCGCAGCCGGAGGCTGCTTGCGCTATCCCGAGAGGGAGAGGCTTTCAACAGATTCAAGCTCAGGCCGCTTTGCGGCCCGGGGCTTTTTGTCGTCGGGCCCTTTCCAAAAGCCTGCTTTTGGCGGGCCCGGAAACAAAAAAGCCCGACACTGTGTGCCGGGCTTGAATTTGTTGAGCGGAAAACGGGATTCGGACCCGCGACCTCAACCTTGGCAAGGTTGCGCTCTACCAACTGAGCTATTTCCGCAAATCTTCTTCGAAAATCTGCGCTATTGCCGGCTGCGGCTCGGAAGAAAAATTTCTCCACTCGCACTTGCACGGCAATTCCGCTATTCTTCAAAGAACGTTTCCCCAAATGGGACTGCAAATATAAAGGGATTTTTTGAAAGTGCAAAATTTTTTGCAACGAAAAGCGCCGTTTCTTCATCTTATTATCACTTCGCCGCTTAATGCGAACTGATATGAAAAAACTGCGTATTGCCGCCATATTGCTCATTTCTGCATTTGCCCTGTCCGCCTGCTCCAAAGAGAGCACGATGGAGAGAGATGTGGACGCCATCAGGTTTGAAGTGGACGGGCAGCCGGTACTGTGTGAAGACTGGAAGGCGGAGTACATGGGGAGATATGAAACCATGCGCCCCGACGGGGAAGTGGCGACAATAGATCGTCTTTCGGCAGACGGAACAGGAGAAGCATATTATTATCACGTAGTTACGCCGAGAGGAAGCATGGACTCCAAAGATACGGACGCACTTCTGGAGCTGTTCGCGGAAGGAGGAATTGATGACCTTGGAGGGGGGAAAGGTATCCTGGAGTGGCTTTCAATGTATCAGAACAGCAGCAGTTTCAAGGAAGAAGAGGTGTCGCTGGCGGATTTGCTTGCAAGGGGAGGGCCGGAAGATGAAGACGGATTTATCGACTACTCCATAGGCGTTTCCGGCCTGGTAGATGTGTATGTGGTGGAAATGCTGCTCAACGGACACATCACCGGAAAATACGGAAAAACAACACTAAGAATAGGTGACGATGCTCAATATTTGAATAAAATGGGGAAAAATTAAATTTTTTCCCTATTTTTGTAAGGATAAGGCTATAACCAAACTATTTATAATTTCAATTATGGGTAAATTCGTCATTACTACCAGGAAGAACGGAGAGTTCCAGTTCAACCTCAAGGCCTCCAATGGCCAGGTCATCCTCACCAGCGAGGGTTACACCACCAAAACCGCATGCCTCAACGGCGTTGAATCAGTTCGCAAGAATGCAGTAGTTCCCGAAAGGTTCGAGGTCAAGGTTGCCAAGAACGGCAAGCCTTTCTTCAACCTCAAGGCATCCAACGGTCAGGTAGTTGGCAGCAGCCAGATGTATGCTTCCGAGGAAACCCTCAAGAAAGGCATTGCATCCGTTACCAAGAACGCTCCTGAAGCTCCCGTGGTAGAGGAACTCTAATACGTCAGCAAGCTTATCCCCGACAAATTAAGCATTGCGGGGTCGTCGATATCCGAGGCTGTTTCGGTGTAGAAAATCGTGCAGTCGGTGATTGAGACATCGTGCACCATCTGTCTGTTGCCCTTTGCGGAGATTCCGATCCGGGCGTCACGGCAGATGGTGTTGCTTATATGGATGTCCGTGAACTCGGGAAGAAAGTTCCGACCCTTGTCGCGTACGCCGTCGGTCCCCACCGGAACATCGACATAAGAGGTTTCAAAGACTATGGCCTGGTCGCGGATATCGCTCATATAAATATCTGAGATATAAATATTTGAAGTCTTGCCTCCGCGCCCGGGCGCGCTCTTGAAACGAAGCCCCGTATCGGTGCCGGAGAAGGTGTTCCGTCTCACCACCACGTTCTGAATCCCTGCTGAGAACTCCGACCCTATCACAAAGCCGCCGTGCGCATGAAAAACGGTGTTGTCCTGAATTAGTATCCGCGCGTTCGAAGGATACTTGAGCGCTTCGGCCCCGCCTCCGGCCTTCAGGCAGATGCCATCATCGCCCACATCCACCTTGTTGTTTACAATCAGCACATCCTGACAGAACATGATATCTATTCCGTCCCCGTTCTGGGCGTTCCAGGGGCAACGGACAGTGACGTCGTCAATTACAAGGTGACGGCAACGGGTGGGCACGAGATGGAACTTGGGAGAATTCTGTATGGTAACTCCCTGCACCAGCACACGCTCGCAGTCGGTCAGCCGGATGAGGTGAGTTCTCATCTTCTCCTGGGTTTTAAAGTCATCGGCTATATTCCCGCCATGCTTCAGCCCGAAAGGATACCACAACTTGCCATCGTCGGCCTCCGTTCCCCCCATTCTCTGGAATTCTTTCCACTCCACATCGCTCACCTTGCCACGCTTTACGGCCCTCCACCATTCGCCGTTTCCGTCGATGATGCCATCACCGGTGACAGCTATGTCGCTGCGCTTGCTCGCGGAGATTCCGGGCTGCACCCTACCATCTTTCAGAAACAGCTTTCGGTCGGGAGAAAACAGTACTACAGCACCTTTGGACAGGTGTAAATCCATTCTGTCTTTAAGCACTATCGGGCCCGTCAGCCAAATTCCGGCAGGCACATCGAGATGCCCTCCTCCCTTCTTTTCAAGGGCCTTTACGGCAGCTTCGGTATTAAGGGTGACGCCATCTCCCACGCCCCCGAAATCGGACAGCGAAACCGTATATGCCGGAATAAGCGGCAGGTCCGGTTCAGAGAGTTCGACGGGCAAATCCTTATAATATCCGGCGTAGTATCCTTCTGCCAAAGCATCCGCATAACATGCGCTGTTCTGGCAGAAGCCAAGAGTACAAACCTGGGCCAGAATTGCGTAAACGAGTAACTTCTTCATTGTTCAAGCGATATTTGCAGCTCCCGCAAGATAGTCAAAATTTGTTATCTTTGTGGAGATATCGCTGAAACTATATGAAAAAAATCCTCCTATCCGCATTTGCGGCAAGCGTCTGCACAGCGCTCTGCGCACAAGCATATAAAAACACCTCTCTAACGCCCGAAGAAAGGGCCGGAGACCTTGTCAGCCGCCTCACCCTCGAAGAGAAGGCAGCCCTCACCCTGAACGCTTCCCCCGCGGTAGAACGCTTAGGAATCAAGCAGTACGACTGGTGGAACGAGGCCCTGCACGGGGTGGGACGCAACGGCCCCGCCACCACCTTCCCCATGCCCATAGGGATGGCGGCGTCATTCGACGATTCCCTTCTGTATGAAGTGTTTACAGCTGTGAGCGACGAAGCCCGCGTGAAGCACCGCATTGCCGATGCGGAGGACAGCCACGAGCGCTACCAGTGCCTTACCTTCTGGACCCCGAACATCAATATCTTCAGGGATCCCCGCTGGGGACGCGGAATGGAGACCTACGGGGAGGATCCGTATCTGATGGGTCAGATGGGCATGGCGGTGGTACGCGGCCTGCAGGGGCCGGATGACAGCCCCGTGCGCAAGCTGATGGCCTGCGCGAAGCACTATGCCGTGCACTCGGGGCCGGAACCCGACAGGCACCGCTTCGATGCGAGGCCCACTCGCCGCGATCTGCACGAAACCTATCTCCCCGCATTCAAGGACCTGGTAACCAAGGCCGGAGTGGAGCAGGTGATGACGGCCTACAACAGTTTCGAAGGGCAGCCCTGCGGTGCGAGCGATTATCTGATCGACACCCTGCTGCGCGGAGAATGGGGATATAAGGGAGTGATAGTGTCCGACTGCTGGGCCGTTGCCGATTTCTATATCAAGGGCCGGCACGAATATGTCGAAACCCAGGCGGAAGCGGCGGCACTGGCGGTTCGTTACGGAGTGGACGTGGAGTGCGGGCATGCCTACCAGGCCATTCCGGAGGCTGTCCGTGCAGGTCTGCTGGACGAGGCCGAGCTTGACCGTAACCTCAGGAGGGTGCTGGCGGCACGAATACGTCTGGGCGAAATAGACGGCATAGACCCGTGGGCAAGTCTTCCGGAAGAAATAGTTGAAGGACCTAGGCACAAGGCGCTTGCGCTGAAGATGGCGCAGGAGTCAATGGTGCTGCTGCAGAACAGGGGCGGAATTCTTCCGCTTTCGCCCGACATGAAGATTGCCGTGGTAGGCCCGAATGCCGACGACGCCACGATGCAGTGGGGCAACTACAATCCAATTCCAAAAGAAACCATCACCCTGCTAAGTGCCCTGAAAGCCCGCAGGGAAGATGTGGTATATATTAAAGGTTGCGACCATATTACTTCTCCCGAGCCGATTGCCGACGTGCTCGCAGGGCTCGACGGAATAGAGACAGTCATCTTCGCATCGGGCATTTCCGCCGCCTATGAAGGAGAGCAGGGCGATGCGGGCGGATTCCCAGGGTTCGAGGGAGGTGACCGCACCAGTATCGAACTCCCGCAGGTGCAGAGGAATCTGATTGCCGCACTACACGATGCAGGCAAGAAGATTATCCTCGTGAATTTCAGCGGATCAGCGATGGCGCTTGAGCCGGAATGTGCAAACTGCGAGTCGATTCTCCAGGCCTGGTACCCCGGGCAGATGGGCGGCCTTGCCATCGCCGACGTGCTCTACGGCGATTACAATCCTTCCGGGAAACTGCCCTTGACCTTCTACCGCAATGATTCCCAGCTTCCTCCTTTTTCGGATTATGCTATGACGGGCAGGACCTACCGGTTCTTCGGCGGGGAACCTCTCTTCGCCTTCGGATACGGGCAGAGCTATACCACTTTCAAAGTGGGCAGGCCGCGCGTCCGCAAAGGCAAAGCGGTGGTGACGGTGAAGAATACCGGCAGGCGCGATGGGGAGGAAATGGTGCAGCTATACTTATCCCGTCCATCCGATACCGAGGGGCCAATCCGCACCCTAAGGGCCTACAAGAGGGTTTTCGTGCCTGCCGGGAAGAAGGTGAAGGTGGAGATTCCTCTCACGGAGGAGACCTTCGAATGGTGGGATGAAGAGCAGCAGTCCATGCGCCCCCTGCCCGGCAGATACAGAATAGAGGTCGGCACAAGCTCCGCCTCCAAAGACCTTAGCGGCCGGAGGTTCAGATATAAGAAGTCCTGAGTATTTCCTGAAATTACCTGAAACGGACAACTGTTTAATCGGAGACGGGTTCTGCGGAAGCCTTTATGTCCTCATAAAAGCCGGCGATGGTCGTAATCAAATAAGGCTCAAGCCAAAGAAGGCCGACTCCAAGAGTGAGGATGGAAAGCAGTATCCAGCCTCAAGGCAGAAAAGATCCCACTTGTGGCCCTTCATAAGCTTTTTGCTGCGCTTGATGGCATCCGTAATCGACAGCTCGGGATTGTCGACAAGTATATACGGAGTCAAGGCGTAGGCAAAACTCATTATGATACCGGGAACAATTAAAAGCAGCATCCACAGGAAAATAAAAACATACATGAGCAGCATGCCTCCCACGCTGCGCCAGTAGTTCTCTTTAAACCCAATCCTGAATGAATTTTCGATAATTTTGTTGTTCCCTTCCAGCAAAAGTTTGCGGAAAGCGTTATTGAAGCCTACGCCTAACGGGGAATAAACAAATATCGCAATCAAGCTTGCGCCCATGCTGCCAATCTTCGCGGCGGTCGTACCCATAAAGGAAGGAACTTCAAATACAGAAACAACAATGACTAATACAAGTGTCGCCAGTACGGCTTCGCCCCAGTTGCCTTTGAGTGCGGCACGGGCTTCCTGTCTGAGTTGTTTGAATGTTTTCATAAGATAAATTGTTTAACGATTACTGTCTTTGATAAGGGTTGCGACCTGAGTGCAGAAAGCGGGGCTGTCGAGCAGACTGTCGGTAGTGAGGTGCATGCGCCAGCACCATTTGTTGTCGGGATCTGCGGGGTCGTTGATGCGCTCTTCGGCAGGATTGGGCCGGCGCAGGGAGCCATCCATCGAAAGCCAGTCCTGCAGAGGGAAGATAGCCAGCATGCTGAGCGAGTCAAGGTGTTCCTTCAGAATCCGGCGGCACACCTCAGGCTCTTTGTCGTCGCTGTCCCAAAGGCGGATGGAACTCATGTCGTGCGAAGAAGTTGCCACTACGCTGAGGTAAGGCCAGGGGCGCCCTTTCTCCATTCTCTGCATTTCGAGGCTCAGGATCTTCTCATGGTCCATCACCCCCGGCACGCAGTCGGGCACCATTCCGAGGTCTTCGCCGCAGGCAAGCATCCCGGTGCAGGACAGCAGCTTGGGCAATTTCTTCATTGCATTGCGGGCCCAGAAATCATTGTGCCTGTGGAAGAAGAAATCGGTGTACATGGCATCGAAGCGCTCTTTCTGCCAGGGCTCAAGCGCGGATGTGTCAGGAGAGATGAGGGGATGGAACCAGCCTTCGCGGCGGGGATCTTCGATGAAGAGGCCTACTATGGGAAGGCCGGCGGCAACTATCTCGTCGCGGCTGTAGGGCATTGCGGGATTGAAGTGTCCGAGCAGGCCGCTCTTATGGGGAAGGGGTATCTCCCAGATGCGGAAGAAGCCGAGTATATGGTCTATGCGGAAGGCATCGAAGTATTTGGACATGGTGCGCAGACGGGCCTTCCACCAGGCATAATCGTCCTTTTCCATCTCATCCCAGTTGTAGGTGGGGAAGCCCCAGTTCTGGCCGTCTGCCGCGAAGAAATCCGGAGGTGCTCCGGCGCTGGAATCCAGATTGTAAAGATTGGGGAAGGATGCGGCGTCCACGCTGTCGCGGCCCACTCCGATGGGAAGGTCGCCTTTTAGATAGACTCCGTGCCTGTGCGCATAGGCGACAGCCTTGGAAAGCTGCTTGTCGAGATGGTATTGTACCCAGCGGTAGAAATCCGCCTCGACACCGTCGCGCTTTGCGCAGAATTCGGAATAAGCATCGAGCCAATAGGCGTTCTCCCTGACGAACTTCCTGCAGGCGGAAGTGGCGAGGTCGGCCGCACCGTGGTCTTTGTAAGCTTCTTTCAGATACTTGATTTTCAGCCTGACAACCCTCGGATAATCCACTGTCGGCAGGGCGTTCAGTTCTTTTTGCGCCTTCCTGTAGGCGGCATCCTCCTTCACTCCCACCTCGGGAAGATGGATATAGATGGGATGCAGGGCGAAGGACGATACGGGGCTATAGGGATAGGAATCCCCCCACTCGCCCTTGCGGGTGGTGTCGTTGATGGGAAGGAGTTGCAGCACGCTCTGGCCGGTGCGCTCCATCCAGTCCACAAACTTGGGAATGTCGCGGAACTCTCCCACGCCGAAACCTTCGTCGCTGCGGAGGGAGAATACCGGAATGGCGGTTCCGGCGCCCCTGTAGCCAGGTTGGTCGAAGATCGCCGCGCTGTGTTCGCGGGGGAAGGGACAGCCGGGGATGGGGCAGTCAATCCACGAATCGCTTACATCGAGCCGTTTGGCCCCTTCCGCGTTGCGATGATGATGTGTCCACTCCGTACGGGTCCAGATGCCGTCTTCCATTACTATGTAGAAGTAATCCTTGAGCATGGCTGCGGGAGCCTTGGGAAGATACAGGGTCCAGATGCCGTCGGCGGCGTAGGACATTTCGTAAACTTTGTCATCGGAAAACGAGGGCAAGGGTTTCGCCCCACCTGGTGTGGTATTCAATCCTGAAGCTTAATGTCATTGTGTGTGGTATTATATAAAAACTTACGAATATAATAATTATCTTTGGCGTTATGAAATTTTTACGCCTCCTTCTTATACCTCTTGCCTTTGCAACTGTCCAGTCTTGCAGTCAGGAGAATGGCTCCGGCAGCGAAGCCATCAGCCTTGAAAGCCGCTTCGGGCGGCTTCGCCATTTCTTTGAAGGAGTTATAGACGAGCCTGAAATAATGTTGAATTCAAAAAATCAAGTATTTATATGAAACGGCTAATATTGACAGCGGCGCTGATTCTTGCCACAGTCTGTCCTGTGGTTTACGCACAGGATTATGAATTTGACCGGCTCGACTGCACCAGCATCGCCGTAGGGCGCCTGGCATCGGCCGACGGCAGCGTAATGACATCGCACACCTGCGACGGCAAATCCCGCACCTGGCTCACCCGGGAGCCTGCCGCGAAATATCCAAAAGGAACCTTGCATCCCGTATATAAGTGGACCCGCCGCACCGCATTTCCCGGTGACACCACCGGCGTACGCCTCGCAGGCGAGATCCCCGAAGCGCGCAAGACCTTCGCATACCTGAACACCGCCTATCCTTCACTCAACGAGAAGCAGGTGGCAATAGGAGAGACCACTTTCAGCGGCCCCGACACCCTGCGCAGCGGGAACGGCATCTTTCTGGTTGAAGAACTCTGCCGCCTGGCCCTCCAGCGCTGCGACAACGCCAGGGACGCCGTGAAACTGATGGGCGACCTGGCCGAGCAGTACGGTTATATCGATGGAGGGGAATGCCTGACGGTGGCCGACCCGAAAGAGGTCTGGTTCTTCGAGATTCTCGGCCCGGGGAAGGGGGAGAAAGGTGCCGTGTGGGTGGCCCAAAGGGTTCCCGACGATGAGGTGGCGGTATCTGCCAATATCCCCAGAATAGGCAGATTCGACCGCAACGACAGGAAGAATTTCATGGCATCCGACAACGTGGAGTCCGTGGCCCTGAAATACGGCCTCTGGGACGGCCAGGGCGACTTTTACTTCTATAAAGCCTACCACGCAGCCTATGGCGCCGGCAAGAATTTCCGCGAGAGGGAATGGTGGATACTCAATGAATTGGCGCCATCGCTCGGACTGAAGTACGAAGATGACGAGATGCCTTTCAGCGTCAAGCCGGAGAAGCCGGTCAGCGTGCGCGACGTAATGCAGCTGCTGCGTTCCACCTACGAAGGGGTGGAAGGTTTCGACATGACCGCGAATATAAAAATGGAAGGCAAGGTCAGCCCCCTCGCCAATCCCTGGCCCACCACCAATTACCAGAAGACCATCAACTCCATTGCCCCCGGCACCATCACCTTCCGCCGCACGGTGGCGGTTGCCTGGTGTGCCTATTCCACGGTTATCCAGCTTCGCGGCTGGCTGCCGGACGCCGTGGGAGGAATCTGCTGGCTGGCGGTAGACAACCCTGCCCAGAGCCCGCACATCCCCATTTTCGCGGGCAACACCGAACTCCCGGAGGCAATGTCGGCCTGCGGGCAGAACAGATACGACCCTTCGCTCTTCGTCTGGCAGTTCCGCAAAGCCAACAAACTTGCGACGCTCAGCTGGCAGAGCACCAAGGAAGGCTTCAACCGGACTTTGAAAGAGGTTGAGGACGCCGCATTCGAAGACCTGCCAGGGGCGAAAGCCTCCGCTGAAGAGCTGAACGCATACACCAGAAAGGTATACGACAACGCAGCCGCCCGCTGGGCGGAACTCGAAGCGAAGTATTGGGTGGAATTCGGACGGGGATTCTAAAGGTTGCCGCTGCCAAGCCGTCGCCTGGTGAAGGTGTAGGACTTGTCGGCTCCCACCACCTCGTTGTCGCTTTCGGCCTCGACCTTGCTGCGGTCTATCAGAACGCCGTGCAGCAGGAAGTCCATTTCCGTCTTCTGGAGTTCCTTGTTCGCGGCCACCAGTTTGGACTGAAGGCCGGGAAGGCGGTTCTCCATCACGACGATTTTCACCCCGAGCTTCTCCTTTTCTTCTCCGCTGAGGGTGCTGTAGGTGGCACGCATGTCGTCGAGCACCCTGTTGAAGCGGGCGATCGTATCGCGCAGCGCCCTTACTTCGGCGGCCTTGCGCATGTAGAGGGCCGTGTTGGGATCTGCCACTGTCGAGGATGACATGGCGCTCTTGTTGTCCACCTTCTTCGGGTCGTTGGACGGCTCCAGCCGGCAGATTTCGCGCAGTTCGGACACGCTGCCCACGGCCTTGCTGACAGGGGTGATTTCATATTCGAGGACATATATGCTCACGCTGTCCGCAGCGCAGTCGCGGTTGCTTGCGAATATGCTGTAGCGTCCGTCGGAAGAGTTTATGAAAAGATAATCGTCGCCCGGGGAGGAATAGGGGAAGCCGAGGTTGCGGGGGACGCTCCATGAGCCGTCGCTGCGGCGGGTGCACACGTAAATATCGTACCCTCCCACTCCGTTGAGGCCGTTGGATGCGAAGTAAAGCCTGTTCCCGCTGACCATGGGGAAGATGTCGTCCCCTTCGGAGGAGAAGGGAAGGACTTCGGGAGCCACGTATCTGCCGCCGGCCTTCCTTGAATACATGATATTCCTCACTCCGAGCGTGTCGGAGGCCGACCAGAAGAGTTCCGAGGCCCCGTCAGGTGCATAGAGCGCGGGGGCATGCCTGCCTCCGAGGGTATCCAGGACGTTGGGGCAGGGGCGCCAGGACCTGTCCGGCAGAGGATAATAGAGGAAGAAATCCCTGATGTGGAATGTCTGGCGTGCAACCACTTTGGGACGGGTGCTGTACGAGGACATCATCCTTGCATTCCGGCTTCCTGCGAGTTTTCCGTTGAGCTGGATTGTGCCGAGGGAATCGGTGCAGTTCTGGAGCGCTTCGGTGTAAAGCTGGGCGGCCGCTGCAAAGTCGTATTCCATCAGCGCGGCGTCGCCTTCCTGCTCCAGTGCCATATAAGAGACGGACGCCTCCTGGGTGTCCGGAAGGGCCTGAGCCCTTGAAATTTCAGAAGATGCGAAGGCAAATACCCCGCAAAACACTGTAATTTTAAGGACAACACGCATATTTCGGCACAAAAACAGATTGCAAAATTAAGAAATAACTCGTAAATTTGTCGGCTAATTTGCTGAATTATATTTTTAAAACTTATAAAACGTTATGCAAAGTAAAGGTGCAATCAGATTTGTAGCCATCCTGCTGCTGATAGCCTGCCTCTGGCAACTTTCCTTCACCCTCGTTACGGGTGTTTACGAAAACAAGGCCAAAAAGTATGCCGAAAACGCAGCCGTAGCAGTACAGAACACCCCTGCATTCGCAAAAGTGGCAGAGGAGGATCAGGCTTATTATCTTGACTCCATCAAGAAAGAGCAGGAAAAATGGTACATCGACTCCATTTCCTCTGAGAAAGTTTATTTCGGCTATAAGTTCAAGGATGTCCGCGCCAAGCAGATAAACCTCGGCCTCGACCTCAAGGGCGGTATGAACGTTATGCTGCAGGTGCAGCTCGAAGACCTTGTAAAGGCCCTCTCCGGCAACAGCCAGGAACCCCAGTTCCTTGAGGCCCTGTCGCTCGCCAAGAGCCGCAGCGTCAATTCCCAGTCCGACTTCATCACCCTCTTCGGCGAAGCCTGGGAAGAACTCACCGGCGGCGCCCGCCTGAGCCAGATTTTCGGAACTTATGAGATGCGCGAGAGCATCAAGCCCGAGTCCACCAACGCAGAAGTCCTCAACGTCATCAGGAACGAAGCCGAAAGCGCAGTTGCCAACTCCTTCAACGTTCTCCGCAACCGTATCGACCGTTTCGGCGTCACCCAGCCTTCCATCCAGAAGATAGGCAACAGCGGCCGCATTCTGGTGGAACTCCCCGGTGTGAAGGAGCCTGAGCGCGTGCGCAAACTCCTCCAGGGAACCGCATCCCTCGAATTCTGGACCACGTTCGAGAACGGAGAAATCGCTCCTTATCTCGCCGAAGCCAATGAGGTTCTCGCCGGCATCCTGGCGGAAGAGAAGGAAGAGGCTCCCGCAGCGGAAGTGTCCGCAGAGAAGGATATCGTGGCCGAAGAGCTCGCAAGCGACAGCGAAAACGAAGCCCTTGAAGACTACAGGGCCGCCTATCCTCTCTACGCCGTCCTCCAGCCAGTCCAGGGCAACAACGGCGCCTGCATAGGTTATGCAACCGCAGCCGACACCGCTAAGGTGAACCGCTATCTGGCAATGCCCCAGATCGCATCCATCTTCCCTCCGGAATTCCGCCCCATGTGGAGCGTCAAGCCCGTCGGCGACTCCGAGAACATCTACGAACTCGTCGCCATCAAGGCCTCTTCGCGTGACGGACAGGCTCCCCTCGACGGAAGCGTAGTCACCGACGCCCGCGTCGCCTACAACGACCACAGCAACGGAGAGCCCACCGTTTCGATGAACATGAACGCTGAAGGCGCGAATGTGTGGGCCCACCTCACCAAGGACAACATAGGCAAGCAGATTGCAATCGTTCTCGACGGTACCGTATATTCCTATCCTGTAGTGAACAGCGAAATCTCCGGAGGCAGCTCCGAGATTTCCGGCCACTTCACCGTGGAAGAGGCTACCGACCTTGTGAACGTGCTCAAGTCCGGTAAACTTCCCGCCCCTGCGACCATCGTCCAGGAGCAGGTCGTAGGACCTTCACTCGGTGCCAAGTCCATCCGCGACGGTATGATTTCGTTCATCATCGCCTTCCTGCTCGTGCTCGTGTACATGGTTCTCTTCTATTCGAGAGCCGGTGTCGCGGCCGACATCGCCCTTCTCACCAACGTGGTGCTCCTCTTCGGAACCCTGGCTTCGTTCGGTGCAGTGCTCACCCTGCCGGGTATCGCCGGTCTGGTGTTGACACTGGGTATGGCTGTGGATGCGAACGTTATTATATATGAGCGCGTGAAGGAAGAGCTGAAGGCCGGCAAGGGCCTGAGCAAGGCTATCCACGACGGTTACGCCAACGCTTATTCGGCAATTATCGACGGCCAGCTCACCACCCTCCTCACCGGTCTGGTACTCTTCTTCTTCGGTTCCGGCCCCGTGAAGGGCTTCGCCACCACGCTCATCATCGGTATCGTAACCTCCGTTCTTACCTCCATCTTCATCACCCGTCTCATATTCGACAGCCGTGCATCCAGGGGCAAGGACATCAGTTTCGACAACAAGGCCACCCGCAACTTCCTCAAGAACACCCATGTCAACTTCCTGGGCGCCCGCAAGTGGTCCTACACCATCTCCGGCATACTTATCCTCATCGCCATCGGCAGCATCTGCATCAAGGGATTCACCTATGGCGTCGACTTCACCGGAGGCCGTACCTATGTGGTCCGCTTCGACCAGCCCGTACTTGCTGAAGATGTCCGCGCAGCCGTCAACGACGTGTTCGAGGCCGCTGCTGCAGCCGATGACAACGTGAAGGCGTCTTCCGCAGAGGTCAAGCAGTTCGGCGGCGACACCCAGATGAAGATTACCACTTCCTACAAGATTGACGACGAGTCGCAGAGCGTGGATGCCGAAATCGAAGGCATGCTCTACCAGGCCCTCAAGGGACTGTTCGCCGACAAGACGTTCAGCGAGAGCGACTTCGTATCGACGCTTGACAACGCCAACGGTATCATCTCCTCCGACAAGGTGGGAGCATCGATAGCGAGCGATATCAGGCGCGACGCAGTCATTGCCGTCATCCTGGCCCTGATTATCATCTTCGCCTACATCGCAATGCGCTTCAAAGGCTGGAACTGGGGCCTCGGCGGCGTGGTATCCCTCGCCCATACGGCCATCATCGTGATCGGCTTCTTCTCCCTCTTCTCGGGAATCCTGCCGTTCAACCTCGATGTCGACCAGACGTTCATAGCCGCTATCCTTACGATTATCGGTTACGCAATCAACGATAACGTGGTTATCTTCGACCGTATACGTGAGAACAAGCTGCTGCATCCGAACGACGACTTCGCCGGCACGGTGAACAAGAGTCTCAACGCAACCCTCACCCGTACGGTGAACACCTCGGTTTCCACCCTGCTTCCTATGATTGCCATCGCAATCTGGGGAGGTGAGAGCATACGCGGACTTTCCGTCGCCCTCATCCTCGGTATCCTCATCGGTACCTACGCTTCCATCATGATCGGTACTCCTATCATGTTCGACAGCACCAGGAAGGCTGACGCCAAGAAGGCAGTGGCAAAGAAGAAATAGCCACCTGTTGAAAACTTTTAGAGGCATCCGGCTTTACAAGTCGGATGCTTTTTTTATATTTGTATGTTATGTCGAATTTCGTCCCGCTCCACGTCCATACCGAATACTCCATCCTCGATGGAATGTCAAATATCGCCAAACTCTTCGACCGCGCCGAGGAGCTGGGAATGCCCGGCCTGGCTATCACGGACCACGGCAACATGTATGGCGTGAAGGAATTCTTCGACGTAAGCCAGAAACATCAGTCCGTCAAACCGATAATCGGCTGCGAGGTATATGTTACCCGCCATTACGACCACCGCCTCAAGGACAACGAACACCGCGGGTACTATCATCTTATCCTGCTTGCCAAGAACTATACGGGGTACAAGAACCTGATGAAGATAGTTTCCACCGGCCATATCGAAGGAATGTACTATGACAAGCCCAGGGTGAGCCATGAGGTGGTGGAAAAATACCATGAAGGGCTTATCTGTTCATCCGCCTGCATCGCGGGGGAGATTCCCCGTGGGATTCTTGCGGGTGACATGGAAGCCGTGGACAAGGCCATAGAGTGGCACAAGGGCCTTTTCGGTGAGGATTACTATCTGGAGGTGATGCTTCACAAGACGGAAGTCCCGGGGCTTTCGCTTGATTTATACCGCAACCAGCTGAAGGTGAACGAGGCCATCTTCGGGCTGGGGGAAAAGCACGGGGTAAAGGTCATCGCCACAAACGACACACATTTCATCTACAAGGAAGACGGCCCCGCGCACGACAGGCTAATCTGCATCAATACAAATGCGATGTGGGACGATCCCAAGCGCCTGCACTATACCCAGCAGGAGTACCTCAAGGGCGAAGAGGAGATGCTCGAACTCTTCCCCGACCATCCGGAGGCCATAAGCAACACCCTCGAAGTGATGGAAAAGGTGG
Source organism: uncultured Bacteroidales bacterium (assembly GCA_905235675.1). Lineage (GTDB taxonomy): Bacteria > Bacteroidota > Bacteroidia > Bacteroidales > UBA932 > Cryptobacteroides. The sequence goes on along the minus strand of CAJONC010000006.1, from coordinate 84,564 downwards.
AGCGCTACGACATCAACAGCGCACACATCCTTCCCAAATTCAAAATAGACGACGAATTCCTGAAGGATATCGACAGGTATCTGGAACTTTATAAAGATGTTATAGACCGCGGGCGCAATGACGAGAAAGGCAACAGCCGCGGCGACGAGTTCTGCAAGTCGGTGGCGTTTCTCTGCCATCTTACCTGGGAGGGCGCACGCGAACGTTACGGGGAGCGTGTCGATACCGACGCCGAATTGCGCGAGCGTATAGACTTCGAGCTGAAGACCATCTCCTACATGGGCTTCCCCGACTACTTCCTCATAGTCCAGGATTTTATCAACTGGGCCAAGCGCAACGGAATATCGGTCGGCCCGGGGCGAGGCAGCGCAGCCGGAAGCGTGGTGTCTTACTGCCTTAGAATCACCAATCTGGACCCTATCAAGTACGGTCTCCTCTTCGAGCGTTTCCTCAATCCGGAGCGAATCTCCATGCCGGATATCGACGTCGACTTCGACGACGAGGGCCGCTACCGCGTGATTCAGTACGTGCAGGACCTTTACGGGGCCGACCACATCTCCCATGTGATAACCTTCGGCACCATGGCCGCCAAACTTGCGGTGAAGGACGTGGCGCGCGTGAGCAATCTCTCCATAGCGGAGAGCAACCGCCTTACCAAAATGATTCCCGACAGGGCCTTCGTGGTGAAGGAAAAAGGTGAGGAGAAAGAGATGAAGCCCACGCTTGCAAACTGCGTCAAATACGTTCCCGAGCTTAAAAACGAGTACGAAAACGGGGAGCCGCTTATTAGGGAGGTGCTGGAATATGCGCTCAGGCTCGAAGGCTGCGTGAGGCAGGTTGGCATCCACGCCTGCGCCATGATAATCGGACGCGGAAACCTAACCGACTACATTCCCATCTCCATGGGAGAAGACAAGGCCACCGGCCAGAAAGTCTGGGTGAGCCAGTACGAGGGCTCACAGATAGAGGATGTGGGCATGCTCAAGATGGACTTCCTCGGACTCAAAACCCTGAGCATCATCTCCCGTTGCCTTGAACTTATCAAAAAACGCAATCCCGACGCCCTTCCTAAGGACTTCGACATAGAAAATATTCCCATAGACGACCCCGCGACTTTCGACCTCTATTCGCGCGGCGACACCAAGAGCGTGTTCCAGTTTGAATCCGGCGGCATGCGCGACTGGCTGATGCGCCTGCATCCCGAGCGCTTCGAGGACCTCATCGCTATGAACGCCCTCTATCGTCCGGGGCCCATGGACTACATCCCCAGCTTCGTGGCCCGCAAAACCGGCGCGGAGGCCATCTCCTACGACCTTCCGGAAATGGGGGATTTCCTTCAGGAAACCTACGGCGTGACCGTCTATCAGGAGCAGGTAATGCAGATTTCGCAGGCTGTGGCGGGCTTCTCCAAGGGCAAGGCGGACAAGCTCCGCAAGGCCATGGGCAAGAAGAAGAAGGACATCCTCGACGGGCTGAAGAAGGATTTCATGGAGGGCGCGGAGGCGAACGGCCACCCGAAGGACACCCTCGAAAAGATATGGAGCGACTGGGAGGCTTTCGCAAAATACGCCTTCAACAAGAGCCATGCAACCTGCTATGCATGGGTGAGCTACCAGACAGCCTGGCTGAAAGCGCACTTCCCGAGCGAGTTCCAGGCGTCGAACCTGACCCAGCAGAGTTCCAACATGGAAGAAATGAAGGAGATAATGGCCGACTGCAAGAAAAGCGGAATAAAGGTCCTAATCCCCGATATAAACGAGTCTGACAAGGATTTCAGCGTAAACAAGGCAGGGGACATCCGTTTCGGGCTCGGCGGGCTCAAGGGTTTCGGCGAGAATATAGTGAACGCCATCATCGAAGAGCGCAGCGCCAACGGGCCTTTCGCCGATGTGTGGGATTTTATGGAACGCCTGGCTACCTGCGGGCAGAAGCAGAACAAATCCATGTCAATCAACCGCAAGGCCCTCGAAATCCTGGTAAATGCCGGATGCATGGATTCCTTCGGCTACAAGCGCACGCAGTTCTTCCTGCCCTGCAAGAACGGGGAACTTTTCATCGATGAAATCGTGAAATACGCCGACCTTTACCGCAACGACAGCATAGACAGCGCCACGTCCCTCTTCGGTGAGGTTGAAGAGATGAAGCCGGTGAGGCCGGAGATGCCGGTATTTACCGGCGAAGAAGACACCCTCGACCTTCTGCAGAAGGAAAAAGAGGTCGTGGGAATGTATCTTTCCTCCCATCCTCTCGACAGATATTCTTTCGCCATAGAGGCCTTTACCAACTGCAAACTGGCCGATCTCCCGTCCAAAATCGACGAGCAGGAGAAACTTGGAAAGTCGCAGAAGACCTCCGTTGCGGGCATCATCACCGATGTCAAGCAGATTTCCACGCGCACCGGTTCTCCGGGCGGCAGGATAGTGTTGGAGGACTACAGCGGCACCTACGAACTGGCGTTGTTCGGCAATGACTATGAGGCCTTCATGCCCTACATGAAGCTCCATGAGCAGCTGTTCCTCGAGGGGGAGATAGGCGAGCGCTACAGGGTAAAGCCCGAGGATGCTGCAAAGGGAAAGAAGGCTCCGTATTCCTTCAAGATAAAGAATGTTTCGCTGCTCGGCAATGTGTCTGAAAATCTGGTAAAGGCACTTACCATCACCATCGACTCCGCGCAGCTGAACGAAAATTTCCGCAAAAACCTCGTGCACATCATCAAGGAATTCCCCGGAAAAACCCGTCTCTGCGTGCGCTTGCGCGATGCAAAGACGGGCTACAACATTGAGCTGTTCTCTAAAAAATTCACCGTCACCGTCTGCTCCGACCTGCTTGCTGCTTTCGAGAAGCAGGGGATACCCTATGTGATCGGGAAATAGAAAGGCTATTTCTTCATGTCAAACCCGAGCTTCAGGCCGGAAAGTTGCTCCGTGAGGCCTGCGATGGTGCTGAGGGTTGAGCTGGAGGACTTGGCGCCGACCACCTTTACGGCTTTCTTCGCGAATTCAAGGAACTTGTCGGCATCGAAGAGTATCTGGCATCCGGAAGTGGAGGCGGTGACGGTGCCGGTCATGGTAAGATAGTTGTAAACCTTGCCGAACTTCATGTCAATCACCTTGTTCTCATAGGTGTAAGTTCCTGTGGCAATGGTCTTTTTCCCTGTTGCAATGGCAAAAGTGTTGTCGGAGTTGAAGGTGATGGTGGCTACGCCGGGAACGATACCTATCTTCTGGAGATATCCGTCGAGCTTGTTTTCAAGATTCTCCTTGTAGGCGCCTGCGGCGAGGGTGGTGAGAGTGTTTTCAGTTTCGATGGCCGAAGCGATTCCTGCATAGGTCCAGGTTCCGGGCAGGGAAATGGTGACCGTCTGCGAGAGGACTGTTCCAAGCACGGACTCGAGCACGTTTCCGGCAGCGTTGGCGACGGAAGATTCACTTGAGGATCCGCCCAGAATCTTTCCGAGTAGGCCGCTCTGGGCGTTGGCGGCGGATGCTACCAGCATCATGGCCGCGATAATTGCAATAAGTTTTTTCATCTTTTTTATTCTTGTTCCATATCGTTTTCGTCTTCGTCCTTCCAGCCCTGCGCACGCAGCGGAAGTTCGACTCCCTCCGGTGTTACAAGGACGGTGCCAACATCTTCCTGAGCAAGGTGCCCGATTATATCGAAGGTCTGGAAATCGCGGCGGAATTTTTCGAGGTAAAGGATGGGCACAGAGAACAGCAGCTGGTAGTCCTCCCCACCATTCATGGCGGCAGAGATAGGGTCTAAATCAAGTTTTCTCCCCAGTTCAAAAGAATTGCCCTCAAAGGGAATCCTGTCGGCATAAACCTTTGCACCAAGGCCGGTTTCGGCTGAAATTCTCTTCACCGCATCGGCCAGTCCGTGGGTTATCAGCACCCCCGCGGAAGGTATGATTTCGGCATCCTCGAGCCTGCTTACTATGGACGCATCGAGTTCGGGCTTGAGATAGGCGCCCACCTGCATCCGGTACTGCTCCATTTCCTTCCGGTCGGATTCTCCCTTGTTGAATCTCTCGAGCTCCCGCTCCATCACCCTCATTCCAAGGTACGCGGCGCCGAGCCGTCCGCTGACGCAGAGAAGATCCTTGCTGTGGGCCTTGGGACGGCGGACTTCGGTAAGCTTGAGCCTCTGCCCTGAGGCCGCCAGGCTTATGCACAGACCGTTCTGCGAAGGTTGAAGGTCGAAATCCACCTTCTTGTAGCCATATTCCTTAGCCGCGGCGACAATGCCTCCCCAGAGTTCCTCAACCTGGGGGTAGTCCAGCTTGGAGCTTACGCCGAGCACCACGGAAAGGCTTTCGGGGTGCTGCATCTGTGCAAGCAGTTCGCCGGTAACCGCGGTCACAGCCTTGTGCCCGAGGTGCTTGAGGGGGAAATATACAAGGTTGAAATCTATTCCTTCAAGGAACAGCTTATGTGCGGCAGGAGCGCCCTGCACGAAAGGCGAACCCTCGTACAGGCGGCGCAGGGCCTCGTTTTTTCCTAAATCTGCAAAATTTTCAGCCATAAGCTATAAAGTGTGCCTGCCCTGTTTCTCAAGCCAGCGGACAAGAAGTTCCGGCCTGTCGGTCTGAATCATCGACACTCCGTTTTCGAGATATTTTCCGTATACCTTGCCGGGGTCGTCGGACAGATATGCCGCATCGTCATCATTCCCGTGCCCTCCGCAGAGCGTCGGCCAGAGCGTATTCACCCAGACTTTAGAGCCCTGGGCTATAATCTTGCGGCAAGCTTCTTCAAAGTCGCCGTTGTCGCGCTGCCAGCAGACTTCGTAGGCAAGCGGCACCACGCCCTGTTCGAGATAAGAGTTGAAAAGTTCTATCCCCCTGGGCTGCTGGATGTCCACGATGGGCATATACATCATATTGTGCTCATATTTGGCCTCGTGGGCAGCAACCACTTCGATGGGCTTCTTCCCCTTGATAAGAATCTGGTCGGTCACGCCCAGTTCCTCGGTCAGCGCGAGCACCTGGTCGTAATACTCGTATCCCTGGTCCACATTCACGCAGATACGCCCTTTGCAGCACTCGAGAGCTTCGCGCAGGGTTGGCATCCGCAGGGTGTCTATAATCGCGCCCTGGGCCCTTTTAAGGCTCAAACGGCGGATTTCTTCGAGGGTAAGGTCGCTTACCAGGGCGCTCTTTCCGGGTTCGTTACGGAAAACGGAGCGGAAATTGGTGGTACGTATAACGGAATCGTCGTGGCATAGCACCAGGACAGAGTCCTTGGTCATCTTGAGATCCAGTTCCATCATGTCCGCCCCGAACTTGATTATATTTTCTATGGCAAGTATCGAGTTCTCGGGGAAGTTTCGCCAGTCGCCGCGATGGCAGATTACCACCACGTAATCCGAATTCGGATCCTGGATTTCACGTGCAATACGCTCGGCCCTGCTGAGAGGCTCCGGAGTTTCCGAACAGGACTGCAGGCACGCAAGCGAGGCCGCAAGGGCGAGGAGAAGAATATGGAACTTTCTCATAATCCGTGATTTAAAGATTTTTCAGGAGATTGCTGAGCGAGACTTTTTTGTCTATCATGGAATGGAGTTCGGCTATGGGCACGCGCTCCTGTGTCATGGTGTCGCGGTCGCGCACGGTCACGCAGTTGTCTTCGAGACTCTGATGGTCGACGGTGATGCAGAACGGGGTTCCGATAGCGTCCTGGCGGCGGTAACGCTTGCCTATGCTGTCTTTTTCTTCGTACTGGCAGTTGAAATCGTATTTAAGCTCATTCATGACCGTCTGTGCGAGTTCGGGCAGGCCGTCCTTCTTCACGAGGGGCAGGACGGCGGCCTTGACGGGCGCGAGGGGGGCGGGGATGCTGAGGACCACGCGGCTTTCGCCGTTTTCGAGCTGTTCGTTGCGGTATGCGTGGCTGAGCACCGCGAGGAACATGCGGTCGACGCCGATGGAGGTCTCGACGCAGTAGGGAACGTAGCTTTCGCCCGTCTCGCTGTCGAAGTACTGGAGTTTCTTCCCTGAGAGTTTCTGATGGTTGCCAAGGTCGAAGTCGGTGCGGCTGTGTATGCCTTCAAGCTCCTTGAATCCGAAGGGGAAGTTGAACTCTATGTCGGTTGCGGCGTTGGCGTAGTGCGCGAGTTTTTCGTGGTCGTGGAAGCGGTAGTTTTCATCTCCCATGCCAAGGTTCCTGTGCCATTTCATGCGGAATTCCTTCCATTGCTCGAACCATTCCATCTCGGTGCCGGGCTTGCAGAAGAATTCCATTTCCATCTGCTCGAATTCGCGCATGCGGAAGATGAACTGGCGGGCCACCACCTCGTTGCGGAAGGCCTTGCCAATCTGCGCGATGCCGAAAGGAACCTTCATGCGGCCGGTTTTCTGCACGTTGATATAGTCCACGAAGATGCCCTGGGCCGTCTCGGGACGGAGATAGACGGTGTTGGCGCCTTCTCCGGTAGATCCGAACTGGGTGCTGAACATAAGGTTGAACTGGCGCACGTCGGTCCAGTTCTTCGTGCCGGAAATAGGGCAGACTATGCCGCAGTCGAGGATGATCTGCTTGTATTCAGCGAGGTCGTTGGCCTGCTCGGCGGCCACATAGCGGTTGTGAACCTCTTCGTAGTGTGCTTTTTCGCGCAGGACGTTAGGGTTGGTCTCGCGGAATTTGGCCTCGTCAAAGGCTTCGCCGAAGCGCTTGCGGCCTTTCTCCACCTCCTTGTTTATCTTTTCCTCTATCCTGGCGAGATAATCCTCGATGAGGACGTCTGCACGGTAGCGCTTCTTGGAGTCGCGGTTGTCGATGAGCGGGTCGTTGAATGCGGCCACGTGCCCTGAAGCCACCCAGGTGTTGGGATGCATGAAGATGGAAGCGTCTATACCGACGATATTCTCATGAAGACGCACCATGGACAGCCACCAGTAGTTCTTGATATTATTCTTGAGTTCCACACCCAGCTGGCCGTAATCGTACACGGCCCCGAGGCCGTCGTAGATTTCGCTGGAAGGGAAGATGAAACCATACTCTTTGCAATGCGCAACCAGAATCTTGAAAAGTTCGTCTTGTGTCATATCTCTGTTATCTTAATTTTACAAATTTAAACATTTTTCATTACCTGCCCGAGCAAGGGTTTGATAAAAGGCCTTTCCTCCACCTGGGGATGCGGAATGGTAAGTTCGGGGGTGTTCATTTTTATCTTGCCATAAAGCAGGATATCCACGTCCACTATGCGGTTGTGATATATACGGCTGCCGTCCGGAGCATATTGGGGGCTATCGGTGCGGCCCATGCGTTTTTCTATCTCCTTGCAGACGCTCAGAATGGTTTCCGGACGCTTCCTTGTATTGTAACGGGCTACGCAATTCAGGAACGCCGGTCCTTCAAAACCTATCGCCTCGGTCTCGACTATTTCCGAAAGCGCGTCGTAGCGGCCGAAATATCCGTTCAAAAAACTCAGCGCAGACATGATGTTTGCCTTCCGTGCGCCTATATTGCTGCCGATTGCAAGATAAAGGTCTGCCATTATTCTGTTAAAAATCAGGATCCATTCCAAGGGCGATGCGAGCCTCATCCGAGAGCATGCTGCGGTCCCATACCGGATCGAACGTCATTTCAATTTCACACCTGCTCACTCCCGGTGTGAGTTCCACGCTGTGCTGAACTTCCCCTATCACTTCGTCCGCCATGGGGCAGTTGGGCGCCGTAAACGTCATCTTGATGTAAACCTCGTGCGACTTGTTGATATTCAGTTCGTAGACAAGTCCAAGGTCGTAGATGTTGACGGGAATTTCAGGGTCGTAAACCTGTTTGAGCGCCAGAATTACCGCATCGTAAAGAGGCGCGAGTTCCTTCACGTCGTCGGGAGTAAGTATTTCGCTGTTCTGTTCAGACATTTTTCCCGGCCTCCTGCCGTATTGTTTGTATCATGGACACAAGCCCGTTCGCCCGCGTTGGAGAAAGGTTTTCCCTGAGTCCTATCTTCTCTATAAAATCAAAATTGTCGCTGCTGATTTCCTCCGCAGTCCGGCCGTTGTATACGGAAATAAGTAGGGAGATAATTCCTTTGGTGATGATGGCGTCGCTGTCCGCCCTGAAGAACAAGCGCCCGTTCTTGACTTCGGTATCGAGCCACACCCTTGACTGGCAGCCTTTTATAAGCCTGTCGTCGGTTTTTAGTTCCACGGGGAACACTTCGAGGTTTTTGCCAAGGTCGATGAGATATTCATATTTGTCGAGCCACTCGTCGAACATCGAAAACTCTTCGATAACGGCATTTTTCGCTTCTTCCAGACTGTCCATTACCTGAGCATTTTAATTGCCTTCCTTAGGCAGGTGATAAAATATTCAGCTTCTTCCATTGTATTGTACGGGGCGAAAGAAGCCCTGAGCATGCCGCTGACACCAAGCCTGTCCATAAGCGGATCCGCACACATACGTCCAGACCTCGTGGCTATTCCCATCTTGTCGAGAATAAGGGCAAGGTCCTCATGATGAGCCCCTTCCACCGCTATCGAAAACAAGGGAATTTTCTGTGACGGATCGGACGGCGTTCCGAACAGCCTTACGCCTTCCTCCCTGGAGAGTTCGGTATAAACATAAGCGCCAAGGGCATTGTAATTATCTTGTATTTCCTTATCCCTTAGCATCTTAACCATTTCAATGGCAGGTTTTATCGCCGGTACGCCCGAAATGTTCTGGGTACCTGCCTCAAACCTTCTCGGAATGGGAGCATAGGTGGTGTGCGTCCAGGAAACGCTCTCTATCATCTCACCTCCGCCCATAAAAGGCGGCATGTTTTCAAGAAGGTTCCGCTTGCCGTAAAGCACCCCGACTCCGCTTGCTCCGTACATTTTATGCGCGGAAAAAACATAGAAATCACAGTCAATGTCCCTGACATTTGTCGTTTCGTGAACTATGCCCTGGGCTCCGTCAAGGACTACAAGAGTCCCGTTTGCATGACAGAGACGGATTATTTCCCCGACAGGATTTATAATTCCGAGAACATTGGAAATCTGGGCTACGCAGCAGATTCTGGTTTTTTCCGTAAGAAGAGACGGCAGGATATCAACACGTAAATTTCCGTTGTCATCAATAGGTAAAACCTTGATATTTAAATTTTTACGTTCAGAAAGAAGTTGCCATGGAACAATGTTCGAATGATGCTCGCTTTCAGAAATTATTATCTCGTCGCCCTCTTTCAGGCTGTTTCCGAGGCAGGCCGCCAGAAGATTTAGAGAATGCGTTGTTCCAGAGGTAAACACAATCTCATCGGAAGATTCGGCTCCTATAAAATCGCGGACAGATTCCCGCGCGGACTCGTATTCCTCAGTAGCAACCACGGCAGTGTGATGGACTGCCCTGTGAAGGTTTGAATTGTATTTCAGCGATATTTCATCCCACTTTTCCACAACACTGACAGGACGGAGGGAGGTTGCGGCATTGTCAAGGTAAACCAGGGATTTGCCGTACACTCTTTCCTTCAGCTGAGGGAACTGGGATCGTATTTCTTCAATATTCATAAATCAAGCAAAATTAGCAATTTTTAACTACATTTGCGATAAGTAATTCAAAAAGCAATGACAGATTATATTTCCGGAAAAATCGAGGAACTTACTCCGACTCAGGTGGTGATAGACAACAACGGTATCGGCTACCGCTTTGAGATATCACTTCAGACTTACGCACTCCTTGAAGGCAAGGGCAGTTCGAGGGTATATGTACAGACTCAGATAAACACCAGGGACGGAAGCGAGGTTACCTACGGCTTTGCAAATAAAGATGAACGCGCTTTGTTTCAGCTGATTACAAGTGTTTCCGGAATGGGTGCTGCTTCCGCGAGGATGGTTCTGTCCTCACTATCGGCAGACGAATTCAGGCAAGCTGTAATATCCGAAAATGTCAATCTTATCAAATCCGTAAAGGGTATAGGACTTAAAACGGCACAAAGGCTTGTCCTTGAATTGAAAGATAAAATAGTCGAGGGCGGAGGAAGCGACTCCAGCGCACTGTTCACAGTAGCAAGCAACGAAACTGTAGAAGAGGCCAGCACCGCTCTTGTCCTGCTGGGATTCAACAAAGCCAATGTACAAAAAGCTATTCAACAGATTCTGAAGGCAAAGCCGGATTCTTCAGTGGAAGAAATAATAAAATCGGCACTAAAGATGCTTTAAAGCACTGTTTTACCTACCAAAATAAACAAGCAAAACGGAAATATCGGAAGGAGAAACACCCGATATGCGCGAAGCTTGAGCTATGGTTTTCGGAGCATAAGTTTTAAGCTTCTGACGGCATTCTATGGTAAGGCCTGAAACTTTCTCAAAGTCAAAATCTTCAGGGATTTTCAAATCTTCAAGTCTGTGAAGTTTCTCTGCCATCCGCTGTTCCCTGTCAATATAACCGCGATATTTAAGGGTAATTTCGACGGATTCCACAACTTTTGAATCAGAAATGTCCGGCGTTCCACGTGGAACAACCTTCAGTAAATCTCCAAGATTTACTTCCGGACGAAGTGCCACTTCCGAAATTTTTTTCGAGTCCCCGAGAGCAGAAGATCCAACAGATTCCAGATAAGAATTAGCCTGTTTTGCAGTTATATTGTTAGTATCACAAAATTTTTCCAGGGCTGCAACCTGTTCGTACTTGCGAGAAGTAAGTTCGTAACGTTTTTCTGAAGCAAGGCCAATTTTATAACTTCTCTCCGTAAGCCTTTCATCGGCATTGTCCTGACGCAGAAGAACCCTGTATTCAGCCCGTGAAGTAAACATTCTGTAAGGCTCATCAACGCCCTTGGTAATAAGATCATCTATCAGGACTCCAATATAGGCCTCATCCCTACCGAGCACGAAGGCATCCTTTTCATGAACCTTCAGATGGGCATTTATACCTGCCATCAGACCTTGTGCGGCAGCTTCTTCATAACCGGTAGTACCGTTGACCTGACCTGCAAGGTAAAGGTTTTCCACTACCCTGGATTCAAGTGTATAATCAAGCTGCGAAGGATCGAAATAATCATATTCGACAGCATAAGCCGGTTTGAATATCTTGACATTTTCCAATCCCTTGATGGCATGCAAGGCATCAATCTGAACCTGTAAAGGCAAGGATGAAGAAAATCCCTGAAGGTAATACTCAGCAGTATCCTTCCCCTCAGGTTCGAGGAACAACTGGTGAGCGTCATTGTCAGGAAAAACCCTCAACTTGTCTTCAATGCTCGGACAATATCTCGGACCTTTGCCGTGAATCATTCCTGTAAACATAGGTGAATCGGCAAAACCTGTCCTGAGAATATCATGAACCTTGGGATTGGTATGAAGAATGAAACAATCCATCTGCTTTCCCGAAGACTGAACGGAAGAAGGAATATCCAGAAAACTGAAACTGTCCGGATTCTCATCCCCTACCTGCCTTGGAAGAACAGAAATATCAACTGATGAAATGTCTATTCTCGGAGGGGTTCCGGTTTTCATTCTTCCTGTCCTGATTCCCATCCCGGCAAGTTGTTCAGTAATTCCGGTGGAAGACTTCTCCCCTATCCTTCCCCCTTCGAACTGGGTGCGGCCTATGAAGATTTTGCCTCCAAGAAAGGTTCCGCCTGTCAAAACAACGGCTTGAGACTTAAAAATCGCCCCAGTTCTGGTACAAACTCCGCAGATTTTTGAATTCTCAAAGAGAAAAGAAACCGCAGAATCAATGTAAATATCTAATTTACAATTAGTTTCGAGAAAATTACGCCATACTGCCGAAAACTCTCTTTTATCGCACTGGGCGCGAGGGCTCCACATGGCCGGTCCCTTGCTTTTATTGAGCATACGGAACTGCAAAGTAGTGGAGTCAGTAACCAGGCCGGTATATCCTCCAAGAGCATCTATCTCTTTGACTATCTGTCCTTTAGCAATTCCTCCCACAGCCGGATTGCAGCTCATTCTCGCAAAACCTTCAAAGTCCATGCTAAGCAAAAGGACGGAACTTCCGAGATTTGCGGCAGCCATGGCAGCCTCACAACCGGCATGTCCTCCGCCAACAACTATAATGTCATACCTGTTCTGCATTGTCAAACTTACTTGGAAGTTCCGCATACAACGGGACGAAGCGAAAGATAATAATCTTCCTTTGCCCTCATCTGTTTCTGATCATCCTCAGTATGGTCGTCATATCCGATAATATGGAGAAGCCCGTGAACAATCACCCTGTTCAACTCGTCGCTGAATTCTACTCCATAGAACTCCGCATTGTCCCTGACGGAATCTATGCTGATAAACAGATCTCCGGAAAGCACATCCCCTTCCCTGTAGTCGAAAGTGATTATGTCGGTAAAGTAATCATGCTGGAGATACTTCATGTTGATATCGAGAAGATAATTGTCTGAACAGAAGATTATGTTGACATCCCCGAGGGTACATACCTCGCTTCCTGCAACGAATTTAAGCCACCTGTTGTTCAGAAGTTTGTTCTTGAATTCAAACTTGATATCCTCATAAAAATACCTTACCATAACAGCAAAAATTGATTCTGCAAAGGTACAACTAATAATTAAGATGTAGGATTTTTAATAAAAATTTGATATTCAAATTTATTATTCATACCTTTGGAATGAATATTGAAAGGATATTCGAAAGAATAAGAATGATAATTTAAGACAGATATGGAAGTTAAGAAAACAGAAAAAGCCAGTCTGGAGAACAAGAAACTTCTCTTTGTAGAGGTAGGTTTCGTGCTTGCCCTGCTCGCTGTGTACGGTGCTTTCGAGTACAGTGCAAAGGAAGGCAAGGAAAAAGTTCTCGAGGCAGATGTAACCCAGATCATTGAGGAAGAAATGATTCCTATCACCCAGGAAACTCCTCCCCCGCCACCGGAAACTCCCCAGGTTCTTCTTTCCGACCAGATTGACATCATTGATGACGAACTTGAAATTGATGACAAGATCATCAGCATTGAGGATGACGCCAAAATCGGTGTGGATATTATCGACTATGTTGAAACTGTAGAAGAAGAGGTCATCGAAGAAGAGGCCATTCCTTTCGCAATAGTGGAAGAAAAGCCTACATTCCTCGGAGGCGACCCTAACGCTTTCAGCAAATGGGTGAACGAGCGCTTGAATTATCCTGAAATCGCTAAGGAAAACGGTATTCAGGGCCGCGTAATCCTGCAGTTTGTAGTGGGAACCGACGGAAGCGTATCCAACGTCAAGGTTGTACGTGGAGTTGACCCTTCCCTCGACAAAGAGGCTGTTCGCGTAGTTCAGAGTTCCCCTAAGTGGACTCCTGGAAAGCAGCGTGACCGCGCAGTGAAGGTTACCTACACCTTCCCTGTTATCTTCCAGCTCCGCTAATTCGTAATAGTTGAAATTTAAAAGTTTAAGCCCGTCCCCAACCGGATGGGCTTTTTCAATAAGAAAATGTTCGAGACCAACCCTGAAAAAACAGAGAAAGCCGTATTTGTAGGAATCATTCGCCAGAACGATGAAGAATCCAAGGTTATGGAATACCTTGACGAACTCGAATTTCTGGCGGAAACAGCCGGTGCCAAAGGCGATAAAAAGTTCATCCAGAGGGTGGACAAACCCGACAAGGCAACCTATATAAGAAGCGGTAAACTTGCTGAAATACAACAGTATTGCGAAGAAAACAACATAAGTTACTGCATCTTCGACGATGAACTGACCGGAATGCAGCAACGCAATATTGAAAAAGTTATCAAATCTGCGGCTGTAATAGACAGGACAAGCCTCATTCTCGAAATTTTCACCCAAAGGGCCCAGACTGCCTATGCAAAAACACAGGTGGAAATAGCCCGTCTAAACTACATGCTTCCACGGCTTGCAGGAATGTGGACCCACCTCGAAAGACAGAGGGGCGGCATGGGTACCAGAGGCGGTATGGGCGAAACCCAGATAGAAGTCGACAGGCGTATCGTAAAACAGCGTATAAGCCGCCTTAACGACGAATTGAGCAAGATAGACAGGCAGATGGCCACTCAGCGCGGAAACAGGGGAAATCTGGTCCGTGCGGCCCTTGTAGGCTATACAAACGTGGGTAAAAGCACCCTTATGAACCTGCTTGCCAAATCCGATGTTTTTGCCGAAAACAAACTGTTTGCAACTCTCGATACCACAGTACGCAAGGTTGTCATAGAAAACGTGCCCTTCCTGCTCAGCGATACGGTAGGATTCATCCGAAAACTCCCTACCCAGCTGATAGAAGCATTCAAGAGCACCCTGGACGAAGTGCGCGAAGCGGATATACTGATTCATGTTGTAGATATCTCACATCCAGACTTCGAAGAACAGATGGAAGTTGTAGAGAAAACCCTTAAGGAAATTGGTGCCGGAAACAAGCCTGTATACGTGGTTTTCAATAAGATAGATGCCTATAAATATCAGGAATACGACGAGTTTTCGCTGGAGCCCAAAACAAAGATAAACCTTACTCTGGATGAACTCAAAAACACCTGGATTGCTCAGGAAAAAACTCCCTGCATCTTTATTTCTGCTATTAACAGGACCAACATAGAAAAACTCCGCCACGACATCTACAAGATGGTGGCGGAGATACATGCAGGGCGTTACCCCTTCAATAATTTTCTCTGGTAATTACTCGGAGAATTTAGCCTTTAGATACTCGCGGTTAAGACGGGCTATATGCGAAACTGAAATACCCTTGGGGCATTCAAGTTCGCATGCACGCGTATTCGTACAGTTGCCGAATCCGAGTTCGTCCATCTTCTTAACCATCGCACGGGCGCGTTTCTTCGCCTCAACCTTTCCCTGGGGAAGGAGGGCGAGGGAACTTACGCGTGCAGCCACAAAGAGCATTGCAGAACCATTCTTGCAGGTAGCCACGCAGGCACCGCAACCTATGCAGGCGGCAGCATCCATACTCTCCTCGGCGGTATCGTGACCGATAAGGATATTGTTGGCATCCTGTGCGGAACCAGTACGGACGGTAATGAAACCACCTGCCTGGAGAATCTTGTCATAAGCCCTGCGGTCCACCACAAGGTCTTTAATCACAGGAAATGCAGAACTCCTCCAGGGTTCTACGGTAATGGTTGCACCATCCTTGAAATGACGCATGAACAGCTGGCAGGTAGTCACATGGTCGTCCGGACCGTGAGCCCTGCCGTCTATATAGAGGGAACATGCACCGCAGATACCCTCGCGGCAGTCATGGTCGAAAGAAATGGGGTCAATTCCTTCGCGGATCAACTTTTCGTTAAGGATGTCGAGCATCTCCAGAAAAGAAGCATCGGATTCTATATCTTCAATGTGATATGTTTCGAAATGTCCCTTTGTCTTGGCGTTAAGCTGACGCCATACTTTAATGTTGAAGTTCATACGTCCTTAATCTTTATAGTTACGCGTTTTAACCTCTATAAACTCATAATTGAGATCTTCCTTGTGAAGTTCGGGTTCAACACCCTCTCCCTTGTATTCCCAGGCCGCCACATACATGAAGTTGGCGTCGTCACGCTTGGCTTCACCTTCCTCCGTCTGGCTTTCCACACGGAAATGTCCGCCGCAGGATTCCCTGCGGTTCAGGGCGTCATAAGCCATAAGTTCACCTATATCGAAGAAATCTTCCAGACGGAGAGCCTTCTCCAGTTCCTGATTGAATTCGTACTGGGTTCCGGGAACCTTCACATTCTTGTAGAAGCGCTCGCGGAGTTCCTTTATCTCCTTTATAGCTTTCTTAAGACCTTCCTCATCGCGGGCCATGCCGACATATTCCCACATGATATGGCCGAGTTCCTTATGAATGGAATCCACGGTTTCAGTACCATTGATTGCGAACAGACGGTCTATGCGTTCCTGTACGCCCCTTTCGGCAACCGTGAACTCGGGAGCGTTTATATCGGTCTTGGGCTCTGCGAATTTCTTGGAAAGATAATCTCCTATGGTAACGGGGATAACGAAATATCCGTCGGCAAGTCCCTGCATGAGGGCGGATGCGCCGAGGCGGTTTCCACCATGGTCGGAGAAGTTGGCTTCGCCTATCGCATACAGGCCAGGAATAGTGGTCTGGAGATCGTAATCTACCCAGATACCTCCCATAGTATAGTGGATGGCGGGATAAATCATCATAGGCTCCTCCCAAGGGGAAGAAGCTGTTATTTTCTCATACATTTCGAAGAGGTTGCCATACCTTTCGGCGACTTTCTGATGGCCGAGACGGCGGATGGCGTCGGAGAAATCAAGGAACACGGCCTTACCGGTCTCATTTACACCGAACCCGGCGTCGCAGCGCTCCTTGGCGGCACGTGAAGCTACGTCGCGGGGAACAAGGTTGCCGAAGGCCGGATACCTGCGCTCGAGATAGTAATCGCGGTCCTCCTCAGGGATCTGGGAAGCCTTGATTTCGTGCTTGCGGAGTTTCTCCACATCTTCCAGTTTCTTGGGTACCCAGATACGTCCGTCGTTGCGGAGACTCTCGCTCATTAGGGTAAGTTTGCACTGCTGCTCGCCGTGAACGGGGATACAGGTAGGGTGAATCTGGGCAAAGCAGGGATTGGCGAAGTAGGATCCCTTGCGGTAGCACTGCATCGCCGCGGAACCGTTGCTGTTCATTGCATTGGTGGAAAGGAAGTAAGTATTTCCATATCCTCCTGTAGCCAGCACCACTGCATGGGCTCCGAAACGCTCCAGCTCGCCGGTAACGAGATTGCGGGCAATTATACCCTTGGCTTCGCCGTTGATAACCACGATGTCGAGCATCTCATGACGGGGATAACTCTTGACTGTTCCTGCAGCAATTTCCTTGTTCAAAGATGCGTACGCACCCAGAAGCAGCTGCTGTCCGGTTTGTCCGCGGGCGTAGAAAGTACGGCTGACCTGCACACCGCCGAAAGAACGGTTGGCAAGATATCCGCCATATTCGCGTGCGAAAGGAATACCCTGTGCGACACACTGGTCGATAATGGCAGCGCTCACTTCTGCAAGACGGAATACATTCGCCTCGCGGGAACGATAGTCGCCTCCCTTTATCGTATCATAGAAAAGCCTGTAGACGGAATCGTTGTCGTTCTGATAGTTCTTTGCGGCATTGATACCACCCTGGGCTGCAATGGAGTGGGCACGACGCGGAGAGTCGCTTATACAGAATATCTTGACATTGTAGCCAAGTTCTCCGAGAGATGCAGCTGCGGATGCTCCGCCAAGGCCGGTACCGACCACTATTACCTCGAGTTTACGCTTGTTGTTGGGACTTACCAGATGAATTTCCGACTTGCGCTTTGTCCACTTTTCCGCCAAAGGCCCGTCAGGAATCTTGGAATTGAGTTTATCTGCCATTTTTTATCGTAGATTAAAAAAGTCTGCAATTTTACTCATTTTTCGCGAGATGAGCAATACTAAAAGAGGGTATTGTCGCCATTATCCGGCTTGTCAAGCTTTAGATGACGGTACGCCAGATCCGTGGCGATGCGTCCGCGCTGTGTCCTGAGTATGAATCCTTCCTTTATCAGGAAAGGCTCGTACACTTCTTCATAGGTTCCCTGATCCTCGCTGATTGCAGTGGCCAGGGTATTGGCACCTACGGGACCTCCCTTGAATTTTTCTATAATTGTGCGGAGTATCCTGTTGTCGGTGGAATCCAGACCGAGAGTATCTATATGCAACTTGTCAAGAGCGTATTTTGCTATAGGCAAGTCAATTACGCCGCTTCCTTCCACCTGTGCGAAATCCCTCACCCTTCTCAGCAGCGCATTGCAGATACGCGGAGTTCCGCGGCTTCGCATGGCTATCTCGGTGGCGGCCGCATCATCTATATCCACTTTAAGTATGGAGGCGCTGCGCTTAACTATCCTCACAAGGTCGGAGGAATCATAGTATTCGAGAGCGCAGTTGATTCCAAAGCGGGCGCGGAGAGGTGCGGTAAGGAGGCCGCTGCGGGTGGTGGCACCCACGAGAGTGAAAGGATTCAGGGAGATGCGCACGGACCTCGCACCGGGCCCCTTGTCTATCATTATATCTATCACATAATCTTCCATTGCGGAGTAGAGATACTCCTCGACCTCAGGAGGGAGACGGTGAATCTCGTCGATGAACAGCACGTCTCCCGGTTCGAGGGAAGTGAGCAGGCCGGCCAAATCCCCCGGACGCATCAGTACGGGGCCCGAAGTAATCTTCATATTCACCCCCATCTCGTTCGCAATGATATGCGCCAGGGTAGTCTTCCCCAAACCCGGAGGGCCGTGCAGCAGGGTATGGTCCAGGGACTCCCCACGCAACTTGGCCGCCTGGATATATACTTTGAGATTTGAGACAATTTCGCGCTGTCCCGTAAATTCTTCAAGCTCCTGCGGGCGGATTATTCCGTCCAAATCCTTATCTTTGCCTTCGTTTGTATCGTGAGGGTTGAAATCAGACATCTGTCCCGTTTTTAAAGTTTCATATACAAATATAGTTCTTTTTATTTAAGAGATGATTTATTTTATTGAAGTGTTGAAATGTTTATAACTCTACAACACTTTAATTGATAAATTGTTATAAATTTTTAAACTGTTGAAAACCCTATTGATTTCCTTTTTGGTCCAGGTTGAAAACTGCAGGAACATTACAGTGCAGTACTTATCAAAAGTTTATGAACAGGGTTATCAACAGGATATAAACTGATTTTTTTGCACTGATGTTGAAAACTCAAAAAGAGCCTATACAGATTTGTAAGCAAAAGATATCGGAACTCGGCGGCAGGATAGCATCTTCAGAAAAAGAAATATTCTGCGGCGGGCTTTTTTTGTCCGCCAGGTGGTTCGTACTCAGCGATGCAGCCCCCGATACCATAAATTTCATAATACTTCCGGACAGGGAATCTGCAGAATATTGTGCGGCCGACCTTTATAGTCTGGTAAGCGGCGACAGGGTATTCATCCTTCCCCAGTCGGGAAAAGGAATAGAAAAATCCAATTACAAATCTACAATCAGTGTCCAGAGGACGGCCGCCCTGAGTGAAATAATAAAATTCAGGGCAGGGCAGGTTTTCATAGTAAGTTATCCTGAAGCCATAAATGAAAAGATTTCCCCTGGCGGAATAAGTGAGAATTCCATAATAAGTGTCCGTAAAGGGATGGAGATTCATTTCGAGGACCTGATCCAAAAACTTGGGACCAAAGGTTTTGAGAGGGTGGATTTTGTGTCCGCACCAGGCCAATTTGCGGTGAGGGGTTCCCTGCTGGACGTATTTTCCTATTCCAACAACGAGCCTTACCGCATATCTTTCTGGGGAGATGAAGTGGAGAGTATAAATTCTTTCGACTCCAATACCCAGATATCGAGGGAGGCCTGTGAATCCGTCGACATTACCGGCGGCAGCCTGAGCGAAGAAGACGAGACTGGAGATTATGTATTCAGCCTGCTTCCGGACAATTCAGTGGTGTGGATGGACTCGTACGACCTTTATAAAAAGGAAGATTTCATTTCGAAGACCGAAAGATTCAGGAAGGTTTACCTCGATATTCCTCTCGGAATCGATGGCGAAAACGCCCTGAAGTTCCATATCTCTCCCCAGCCGGTATTCAACAAGAATTTCGATCTCCTGGAGGAAGATATCAGAAGGAAAACGGACGCAGGATACAAAGTGTATATCATAGGGGAGAAAAGTTCCCAGTTGAACAGGATAAAATCCATAATAACGAGCGAGGGATGCGTACTGCCAGATTTTGTGGAGGGAGCAGGTATACACAAGGGTTTCACAGACGAGGACGAGAAAATATGCTGCTATTCCGACCATGAGATTTTCGACCGTTTCCACCGTGTCAGGATGCGCCGCAGCGTAGAAAAATCCGAACAGCTGACAATAAACGACCTCAACTCCTTCAATGTCGGGGATTATGTGGTGCATATCGATTACGGAGTCGGGATTTTCGGCGGTCTGGTGAGAATGTACGACGATAAAGGAAGGGTAAAGGAGGTTGTGAAGATTACCTACCGCGACGGGGATGTGGTGTTCGTGTCCGTACATGCCCTGAACAAACTCTCCCTGTTCCGTTCCTCCGAAGGTGAACAGCCCCGTATAAACAAACTTGGCACGAAGACATGGGCGACCATGAAACTGAACGCCAAAAGCAAGGTAAAGGATATTGCCAAGGATCTGATTCAGTTATATGCCAAGAGAAGGGCCACTAAGGGTTTTGCATTCTCCGCGGACAGTTATCTTCAGGATGAACTTGAATCCTCCTTCATGTTCGAGGATACCCCCGACCAGGAACTTGCCACAGCATCGGTAAAAAGGGATATGGAAGATGACTGCCCTATGGACAGGCTTATCTGCGGGGATGTAGGATTCGGCAAGACGGAAATAGCGATAAGGGCAGCTTTCAAGGCGGTGGCCGACGGAAAGCAAGTTGCGGTTCTTGTCCCTACTACAATATTGGCTTTACAACATTATAATACTTTTTCCTCCCGACTTGAAAACTTCCCGTGCAAAGTGGAATATGTGAGTCGTCTGCGTACTGCCAAGCAGATAAGCCAGATAAAAAAGGAATTGGAGGAAGGGAAAATAGATATACTTATAGGAACCCACAAAATTCTCGGGGAAGGATTCAAATTCAGGGATATCGGACTGCTGATAATAGATGAAGAACAGAAGTTCGGAGTCTCAGCCAAGGAAAAACTCCGGCAGATGAAGGCCAATATCGACACCCTGACACTTACCGCAACTCCCATCCCCCGTACCCTCCAGTTCTCCCTTCTCGGAGCGAGGGACATGAGCATAATTAACACTCCTCCGCCTAACCGCATTCCCGTGCATACGGAGATAATGCTCTTCGACGAGACGGAAATTAAGGGCATAATAAATTACGAACTCAACAGGGGCGGACAGGTTTTCTTCCTGCATAACAAGGTCGAGGAACTTCCGCATATAGAAAACATACTCCGGAGAATAGTTCCGGATGCGAAAATATGCCTGGCCCACGGACAGATGGACGCCCGTACACTGGAAGACAAGATGCTCGGTTTTATCCGTGGCGACTACGATATCCTGCTGTGTACCACCATTATAGAAAACGGCCTCGACATCCCGAACGCCAACACCATAATAATCAACCAGGCGCAGAATATAGGCCTCAGCGACCTGCATCAGCTCCGCGGAAGGGTGGGCAGGTCTAACAGGAAGGCTTTCTGTTATCTGGTGGTGCCTCCTTTCGCCTCGATAACGGAAGACGCCCGCCGCAGGCTCCACGCGATAGAGGAATTCTCCGACCTTGGCAGCGGCTTCAATATAGCAATGCAGGACCTCGACATACGCGGCGCGGGAAATCTCCTCGGTGCGGAACAGAGCGGCTTCATAATGGACATGGGATTCGAGACATACCAGAAGGTGATAGAGGAAGCCATGGAGGAACTCGGAATAGAAATCGGTACTGGGGTGAAAACCCGTGCCGGAAAGGAACGCTTCCTTACGGACTGCACTATAGAAACCGACCAGGAGGCTCTTATTCCCGATACTTACATAGATATAACCGCCGAAAAGATAAGAATTTACAAACAGCTTGATTCCCTCGGTTCCGAGAAGGAACTCGAAATCCTTTCCTCGCAGCTGACCGACCGTTTCGGCCGCCTGCCGCAGGAGGTGCTGAATCTCTTCGACGTAGTCAGGATGCGCAATCTTGGAATGCAGCTCGGTTTTGAGAAGATAATAGTAAAGAACGGGATGTGTATAGCTTTCTTCACGGGCGAAGAACATTCCAGATACTACGAATCGAAAACTTTCGAAAAGATACTGTCCTCGGTGTCGTCCGGAAACCTTCCTTTCGTACTCAAACAGACAGGTCCCAAGCTGAAAATAGTCGCCCACGGAGTGGATTCGTTACAGTCGGCATATTCATTATTGAATAAGTTGGGATAATTTTGTAAATTTGCAGGCTTTATGTCGAATTTGCTGATAGAGGTGGGAAATACGGCGCTGAAGGCCGCCTGGGCCGAGGGAACAACCCTCGGAAAGACTTTCCGTTTCCAGGGGGAAAAGGCGCTGGAGTTCATCCTGTCGCTTACCGAGAAGGAAAAACCGGACGTGATGGGAATAATATCGGCAAAACCGCTTACGGCGGACGAAGAGCAGGCGTTGAGGAAGGAGTGCAGGCACCTGATGATACTCGACAGGGATCATGTGGACATACTCCAGCGCTACGACCTTCCGGAACATCTTTCCTACGACCGAGCAGCGTCGCTGCTCGCGGTAAGGTATCTGTTCCGCGGAAAGGCCTGTACGGTGTTTGATTTCGGAACCACCCTTACTATCGATTTCATCGACGGCGACGGTGTATACCGCGGAGGAAACGTCTCCCCCGGATGCCTCACGAGGTTCAAGTCGCTCAACCGCTATTCCAAGTCGCTGCCGTTGCTGAACATTCCCTCCAGGGTGCCCTCTGAAGGCTATTCCCTGGACTCCTCGATAGAGGCGGGAGTAATTTCGGGCATAATGTTTGAAATTGAAGGCTATATACGCCGTCATCCCAACAACGTCGTGGTGTTTACAGGCGGGGATGCGGCATATTTTGCCACGCGGATGAAACAGTCGCTTTTTATCGTGAGCAATCTGGTTCTGACCGGCCTGGCGCTAATAACTGACGATTATGTTGAAAAGAATATTCAATAGATTGCTGATGGTTTCGGTATTTGCCGGTGCGGGGCTCGCTGCTTACGCACAAAGCGGTGAATATCTGAGCTATACGCCGTACTCCATATACGGAATCGGAGACTTGTCCCAGCAGGGTTCCGCGTACAACAGGGGAATGGGAGGCGTAGGTATAGCGTCCAGGAACGTAAAATATCTCAACAGCCTCAATCCTGCCGCGGTAACCGCGAGGGACTCCCTTTCGGTCATGATGGATTTTTCCGTTGCCAACAACAATACCCTGTTCATGCAGACTGTCGACGGGCAGAGAATCAAATCGGCCCACAACAGCACCAACATCTCCAGTATCGCCTTTTCCACCCCGATTTGGAAGAACTTGGCCGGAATGGTGGGAATGACCCCCTACAGTTCGCAGGGATATGGATACAGGACACGCGAAACAGACCCCGTGGAGATAGCCCGCAACGGCGTGATTGATTACTACGACTACGGCCAGGGCAGCCTGTACAAACTTTACGGCAGTGCAGGGTATTATTTCAATAAACACCTGTCCGTAGGTGCGGAATTCGATTATATCTTCGGAAACTTCAACAAGTATTTCACCGAAGTTTTCGAAAAATCGGGACGCAACACAGTGAGCGACGCGTACGACATGAATCTTCACGCCATCACCGGAAAGTTCGGCGTGCAGTCGGAATTCAATATGGGGAAGAAATGGACGGTAGGATTCGGCGGCACTTATTCCCTGGCGAGCAATTTACGCGGAACGGTAGGCTATCTGCACCAGTCCGTGGGCACGGCCGAAACAATCACCGTTTCATCTTCCGTAGACACTCTCGCAAACCATCTTGGGGCCGTTCGCATCGCACCGGAACTCGGCCTCGGAATATCGGTAAGATATCTCGACAAATTCAGGGCTGAAGTCGACTATACACGTTCCGACTGGAAGAAAAGCGGAATGGACGTTACGGAAGGATTCGCGAATTCCACCAGCCGCACTCCCTTCACATCGTCGGTAAGACAGAGCCTGCGCGCAGGTATGGAATATCTCCCCAACGCCTACGACATGCGCTACCGCTGGAAAAGGTGCAGCTACAGGCTCGGAGCCTACTACAATACGGAGTATTACAAGGTCGGCGGCGGCGACGTGAACTCGATAGGCATCACCCTGGGAGCGACAATTCCGATATACCAGTGGTACAACGGGCTTTCGATAGGAGTGGACCTCGGGCAGAGGGGAACGCTGGACAACTCGCTAATACGCGAAAGATACGTAAAGGTTTGTGTAGGGGTCAATATCTTTGATATATGGTTCCTCAAATACAGGTATGAATAATAAATAAATTTTGCGATATGAAAAAGCTTTTATTTGCAGCTGTCGCCCTTTTGGCAGCATTCTCCGGGACCAGGGTCTCGGCACAGGGCAACTGGGGCCCCGACGAGGCAAACTGCCTCAAGTATCTCTCTTTCTATGAAGTTTCATTCAAATCGGGAGATTACGCCTCCGCCACACCCAACTGGCGCAAGGCTTACGCCACCTGCCCCCATTCTTCGCGCCAGAGCCTCCTCACCAACGGAACCACCCTGCTGAGGAAGGTGATTGTCGCCAACCAGAACAATCCTGAATACAAGCAGGCCCTCATAGACAGCCTCCTTACCCTTCACGACGAGCGCGCCGAGTTCTTCCCCAAGAGCGCAGTCATCGCCCGCAACAACAAGGGTATTGATATCGTAAACTATTACAAAGGCAATAACGAGGTCATTTACAAGGGCCTCAACGAAGTGATAGAGGCAAACGGCGAGAGCACCAAGGAAAGCCTCCTGGTGAACAACCTCAATTCCGCCATCGAACTCTACAAACTTGGCAAGCTGTCCTCCGAGGACGTTATCCTTTCATACCAGAGGAACGTCGACTATATAGACAAGGCCATGGCCAAGACCGGCGATGCGGCCGCAAAGGAAAGGATCGGCAAAGTCAAGACCGACCTTGAAAGTCTCTTCATCTCCAGCAAGGTGGCCGACTGCGACAACCTCATCGCCCTCTTCACCCCCCGCTACGAGGCCAATCCCAACGACAGCTCCCTCGTAACCAACATCGTGAAGATGATGAGCATCACCGAGGATTGCCAGAGCAACGACCTCTTCCTCAAGGCCGTCACCTCGCTGCACCGGAACAGCCCGTCCTATGTGTCGGCATACAACCTCTACAAGCTCAACGCTGCAAGGGGAAATGTCGACCTTGCGCTCGGATACATCGACGAGGCCGTGGAATTCGAGGAATCCGACGCTTCCAAGGATGCATCCTACAGTTTTGAAGCCGCTACCCTGTGCTTCAGGAACGGCCGCCTGAGCAAGGCTTATTCCTATGCCAACAAGGCCCTCGAACTTGATTCCTCATTTGCAGGAAAGGCATATTTCCTGATGGGACAGATTTGGGGCGCAACCACCTGCGGCGGCGACGAGATTGAAAAGCGCGCGCATTTCTGGGTGGCAGTCGACTTCCTTAACAAGGCTAAGAATGCCGATGAATCACTTGCGGCGGAAGCCAACAAGATGATAGGATCCTACAGCATCTACTTCCCTGAAACTACGGAAGCCTTCATGTACAACATTACTGACGGACAGTCCTACAGGGTAGTATGCAACGGCATGCAGGCCACCACCACCGTACGTACCAGAAAGTAATGGAGTGAACGGCAAAGTCACGGATATAAAGAGAATCATCTGGATAGCAATCGCCGCTGCGGTTGCTATCCTCATTGTATCCTGCAAGAGCAATCTTGGCCGCGCGGCCTCCCTCGACCTTGGCAAAACCCCGATACAGACGGTAGAAAACATGTTTGCGGTGCAGACAAAGAACGGGATGGTGGTAATGCGCATAGAGGCTTCGGTGATGGAGCGCTATGACACGGACAGCTGCTCCTTTGAATCTTTCCCAAAAGGCGTAGCCATCTACGGGTATTCCGACGAAGGGCTGCTCGAAACCATCATAGTGTCCGACGACGGACGCCATATAGCCGGAAAGACAAGGAGTAACGGCAAGCCCGTGGAAGAGGTATACGAAGCCTTCGGGAACGTGGTGATACACAACGTGCTGAAGCAGGAGACCATGGAAACCGACACCATCTACTGGAACCAGTCGGCGAGCGAAATCTACACCGACTGCTATGTAAAGATGTATTCCCCCGACGGTTTTCTGCAGGGATATGGGATGCGTTCCGACGACCACGCCAGGAACGCCATCCTCCTTGAACCCTTCAACGGATACGGCTATACGGTCAAGGATTCTACGGTGGTTGTCGTTGATTCCGTGAATTTTATAGGTCCATTGCTCAAAAAGTGAGATAAAATTACTATCTTCGCAGGCTAATTTGAATTATTAATTAAAAGTTAAACATAAAATGGCGGTTCTTGAAAAAATTCGCGTAAAGTTCGGTGTGACGATTTCTGTACTCATTGCACTGGCTCTTTTATCATTTATTATAGATCCCAGCACCCTGGAGTCCGCCCTTCACTCCATGTCAAGCAAATATGACGTAGGATCCATCAACGGAAAGGCTATCGCCTATACCGATTACCTGGAGGAAGTGGACCGCTTCACCGGCATCAACGAGGTCGTTACAGGAAGCAGCGTACAGAATGAGCAGATGCAGAAACAGCTGCGCGATGCGGCATGGCAGGATCTGGTTGACAGGTATCTCTTCGTAAAGAATGCGAAGGCGGCAGGATTGACCGTGGGCAATGCCGAGATGGTCGACCTCACCACCGGCACCAACCTTTCCCCCGTAATAGCTTCCAACGGAGCTTTCCTCGATGAGGACGGAAACTTCTCCGCCGCGAGGGTTGCAGACCTGGTCCTGGCCATCCCTTCCGACGAGTCCGGCCGTCTGCAGCTTTACTGGAACTATCTTGAGAGCACTGTATACAACCAGCAGTTCTATGCAAAATACGGCGCCCTTTTCAACGCCTCTTCCTACATGAATGCCCTTGAGAAGGACTTGAACGTCGCACAGAACAACGTTACGGCAAATGTCGACTATGTGCTCGTTTCCTATCCCTTTGCACAGGACAGCACCATCGAGGTAAGTTCTGCGGAAATCAAGAAGTATTACAACGACCACAAGGAATTCTTCCGTCAGGGCAACAGCCGCGACATAGAGTACGTGGTATTTGAGGTCGTGCCTTCAGCCGAAGACATCTCCGCCACCAACGACCAGTTCGCGGAGGCATATTCCCAGTTTGCGGAGGCCGACAATCTCAAGGCCTTCCTGCTCAAGAATTCCGACCGCCAGCTCAGCAATTACTGGTACAAGGCCGGCGAGCTCAACAGCATCAACAGCGAAATCAACGACTTTGTCTTCAATGGCAAGGGAAACGTTTCGCCCGTCATCTCCACCGGAGAGACCTTCTATGCTGCAAGGGTTATCGACACCAAGCCCATCTCCGCTCGGTTTATGTAAAGCACATACTCCTGCAGGGCGCCGATGCCAGGACCAAGGCCGACAGCCTTGCCAAGGTTATCGCCAAGGGCGGCAACTTCAGCAGCCTCGCCGCTGAATTCTCCGCCGACCAGGGTTCCGCCGCCGACGGTGAGTTCGGAAATATCGGTTGGATGACCCAGACCTACATGATTCCCGGTTTCGAGAGCGTTATCACCGCCCCCGTTGGCCAGCCTCAGGTTATCAAGACTCAGTACGGCACCCACGTGGTCCTGGTTTCCAAGAAGACCGCCCCTGTCGTGAAGAAGCAGGTCGCCATCCTCGAGAAGACCGCCGTCGCCAGCAAGGAGACCACCAACAGGATCTACGGACAGGCAAGCAAGTTCGCCGGAATTGCCGCGGGCGCCAAGGCCGGCTATCAGGCAGCTGTCGACAGCCTCGGGGTATATTCCCACAAGACCACCATCACCGAAGCCACATCGAGCTACGGTTCCATCGACCAGGCCAAGCAGGTCACCCGCTGGGCATTCGACGCCAAGAAAGGCAAGGCTTCCGAGATCATCACCATCGACAACAAATACTTCTTCGTAGCAACTGTCAACGACATTCACAAGGAAGGCTTCACCCCCGTCAGCGAGGTGGCCCAGAATATACGCATGAATCTCTACAACGAGAAACTCGCCGAGGCCAGGAAGGCTGAGATCGCCGCCAGGATTGAAGGCATGACCGACATTTCACAGGTTGCCGAGGCCCTCGATGCGGAAGTCGTGAACGAAGCCTCCATGAGCCTTGCTCCCATGGGCGGCCGCATTGAACCTGCCCTCGTAGGTGCGGTCCAGGCTGCACAGGACGGCAAGCTGAGCGGCCCTGTCGCAGGTGCTATGGGAACCTATGTATTCGTAGTCAACTCCCGCGAAACCGGATCCTTCTACACCGCAAACGATGCGGAGATGTTCGCACAGCGCAAGGCCCAGTACAACGCACAGGGCATCCTGCCCACGATGTCGGCCAACGGAGTTGTGAAGGATAACAGGGAGAGATTCTTCTAGGAGATATCGATATTGCATCCCTTACCGGAAGAAAGGACTGTGTCAACGATTTTGGCATAGTCCTTATTTTTTACTTCCAGGTCAAATACCGCCTTCCCGTCCTCAAGGGAGAAGGACATTATATCGGCGTGGTTCTCTTTCAAAAGCTTGCGTATTGCCAGCACATCCTCATTCGAAAGCGGAAACAGGGTTATCATAACTTCCTTGTGCCCATAATTTCGGGTGACGAAATGCATGGTCTCAAGCACAAGTATGGTCATCAGCGTGGCCGCTATCGCAACGCTGTACATTTCCGCGCCGCAGGCCAGGCCTATGGCCGCAGCCACCCAGAGGCCGGACGCCGTAGTGATGCCGCGTATGGAGTTTTTCTGATAGATAATCACGCCTGCACCTATGAAACCTATGCCGGAAACCACCTGGGCTGCCACGCGGGCTGCATCGAATCGACCGCTGAAGGCATATTGCGAAATAAGCATGAACAGGGCGCTGCCAAGGGCGACGATGAAGTGCGTGCGCACCCCCGCTTCCTTGGCGCGGAATTCTCGTTCAAATCCAATCAGGCCGCCGAGCAGTCCGGCGACAAACAGCCTGAGTATAAAGTTCCATTCTATAGTCATGGCGCAGATATTTTAAAAAAGTCCGGGAGTGATTCCCACCCACTTCAGCACCGTCTGTCCGAAGACGAGAATCAGCAGCCAGGAGAAGGTCATCATGGTGATGCCGTATTTGAAGGCATCGGTCATGCTGTACTGGTTGGTCGTGTACAGCAGGGCGGCGGGTTTGCTGTTGAAAGGCAGCACGTAGCAGTGCTCGATGAGCATGGCAACGGGCAGTGCGAGGCTCATCGGAGGGAAGTTGAATCGGGCTTCCACGCCCAGGGCGATGGGCACGAACACCATTGTGCGTATGGTCTTGCTCTGGAAGACGAGGCCCGAATACATCATCAGGAAGGTCAGAATCACGTAGAGCACCCAGTAGGGCGTGTCGGCGGTGATGCCCATGGAATCGAAGGCCGCGTTCACCATGGTGTTGGGCAGGTCGGTGGCGTTGAGGCCGGCTCCGAGCGTATAGGCGCCTGCGGAGAAGAGCATCAGGTGCCAGGGGATGTCCACGTCGTTCCATTTGACTACCCCTATGCCCGGCAGCAGGGCGAGGATGGCGCCTATCAGGGCGACTATGGTCTCGTCGATGTTATGGAAGGTTCCTTTTGTGACCCAGAGGATGAGGACGACCATGAAGATTGCGACGGCCTTCCATTCCTCCGGCTTCATTTTTCCCATTGCAGCCAGTTCTTCCTTCAGACGGTCGGTGCCTCCATCTATCTGGGGAACCTGCTCCTCCTTTTTCATGGGGAAGAAGACATACATTCCCAGCAGCAGGCCCACTACGAGTATGATGATGCTCATGGGTCCTACGGCGACCAGCCATTCCTTGTAGCCGAAGTTGCAGGATCCGAGGAAGCCTGCGATGAGCGATATGGCGAGCAGGTGGGCGCCGCTTCCGGTGTAGAAGGCGTTGGCGCCGATGTTGACCTGGAAGAGGTTCTGTATCACGAGGTTGCGCCCGAAATTGTTGCGGTGCCCGTCGGAGGCCCCGTAGATGGCGCAGATCACCATGAAGATAGGCAGCATTATGGTGGCCTTCACCGTGGTGGCGGAGATGAATGCGGACAGCACGAGGTTCACCAGCAGGAAGCTCCAGAGCACCCCTTTCGCGCTCTTACCGAACTTTATCACGAAGGCCAGGGCGAAGCGCTTGGCGAACTGCGTCTTGACCAGCATGGAGGCCAGCACGAAACTCAGGATGTTCAGCCACATCACAGGGTGTCCGAGCTGCGCGAGGGCCTCTTTCTGGGTGGTGACGCCCAGCAGGACGGTGAACAGTATGAGGATTAGGGATGTCAGATAATTGGGCAGGGCCTCGGTTATCCAGAGTATAAGGCTGGCTACGAAGATGCCCAGCATCGCATAGTTGGCACGGATGAAACCGTCAAGGCCGAGCTGGTCGAGGCGTTTCTGCGCCGTTGCGGCAAGTCCCGTGGTGTCGAGATTGTCGATAAATCCGATATGGCAGAACCAGCATATCCATACGAAAGCGATGATTGCCAGCGGTCCCCCCAGACGCGCCATCCAAATTTCGAATTTGGATTTCTGCATCTTGGGCAGTTTCTCAACCTTGTAGTTGTTCATGTCCAGCGGGTCGAACGCCGGAGCCATCCCTTTCGTTACTGTCATTGCTGATAACTTACTTTATAGAGTATGTTGGTTTTGTCGCAAACAAACCAGAATAGTTTCCTGCCGCTGTCTTTGCAGAATCCTTCAGGCTTGTTCACAAAAGAAATGTCTATGGTCTGAAGCTGTGTCCCGTCGGTTTTGAACTGGGTAAGCTTCCGGGTTTTGGCATCCGTAATCCACAGGGTATTGTCATCGGCATCGTAAAAAATGTCGGACAGGCTGCTGGCTGCGGGAAAATCGAAGGCCTTGCCCCACTCCTTGGTGGAGACATTGCAGGTATAAACCCGTTTGGGGCCGCTCTGGTTGGCTATATACAGCACGCCGGGCCCTGCCGCGATGCCCTCGTAGCCCTGATTCTCTGCATATCCGGATTCCTGAGTCTCGTTCAGGCCTTTGGAAAACAGCGTAACGCTGTTGTGGTCCGCGCTCAGCCTGTACACCTCGCGGGTGCGCTCTTCACAGAGGTAGATGGTTCCGTCGGAGGCCCTTGTAATGCCTTCCCAGTCGCCTTTTATTTCGTGGCTGTCGGTCAGCTTGCCTTCCAGGTCATATTCGTAGATAAATCCATTGTCGTTGGCAAGCAGCAGGCCGTCTCCCGCCTCGTTCAGGCAGAGGGAGGACTGTCCGTCGGTCTTGGTGTCAAACTCTTCGCGGCTGCCCAGTTTGTATCCGGTGCTTTCTTCGGGCCCGTCCCCGTCCGATATGTTAACAGGATCATCCCTGAGACATGCGCTCAGGGATGAAACCATTATCAGACAGGGAATAAAGAAGTGCAAATGCTTTATTTCCAATTTTTGTAGGGATTTTTCATCAACATTGAATTGAAGTACTTGGGATCGCCGGTAACCTCTTCGCCGAGCCACGCGGGCTTGTCGAAAGCTTCGTTCTCGTCGGCAAGTTCCACTTCGGCGACGGTTAGACCGTCGTTGTCGCCGTAGAACTCGTCAACCTCCCAGGTATGAACGCCGTCGGTATTCTTTACAAGATACCTTGTCTTGTCAATCACACCGGGTTCGGCAAGGTCGAGCAGGGCCTTCACGTCCTCGACGGGAATTTCCTTCTCCCATTCGAAACGTGCGGCGCCGGAAGCGTTGCCTATGCCCTTTACGGTGATGAAGCCCTTTTCGCCCTTTACGCGTATGCGTACGGTACGCTCGGGAACGCTGCTGAGATAACCCTGGGTGATGCGGGTGGCCTTGAAGGCATCAGCCTTGAAATCTCCTTTTACAAGGAATTTTTTCTCGATTTCCTGTGCCATGGCCTACTCGTTTGCAAGGGGTTTGTCGCTCATTCCGATCACGCGCTTGATGGCCTGCAGGTAGTTGATGTTCTCAACGCCCTCGAGACCCACGTCGGCGATGGTCTTCTTGATATCTTCAATCTCTGTGGATTCGGAGTTGATGGTCACCACCTTGGCTCCGTTGATAAGCACGTTGCCCACTTCGCAGATGGTGTCGTTCACCATGTAGCCGAAGCGCTGCTTGTGTACGCGTACCGCTGCGAGGTCGGGATTGGCCTTTACCATTGCGAGGAATTCCTCGAAGGTGTAGGTATCCTTCGTGAGCTTGGGCATCTCTACCATGAATGCAGGGAACACTTCGTTTTCAAGAACTTCGCGGGAGATGGGGAATTCGCCCTTCATCAGCGGGTTCCACTGCTCGAGGCCGTCCACGGTCTGGACATAGGTCTTGATGTCCATCTTTCCGTTGCGGATCTTGGTGTTGTTGATGTCGTTCTTGGCCGAGATGATGTATATTTCGTCGCTTTCGCGCTCCCATACCTTTTCAGGTACGGGAACGGAAAGACGGGCCATTCTCTTGTGCTGTTCGCAGAAGCACTGTCCGAAGCTGCGGAATTCGAAGCGCGGCTTGCTCTGCTCTCCAATTTTGAGTTCTGCCATAATTTATATAAAAGATTATTGTTTAACGTCAGGATCGTCCACGCCGTCGGTGGAATTCAGGGCGCCGGGAGTAGCGGTGGCTGTGGTCATCCACTTGCCGCTTCCGTCGGGGATACGGCTCCATGAGCCCTTGTTGTCTGAGAGCGAAGCTCCCCACTTACCGTCGCCGCCTTTTTCGCCGCGCTGGAAGAAATCAATCTTGTTGCCCTTGTTATCGAACAGCTCGATGAGAACGCTCTTCTTGGCGGAGAAACCGCTGCTGAATCCTCTGGGAGTGGTGCCCTTGCCTCCGATGATGGCAAATACGCCGTGGGCGGGAACCACCTCGCCGTCAATGCCGGTCCAGGAAAGCTCCTCATCCTTGTTGATGGTGACTCCGGTCAGCTTGATTTCAAAGTCGCTGGCGTTGTAAAGCTCGAAGAACTTCTCCTCGTCGGCTCCGGCTCCGGAGACTTCGTTGAGTTTCAGTTTACTCCAGTCGGTGGCGGGATCTCCTACCTTGTACGAGAACTTGTCCGAAACTGTTTCAAAATCGACATCGTTGACTACTTTGACGGTGAAGGAAACCTCGGTTCCGTCCGCCATCGCAGGGATGGTGGCCGAATAGGTGTTGCCAGAGCCGCTCATGCTGACATCCTTCCCGTTGTAGGTAAGGGTGGCTGTTTTGACGGCCTGCAGGCCGCTGACCGTGGCGAC
This sequence comes from uncultured Bacteroidales bacterium, assembly GCA_905235675.1. Lineage (GTDB taxonomy): Bacteria > Bacteroidota > Bacteroidia > Bacteroidales > UBA932 > Cryptobacteroides. Next base: position 51,703 of record CAJONC010000006.1, on the reverse strand, counting down.
GACGTTCACTGCGTCCTTAGAAGTCGGGCTTTCGGGAGTGAATACTACCTTGTCAATCTTTGAAGGGCCTTTGAAAATCTCGTCCTTGACACATCCGGTCAGTGCCAGGACCACTGCTGCTGATATAATGAATAACTTTTTCATGACCATAATCTGTTTGCGTTATACTAGAAGTCAACTTCGAGGCGGAGGGATATCATATTGTAGTCCACGCCCGCCTTGCCGGCAGGAGCAACGACCTTGGTGTAGTCCTTGACGGCTTTGCCTGCGGCGTCCAGACCGACATTCAGCTTGTCCTTGCCGTTTGCATAGCGGTCGTTGTTGTTGTACTGATAATTGAGCTGCATGCGCACGTTGTTGGTGACCCACCAGTTCAGACCCACGGCGTAGGCTTCGGCGGAGCCGCCGAACACGTTATGCCCGAAGTCGTTGAGGTTGCAGTATTCATAGCGGGCGCAGAGTTCGAGGTCGCCCCACTTCTGGCCGCGGACTGCGCGGGTGTACTTGGCGCCCTTCGAATCGTAGCGCTGCTTGCCTCCGAACAGCAGATAGCCGGCCTGTGCGTACCATCCTCCGAAGTTGGAGGAGGTGACGGCGTCGTCGTTCTTGAACACGACATTGTCGCCGATGTAGGCGGCCTCATAGCGTAGACCTCCCCAGTGGCCGGCGAGCTCGACGGTCCAGAGATTGTTGTGGTCGTATCCCTTCAGATTGTTGGTGTCGAGATACTTCTTGCGGTTGATGCTGGTGGAGTTGCGGGCGCTGGCGCGGTAGGTGCCCCATTCGCCGGTGGCCGAGCTCAGCAGGGTGGTGCGGTAGGAATAAGCGGCGCCGATGTGGAGGCTGGCATTGTCCAGCTTGAAGAGGGGTCTGAGGACGACCTTTGCGGTTGCGGCGTAGCCTGTGTTGTTCTTGAAGCTGATTCCGCGGCCGAAGTCCTTGTTGTTGTCCTGAACGTTGGTAATTTCCTCAGCACCTGCACCTTCCTGTGCAAAGAGGCCTGTAGATACCCACAGCCAGGGGTTGTCGTACTTGGCGTTGACGCCCAGATGGCGCGAAGGCGCAAGGGCGGAGCACACCATTGGACGCTCCATGAACATGAGGTAGCGGGAGGATGTGTTGCGCTGGATGGAGAAGTTCTCCTTGAAGTTACCGGCCTGAAGCTCCAGATTGGGGACTCCGATGTAGCGGACGATGGCGTCCTTGAGTTCTACAAGGCCGTCTGCAAGGTCCATGTCGAACTCTCCGTACCAGTTCTTGTCAACCTGGGCCTTGACTGCGAAGCGGGCGCGGCGGATGCTGACGCCGTTGCCGATGGGATCGGCGAATTCAGGTGCTCCGAAGAAGGCGCCTGCGTCGAACTGGACACGGTTGTCGAACCAGATTTTGTAGCCGGAATTGGGGGACTCGATGACGAGAAAGCCATCCTGAGACTCGACGTCGAGTACATCGGATTCGACGGCCACGCCGTATTGATTGTACTTGACTGCCTTCTGCGCATGGGCTGCCGTTACTGCCAGCAGTGCGAGCGCGATAGTAAACAGAAATTTACGCATAAAATGATAGGGTATTAGTTTATGTAGGTTATTAGTTTATAATCGTAAAGATATTAAATTTTTCTATACGTTGAACAGAATATGCATTATGTCTCCGTCCTGCACGACATATTCCTTTCCTTCAATCCCCATTTTTCCGGCGGCCCTGCAGGCGGCTTCGGATTTCAGGTTTACGAAGTCGTCGTACTTGATGACCTCTGCGCGGATGAATCCCTTTTCGAAGTCGGTATGAATCACACCGGCGGCCCTGGGGGCTTTGTCGCCCCTGTGAATGGTCCATGCGCGGCACTCGTCTGCGCCTGCGGTGAAGAAGGTCTGCAGGCCGAGCAGGCGGTACGCCCCCTGAATCAGGCGGACCACCCCGGACTCTTCCAGCCCGAGCTCGTCGAGAAACATTTTCCTATCTTCAAAATCCTCAATTTCAGCGATTTCCGACTCGGTACGGGCAGCAATCACAAGGATTTCCGCATCCTCGTCCTTCACCGCTTCGCGAACGGCGTCCACGTATTTGTTCCCATTCGCCGCGGAAGCGTCGTCCACGTTGCAGACATACATCACCGGCTTGTTGGTGAGCAGGAAGAGGTCGCGGGCGAGGGCGGCTTCTTCCTCGTTGTTCGGTTCCACGCTACGGCAATTCTTTCCTTCGAGAAGGGCGCTGCGGTAGCGCGTGAGCAGGTCTGCGAGTTTCTTCGCCTCCTTGTCTCCCCCCGTCTTCGCTGCCTTCTCCGCCTTGGCGAGGCGGTTTTCCACTGTTTCAAGGTCTTTGATCTGGAGTTCGAGGTCCACCACTTCCTTGTCGCGCACGGGATCCACGCTTCCGTCGACATGCACTATGTTGCCGTCGTCGAAGCAGCGGAGCACGTGAAGTATGGCGTCGCATTCGCGTATGTTGGCGAGGAACTGGTTGCCGAGGCCTTCGCCCTTGCTCGCGCCCTTCACCAGGCCGGCGATGTCCACGATGTCGACAGTTGCGGGTATGGTCCGCTGGGGTTTGCATATATCGGTGAGCACGTCAAGACGGCGGTCCGGCACGTTGGTGGAACCGAGGTTGGGCTCAATTGTACAGAAAGGGAAATTCGCGCTCTGGGCCTTGCCTGAACTCACGCAGTTGAAAAGGGTGGATTTGCCCACGTTGGGCAGTCCTACAATTCCGCACTTCAAAGACATAGTTATATTTGGTTGTTTTCAAAAACAAATATAAGAAAATATACCGCTAAAAACATAAAAAATCTGGGGGTACAGACTTGTAATTATATGTTTTTAGTGGATTCTTAACGAAATACTTCCTTGCTTTGCCACCAATGTTGAATCGTTTTTTATGGATTTTAGTGGTTATCCCCGGGCTCTCCGTCGTTGATGATGTGGACCCGGGATTGCTGTTGTCTTTCTGGAACGTGGAGAACTTATTTGAACCGTACGACGACGGTGCGCGCCACTGGACGCGCGGAAGGTACAGGGCGAAGTGCGACGGGATAGCCAAAACCCTGTTCCTGATGGCAGACAGTTACGGCAGGATGCCGGACATCGCGGCCTTTGCGGAAGTGGGAAACGCAGAGGTTATGAAGGATCTTGTTTTCAATACCGGTCTTCGCCGTTTCGATTATGACATAGTCCATTACGATTCTCCCGACAGGCGCGGGATTGACTGTGCCCTGCTCTACCGACGCAGCCGATTCCGTCTTATCAGGTCCAAACCCTGCCATCTCTACGACTCCCTCGGCCGCATCCTCCCCACGCGAGATATCCTTCTGGTTATACTTGCTCCGGCGCAGTCTGAAGGTTTTCCCCCTGAGGGACGTAACACCCGCGGTTCGATAGCGGGGGGACCGTCCCGAAGGGATGGTGGGGTGAGCCCGAAGGGCGAACTCCCGAAGGGGGAAGACCTTCAGACTGCGCCAATAGCGGTACTGGTAAACCACCATCCCTCCAAGGTGGGGCAGGATTCGGAGGGGCGGCGGAAAACGGCTATGGGCCGGCTGCTGTTTCTGAGGGACTCCCTGCGGGCTGAAGGTATCTCACGGATAGTGGCGGTGGGAGATTTCAACGACGAAGTCCAGTCCGCTTCGGGAATCACGGCGGAGTACGCGAAAGGTGCCGGCACGATAAAATTCCAGGGAAAATGGGAAAAGATAGACGGCTGCCCCGTGCTGGAAGGCTTCACGGCTCGCGAATACATCTTCGCGCCCCCGCATCTCACCACCCGCGACGCCACCTGGTCCGGCCTCAAACCCCATCGCACCTTCTCCGGCCCCCGCTACCTCGCCGGCCTCTCCGACCATTATCCCATAATACTTGAACTTTCGTATAACCATGAATAATATGCAATACCAACAAAATTTCAATGGCCGCAAATCCGGGCATAACGCATACTGGGCAAATATTAACTATATTTGCAATATGATTCAGGATTACTTGAACAAAATCATTTGCGGTGACAGTCTTACAGTGATGAAGGAATTACCTTCAGGCTGTTGCGACATTGCCATAACATCTCCCCCGTATAACCTGAAGAACAGTACGGGAAACGGTATGAAGTGCGGCAAGGGCGGCAAATGGAGTAATGCTGCTTTAATCAATGGATATTCCGATTACGACGACAATATGCCTTACGAGCTCTACTGTGAGTGGCAGCGGGCATGTCTGTCGGAAATGATGAGACTGATTAAAGATGACGGAGCGATTTTCTACAACCATAAATGGCGTGTTCAAGGAGGCCTTATCCAGGACAGGCATGAAATAGTTCAGGATTTCCCTGTGAGACAGATTATTATCTGGAAAAGAAAGGGCGGCATCAATTTTAATCCCGGGTATTTTCTGCCGACTTATGAAGTCATTTATCTGATTGCAAAAAAGGACTTCAAGCTCGCACCAAAAGCGGGAGGCTGTGGGGACATCTGGGAATTTACGCAGGAAACGAACAATTCCCATCCTGCCCCGTTCCCAGTAGCTTTGATAGACAGGATTATCCAGAGTACAACAGCGCAGGTAATACTCGACCCGTTTATAGGTTCCGGCACAACAGCTGTTTCTGCTGTAAAAAACGGCCGCAATTACATAGGGATAGAGTTGTCCAGGGAATATTGTAACAGCGCGGAGAAGCGCATAGAAGACACTAAAAACGAGTTGGGCCTATGAAATCTCTCCGTAACTTTTTTTCTGTTTTTTCAAGGAAAACGACAGAAGAGGCTTATTCCGAGTCAGTGTCAATAGAGCCCGACGACCACTCAAATGCACCCAAGCAAATTATTCATAAGTTCTATACCAAAGAAGAACTGACAGAAGCGATAAAGGAGATTAAGGACAGAGGCTGGATTGAGAATACGATGCCTGGCAACGACGGCGCCGTAGGCAATATTCTTGAAGAACTGCTTGGCATTCCGACCAACAATATTGCCATGCCTGATGCTACGGAATGGGAATTGAAGGCCCAGAGGGCAAATACCAGTTCGTTGATTACTTTGTCGCACAAAGAGCCATCCCCAAGGGAGGAACAGATTGTCAGTAAAGTATTGCTCCCCAAATATGGTTGGCCGCATGCCCAGGCGGGAACAAAGTATCCCGAGACGGAGAAATCTTTCCGCCAGACAATGAATGGAAAGACATTTACGGACAGGGGATTCAAAGTGTCTGTCAATAATGAAAAACGGAGAATAGAAGTTGTTTTTGACAGCAGGCAAGTTGATCCCCGTCATGCGGAATGGCTGAAGAGTGTTGAGGAAAATGCCGGGCTTGGCCCTTTGCCCGTCACCCCTTACTGGCCCTTTAACGACTTGTTTTTGTCCATAGGCCGTAAATTCTACAACTGCCTGTACGTGCGGGCCGAAGTAATGAAGAAGGACGGCAAGGAATATTTCAGGTATTCCGAGGCGTATTTCCTCAAGAATGTTGATATAGACAAGTTCGTGGAGTGTATTGAGCAGGGAAAGGTCAGGGTAGAGTTCGATGCCCGTACGGGGCACAATCACGGGACCAAGATGAGAATGTACTTCCGCGATACCCCTGAAGTTTACAGGGAAGTCCAGCGGATTATTTAACAGCCAATAAACTTATAAAACTACATAATTATGTCAATGACAACTCAGATTCACGAAAAATTCGTTGCCCTCTTCGGAGAAGGCGGGGAGCAGTATGCCGCCGCAGGCCGTATCAACCTCATTGGTGAACACACCGACTACAATGGCGGATATGTGTTCCCAGGAGCCATCGACAAAGGCATTGTCGCGGAAATCAAACTCAATGGCACCGACAAGGTCCGTGCATTTTCCATTGACTGTGACGAGTATGTGGAATTTTCATTCCAGAACGATGAGGCCCTGCCGGGCCAGCAATGGGCCCGCTACATTTTCGGCGTCTGCCGCGAGATCCTCAAGCGCGGAGGCAAGGTCGCAGGTTTCGACACCGTATTTGCAGGTGATGTCCCTCTCGGCGCAGGCCTGAGCTCGTCGGCCGCCCTTGAAAGCTGCTACGCCAACGCCATCAATGAACTCAACGGCAACGGCTTCGACAAGTTCGAACTCGCCAAGATAGGACAGAGTACCGAGCACAACTACTGCGGTGTGAAGTGCGGCATCATGGACCAGTTCGCCTCCTGCTTCGGCAAGGCCGGCTGCCTGATCCGCCTCAACTGCAAAACTCTGGAATACAAGTACTTCCCCTTCGATTCCAAGGGCTACAAAGTCGTCCTTATCGACTCCTGCGTGAAGCATAAACTCGCTTCCAGCGCCTACAACAAGCGCCGCGAATCCTGCGAGAACGCCGCCGCCGCCATCCGCAAGAACCACCCCGAGGTCGAGTTCCTGAGCGATGCCAAGCGCGTCTGGCTCGATGAGGTCCGTGACCGGATTCCCGAAGAAGATTTCCTCCGTGCCGAATATGTGATAGGCGAAGTGCAGCGCGTGCTTGACGTCTGCGACGCCCTTGAGCGCGGCGATTATGAGACCGTCGGCGAAATGATGTATCAGACTCACTTCGGATTGAGCCGCCTGTACGAAGTCAGCTGCGAAGAGCTCGACTTCCTCAACAAACTCGCCCGCAAGATGGATGTCACCGGTTCCCGCGTAATGGGCGGAGGTTTCGGCGGATGCACCATCAACCTCGTGAAGGAAGAACTTTACGAAGACTTCGTAAATGCGGCAAAGGAGCAGTTCACAGCCAGGTTCGGCCACGAACCCAAGGTTTACGACGTTGTCGTGAGCGACGGGGCGAGGAAACTGTAAAAAGCTATCTTATAAAGCTTTCCACCCAGCTGCGGCTGACTCTTGTGAGTCCGGCCGCAGCTTTTTTCAATTCGGGATTGCGCACCACTATCCCCGCACAGTCTTCATACACGTTGAAACCTATGCGCAGCATCTGCATCTCTCCGTTTTCGGGATAGGTCAGTGTAATTTCGTTGTCGGCGCCGTCGAAGCCGAAGAACAGCATGTCGACATCCTTCCCTGTCTCCTGGCGGGTGACGAACTTGCAGAGCTCCATGGCAATATCGTCCAACCCCGCATCGAAAATTTTTATCTTTTCGATAAGCTGCCCCGGGGTGTCCACTATGCGCCCAGAATATCCCTCCATCCCCTCGACAACCACCGCCTTTTTCATCTGTGCCTCCGTTTCGGGGTTTTCGTCGCTGAGCCAGACCAGCAACTTCTCGGAAGGGTCGTGGTAGAGCAGGGGGAAGCGCACCAGCTGCCTTTCGCCGCAGACTGGGCATTCGCGGATAAACAATTTTCCGTCGACAAGCTCATTCTTGAGTTCGGGATTTTCCGAGGAATTTATCACGGAAACAGGCCGCACAGGGATGTCGGCGGAGCACCTCCTGCATTTTATAACAAGTCCGTCCATATCAAAAATCAAAATTCAGGGCAAGGTCCCAGACGCCGTCGCCCTTGCTGAAATCATACATATATCTTGCCCCGATGTGAAAATCGAAGGGAATGCACAGCAGGCTGGCCAATCTTGCCTGAACGGTGGCGCCCGCCTTGAAAACGTTTCTGGTTTCGTTGAGGCGGGTTACGTAGGAATCGTAGTGGCCGTAACTGTAGCGCCCGTGGATCCTGGCTTCAAAGTTCCGCAGGTAGAACAGCGACCCCGCACCGAGGTCGAGAGGCAGGAAGGGGAACGCATAGTCGGCGAGCAAGTCAATCTCGTCGGAGTTCACCCAGTCGCTCTGCCGCCCGTGCCGGAAATCCGTTTCCAGCCTGAGACCGTGGGTGCGTGTCAGGCCCGGCAGGTAGCCGTAGAGTTTTGCATAGCTGTACCCCGGCCAGGTAGACCGCAGGCTGTAGCTGTCCGTCCATCCGAGGTCTACGCCCATTCCGAGGCGGGGATAGATGCATGAAGACGGGATGGGACGCATGGAGTAAGCCCTGATTCCGGCCTTGCTCTGCAGCACTCCACTGTGCTCGTTCAGGTTGAAAACCACGGTGTTGGTAAAGTGCTCCACGTCCACGGTTCCCATTATGTCGTTGTTCCAGCTTGCGCGGAAATAAGGTATTACGCCCCTGCTCCAACCGCCTCCCCCGAGGTTGAAGGGGAAGGAAATAGCGCTGGTAAAGCTCATGAAGGTCCCGTCCAGCTTTTCGGTGGTGGAAGGAAACTTCATGCCTTCTTCTTCGGAGACCCGTGTGAAGTATTGCCGGTGGCGTACCCTTTCGCCGACGTCCGCCCTGAATTCAAGGGTGGGCCCGAGTCCTGTCCAGATGTACTGTGCGTGCAGCGAAGGGCGGAACCATTGCCCCGCGCTCAGGCTGTCGGGAACTCCGGTAAGGCTGACGCCGACGAGACCATAAGAGCTGCCGAGTTCGTTCTGGAGGAAGGCCGTGGCGCCGAGGGAAGATGCGGAACTGACTTCTTCCATGCTCTCTCTGTCAATCAGGGAATAGTCGACATAGACCGGAGCCCATGAATGCAGTTTTGTCGGGTGGGCAGCCTTTCTATAGGGTTTCGGGGCACTTATCTCCCCAGTGTAGGGAGAAGGCTTCAGACTCTCCTGTGCGCTCAGTCTGTCGGCAATGGGAGAAGGATAATCGCCAAAAGTTACCGGAATGTTCAAAAGGGAATCCGCGGCTATGCGTCGTATCACCCTGCCGTCGGCAGTCGGGGCGCTGTAGTAGAGCTCTCCCTCGGGAGAGAAGGCGAAATCATTGCCTCCGAAACGGGTGGATGTGCGTTGCAGCAGTTCTCCGGTGGCGGGATCAACCGAGTGCAGGTTGTTTACCCCGTTGCGGTCGGAGGTGAACCAGATCAGGCCGTCGGTGCTGAAAACGTGGTTGATTTTGGAGTGTGCGGGGGCGAAAAGAGGCTCCCATTCCGGCAGGCGGTAGATGCTGAAGCCTTCGGAGGACACTCCGCTGACATAGAGGTCCCTGCCTGTCCATACAGGTTCCACGGGCTGTATTCCTGCCGGTGCGACGTATTCTTCGAAGGGAATGCCCTTGCGCGAAGAAAGCAGCACCACGGAACGGTTCCCGTCCTCGTAATACTGGACGACGGCTATTGCGGAAAACTCTTTTGCTGCGGCAGGATTGTAGAGATGCCCTTTCGCCGCATATTTCCTGTGCGAACCCCAGTCGCTCAGGTAGCACAGCCTCGAATAGCTTTCCATAGGATACAGTTTGGAAGGCTGGTATTCCGTCCAGATCAGGCGCTGGTCGGAAGTGTCCCACACGAGGCGCGAGGTTCCGCTTGCGAAGGCGCCTATGCTTTCATGGCTGCCGTCTTCGTTAATCCTTACAAGTTCCCTCGCCACGTCGAGCCCCGAGTGCAGAGCCAGCAGTTCGTCGCCGGCAAACACCAGGGAGTTGTATGAGTCGTAATAGCGTGCCTTGCGGGTAATGGTTTCCCCTTCTACAAAGGGCCCGCGAAGCCTCTCTTCTTCCGCCCACTGCGCGGCAAAATCCCGCTGAATCCCGTCCCAGGCCTCCGCCATCTTCTTTCCGCTTGCAGCCCTGACAGTTTTTTGCAGATTGAACAGCGGAAGGGACTTTTGTTCCACCCGCCTGTTGTAATCGGCATAGAAAGACGGACTGTCGAAGGTCGTCCTCATTCCGGAAATCAGCAGGTAGCCTGCGGCGTAATAAGTGGGAGTGTAACGCTTTTGCGAGCCCCATCTCCACTGCCACCAGTTGCGGTACAGGCTGTCGGCGAACGCAACCCTGTAGTATTCAAGGAAATCCGCGGTACGTCCGCGCCCAGAATTCGTAAGCGCCGTTTCCGCGACCACGGCATCCCCTTCGAGCAGGGCCTGTCCGGGGTATAGGGCCGCCACGGCTCCTGTCCACATTTCTCCGGTCAGAATCCCGAGCGTGCGGTGGAAGCCGTTGACGCGGCTGAGCTGCATCTGTGCCGCATGCCGGCTTTCATGGACCGCGAGCTGGTCAATCCAGGGATAGGGGTCGGGGCTGTAGGCCTCAGGATTTGCATAGAGTTCCATGCGTCGCGGGGCCCAGCTTACCAGACCATTGGAAATCGAACTTGCCGCGTGCAGGATCACCGGCATCCTGTTCTTGTAGAACTGGTTGGGGACGAAGCCGCAGCTGGTGCCGAGGGCGTCGCGGTATCCCTCCAGGCAGATAAGGTATTCCCTGGCGAGGGAGTCGCAATAGTCGGGATAGACAATCCTGAAGTTGTCGCTTTCCATGGTGTTCCAACTTACTCCCGGGTTCTCCGCCCCCGAAATATAGAACTGTGCACGGGCCGGAAGGCAGCTCACGATGACAAATAGAAGTATGGACAAGCGGCGTCGCATATACTGCAAATCTAATATTTTTTAGTAAATTTACCCGATTTTTACAAAACGAATATGAGTGTGTTTCTACAAATCCTGACCTTGCTCGGAGGCGTCGCCCTCTTCCTCTATGGTCTGGGACTTCTCAGCGGCGGTTTGCAGAAAGTTGCAGGCGACGGAATGCGCAGCTTCCTCGCCAAGATGACTTCAAATCCTTTCAAACAGATAGTTACAGGCGTCAGCATAACGGCCTTGATCCAGTCTTCCACGGCAATGACCGTGATGGTGGTAAGCTTCGTGAATGCCGGCCTGCTTGCCCTTGAACAGGCTGTAGGAGTCATCATGGGGGCCAATATCGGCACCACAATCACATCGTGGATAATGGCCGTGTTCGGCTTCTCGTTCAATATGGCGGACTTCGCGTTTCCCCTGATTCTCGTCGGATTCGTGCTGATGCAGAACAAAAAGAACCAGCTGAACCGCAATGTCGGAGAGATTATCATAGGTTTTGCCCTGTTCTTCATAGGCTTCGCCCAGTTGAGGATGGCGGCCCAGACTCTCATCACCCCCGAGTCCCTCGGCTTCCTCAAATCATGGACCCAGCTCGGGGCCGGATCCGTCGCCATCTTCCTGATTATCGGCGTCATCCTCACCCTGCTCTTCCAGAGTTCCGCCGCCACGATGGCAATCATCATGATACTCGTCACCACCGGCGTCATCCCCTTCAACCTTGCCGCCGCAATGGTGCTGGGCGAGAACATCGGTACCACCATCGCAGCCAACCTCGCCGCCTCGGTGGGAAACACCGCAGCAAAGCGCGCCGCATTCTCGCACACGGTCATCAACGTTTTCGGAGTGTGCTGGGTGCTCTGTATCTTCCCTCTCTGGCTCAGGCTCATAGGCAACATCGTGTCCTTCTTCGGCCTGCCTGACCCCAACGTGGCCGACCTTACCGACGCCTCGAACGCCGAAGCCATCAGCACCTCCCTCCTCTACAGCGTCTGTACCATGCACACCCTCTTCAACATGGTGAACATTCTCGTGCTCGTATGGTTCATCCCCCAGATTGTCAAGCTCGTCACGCTGGTGTTCCCCTCCAAGGAGGAAGAAGAGATATTCAAACTCGAGTACATCGCCGCCGGCCCCGTCGGGACCTCGGATATCGCCATCACCAGTGTAAAGATGGAACTGGTGCGCTTCGGGGACCTCTGTCACAAGGATCTCGGGTATATACGTGAGGCCATCTCCGCAAAAACCCAGGAAGACTTCCTGAATGCCAACGAAAGCCTTATCAAATACGAGGAGATTACCGACAGGATGGAGCATGAGATAGCCGCCTATCTGAACGAGGCCACCCGAATCGAAATGAGCCACGAAGCCACGATACGCATCAGGAGCTTCTACCGTATCATAGGCGAGATGGAATCCCTCGGCGACAGCGGCGAGAGCATAGGAAAGATAATGGCCCGGGCGTGGGCCCACAAGCAGACCTTCACCGAAGACATGCTCGGCAAGCTCGAACACATGGTCGGGCTGGTGGACGAGGCCTACGATGCCATGCACGTCAATCTGGAAACGCCTCTGGTGCAGCTCCCCGGCATTTCCAACGCGGAGATAGCGGAAAGCAAGATAAACGCCTGGCGCGACACCCTGCGCGAGGAGCACCTTTCCAATGTGGAGAAGTCCAGCTATCCTTATGAGACGGGCGCCTTCTATATGGACGTGGTGAACGCCCTCGAAAAGATGGGAGACTTCATCATCAACATCTCCCAGGCACAGTTCAACGCAAAACCCGGTAAATGATGCTGCTGAAAGATTTCATAAAAGACGGAACTGCGTCACTTTCCTCACTTTATCCGCAGGAAGAAGCCCGTAGCATAATGAACTTCTACTGCAGCGAAGTGTTCGGATTCCCTTCATACCAACACATCACCGAGCCCTCGACCGAAGTCCCTGCGGAACTTCTGGACCAGGCGCTCGAAGACATGCGGCGGCTCGCGGCTTCGGAACCCCTGCAATACGTGCTCGGCTACACGGAATTCTGCGGGCGGACATACAATGTGGATGCCCGTGCCCTGATTCCCCGCGCCGAGACCGAGGTGCTTTGCATGAAGGCGGAGGAAATGGTCGCCGGAAGAAAACCCGCGGAACAGCTGAAGATACTCGACCTCTGCACCGGATCCGGATGCATCGCATGGACTCTCGCCCTGGACCTGCCGGGCGCATCGGTCATTGCCACGGATCTGTCGAAAGAAGCCCTCGACCTTGCCTCGGGCCAGTTCAAGCGCATTTCAAAAAAAGCTGTCCGTCCGCGTTTCGTAGTGGCCGACCTGCTGGATGTCGACGGAACTGTAGAAGCCGTGGGAGGGCCGTATTTTGATTTGATTACCGCCAATCCTCCCTACGTGCAGCCTTCCGAGAAGCCGGAGATGCGTCCCAACGTTCTCGGCTGGGAACCCCACATGGCTATCTTCGCCCCCGATCGCGACCCCCTCGCCTTCCACAGGGCCATCGCTGTGACCGCTTCCCGCCTCCTCGCCCCGAACGGCTGCGCAATAGTGGAGCTGAATACCGAACTTGCCGAAGAAACCGCCGCCGTTTTTGCCGATGCCGGATTCTCTTCGGTACAGATAGTCCCCGACTGGTTCGACCGTCCGCGCTTCGTCAGTTTTGAACGTTGATGAAAAGTATCAGAAGTTTCTCCGTTGCCTTTCTGCTGCTCGCCGCCATGTCGTGCGGAGGGCGTAAAAGCGCTGCTCCCGTGCTGCGGGACAGGGCGTTTCCGCAGCCTACGGTGCCGACGGCATATACTGAGCCCGGGGAGCGGATGGACTATCTGACGGCGCATTACTGGGACGGCTTCTTTGCCGGCGACGGCCGTACGGATTCCGCGCGTGTTCTGGGCGTAGCAAAAGGAGACGTGGAACAGGCCTTTGCCAACTATCTTGCCGTGCTCGACGCAGTTCCCCTTCCCAATGCCCAGACAGGCATGGAAAGGTTCTTCGACAATATCTCGGCAAAGCAGCAGGCAGACACTTCCGCCAGGGTTTATCTTGCCATGACGGAAATAGTTTCCCGCTATCTGTACGACCCGAATTCCCCCATGCGCGACGAAGACCTTTACCTTCCCTTCGTACGGAAAATGGCGTCATCTCCGCTTACCCGCGACGATATGCGCAGGGCTTATGAATATGAGGCGCAGATGTGTGCGATGAATCCCCGCGGCAGCGTCGCCCCCGACTTTGCAATCTCCCTGAGAAACGGAAAAAAGCTGGACATGCACTCGGTCAAGGCGGAGAAAACCCTGCTGTTCTTCAGCAACCCTGGCTGTCACAACTGCCTGGAAATCATCGAAACGCTTAAAGCGGACCCGACTGTGACTTCGCTTGTCCGCGAAGGCCGGCTCGCTATACTGAACGTGTATATCGACGAAGACCTTCAGGCCTGGCGCGATTACATGGCCGTGTATCCCGCCGAATGGATAAACGGCTACGATGCCGCCCATATCATCCGCGAAGACGTGCTCTACTGCGTCCGCGCCATACCTTCCCTTTACCTGCTGGATGCCGACAAACGTGTCCTGCTGAAAGACCCTCCGGTGGAAAGGGTGCTGAAGTCGTTGTAAAGACTGATATCGTCGAACTCGTTACTGTCGAAGGTAATTTCGACCGAAGAGGAATTCACGAGTCCGATGTATCCTATGCCCCCTTCGATATTGTCGGGAATCTGCACGTCTTCAAGGGCCAGGTCGGCAGTTCCTTCATACAGCGAGTTGGCCGCCTTGAAGTAATAGTAGCAGCTTTTCGGAAGATGGCTCAGGCTTACCCTCGCCTTGTTGACGGCAACTATCCTGTCGAAAGGCTCTTCCGCCGTATAAGGATATTCCCACAAATCGAAATTGTCTTTGACTTCCGGCCGGATCGTGACGCTTCCGCCGTTGAACATGGCGTCGCTGAATGCTCCGAAATAGTTGGTGCTCCCAAAATCGAAGAGTCCGCCGGAATTCCCTATGGCTCCGTCGGAAAGCACGGGATCGCCGCCTGTCTCCATGAATACCCCGCCGGAAACCGAATAATGTCCGGTATAAGAGCCCTCGTAATAAAGGTCCTCTTCAACTGTTTTGTATATGGCGAGCCGGTAGAAATCTTCGTCATCGGCGGAAACGTCGCTTATATTTATGTCGAAGCGGTAGGATACTTCATCTATACGTACAGTGTCCACCCTGTTGATTATGGCCGGTTCGGGGACCGTCTGCTCGCACCATGCGGAGAACTTGCCCTCCGCATCCACTTCTATGCGCACCAGATCCCCTGCCTTGAAGGATGCACTGAATTCCAGGCTTGATCCCCTTCCCTCGTACGGGTAAAAACTGTCCACAGGTTCAGAACTTGTTGCCACCTGCCTGCCGTTGACGAAACAGCGCAGGGTGGCGGAATTCACGTTGCGTATGTATTCCGTGCTGCTCACGGCTACCACTACCGTGTGTCCGGTCTGCGAAGCGTCCAGCAAAGCGTTCACTATCAGTTCGTCAGCCCTGTTTTCCGGCTTGTATTCCAGGGGATTCTCACACGCCGCAAGCATCCCGGCAGCCATCAGCATATATATAATCTTCTTCATTGCATTCTAAAAATTATAAGTGTAAGAGATGGAAGGGATGAAGGGAAGGAGGGTCACCTTGGTGAGTTTCATCTCCTTCCTGTATGCCGGCTGGCCGGGCGAGAGGGGTTCGTCGAAGAAGCCTTCGTAATCTGTGAATACGAAGTTGGGGTTCATGTTGTTGTAGACGTTGTAAGCCCCTAAGCTCCATACGGATTCTCCGCCGCGCCTGGTCTTTCTGGTATGATTGAGGCTGAGGTTCAGCCTGTGGCTCGGAGGGAGGCGGTAGTTGTTGCGCGAGGGCGAGTAGTCCACCGTGCCTGTGGTACCGTCCGGATAGAGAATCAGCGTCTGGCGTTCGGGGATAGTCATCGTCCCTCCGCTCGCGAAGGTCCAGGTGGCGCTGAGGGAAAGCTTTTCGTTGAATTTGTGGTTCATCACCACGGAAAGGTTGTGCCTGCGGTCGTAGCGGTAAGGGAAGGGTTCCCCGCCGTTGATGACGCCGTTAGGGAATACACGGTCGCTCCATGCGAGGGTGTAGCCTATCCAGCCGGTGGTGGCGCCCGTCTTCTTTTCAACGAAGAGTTCCACCCCGCGGGCGAGGCCTTCACCCATTTCCACATTGTTCTGCCAGTTGGAGGAATTGCTGAAGAATGAGGCTCCGTCGCTGTATTCCAGGATGTTGTGCATCCATTTGTAGTAGCCTTCCAAAGAGAATTCCCAGCCGGGGAGGCCGCTGTAGTATGCACCTATCGAAACCTGGTCGGAGGTGACGGGCTTTATCTTGTCGGTGATGGGCACCCAGAGGTCGATGGGAAGGGTTATCTTCGCTGGCGAGAGTAGGTGCACGTACTGGGCCATGCGCGAATATGCGGCCTTTGCGGAGATGTCTTCGGTGAAGTTGTATTTGGCGCTCATCCTCGGCTCGAGAGACCAGTAGGGAGTGCCGAGTGTGTAGAAAAATGAGGCGTGCAGGCCAGGGTTCAGGACGAGCCTGTCGCCTATGCTGATATCGTCTTCAGCGTAGACGGAGAGTTCGTGGCCGCGGAGGGTGGAATTGCCGGAGGCGGTGAAGCTGGTGTCCACCATAACCCCCGTAAGGTCGGTTTCAAGGATGTATCCTCCAAGGGTTTCGGGGATGAAGGTATGGTTGACGTATTCCGCACCGAACTTCACCAGATGCTCCGGCGAAGGGGTGTAGTCGAAGTCTATCTTTGCTGTCAGGTCCTGCATGCCGGAATGGTAGTCCATGCTGAATTTGTCCTTGGTCGTAATGCCGGACCTTCTCTGCACCTCTTCCATGTCAAATCCTACCCGCATCTTGTATCTGGTGTAAGCGAGGGTGGTGTTGGAAAAGAGCCGGCTGCTGAAAACGTGGTTCCATCGCAGTGCAGCGAGGGTATTGCCCCAGCGTATGTCCACGTTGTCGGAATTCGTGTAGGAGTATTTTTCGTGGTCCAGGATTTCCGTGCCGGAGTCATTGTTGTTGAAAAAGAAGACGTCCCTGCCATGATAGGCGTTGAGGTAGAGCCTGTCGTTGTCGGAAAGGCGCCAGGTCAGTTTTCCGTTGAGGTCGTAGAAATAGTAGTTAGCGTTCAGGTCCCTCGCCTTCAGCAGAGGGGTGAAGAATACCGTGTGCATCCCCCTTGCGCTGACCGAATATGCCAGTTTGTCCTTGATTATCGGGCCTTCGAGATGCAGCCTGTCGCTGATGGCCCCTATGCTGACGGTGCCGTGCGTTTCCTTCATGTTGCCGTCGTTGGTGCGGATGTCGATTATTGAGGAAATGCGGCCGCCGTACCTTGCGGGGAAGGAGCCCTTGTAAAGGGTGACCTTTTTTACCGCCTCCGGCTGGAAGATGGAGAAGATTCCAAGCATGTGTTCGGCGTTGTAAAGGGAGATTCCGTCCAGCAGGAGAAGATTCTCTTCAGGTCCTCCTCCGCGTACATAGATTCCGGAAAATCCTTCCGTTCCGGCCTGTACGCCGGGCATCAGCTGTATTGTCTTCAGCACATCGGCTTCTCCGAAAAGGGTTGGCGTCTGCTGAATCACGGTAACAGGCACTTCGATAGCGCTCATTTTCGTGGCTTTTATGCCGGCATCCCTGGACGCAACCACCGTAGCTCCGCTGAGCTGGAGGTTCGGCTCAAGTACGAAGTTAATGACGGTGTCTTTCTGCAGGCTGACCTCTGTGTTTATTTCGGAATATCCTACGTATGAGCAGCTTATGCTGTGCTTTCCTTTTGGCAGGGTGAGGGTGTAGAAACCGAAGGTATTGCTCACGGCGCCGGTCCGGCCCGCAGTCACTCCGGCCGAAATCAAGGTTTCTCCCGTCTTGGAATCAGTTATATATCCGCTTATGGTTGCCTTTTCCTGGGCCACGGCATTCAGACCGAGCCCTGCCGTCAGCAGCAGTGCAAGCGTCAGTATCCTGAGTCTCATGTTATACTGCAACCGGAGCCTTGATTGCCGGCCAGGGGTCGTAGTCCACAAGGGTGAAGTCTTCATGTTTAAAGTCGAAAATGCTCTTTACATCGGGGTTCAGCAGCATCTTTGGCAGGGGCCTGGGTTCGCGGCTGAGCTGTTCGTCAATCTGATCGAAGTGGTTCAGGTAAATATGTGTGTCTCCGGTGGTGTGGATGAATTCGCCCGGCTGCAGGCCGCAGCACTGGGCTATCATCATGGTGAGCAGGGAGTAGGAGGCTATGTTGAAAGGCACCCCGAGGAAGGTGTCGGCGCTGCGTTGATAGAGCTGGCAGCTGAGTTTGCCGTCGGCGACATAGAACTGGAAGAGGCAGTGGCAGGGGGGCAGGGCCATCTTGTCGAGTTCTCCCGGGTTCCAGGCGCACACCAGCATACGGCGTGAGTCGGGGTTGTTTTTTATAAGGTCGATTACCTCGGAGAGCTGGTCGATGCTGCGTCCGTCCGGAGCGGGCCAGCTGCGCCACTGGTGTCCGTAGACAGGGCCGAGGTCCCCGTTCTCGTCCGCCCATTCGTCCCAGATATGAACATTGTTGTCCAGCAGGTAGTTGATATTGGTGTCTCCCGCTATGAACCACAGCAGTTCGTGGATGATTCCCCTGAGGAAAACCTTCTTGGTGGTGAGCAGGGGAAAGCCGTCGGCGAGATTGTAGCGGCACTGGTAGCCGAATATGCTCTGGGTGCCCACGCCCGTGCGGTCGTGCTTTATCACCCCGTTTTCGCGGATGTACCGCACCATGTCGAGATATTGTTTCATAACGTGTCGAATGCCCAGATTATTGCCTGTTCAAAAGTTTCTCCCGGCTGCAGGAGGGTGGAAGGATAGTCGGTCTTGTTCGGGCTGTCGGGGAAATGCTGGCACTCGATAGCCACGGCGTCGTAGTCGTGGTAGATGTGCCCGTTCTTGCCCTCGGGGCAGCCGTTCAGCCAGTTGCCCGTGTAGACCTGCACCCCCGGCTGGGTGGTGTAGACTTTCAGTACGCGTCCGCTCTTTTCGGAATGGAGCTGCGCGGCCTCGGAAAGCTGTCCTTCCTCGCGGCCGTCAATTACCCAGCAGGCGTCGAACCCCTTGCCGTAATTGATGGCTGGATAGTCTGCATGCAGGTCGCGCCCTATCTCCTTCTCGTTCACGAAGTCCATTGGAGTGCCTGCCACGGGCAGGGATTCCCCGAGAGGTATAAGTGTTTCATCAGTAGGAAGATACTCGGATGCGTTCAGTTTCAGAACATGCTTTTCCACACTGCCGGAACCTTCTCCGTCGAGATTGAAATATACGTGGTTCGTGAGGTTTACCACGGTGGGGGCGTCGGTCTGTGCCGCGAAGGTGAGTTCCAGTTCGTCGGCCTCGGTCCAGATATATCTGGCGGTAACTTTCAGGTTGCCGGGATATCCCATCTCCCCGTCCTGCGAGAAGTACATGAATTCCACTGCGTCTCCGTCGATACGGGAATCCCAGACTTGGTTCTGGAAGCCTTCGGGGCCGCCGTGCAGATGGTTGGGGCCGTTGTTAATGGGAAGATCGTAAACCTTCCCGTCAATCTCCAGGTGTCCCTTTGCGATGCGGTTGGCATAGCGCCCCGGCACCTTTCCGGAGCAGGGCCCGTCGGCGAAATAGCTTTCGGCAAGCGGATATCCTATCACCACGTCGCCGAGTTTCCCGTCACGGTCGGGAACATGTATCTCCACTATTGCTGCACCTACGCTTCCCAGCACCACATACGCGCCGGAAGCGTTTTCCATCTTGTATTTATAGATTTCTTTTCCCCGGGCTTCGCCCCAAAGTTCCTTGCTGATTTTTGTCATGGCAAATATGTCTTATATCATTTCCAAAGGTACGAAAAAATAATGTTATATTTGTACATCAAACAGTGTATTATGCTCAAGTGTCTCATCGTTGCAATAGCCGACAATAACGGCATAGGCGTCAAGGGCGATCTTCCCTGGCACATCTCCGAAGATCTCAAATATTTCAAGGCCGTCACGCACGGATACCCCGTAATCATGGGCCGCACAACCTATTTCTCCCTCCCTTTCCATCCCCTGAAAGGCCGCAAGAACATAGTGCTCAACCTCGGAGGCGATCCCATTCCCGAGGCAACCTGTGTGTATTCCTTCGAAGAGGCTTTTGCCGAAGCCGAGGCCATGGGGCTTGACAAATGTTTCGTGATGGGAGGTGCCTCGGTGTACCGCGCAGCCCTGCCGGAGATGGACCGCCTTTACATAACGCACGTGCATACCGTGGTGGAAAATGCCGATGTCTTCTTCCCTGAAATCGACCCCGAAGTGTGGGAGAAAGTGAGCGTGTCCGAAACCCATACCGATCCAGAGACCGGCTACGAATTCGAGTTCGTGGTGTATGAAAAGAGATAATTTCAACAGCAGGACGGCGATAGTAATGGCCATGGTGGGATCCGCCGTGGGGCTCGGCAATATCTGGCGCTTCCCCTACATGGTGGGAGAGCACGGGGGCGCAGCTTTCATTATAGTTTATCTGATATGCTGTTTCATCGTCAGCCTTCCCATCTTTTTTGCGGAGGCCGTAATCGGAAAGTCCACCCATAAGGACACCTTCGGAGCCATCGAAGAGCTGGTCCCGGGCAGCAAGGTGAAAAACATCGGATATCTCCCCATCCTGGCATCCTTCATCATCCTGTCCTTCTACAGCGTGGTGGGAGGATGGAGTTTGGATTATCTCATCCGCGCCTTGGCCGGCGGGTTCAACGGGCGCAGCATCGCCGAGGCGAAGGAGATTTTCGCGGGCGTAAGCTCTTCTCCGTTGGAGAATGTCAGCTGTATGCTCGTGTTCCTCGGCGTCACGGCCCTGATAGTTGTGGCGGGAGTGAACAAGGGAATAGGAAGATTTTCCAAATATTCGATACCCGTTCTTTTCCTGATGATGGTGGGCATGGCGATATTCTCAGTCCGCCTTCCGGGCGCAGGGAAGGGTGTGGAGTATCTGCTCAGGCCCGACTTCAGCAAACTGAACGGAAAAGCAGTCGCTGCAGCCCTCGGGCAGTCGTTTTTCAGCCTTTCCCTCGGTGTGGGCACCATCCTGACCTATGCGTCTTATATGCGCGAAGAAGAGAGCATACTCCGCACAGGATGGTGGACGGCCATTTTCGATACCATATTCGCCATTATCGCCGGCTTTGCCATAATGCCCGCAGTCTTCGCCGCGGGGATAGAACCTTCAGCTGGCCCTTCCCTGGTGTTCGAAACCCTTCCGGTGATTTTCTCCAAACTGGGTTTCCTGCTTCCTGTCATCTTCTTCATCGCCATACTGATTGCCGCCCTCAGTTCTTCGATTTCGATGCTTGAAGTTGTGGTGACCTGGCTTGTGGACCAGAAGAAGACAAGCCGCGGCAGGGCCTCCCTGGTAGTTTTCCTGTGTGCGGCGATCCTCGGGACTTTGTGCGCGCTTGTCCCCAGGGTTTTCGGCGTCTGCGATTTCGTATCTTCCAATGTGCTGATGATGATAGGAGCCTTGGTGTTTGCAATGATTGTAGGCTGGAAGATTCCCCGCGAGAGGGTTATGGAACTGATACCGTCCCGATTCTTCTATATGCTCATCCGCCATGTGGTCCCGATAATGATACTTGCCATAGCGATTACCAATCTGCTGTAAAGGCAAAAATTCTTATCTTTGCGTATCATGGCAAAGCAGGTGGAAGATACTCCGTTGCTCAAGCAGTATTTCAGCGTGAAGGCGCAGAACCCCGATGCGGTCCTGCTGTTTCGCGTAGGGGACTTTTATGAGTCGTATAGCGATGATGCCCTTGTCACCAGCAAGATACTGGGGATAGTGCTCACCCGCAAGTCCAATGGCGACAAAGGCTATGTGGAGATGGCGGGAATTCCGCACCACGCCCTCGCCCAGTATCTTCCCAAACTTGTCCGCGCCGGATACAAGGTTGCCATCTGCGACCAGCTTGAAGACCCTAAACTGGCCCAGGCCAAACTGGTGAAACGCGGTGTCACTGAAATAGTTACCCCGGGTGTGGCGTTCGGCGAAGGGATGCTGGAGCAGAAGGAGAACAACTGGCTCTGCGGCCTCACCTTCGACAACAACGAAGCGGGCGCGGCCTTCCTCGACGCTTCCACGGGATCTTTCCGCGTTGCACAGGGCTCTCCGGATTATATCTCCACCCTTGTTTCATCCTTCTCCCCAAAGGAACTGGTGGTGCAGCGCGACTGCCTCAAGGCCGTCCGCGAACGCTTCGGCGATTACTACCTCACCCCCCTCGAAGAATGGGCCTTCGTGTATGATTCCGCGGCGGAAAAGCTCCGCAGCCAGCTCAGGACAGATTCCCTTAAAGGCTTCGGGGTTGAGGTCTTCCCCCTCGCCGTCTGCTCCGCCGGCGCCCTCATCTACTACCTCGAACAGACGCATCATACCGGACTGCGGAACATCTGCGGCATCTCCCGCATCGACGAAAACAAGTTCGTCTGGATGGACCGCTTCACCATACGCAACCTTGAAATCTTCTCCTCCAACGCCGGACGGGAAGGCACGAGCCTGGTGGACGTGATAGACCGCTGCTCTTCGCCCATGGGCGCCCGCCTCCTCCGCAGTTGGCTCTCCATGCCCATCATGGACCGCAACGAGTTGAACGCCCGTTACGACATAGTGCAGTTCTTCTACGACAACGAAGGCCCTCTCGACGGGCTCCGCGGCCTGATAAGCGACGTGGGCGACCTCGAACGCATACTTTCCCGCGCAGCCACCGGCAAGATTCTGCCGCGCGAGATGATGCAGCTGCGAAGGTCCCTGCGCCAGATGGACCCCATCCGCGAGCTCTGTTCCGGAACCGGCACAGAGGCCCTGGACAAACTGCTGAAGGGGATGAAGAACTGCGACAGGCTGCTCTCCCGCATCGAAAAGACCATGGCGGAGGAACCCGCCGCGGGTATAGGGAAAGGCCCTGTGATAGCCGACGGAGTGGACAAGACCCTCGACGAATACCGCGCCCTGTCCTCCGGCGGCAAGGACTACCTGCTGCAGATTCAGGCCAGGGAGATTGAGCGTACGGGCATTTCTTCCCTCAAGATAGGCTACAACAATGTGTTCGGCTACTACCTCGAAGTCCGTAATACCTTCCGCGACCAGGTGCCGCCCGAGTGGCATCGCAAGCAGACACTGGTAGGCGCGGAACGATATATCACAGAGGAACTTAAAGAATACGAACAGAAGATTCTCGGGGCGGAGAACAGCATCTACGAACTGGAGTCGCGCATCTATGGCGAACTGATAGCCGAGGTGCAGAAAAGCATACGCGACATCAAGGCCAACTGCGACGTCATATCCCGTCTGGACGTACTTTCCGGCTTTGCGGTGCAGGCAATAGAGCACCGATACTGCCGGCCGGTAGTGGATTCGGGCAGCGTGCTCGACATAAAAGCAGGGCGCCATCCTGTGATAGAAACCCTTATGCCCCCCGGCGAGGAATATGTGCCGAATGATGTGCATCTGGATTCTTCCGCAACGCAGATAATGATTCTCACCGGCCCCAACATGGCGGGAAAATCCGCCCTTCTGAGGCAGACGGCGCTAATAGTGCTGATGGCGCAGATCGGATCCTTCGTGCCCGCGGACGAGGTGCGGATGGGGTATTTCGACAAGATTTTCACTCGCGTGGGCGCTACCGACAATATCTCCCGCGGCGAATCCACCTTCATGGTGGAGATGCTGGAGACGTCGATGATAATGCACAATCTTTCAGCGCGTTCGCTGGTGTTGCTCGACGAGATAGGCCGCGGAACCTCGACCTACGACGGCATGAGCATAGCCCGTGCGCTGGTGGAATATATACACAAGTACGGCAAAGGTGCAAAGACCTTGTTTGCAACGCATTACCACGAGCTTAACGACCTTGAGGACTTATATCCCCGCGTGAAGAATTATCATATCGCGGTGAAGGAAGTCGGGAGCGACGTGATATTCCTGCGCAAACTTACGGAGGGCGGCGTGTCGCACAGTTTCGGCATCCACGTGGCCCGCATGGCCGGAATGCCGCGCGAGATCGTGGAGAGCGCCGAAAGGACTTTGAAAGACCTGGAACGCAAGGAAAACAGCATCAAGGCCGTGTCTTCCGCCGGTGAAGTCCACGAAGACGGCTCCGTTCAGCTGAATCTCTTCCAGCTCGACGACCCTACCCTGAGTGCCATCAGGGCCCGTCTGGAAGCCGCCGACCTCAACAACATGACTCCCATGCAGGCCTTCGACCTCCTGCGTGCCATGAAAGAAGAGATAGGTCTCGATGCGTAGGACGCTGATCATAATCGCAGCCCTGTTTTCCTTTCTTCAGAAAGACAATAGCGAATTTTACAGGGTGGTCGGGGAGTTTGAATCCTCCCCCGAGGAAGTTGTCGCCTTGCTGGAAACCGGGGACAGGCCGCGCGTCGCACTTGTTGAGCATTGCTCCAAACATGGAAGTAACTCCCAAAGACTCAGGGCCTTATATATAAAAGGCTGTTATCTTCTGTCCAAGCAAGAACAGAAGGATGCCCTTTTGTGTTTTTATGAGGCATCGCAGCTTCACGGATGGACGGCCTACGACATGAAATATCTTGCCCTGCTGAATATGAAAATGGCCGGACTATTCTCGGACACCTCACCGGAAGTCAGTGAGTTATACAGGGATGTTGCGGGCTTGTACCTTGGCAGTATTGGTTTTGAAAAAGCTGTCGGTCAGGAGATTCTTTCACTGTCGCAGGAGAACATAATCGGAGATGCAAACTATAGCCGAAAAATTGTTTCAAATCAAACGCAGAGCAAAAACGAACGGCGCATGATTCTTTTTCTGCTGCTTTTTGCAGTGATCCTGGCGGCAGCGCTTTCTTTACTGCTTGTATACAGGAAGAGACTGAAACAAAAAACATTGATTATCGAAGATATTACGAAGAATTACTCAAGATACCGTAGAAATGCAGTTCCGATAAAGGAATTGCTTTCAAGCATACTTGAGTTGTCGCATATAGCGAAGAAGGACAAGCAGAAGTATCAGGAAAGGATAAACAGTATAACGGATGTTTCTTCCGAGGGTAATTTGGGGCGGAAATTATTGGAAGATACCATCAACAACAGACAGGGAAACGCTGTTGCAAAATTCAAGTCTGATTTCCCGTCCCTGTCAGGAAAAGATTATCTTTTCTTCAGCCTGATTGTCGCCGGTTTTGATGCCACCACCATTCTGGTGTTGATGGACATGCCGTCAAAGGGTTCGGTCTATACCAGAAAGAGCCGGTTGAAAACTATGATTGAAAACTCTGGAATTTCCAATAAAGAACTCTACCTTGATTTGCTGAAGTAAGGTTTTTCTCCGGCACTCCAATAAAAATATGGCTTGGAGTTGCTTAATACGGCGATTTCATAATCTTGTTCCGTAAGGTGTTAAGATGGCGGGAACGTGCGGTTCAAGGATGCAATGGTTACCTTTGCATCATGATTTTAAATATATTTCTATGAAAGCAAAATTTATGATTGTTGCATCTCTCGCACTTATTTGTTTTTCATGCGAAGAGAAATCGGATTTTGTGCTGGATGAAGGCATAACCAGGGATGAACTGGTAAGCATGGATTACCACCGGAAGACGGAAGAATACAACAACTTGTCTCCGGAAGCGAAATATAGTCTGTGGAGATATAAACTGAGGGACAACATCAAATCTCCAACATTGTCCTGTAAAGAAAAGTTGGCGATGAAACATATACTATCCTTGATAGATCCCTGTTGTTTCTCTTCAGAAACGGATTCTGTGCGCATGGGGAAAATCAATAAAACGGTTGATGAGCTCTGTTGGCCGGAGGAAAAGAAATTCCTGTATCTGGAAAGATTTGAGACCATTGAAGAATTGAATGCAAGCAAATTTCTGTCAACTGAGAAGAATAAATTTCTTTTGAATAACAGTTCCGAAGATGTTTCATTTAATCTGATGTTTTTCTCCAACTGCATAGATGTTGATGAAGACGGGTGTTATTTCGTCAGTGTGTCTGAAAAGGAGGCCAAATCACAAGGAATCAAAGCCGAAACTTTCCGGAAGGTGCAGAAAGCTTTGAATGACAAGGAGTTTTATGAGTCTGACATCGACAAATCCGCGTTGCTTCAAAAACTTCTTCTGGAATAGCGGATATGTAAACAGCAATGCGTCGCCCAAATTACCCGGACGTGATGCTTTCGATTCTCAGGCGCAGGGTTCCGGAAGGGACCTGGGCTTCGGCGATATCTCCGACTTTCTTGCCCATCAAGGCGGCGCCGATTGGGGATTTCAGCGAAATTTTGCCGGCCTCGAGATCCATTTCGTGAGGGCTGACTATCTCGAATTTCATGCGGGTATCAGTCGCAAGGTTCGTGAATTCGACGCAGCTCAGCAGGCAAACCCTGTCTTTCGGAAGGGCGGCGGTGTCAATTATGCGTGAATTCTCCAGAACTTTCTGCAGAAAGCGTATGCGGCTGATGGTCTTCGCCTGTATGCGCCTCGCCTCGCGGTAGCCCGCATTATCACTCCGGTCGCCCTGGGCGCTGGCCTCCGCGAGATCGTCCGTCACCCTGGGGTAAACATCGTTGACAAGATGCTTCAGCTCCGTGGCAAGTTCGTCATATCTTTGTTTTGACAGGTATTCCATAGTTCAAATTTACTTTTCTTTACAGCTCCTGCAGCAGGGCGGCCATCCTGGCGCTGAGGGCTTTGCGGGAGTACGCGGCGACGGAAGATTTTTCGCATTGTTCGGAATGACCGTCGGCGAAGTTGTGGGAAAAACCTTCGTTGAAAATGTCGCGGATGAAGCCGGAAGGGTCGGAGTCCCAGTCGAACATAGTGCCGGTGCCGGTGGATCGGAGCAATTCCGCCGCAGCGCTGCCGGTAGGGCCGATACCCAGAACGACAGGGGTGCGGGAGCTTTGTGGCGGAGCAGGCAAGGCCCGACCGTCCGCCGCCGCCATGCATTCAAAAATCTTCCCTGGATAAACCTTGGAATACTCCGGTCCGTGGCGCAAAGGAAGCAGAATGACGTCCGCCTGGCGCAACTCGGTAACCGATTCAGGATGAGGAAGATAGCCAAGCAGGATGAGCTTGTCGCCAAGTCCGGCATCCGTAATGGCTTCAACTATCTCCGGATCAACCTTTCCCGCAAGCCGAATTTCAAGTCGCGAGGCGAAGTCCTCCGACTCCGAGCAAAGTCGGGCCAGTGCATTCCATAGCTCCACAGGATTCCCGTCCGAAGCAAAAAGGCCGGTATGAACCACCCTGAATTTGCCATCAGTACGCTCAGGAAGCGGGGTGGCAAAATCCTGCTCATCGTATCCGTTCGTTATGAGGTGCACCGGAGTGGAAGTCATCGAAGCGAAATCGGCCCGTACGCGGGGCGTTACGGAAACTATGGCCGAAGCCTCGTCCAGAACGGACTTTTCCAGACGGAAATGCCTGCGCCTCACCCAGGGCAGTAGCGGCAGGTCCTTGAAGTAAAACATTTTTGTCCAGGGATCGCGGAAATCCGCCACCCAGGGCACTCCCGTGGCACGTTTAAGGTTTCTTCCTATCAAATGCACGGACTGGGGAGGCCCTGTGGTAACTATCACATCCACAGGATGTTCGCGCAGATATTCCTTAAGGAATTTTACCGAGGGCTTAACCCATCCGGCACGCGGATCCGGCACAAAAAAATTGCTCCTGACCCAAAGCATCAGCTTCTGCTTGCGGCTCTTCTTTTGGGAATTGATGGGATTTACTCCTGCTCCCTTCTCCGAGTCGCGCCCTGTCAGCTTGTGATAAATGGCATAAGGCTCGCGGATAGGACGCTTCAAAACCTCGACCGTCGACGGGACCTCTTCAAGCAGGCTCTCGTCCACGGCCAGCTGTTCAGGATTGGACGGAGTGTAGATAACAGGCTGCCAGCCCTCCGTCGGCAGATACTTGGCGAATTTCAGCCAGCGCTGAACCCCCGAACCTCCGGTCGGCGGCCAATAGTAAGTTATGACAAGGACTTTCCGCATTATCTCAGCAACTCTTCCAGCTGCACGGATCCTGCGGTTTTGTCATCGCGGTATTTTATGATGACGGGGCAATAGAGATGCACTCCCGCTTCGGCTGCAGGGCCCTTGGCGACGGGCTTGCTGCCGCTTACGACCACGGCGTTGCGCGGAACCACAATGCGCCCTTCGGCGTTGCGGCGGATGAAATCTCCGTTAACCGCATCGTAAATCGCCGTGGATGAAGTGATTATAACTCCGCTTGCGATAACCGCCCCTTCCTGCACTATAGTCCCCTCATAAATACCGCAGTTTCCTCCCACGAAGGCGCCGTCTTCAATTATGGTCGGGGTTGCGCCCGCGGGCTCCAGCACCCCGCCTATCTGGGTGGCGGCCGACACGTGCACGTCCTTCCCCACCTGGGCGCAGGATCCTATGGTTACATGCGAATCCACCATGGTGCCGCTGTCCACATAGGCCCCCACGTTCACGTAGGCCGGAGGCATTATGATGCTGCCGGGAGCCATGTAGGCCCCGCGGCGCACCGCACTTCCGCCCGGCACGAAACGCACCCCGTCGGAAGGCTTGAACTTCCGCACAGGGAATGTGTCCTTGTCGAGAAATCCTCCCGGCATTTCCACAAGGGCTCCCATCCTGAATCCTGCGAGTATAACTTCCTTCACCCAGGAATTGACTTTCCATACTCCGTCCACCTTCTCGGCGACGCGCACCTCGCCCCTCTCCAGGGCATCCATTACTTCGTTGAAGCGTTCGAGGGTAATCTCACTCATAGCAGGCCAAGATTTTCAAGTGTTTCTTTCATAATGCGTTCCGTCTCGGCAGTGGCGGTAACCAGTGGCAGGCGGAGGCTGTTCTCCATCAGCCCCAGAAGGCCCATCGCCGCCTTTCCGGGAATGGGGTTGGGCTCGATGAAGAGATTTTTGAACAAAGGCCCGAGCTTTTTGTCAAGATCCGTAGCCTTGTCGAAATTCCCGTCCTGGGCAGCATGTACGAATTCCGCCATCAGCGAAGGGGCCACGTTAGATGCCACCGAAACCACGCCGTCGGCACCGACTGTCATAAGGTCGAGGGTGTCGTCGTCGTTGCCGCTGAGTACGCTGAATCCTTCCGGACGGCCCTGGATGACGGCGTTTATCTGGTCGAACTTGCCGGAAGCCTCTTTGATTGCCACGATGTTGGGAACGTCGCTTGCGAGCTTCAGGGTGGTTTCCGCCTCGATGTTGGACCCTGTGCGTCCCGGAACGTTGTAGAGGATTACCGGCTTGTCGGTTTCGCCTGCGATGGTCTTGAAATACTCGTAGATACCCCTCTGGGGAGGTTTGTTGTAGTAGGGAACCACCACCAGGAAGGCATCCGCCTCATGCAGCAGCCTGATATTGGCAAGGGTTCCGTTAACCGAATTGGTGCCGACACCCACCACTACGGGCAGGCCGCCGGCATTCTCGCGGGTGCAGTGGAACACGTCCAGTTTCTCCGCGTCGCTCAGCGTGGGCGTCTCTCCCGTGGTCCCGAGCGGGACCAGGAAGTCGATACCGCCTTCCACCTGCCGGCGCACGCACGCGGCCATCGCCTGCAGGTCGGGAGCGCCGTCCCTGAACGGCGTAAACAGGGCTGTTCCGCAGCCTTTGAAGTCTGTCATAATATCAAATCTTTAAATTCGTGAACGCCCTGCAGCCCCTCGGTAAGGAGCGCAGCGGCGACTGCGCCTTCTGCAAGTCCCTCGCGGGAGAAGGCTTCGTGTGTGAAAGAGAGGCGGTCTGCGCCGGATTCAAACTCTACAGTGTGAATCCCAGGCACTTCGCCCTCACGGAAAGATTCTATCTCCGGAGATACGCCAAGCTCGGAAGCCACGAGTTCGCCGAGGCTTTTCGCCGTCCCGCTCGGGGCGTCGAGCTTGTGGATATGATGGGTTTCGCTGATATGCGGCACATATCCGTGCCCTTTCAGCACCTTGGATGTCTTTTCAACGGCGGCGAACAGGGCGTTCACTCCAATCGAGAAATTGGAAGCATAAATCATGGGCGTGCCCTGCTTTTCGAACTCCGCAATCACCTCGTCACGGATGTCGTTCCATCCGGTGGTTCCCACCACGGCCGCCTTGAAACTGGCCGCGATAAACTTGTAATTGGCCTTGAAAGCCGCAGGGGTCGTGAAGTCGATGCAGACGCACTGCGCGGCAAGCGCAGGATCGACGGCGCATATATCTTCGCTCGCAAGGGCGAGCTCCACGCCGTGCTCCGCAAGTTTCTTTTCAATGATATGGCCCATTTTGCCATATCCGCTGATTATCGCTTTCATTGTATTCCCACTCTGTTGAAAATGTAATCCACGTTCTTGAAGTAGTAGTCGAGGGTGAAGCAGGAGTCAAGCTCCTCAGGGCTGAGGAGTGCGGTCACCTTCTCGTTGGCGGCGAGCAATTCCTTGTAATCCAGGCCGTTGCTCCAGGCCGTCATTGCCACCGGCTGCACGGTGTCGTAGGCTTCCTCGCGCGAAAGCCCTTTCCCGATCAGGGCGTTCATCACCCTCTGGGCGAAGATTACGCCGTTGGTGCGCCAGATGTTCTTCATCATGTTTTCGGGGTAGACGGTGAGGTTGTCGAGTATGCTTCCGAAGCGGGTGAGCATGTAGTCGAGCAGTTCCGTCGCGTCGGGCAGTATGATGCGTTCGGTGCTGGAGTGGGAGATGTCGCGCTCGTGCCAGAGGGCTACGTTCTCGCAGCTTGCCGACATGTATCCGCGCATCACCCTGGCGCATCCGCAGATGTTCTCGCTGCCTATGGGGTTGCGCTTGTGCGGCATGGCGCTCGACCCTTTCTGCCCTTTGCGGAAGGCTTCCTCCGCCTCACGGACCTCGGTACGCTGGAGGCTGCGCACTTCCATTGCCATCTGTTCAATGGTGGAAGCTATCACCGCGAGGGTGGCAATATAGTAAGCATGCCTGTCGCGCTGCAGAACCTGGGTGGAGATGTCGGCGCTTGCAATCCCGAGCTGTTCGCAGACGTAGTCCTGGATGAAGGGGGGGATGTTCGCGAAGTTTCCTACAGCTCCGCTCATCTTTCCGGCCTCGACTCCCGCTGCGGCGAACTTGAAACGTTCGATGTTACGCTTCATCTCTTCGTACCACAACGCCCATTTGAGCCCGAAGCTGGTGATGTCGGCATGTATGCCGTGGGTGCGGCCTATGCAGGGGGTGTCCCTGAATTCCTTAGCCCTGCGGGCGAGAATCTTGAGGAAATCTTCCATATCCTTCAGGAGTATGGCGTCCGCCTGTTTGAGCAGATATCCGTTCGCCGTGTCCACCACGTCGGTGGAGGTGAGCCCGTAATGCACCCATTTGCGCTCCTCGCCAAGGCTTTCGCTGACCGCGCGGGTGAAGGCCACCACGTCGTGCCTGGTCTGCTCCTCTATCTCCTTGATGCGGTCCACGCTGAAGCGGGCGTTCTTCCGTATCAGCTCCACGTCTTCTTCGGGAATCACTCCCATCTTGCTCCAGGCCTCGCAGGATAGGATTTCCACCTTGAGATAGGCGTCAAACTTGTTTTCTTCGGTCCAGATAGCCCTCATGCAAGGGCGGGAATAACGTTCAATCATATCAATATAAAGCTGTAGGATAATCTCCGGTGAAACATGCAAAGCACATGTCGCTGCGCCCCGGCGCAGACGCAAGGGTGTCTTCCCTGCTCAGGAAGGCGAGGGTGTCGGCGCCGATGACCTGCCGAACCTCTTCCACGCTCCGGTGGGCGCTGATGAGTTCATCGTATTCCGAAATGTCCACTCCGTAGTAGCAGGGATGGGTAAGGGGCGGGCTGGCGATGCGTACATGCACTTCCCTGGCTCCGGCGTCGCGCAGCATGCTCACAATCTTGCGGGAGGTGGTGCCGCGCACTATCGAGTCGTCAATCAGAATGATGCGCTTGCCCGACACTATGCTTCTCACGGCGGAAAGCTTCATCTTCACGCCAATCTCGCGCATCTCCTGCGAAGGCTGGATGAAGGTCCTTCCCACGTATTTGCTCTTGATAAGCCCCATTTCGTAGGGGATGCCGCTCTCTTCGGCATATCCGGTGGCAGCGCTCAGGCTGGAATCCGGCACCCCTATCACTATGTCGGCCTCGACGGGTGCGGTGTGGGCGAGTTTGCGGCCGCTTTCCTTGCGGAAGGCGTGTACGTTGCAGCCTTCGATGTCGCTGTCTGGGCGCGAGAAGTAGATGTATTCCATCGCGCACATCTTGTTGCGGCGGAAGCGGGAGTAGCTGTGGCTGCGGAGGCCTTCGGAGTCGATGCAGATGATTTCTCCCGGCTCCACGTCGCGAAGGTAGGTCGCGCCCACGGCTTCAAGCGCGCAGGTTTCGCTCGCGACTATGTATCCTTCACCCATGGTGCCTATGACGAGGGGCCTGAGCCCGTATTTGTCGCGGCAGACATAGAGGCGGTTTTCGGTGAGGATAAGGAAGGCGAACGCCCCTTCCAGCATGTTGAGGGCTTCTTTTATCGCGTTGATTCGCGGCTCGTTGTTCTTCTTGCGGATGAGGTGCGCGAGGATTTCGCTGTCGGAGGTGGAGTGGAAGAGGCTGCCGCGGCTCTCGAGGTAGTCGGCGAGCTGGCCGGCGTTGATGATGTTGCCGTTGTGCGCGAGGGCGAAGTTGCCGGTCTTGTGGCGGAAGAAGAAAGGCTGCACGTTCTCGATACCCCCTCCTCCGTGGGTGGAGTAGCGAACGTGCCCTATCGCCATGTTTCCGGGAAGGGCCTGCAGGGTTTCGTCCTTGAAGACTTCAGTCACGAGGCCGAGCCCGCGTTCCTTGCAGAAGGTGCCGTTGTTCACGGTAATTATGCCGCATCCTTCCTGCCCGCGGTGCTGCAGGCTGTGAAGGCCGTAATAGGTAAGCCTTGCGGCGTCGTTTACATTGTACACTCCGAACACCCCGCATTCTTCGTGCAAACCCCTGAATTCCTGATTGTCCATCCCGAAATAATATATAGTCTACAAATTTATATAAAAAATGCCGTATATAATAGGCGCTAAATCTTGTTTCGATTATCTTTTATTGCTAACTTTAACCGTTTTTTGAGGTACCTTTATAATCATTGTTATGAAAGCTGTTGTAAAAACTGATTTTCGTCTTGAAGGTCAGGGTAAAAAGTATGTGGGCAAAGTCCGCGACGTCTATTTCGTAAAAGACAAATACCTTGTGATGGTGGCTACCGACCGCATCTCCGCGTTCGACGTGGTGCTGCCCGAGGGCATCCCCTACAAGGGCCAGATTCTCAACCGCATAGCGGCCAAGTTCCTGGATGCCACCGCCGATATCCTTCCCAACTGGAAGATCGCGGTTCCCGATCCCAACGTGACCGTGGGCGTGCTCTGCGAGCCTTTCAAGGTTGAAATGGTGGTGCGCGGCTATCTCGCCGGCCATGCATGGCGCGAATACAGGGAAGGCAGACGCACCCTCTGCGGAGTCGAACTTCCGGACGGCCTGATTGAGAACCAGAAGCTGCCCCATCCCATCATCACCCCTACCACCAAGGCTGCCGAGGGGCACGACGAGGACATCAGCCGCGAAGAAATCATCTCTTCCGGCCTTGTCTCGCGCGAAGATTACGAACAGCTCGAAAAATATACCCTGCAGCTCTTTGCGCGCGGGACTGAAATCGCCGCAAGGCAGGGCCTGATACTGGTGGACACCAAGTACGAGTTCGGAAAGAAGGACGGAGTCATCTACCTTATGGACGAGATTCACACTCCCGACTCGTCGCGCTACTTCTATGCCGAGGGTTACGGACAGCGCCTCGTGGCCGGCGAGCATCAGAGGCAGCTTTCCAAGGAGTTCGTGCGCGAGTGGCTGATGGCAGGCGGTTTCCAGGGCAAGGAGGGGCAGAAAGTGCCCGAGATGACGCCCGAGGTGGTTGAGGGTATCACGGACAGATACATCGAGCTCTACGAGCAGATAACGGGCGAGCCTTTCGTGAAGGAGCCCTACAGCGCGGAGCAGATGGAAGAAAATGTTGTAAAATGTCTTAAACAGTTATAATCTATGAAATCGGTAGATGTTGTACTCGGCCTCCAGTGGGGCGACGAAGGAAAGGGAAAGATAGTCGATGTCCTCGCATCGGATTACAAGGCTGTCGCGCGCTTCCAGGGCGGCCCCAATGCAGGGCATTCCATCTGTTTCGGCGACAAATCGTTCGTGTTGCACAGCGTTCCTTCGGGAATCTTCCGCGAAGACACCCTCAACTTCATAGGCAACGGCGTGGTGCTGGATCCCATCATTCTCATGGAAGAGATACACGGAATCGAGGCTATCGGAGGCAAGGTGGACGGCAGGCTCCTAATCGCAAAGAGGGCCAATCTCATCCTGCCCACCCACCGCATCCTGGATGCTGCCAACGAGGCCCACAAGGGCAAGTCCAAGATAGGATCCACCCTCAAGGGGATAGGCCCTGCGTACACCGACAAGATCGCCCGTACGGGGCTTCGCGTCGGAGATATCTGTTCCCCCGATTTCAGGCAGAAATACGAGGCCCTAAGGGACTGGCACCTGATTCAGATAAACGCCCTCGGCTATACCGGTTACGATCTTGCGGAATCCGAGGCGAAATGGTTCGAGGCCATAGAGGCCCTCAAGGCCTTCAGGATTGTGGACAATGAGGTGGAAATCAACCGCTGCCTCAGCGAAGACGTCTCCATACTTGCGGAAGGCGCCCAGGGGTCGCTCCTCGACATCGACTTCGGTACCTATCCCTTCGTGACATCCTCCAACACCCTTTGCGCAGGAGCCTGCACCGGACTCGGAATCGCTCCTGCACGCATAGGAAAGGTCCTCGGCATCTTCAAGGCCTACTGCACCCGCGTCGGATCCGGCCCCTTCCCGACCGAACTCTTCGACGAAACCGGCGAAACCATGCGCCGCCTCGGCCATGAATACGGCGCCACTACCGGCCGTGCCCGCCGCTGCGGATGGCTGGACCTCGTCGCCCTGAAATATACTGTGATGATGAACGGCGCCACTTCGCTTATAATGATGAAGGCCGACGTGATGAACGACTTCGACACCATCAAGGTCTGCGTCGGATACGAAATGGGCGGAAAGAAGCTGGACTACTTCCCTTACGAGGCCGGAACAGAAGAGATTACTCCGGTCTACAGGGAATTCAAGGGATGGAAGACGGATATTTCCGGCGTCAGGACCTACGACGCCCTGCCTCAGGAACTCAAGGATTACGTCGCCTTCATCGAAGACTACACCGGCGTGCCCGTCGGCATAGTTTCAGTCGGACCCGACAGGGATCAGACAGTGGTGCGCTGACGGCTCAGGTAGCTTTCGAGGGTATTCTGCATTAACATTGCAATAGTCATCGGGCCTACGCCTCCGGGAACGGGGGTGATGGCCGACGCTACCTCCGCCGCAGTGGAGAATTCCACGTCGCCGCAGAGTTTGCCCGCCGCGTTGCGGTTCATGCCCACGTCTATCACCACTGCGCCGGGCTTTACCATGTCTCCTGTCACCACAGCTACCTTTCCTACTGCAACAACCAGGATGTCGGCCCCGCGGGTGACGGCGGCAAGGTCGGGAGTGCGGGAATGGGCTATGGTTACCGTGGCGTTGGCATCGAGCAGAAGCTTGGCTACGGGCTTGCCCACTATGTTGCTGCGGCCCACAACCACCGCATTCTTTCCGGCGGGATTGATGCCGCTTTCGGATATCAGGCGCATTATGCCCTTGGGGGTGCAGGGAATGGTGCAGGGGCGTCCCAGCCAGAGGTTCGACACGTTTACAGGATGGAATCCGTCGACATCCTTCGCAGGGTCGATGGCATTCAGCACCTTGTCGGCATCGATATGTTTCGGAAGGGGAAGCTGCACCAGCACTCCGTCGATGGCGCCGTCGGCGTTCAGCGCGGCTATCTCGTCCAGAAGTCTCTGCTCGGACACGTCCTCCGGCAGTTCTATCTTGCGCGAAAGCATTCCCACATACTCTGCGGACTGTACTTTGTTGCGCACATATACCTGACTCGCGGGGTTCTCACCCACGATTATCACCGCCAGCCCCGGTTTGCGGCCCTCCAGGGCCTCCACCTGCGCCTTTATTTCTTCTTTAATGGAAGCGGCCACGGCCTTTCCGTCCAATATCCTTGCACTCATACAGCTACAAAAATAGAAATTATTTTCCTTCAAGGGCTATATGGGCGATGTCGCTGCGGTAAAAGAGATTGCTGCAGCGGATTTTCGCTACCTCCCCGTACACCTTCTCCTTCGCCGCGGCGATATCCTCCCCGTCGGAAACCACCATCAGCACGCGGCCTCCGGCAGTAACTACGTTCCCGTCGGAAATCTTCGTCCCCATATGAATCACATGCGCGTCCACATCTTCCAGACCCTCAATCACATAACCCTTCTCATAAGAGCCCGGATAGCCCTTGGAGGCGAGCACCACGCCAAGCGTAACCCTGTCCTTCCACTGCGGCTCCGCGCAGGGCTGGCCCTCCGCAACCGCACTGAATACCTCATAAATATCGCTTTCCAGAAGCGGCAGCACCACCTCCGTTTCGGGATCGCCGAAACGGGCGTTGAACTCAATCACCTTGATGCCTTCGGGGGTTTTCATCAGCCCGCCGTAAAGCACGCCGGACAGCGGCCTGCCCTCGGCCACCATGGCGCTTGCGGTACGTTTCAGTATATTCTCAAGGGCGAAAGACCTGTCGGCGTCGGAGATGAAAGGCAGCCCCGTATAGGCCCCCATCCCTCCGGTATTCGGTCCCTTGTCGCCGTCGAAGGCGCGCTTGTGGTCCTGGGCGAGAGGCATGGGATAGACGCGGTCCCCGTCCACGAAACACATGAACGAAAATTCCGGTCCGGTGAGGAAATCTTCCACCACGACCTTGCCCTTGCCGAAGCTTTCGTCGAGCAGCATGGAACGCAGCGCAGCCTCGGCCTCGGCCTTGTCTGCGGCAATCACCACACCCTTTCCTGCGGCCAGCCCGTCATATTTCAGCACTGCGGGGAAAGGCCTTCTGGCCACATAGTCCAGTGCCTCGTCAAAATCCTCGAAACTGCGGTATCCCGCAGTCGGAACCCCGTATTTCGCCATTATTTCCTTGGCGAACTCCTTGCTGCTTTCGATTGCGGTGGCGGCTTTGGTATGCCCGAAAATCCTGAGACCCGCCGCGCGGAAGGCATCTACTATGCCCGCGGCAAGGGCGGCTTCCGGCCCCACAACGGTAAGGCCCACGCCGTTCCCGATTGCAAAGGCTTTGAGCCCCTCCACATCGGTATCCTTCAGCGGAACGTTTGTAGCCTTCTTTCCTATACCGGCATTCCCTGGCGCGCAATAGATTTTTCCCACCTGCGGGCTGCGGCTGAGCGCATCCACAATGGCGTGTTCACGTCCGCCGCCGCCGACCACCAGCACGGTTTTTCCTGATACCA
Source organism: uncultured Bacteroidales bacterium (assembly GCA_905235675.1). Lineage (GTDB taxonomy): Bacteria > Bacteroidota > Bacteroidia > Bacteroidales > UBA932 > Cryptobacteroides. The sequence continues at coordinate 14,945 of CAJONC010000006.1, read as the reverse complement.
TAATACTAATGTTTAAAATGTCTTACTCCGGTAAACAGCATGGTGATGCCGAGCTCGTCGGCCTTGGCGATGGCGTCCGCATCGCGGATACTGCCGCCGGGCTGCACAATCGCAGCCACGCCGTACTGTGCGGCAAGGGCGACGGTGTCGTCGAAGGGCAGGAATCCGTCGGAAGCGAGCACCAGGCCTTCGGTGAAGCCTGCTGCCTGAGCTTGCTTAAGGGCGATCTCGGCGGAGCCCACGCGGTTGGTCTGTCCAGCCCCGACGCCTATGGTATGTCCGTCACGCACTACGGTTATTGCGTTGGATTTCACGTGCTTGACTATCTTCCAACCGAACTGCATGTCGCGCATCAGGGCCTCGGTGGGCCTGGCTTTCGTGACGCACATTTCCGGAGTCAGGGTTTCGATCGCGGTGTCGAGCTGCTGCACGAGCAGGCCCCCGTTCACGCCCACGTACTGGGTGGGAGCCTTGGAAGCGGGCGTCATGTCCACCTTGAGCACCCTGAGGTTCTTCTTGGAAGAGAGAATTTCGAGGGCCTCGGGGGTGTATGAAGGGGCGATAACTATTTCGAGGAAGATGGGTTTCATTCCGGCTGCGACTTCTGCGGTAAGTTCGCGGTTCACCCCCACGATTCCTCCGTAGATGCTCACCTTGTCGGCCTCATAGGCAGCCTGCCAGGCTTCTTCGATTGTTTTACCTGTTGCTGCTCCGCAGGGATTCATGTGCTTGAGCGCCACGCAGAAAGGTTCGGAGAAGTCGCGGAGTACGTTGAGGGCTGCGTTGGCATCCTGTATATTGTTGTAACTCAGTTCCTTGCCCTGAATCTGCTCGGCAAAGGGCAGGGCGTAGGACGAAGGGGTGCATTCTGCGTAGAATTCCGCGCTCTGGTGGGGGTTCTCCCCGTAGCGCAGGCCCTGCTTGTGGTCGTATTCGAGGAAAAGCTTGGGATTGAGGCCGGCCTGTGCCCGCATGTAGGTGGCGATGCACATGTCGTATTCCGCCGTATGGGTGTAGGCCTTGGCGCTGAGGCGGAGCCTGGTTTCCGGCAGAGTGTCGCCGTTAGCACGTATCTCTTCGAGCACGGTGCCGTAGTCGGAGGGATCGCATACCACGGTCACGCTTGCGAAATTCTTTGCGGCGCTGCGGAGCATGCTGGGGCCGCCTATATCGATATTCTCGACCGCGTCTTCCATGGTGACACCCTCCTTCGCTATGGTCTGGCGGAAGGGATAGAGGTTCACGCATACGAGGTCTATGGTTTCGATGCCGTTTTCGGCGAGTGTCGCCATGTGTTCCGGAATGTCCCTTCTGGCGAGAAGGGCCCCGTGAACCTTGGGATGCAGGGTTTTAACCCTACCGTCGCAAATCTCGGGAAAACCTGTCACTTCGGAAATGCCTATGGTCCCGACGCCCTCCGATTCCAGCAGTTTCTGTGTGCCTCCGGTGGCGATAATCTCCCATCCGAGGTCTTTCAGGCCCTGCACGAAAGGCACCAGGCCGGTTTTGTCGCTGACGCTTACAAGTGCTCTCATTTCAAAACAATGTTAACTCCTTCCTTATCGGTAACTTTTCCTATCACTGAAGCCTTTTCTCCGTGGCTTTCAAGTATTTTGATGGCTTTTGGCGCATCTTCGGCCGGCATCACCAGCACCATCCCTATTCCCATGTTGAAGATGTTGAACATCTCGCGGTGGGGTACTCCGCCCCATTTTTCCAGCACCTTGAACACGGGAAGTATCTCCCAGCTTCCTTCGCTTATCTCCAGGCCCTGCCCGTCGTGCAGCACGCGGGGGATGTTCTCGTCGAAGCCTCCGCCGGTGATGTGTGCCACCCCGTGCACGTCACAGTTGCGGATAACATCCAGCACTTGCTTCACGTAAATTTTCGTGGGAGTGAGGAGTACGTCTCCGAGCAGCCTGCCTCCGAATTCCGGGACGGGATCGGTGTAGCTGTGGCCGCTGTCGGCGACTATCTTGCGCACGAGGCTGAAACCGTTGGAATGTACGCCCGAAGAAGCTATTCCCACCAGCACGTCGCCGGTCTTGACTTTCGATCCGTCTATCAGCCTGCTCTTCTCGACCACGCCCGTGGTATAGCCTGCAATGTCATATTCTCCGTCGGCATACATGCCGGGCATCTCGGCGGTCTCCCCGCCCACGAGGGCGCATCCGGCCTGGCGGCAGCCTTCCGCAACACCCGCCACTATCGCTTCCACCTTGGAGGGAACATTGTGCCCGAGGGCCACGTAGTCGAGGAAGATAAGCGGCTCGGCACCCTGGGCCAGCACATCGTTCACGCACATTGCCACGGCGTCTATGCCTATGGTGTCGTGCTTGTCCATGGCGAAGGCAATCTTCAGTTTGGTGCCCACGCCGTCGGTTCCGCTCACCAGCACCGGCTCTTTTATTCCCAGTTCCGAGAGGTCGAACATGCCCCCGAAAGAGCCTATTCCGCCCATCGAGCCTTTCCTGGCCGTGGATGCAACATGCTGTTTGATACGGCGGACCACTTCGTAGCCCGCTTCGAGATTCACTCCCGCATTTTCGTAAGACTGTGCCATTATTCCTTGATTGATTGAAGTTTATGCAATACTTCCGCGTATGAGTCTACTATCCATCCCATATCGTGGCGGAAGCGGTCTTTGTCGTGTTTTTCGCCGGTCTCGGCATCCCAGATGCGGCAGGTGTCGGGGCTGATCTCGTCGGAAACTATCAGCTCTCCGTCGGAGGTCTTTCCGAACTGCAGCTTGATGTCCACGAATTTCAGTCCCGCCGCGGCGAAGAGGCTCACCAGCATGGTGTTGATGCTGCGCGCGTATGCGTACATGGCTGCGAGGTCGTCGAAGCTGGCGATTCCGAGCGCCACCGCCTGCGAGTCGTTGATGAGAGGGTCTCCCAGCTCGGTGTTGTTGTAGCGCAGGTCGTAGATTACTGTGGCCGGCTTGAATCCTTCCGGCAGGGCGAGTTTGCTCGCAAGCGATCCGGCAACGTAATTGTGCACCACCAGCACTATCGGGATGCTCTGCACCTTGCGGCAGACCAGGTCGTTGGTTCCCTGCCTGGCGATGAAGTGCGTGGAGACACCCTTCTTGCGGAGATATTCGAAGAGCAGGGCGGAAATGGCGCAGTTCAGTTCACCCTTGCCCGAGAGCCTTGCCCGCCTTATATTGTTGTACGCCGTGATGTCGTCCTTGAAATGCAGGATGACGACGTCGGGGTCTTCCGTGCTGTAAATCTGTTTTTCGAATCCGTCGAAAATGAGCTGCTGCTTATCCATTTTCCTGAAAATACTTTACTGCGTTCTCAAATATCTTTTGCTCGGGGTTGCCGGCGATGTTCTTGAAGAGTCCCTGCTCGTAGCGCTCGCTGTGACCCATCTTCCCGAGAATCTGCCCTGTGGGGCTGAGTATGCCCTCAATTCCGTAGGAGGATCCGTTGGGATTGCTTTCAGGGGCGTAGCAGAAAGCCACCTGAGCGTTTGCGAACAGTTTTTCCGCCATCTCTTCGCTCACCACGAACTTGCCTTCGCCGTGGCTGACCGCTATGCTGTGCTCCTCCCCGACCTGCATTCCCCTGAGCCAGGGAGAGGCCGTGCTTGCCACGCGGGTGGTGACGATCTGCGAAACGTGACGGTTGATGTCGTTGCGGAAGAGGGTGGGAGATTCGCGGGTTACCATGCCGAGCCGTCCGTAAGGGAGCAGCCCGCTCTTCACGAGGGCCTGGAAGCCGTTGCATATACCGAGAATCAGGCCTCCGCGGTCGAGGAGGGCGTGGATGGATGCCGCTATCTCGCTGTTGTTCAGAACGTTCGAGATAAATTTCCCGCTTCCGTCCGGCTCGTCCCCTTCGGAGAATCCTCCTGCAAGTGCGAGAATCTGGCATTCGTCTATGCTGCGCTTCATCTCTTCGATGGAACGGTAGATATCTTCCGCGGTGAGGTTGCAGAACACTCCTATGCGTACCTCGGCTCCGGCTTTGCGGAAGGCCTTGGCGGTGTCGTAATCGCAGTTGGTGCCGGGGAAGACGGGGATGTAGACCAGGGGCCTCTGCACGGGGCCGTCCTTGTAGCGGAGTTCCGGCCGCGCGACGCCCGTGCTTTCCGGAACCGGCTTCTGCCTGCCGTCGAGTTTGGGAGGATAGATGCCCGCATAGGGCTTCTGCCATGCTTCGAGGAGACTGTCACGGGAGATGGCTTCGCCGTTTATACAGATGTCTTCCGCCACCTTGCCGAGCAGAACGGCCGCATCGTTTTCGAGTTCAGCCGTGGCTTCCACCACTATGGAACCGTAATTCAGGGCGAAAAGTGCCTTTTCATCCATTTGAATATCTGCGCCAAGCCGGTTACCGAAACTCATTTTGGCTATGGCCTCGGCCACTCCGCCGAACCCGCAGGCACAGGCGGAAACGATGCATCCGGCAGCAATGCTTTCCGTTACAAAGCTCCAGTTGCGCTTGAGCTGATCCGTATCTGGCATTCTGGAGGAAAGAGGCGTGTGCCTGACGAGATAGATATAATTCCCTTCCTTCTTGAATTCGGGAGAGATTACCTTGGAAGCCTTTACAGTGGTGATTCCGAACGCCACAAGGGTGGGCGGGACGCTGATATGCTCGAAAGTCCCGCTCATCGAGTCCTTGCCTCCTATGGAAGGCAGGCCAAGCTGCGTCTGCATCTCAAGAGTCCCGAGAAGGGCGCTCAGGGGCTTGCCCCAGCTGTGGGGATCCGAAGTCATCCTCTCGAAATATTCCTGGTAGGAGAAACGCATCCTGTCGTAGGCCGCACCGCTTGCCACCACCTTGGAGCAGGCCTCGACCACGGCATAGGCAGCGCCGTGATAAGGACTCCATTTGGCTATCGTCGGATTGTAGCCGAAAGCCATCACCGATGCCGTGTCGGTAAATCCGTCTACGGGCAGTTTCTGCACGGAAACCTGAGCCTCCGTCATCTGAGTGGCTCCTCCGTAAGGCATCAGCACGGTAGAGCGGCCTATGGATGCGTCGAACATCTCCACGAGCCCTTTCTGCGAGGCCACGTTAGGCTCCGACAGCACCGCCTCCATCTTCTCCGAAAGCGTTGACCCTGCGGGAGTTACTGCAAATATGTCCTTGTCTTCCACGGCTGCCACGGTCGCGAAGGCGTAGTGCCTTGCACCGGCGCTGTCGATGAACTTCCTTTCAAGATCTGCCACTATCGCGCCGTCGCGGAACATGCGCATGCGTCCGCGGTCGGTAACCTCGGCCACGTGCGTGACTTCCACGTTTTCGCTGCGGCAGAATTCGCGGAAGGCGGCTTCGTCCTTCGCTTCCACCACCACCGCCATGCGCTCCTGCGACTCGCTGATGGCAAGCTCGGTAGGGTTGAGGCCGCTGTATTTCACGGGAACACGGTCGAGCCAGATGTCCAGCCCGTCGGCCAGTTCTCCTATAGCCACGCTCACCCCGCCGGCTCCGAAATCATTGGATTTCTTTATCAGCCTGGACACTTCCGGCCTGCGGAACAGCCTCTGCAGCTTGCGCTCCTCGGGCGCGTTGCCCTTCTGCACCTCGCTGCCGCAGGTTTCGAGGGATGCCTCGGTGTGCTCCTTGGAAGATCCTGTGGCGCCTCCGATGCCGTCGCGTCCGGTACGCCCGCCGAGCAGCAGAATCACATCGCCCGGGGCGGGACTTTCGCGGCGCACGTTGTCCGCCTTCACCGCACCTGCCACGGCGCCTATCTCCATACGCTTGGCCGTATAACCCTCGTCGTAGATTTCACGTACGTGGGTGGTGGCGAGGCCTATCTGGTTGCCGTAGCTGGAATATCCGGCCGCCGCCTTGCGCGAAATCATCCTCTGCGGAAGCTTCCCCGGGAGGGTTTCGGCCACGCTCTTCGTGATGTCGCCCGCACCCGTGACACGCATTGCCTGATACACATAGGCACGACCTGAAAGAGGGTCGCGGATGGCTCCTCCGAGGCAGGTTGCCGCGCCTCCGAAGGGCTCTATTTCGGTAGGATGGTTATGGGTTTCGTTCTTGAACTGAAGCAGCCATTTCTGCGTTTCCCCGTCCACGTCGGCATCTATGAAGATGCTGCATGCGTTGTTTTCTTCGCTCTGCTCAAGGTCGTCGAGCAGGCCCTTGCGTTTCAGGTATCTTGCCCCTATCGTGGCGAGTTCCATCAGGCAGAGGGGCTTTTCTTCACGCCCGAGTTCGCTGCGTATCTTCCCGAATTTCTGGAGGGACGCCTCGATGTCTCCCTTGATGAAGGAGTCGTCCACGTTGATTTCCGTGAGTTCGGTGGTGAAGGTGGTATGGCGGCAGTGGTCGCTCCAGTAGGTGTCGAGTATGCGGAGTTCGGTCTCGGTGGGATTGCGCTGCTGGCCGCGGAAGTAGTTGCGAACTTCGCGAAGGTCGTCGGCGTTCATCGCCAGGCCGTTCGCCTTGCAGAAAGGCAAGAGGTCCTCTTCTTCCATTTCAAGGAAGCCTTCCAGCACCGGCACCGGCTTCACGTCGGCCGTTTCGTTGAGGCCGAGCCTGCCGAGGTCTTTCTCCCTGCATTCCACCGCGTTGATGAAGTAGTGGCGGATGGCGGCGAGATCTTCGTCGGAGAGGTCGTCGTCGAAGATGAGCAGCCTCGAACTGCGTATCTGCACGTCGGCGTCGGGATCGATCAGATGCACGCATTCCACGGCGGAAGACGCCCTCTGGTCAAACTGCCCCGGAATGTACTCCACTGCAAGATATTTCCTGCCTTCGAGGGGACACTCGTCGGAAACGGAGTCGGTTACGGTTTCTCCGAACACGCTGTAACGGCAGCGTTCCAGCAGCTCGGGACTGAAACCGAAGAGGTCATAGACATTTACAAGGCGCAGGGAACGGAGCCCCAGCGAAAGGTTTTCGTTGAATTCGTTCCGGAGGCTTTCTGCCTCTACACGGAATCCTGGAAACTTTTCGACGTATATTCTGTATGGTTTCATTGCTACAGTTCTGTCGCGAGTACTTTATCTGATTGTTCTTTGCGGAAGGCTTCGAGCTTTCGGGCGAGTTCCGCATCCTGCAAGGCCAGTATGGAAACCGCATGAAGTGCCGCGTTTTTGGCTCCGTCTATCGCCATGGTGGCTACCGGTATGCCGGACGGCATCTGCACTATCGAAAGCAGGGAGTCCAGCCCGTTCAGTGCAGCGCTTTTTATCGGCACCCCTATCACGGGCAGGCTTGTGAGTGCGGCGGCCATACCAGGGAGGTGGGCCGCTCCTCCGGCTCCCGCAATCACCACGTCAACTCCGCGGCTGCGGGCTCCTTTCATGTATTCGACAAAAAACTCAGGCGTGCGGTGCGCGCTGATAACCTTCTTTTCGTAAGGTACCCCGAACGAGTCGAGTGTGTCGCAAGCGGCGGACATTACGTTCCAGTCGCTTTTCGACCCCATAATTATACTAACTTTCATAATTTCTTTTACAACACCGTTTTTGCAAGGCGTTTCGCGCGTTCGCGGAGCACGTCCGTTCCTTCCCCGATTTCGCCGTAGGTGAGGACGACTCCCATGCGGCGGCCCTTGTGTGCGTCGGGCTTGCCGAAGATGCGCACGCGGGTGCGGTCTTCGCTGAGGGCGTCGGTGAGATTGTATTCGGGCGGGCAGTCATAGTCCTGCGGGGCGAGCACCACCGCGCTGGCGCCCGCGTGTTCGAGGTGGATTCCCGCGATGGGGAGGCCCAGGACTGCGCGCAGGTGCAGTTCGAATTCGCTGAGGTTGGTGCTGTGCGAAAGCGTTACCATTCCGGTGTCGTGCGGACGGGGGCTGAGTTCGGAGAACACCACTCCGGTGTCGGTGAGGAAGAATTCCACTCCCCAGATACCGGCTCCGGTAAGTGCGGCGGTCACCTTTGCGGCCATCTGCTGTGCATCTTTGAGGTCCTTTTCGGAAATCTCGTACGGCTGCCAGGATTCGCGGTAGTCGCCACCTATCTGCACGTGCCCGATGGGAGGGCAGAAGAGGGTGGGACCGTTTTTCTGGGTGACGGTGAGAAGGGTGAATTCCGAATTGAAGCGGATGAATTCCTCCACGATTACTTCCTTAACGTCGCCGCGGCTGCCTGCCATCGCCTCGTCAAAAGCCTTGCGCAGCTTCTCCGGCTCCTTCACGACGCTCTGTCCGTGGCCGGAAGAGGACATCAGGGGCTTGATGACGCATGGGAAGCCTATCTTTGCGCTGGCGGCGTCAAGTTCTTCGTAGTTCTTGGCATACTCGTACTTCGCGGTGCGCAGCCCGAGTTCCTTGGACGCGAGGTCGCGTATTGCCTTGCGGTTCATCGTGTAGTTGACGGCACGGGCCGAAGGTACAACCTGGATGCCTTCCTGTTCGAATCCGAAGAGTTTTTCCGTGCGTATGGCTTCGATCTCCGGAACGATGATGTCCGGCTTGTGTTTGCGGACGACGGCCTCCAGCGCGTCCCCGTCGAGCATGCTGAATACTTCACGCTCGTCGGCGACCTGCATTGCAGGTGCGTTGTCGTATCTGTCACAAGCTATTACATAGACTCCTGCCCTCTTGGCAGCGATTACGAACTCTTTGCCGAGTTCACCTGAACCTAAAAGAAGAATCTTTTTCATATAGATGCGTTCAAGGCGTAAAGATACTCAATTATTTTGGTGTTTCAACAACAAATTATTAGTTTTGTCACGTATGATAGACTATAATCTTTTCGAGGACATAATGGGCTTCGATTCCACCTCCGGAAAGGAGCGTCCGCTCGCCGAATTCCTGTCCCATAAACTCAAGGCTCCCAAGGTGGAGATGTCCGAGGTAGGCGACGGCACCGCCAATCTGCTTTTCAGCTGGGGAACGCCCCGCATAGTCTACTGTACGCATATCGATACGGTGCCTCCGTACATCGCGCCCAAATTCCTTCCCGACAGGGTTACGGGGCGAGGGGCCTGCGATGCCAAGGGGCAGATAATCGCCATGTATTCAGCCTGTTGCGAGCTTGCAAAGGCGGGAAAGAGCGGCTTCGGACTGCTGCTGCTGAGCGGCGAGGAAACCGGATCGTGGGGCGCAAAGGCATTCGCGAAGCAGCCGTTCAGGGCGGATACCCTCGTGATAGGCGAACCTACAGAGAACAGGATGGTGACGGCTTCCAAGGGGACCAAGGCCTATGAACTGGCGTTTACGGGAGAGCCATTCCATTCTGGATATCCCCAGTTCGGCCGCAGTGCCGTGGAGATGTTCGTGGATTTCGTGAATACCCTTCGCGGACAGCGTTTCCCCTTCGACGACGTGCTCGGCGACACCACATATAATATAGGTAAGCTTTTCAGCGACAACGCCCAGAACATTCTGAGTCCCTTCCTCGCCTGCAGGGTGTATTTCCGCACCACCTTCGCTTCCGACGGGGCGGTGCACGAGTGGATGTTGAACGAGGTGCAGAAAGACGGCGTATCATAGGCGGAGACATACCCGCGGCGTACACCACCTTCGAAGGATTCCCTTCGGGTCCGGTCGCTTTCGGCAGCGACGCCCCTCATCTGAACAATTTCAGAAGGAAGATAATCTGCGGTCCCGGCAGCATACGCCATGCACACCGCGACGACGAGCACGTCCTCTGTTCAGAGCTCGAAACAGCCGTCCGCAACTACATCAGGTTCTACGAACAGGCATAGCCGCCATTGACTATCAATGACTTACCGAAAATCGTCTGGTGCTTTTTCACCAGACGATTTTCAGTAACCTGCTGATTATCAAGCTACATTAAAGGAGTTTGCGTTCGAGCAGAAGCTGGGCAATCTGCACGGCGTTGGTGGCAGCGCCTTTGCGGATATTGTCGCTTACGCACCAGAAATTGAATCCGTTCTCCACGCTGAAATCGCGGCGGATGCGACCCACGAACACTTCATCCTTTCCCCAGGCCTGCAGGGGCATGGGATAGACATTGTTCGCCGGATCGTCCTGCACCACCACGCCCGGCTCGGAGCCCATCAGTTCACGTACCTGCCCGATGCTGAAAGGTTTCAGAGTCTCTATGTTCACGCTCTCGGAATGTCCTCCCTGCACCGGTACGCGCACGGTGGTGGCGGTGACGGCTATGGAGTCGTCGCGCAGTATCTTGCGGGTTTCGTTTATCATCTTCATCTCCTCCTTGGTGTATCCGTTCTCAAGGAAGGAATCGATGTGGGGAAGTATGTTCTGGTCGATGGGATAGGGATAGACTGCGGGATATTCTCCCCACTTCTCACCCGTGCCCTTCTCCGCTATGGCGCGTTCGGTGTTCATCTGGGCTATGGCCTTGTATCCGGTGCCGGTCACGCTCTGGTAGGTGGAAACCACTATGCGCTTGATACCCAGTTCTTTATGAATGGGTGCAAGGGGGAGGACCATCTGTATGGTCGAGCAGTTCGGGTTGGCGATTATGTAATCGTCCGCCGTGAGCACGTCGCCGTTTATCTCCGGAACCACCAGTTTCTTGCTGGGATCCATCCTCCAGAATGAGGAATTGTCCACCACCCGGCATCCTACGGCTGCAAAACGGGGGGCAAGCTGGTGTGAAGTCTCGCCTCCGGCACTGAAAAGGGCCAGTACGGGTTTTGCGGCGACGGCATCGTCCGCGCTCACCACCGTCCACTCGCGGCCTTTGAACATGACTTTGCGGCCCACCGACTTGGCGGACGCTACCGGAATGAGTTCATCAACGGGAAAATTTCTTTCTTCGAGGACCTGCAGCATCCTTGTGCCCACCAGGCCCGTAGCACCAACTAACGCAACTTTCATAAGTTTTCAGACTTGTTCAGTGCAAATATAGGCTTTTTCATCATTTATGGGTATTGTTATTTGGGTGTTTTGCCGATCATTTTACTTCAATTATTTGCAGGTTTCTGACCTCAATATAAGCATTTTCTGCAAATAAAACAAGTATTATTTTGACTTATTACATTGATTATCAATTAGTTTTGATTAAAGCAGGGGCGACTATCTATAGGCTGTAAAATCCCCATTTTTTAGGATTGACGGACGCTTCCTCGGATTCTATCTTTGCATCGCGAAAAAACGAAATGCAATGAAAAGAATCCTTGTCATCCTTGCATTGGGAGTGGCGGCGCATGTACCTGCCGCTGCCCAGCGTCTTACCGTAGGCGGTTACGGCGAAGTCGCCCTGAGCCGCAACTTCTACAGTGACAACGTTTACCGCTATTCTTCCGCGGCTTCGCACCAGGGCGAGCAGCACGGCCGTTTCGACATTCCCCATGCCGTGATCTATGTGGGATACGACTTCGGGAAGGGGTGGTCCATGCAGACGGAAATCGAGTTCGAGCACACCGGGACCGGCACCGCCTCCGAGAAGGAATTCGAGGAAGCCGGCGAATGGGAGACCGAAGTGGAGAAAGGCGGAGAAGTGGAACTGGAGCAGTTCTGGATCCAAAAAAGCTTCCGGCCGGAGTTCAACGTGCGCGTAGGCCATATGGTCGTTCCCGTGGGTGGTTTGAACAATGCCCATGAGCCCCTGAACTTCTTCACGGTCTATCGTCCGGAAGGCGAGAGTACGATCCTTCCTTCTACTTGGCATGACACAGGCATCAGCCTGTGGGGACGGACGGCCCATTGGCGTTACGAGGCCCAGGTCATCGCCGGCCTGGATGCTTACCTGTTCAACACGGAGAACTTCATTAAGAACGGCGCCGGCTCCCCCTTCGAGTTCAAGGCGGCCAACCAACTGGGCTTCGTCGCCCGCATCGACAACTATTCCGTGCAGAACCTGCGCCTTTCCCTGAGCGGTTTCTATGGGCGCGCGTTCAACAATACCTATCCTTATGAGGTGATTGCAGAATCCTCCCGCTATGCAGGCGTCGTGGGCCGGACGGCCGTGGGCGCCTTCGATTTCGAATACAAAGGCCGCCGTTTCATCGCCCGTGGCAACGCTGATTATGGCTATGTGGGCGATGCCGCGATGATCAGCTACATGAAGCGCAACCGTTCCGCCAACAACGCTCCGTACAAGAAATCCGCCGTGGGAAAGGGGGCGATGGCCTTCGGCGTCGAGGCCGGCTACGACATCCTGCCCTGGTGGGGGGAGCAGCAGCTCTTCGTCTTCGGCCGCTATGAATACTACAATCCCTTTATCCCCGATGCGGGCGAGGAACCGGCCGAATGGACGGTGAAGAACCGCATCGCCGTGGGCCTCAATTATTTCCCGATTCCCCAAATCGCCGTGAAAGCGGAGTACTCCCACCGTTTCCTGAAGGCCGGCTACAATCCCGAACCTTCGGTGAGTCTGGGCATCTGCTACATGGCCTTTTTCAACCGTAAATAACTTTAAAATCCAATAAATTATGAAAAAGAAAGTTCTTGGCGCCCTGGCGCTTTCCGTCCTGGCGCTCGTCTCCTGCAACAAGGACCCCAAGGCCGATACGGGCCTGACCGGTCAGGAAAAGGCCCTCAAGGCCGCGGTGGAGTCCTATGTCCCGAACGTGATCTACAAGATCTACGGCAACCTGGCCGACGAAACCGAGACCCTTTACAATCAACTCTCCGCCCTCAAGGAGAAGGATACCTACGCGCAGGCCGATATCGACAAGATCTGCACGACGTTCCTGTCCGCCCGCAAATGGTGGGAACAGAGCGAGGCCTTCTTGTACGGTGCGGCCACGGCCTATGGCATCGACCCGCACATCGACTCCTGGCCGCTGGACAAGGACAAGCTTGCCAAGAGCCTTTCCAATACCGAAACCATTGCCGACCTGGAGGAAGAAGGCGCCGGTGCCGTGGATGAGGTGGGCGCCGCATCCCTGGGTTTCCACGGGATCGAGTTCATCATCTTCCGTGACGGATCCAACCGGAAGGCTTCCGCGCTTAGCGGTGTCGAGGACGATGAGGCTTTCGCCGGACGCAACGTCACCGGCAAGAGCGAGGTGATTTTCGCCACCGCCGTGGCCGAAGACCTCCGCAACTACTGCTTCGAACTGCAGGCTGCATGGGATCCGGACTGCCCGGCCGACCGCATCGCGCTGGTGGAGGATGAGCTGGAGCTGAACACCGTGATGGACAGCGGCCTGACCTACGGCGAGAACCTGCTCCGGACCGGAAACGCCGGCAGCACCTACCGGAGCTGGCCCGAGGCGGTTTCGAGCATCCTGGTCGCCGGTTGTTCCAACATCTGCAACGAAGTGGCCAACACCAAGATCGGTACCGCCCACTACGTGAACAGCAAGGATTATGACCCCGATTACATCGAGTCCCCGTATTCCAAGAAGTCCTACCAGGATTTCAAGGATAACATCCTGTCCATCCAGTACAGCCTGTACGGCGGTCAGGGCCTGGAAACGGCTGCCTCCGCGTCCATCATGCAGTTTGTGAAGGACAACGGCTGGACGAAGGCCTCCTCCTTGGAGTCGGCCCTGAAAGAGGCCGTGGCCTCCCTGGACGCCTGCCTCTCCAGCGGAAAGGCTTTCGTGGACGACCCGTCTGCCGCCGTGGCCGAAACCGCCATCGTGAAGATCAATGCCCTGGACGCCCTCCTGAACGAAGCGGCGGACTGGATTTCCAAACTCTAACTGACTATGAGATACCTTTTCAGAACGATTTGTGCCGGGATGGCCGTCGTTTTCTCCATGACGGCCTGCCAGCATGATAACGGCACGGAGCCAGTTCCCGCCCACGAGTCCGATGCGAAGTACGTGGGCCAGGCCGTGGGAAACTTTTCGGCGGACGAGTGGTATCCCGGCGGCCGTCTGGGCACGACCGACAATGTGACCGAGGGCTGCTACGAGGATGAAGCCCCTGCCGTTACCCAGCAGGGCCTTGAGAACGCCTTCAACCACGGCGAGATGTTCTTCGAGCGCAACGTGACACTGAATACCGCCCCGTTCCGGGGCCTGGGCCCGGCCAGCGTGCGCAAGTCCTGCCTGGACTGCCATCCGGCCTATGGCCACGGCAAATGGCAGAGCGTATATGAGGCCAATACGTCCCGCGCCTTCGGCAACGGCTACCTGCTGGTGGTCTATTATGCCAACGAACCCGGCAGCAATGACGGTGCCTACGTATCCGAAGTGACCGGCATGCCGCAGACGATGGCCGCCGAGCCGTTCCTTCCGCCTATCGACGAGAAAGGCATCCACCTGAGCTGGATCCCGGTCTCCGCGATGGAGAGCGGCCTGCCGATGAAGTTCCCCGACGGAGAGGAGTATTCCCTTCAGTATCCGGAGCTTACCATTGACCGGGAAGCCTTCAACACGAATCCGAATCCCTACGATACGGCCGAGGAGAAAGGGTTGACGATGGGCTTCCGCCTGGAGTCCACCATCGGCGTGATCGGCTCGGGACTGATCGACGCCATCCCTGAGGACGCCATCCGGGAACAGTACCGTGCCGAGGCACCGTACGTGGAACTGAATCCGGCATTCTGGGATAAAGGTGCCAACGATTTCGCGGCCTCGGCCTTCTACGGCAACTGGCAGCCCGGCTCCTACGGTGACGGCTACCTGGCTGACGGTACTTTCGTCGCCCGCGGCACCTATGCCCCTGTCAAGCGCTTTACCTATGCGATGACCCGCGGCACCCTGCAGGACGGCGCCGGTGCCAACGCCATCTGGAACATCACCAACGTGTCCCGTCCGGACCGTCCGTTCCTGTATACCACCGTTGCCTGGGCCCGGAAGATGTCCGAGACCCTTTCCGTCATCAAGGCCATCCGCGAGGAAGGCGCGTCCTCTCCCTATTATGTCGATGTGGACAAAGACGGTACGGTGACCGACGCGGAGATTTCCGCGGCCGTCCTGGCCCTCCTGAGCCCTTCCACGAACCAGTTTGACAACCCGTATCACAACTTCACCCCGGAGATGTCGGCCGACGACTTTTATGACTTCATGGTCTGGCACCGCGGTCTTTCCATCCCGCGCGCCCGCAACCTGCATGAGAAGGATGTCCAGCGCGGCAAGGAGCTGTTCACGTCCATGGGCTGTGCCTCCTGCCACAAGCCGTCC